>NZ_FMBK01000013.1 GCF_900095025.1 Acinetobacter albensis | reverse complement strand
GGTGCAACGGGTACAGATGGTAATGATGGTGCGACAGGTGCAACCGGATCTACAGGCGTAACTGGAGCAACTGGCAGTACCGGTGCAACGGGTACAGATGGTAATGATGGTGCGACAGGTGCAACCGGATCTACAGGCGTAACTGGAGCAACGGGTGATACTGGCGGCACAGGTGCCACAGGTGACACTGGAGCCACAGGATCTACGGGTGCAACAGGTGTTAGTGGTTCAGCAAATTTAATTACATCGATTACTTTAAATTCTGATGCTGACTCTAATGGTAAATTGAGTCAGGGAGAGCTTCGAGATTTACCGAACGAAGTCACTATTGCATTAGGTGCAGATGCAAAAATAGGTGACACAATTGTTGTTAATGGTACTAGTTATATTTTAGATTCAGATAACATATTAAATAATACGCTGATTGTTTCTGTAGCTGTTGTTGATGGATTGAATTTCATTCGGGTAGATGGTTTTAATTCTGAAGGACAAACAGACGTTGACTTCAAATTCTTTGAAGTGTTAGACGGTAATTATATCGGTGATGTAAATGTCGTGAGTGATACTAACGGCAATGACATTATTGATAATAGCGAGCTTATTGCAGCTGGGGGCACAATAGATGTACGTGTACAAATTGGTGCAGATGTTCGTGTAGGTGATGTTATTACTTTGGATGGTATAGACCATACAGTAGTTACTGCGGATATAAGTAATGGCTATGTAGATTTCCTTGATGTTCCTGTGACTCAAGGACAAAAGGAGACATTAGACATTCAAGTAAAAACAGGTGCTGATGTATTAGACAGTATTTCCAAGGATATTGAAATCGACGGAGCACCACGTAATATAGTGGAATCTATTGTCTTTACTAGTGATATTAATGCTGACGGCACGCTCAATGCCATAGAAATAAATGGAAAAAACTATACGCCTATTAAAATTACATTAGGTGTTGATGCTAAAGCTGGAGATATTGTTGTTGTAAATGGTGATAAATATATTCTGAATGCATCTGAAGTGACTTCTGGTAGTTTAAATGTCAATGTAGCTGTACGAGAAGGTCAAAACCCACTTGAGATTAGTGCAACGGATGAGTGGGGCAATGTAGACCGTATATCTGATTCCATCATCGTTGATGCTTTACCGCCAGCAGCTCCAATTCTTGCTCCTATAGCGGTTGATGATGTTCCATTAAATACTGGGAATATTGCTAATAATTCAGTAACCAATGACAATCGTCCAGAAGTTACAGGTAGCGGACGGACACAAGGAGAAATCATTACCCTTTATCTCAACGGTACACCTCTGGCTGGAACTGGAACACCAATCATAGTCCAAGCTGATGGTAAATGGAGTTATACACCTGCAACAAATTGGATAGATGGTAATTATGTGATTACCTACACAGTCTCTGATAGTAATAATGTTACTGCTCAATCTCCATCATTAAGTTTTGAAATTGATACTGTTGCACCTACAGGTGGTTTAGTGTCGATTGATACTCCAATTGCGGGCAATGATGTTGTTGATGCAAGTGAAGCAAGTACAGACATTACTGTAACAGGTACAGTGACCATTCCTGCGGATGCTATAACAACGAATATCACAGTCACAGTAAATGGGACAGATTATTTAGCTATTGTAGATACAACGACAGGTACATGGACGGCAGATATCCCAGGGACCAAGTTTGCAGATGGTGAGGGTAGCGTAAATGTAGAGGCCGTATTTACAGATGCAGCAGGTAATACATCAGTGCCGGCAGTCGATGATGCAGCCTATACTTTAGACATTCCAGCAGTACTGAATGATTCTGTACTTGCAGGAGTTGGTCTAAACCCACCAGTTACAGGTAGTACTGTTAAAACAGGTACAAGCCTAGGCATGGACAGTACCACAGCTCCAGTAACGGCAGTTGATGGAAATGGAGATGCTATATTAACTCCATTGACTGCTGGTGGTGTCGCTCTGGTGTGGAGTGGAACAGGAACTTCAGCAGATCCATTTGTTGCAAAAGCAGGTGCTGATATTGTTCTCAGTATTAGTATCAATAATAATGGTGATTACACCATCGTTCAGAACCAAACTCTTGACCATAGTTTAACGGGTGCAGACAAAATCACGATTACGATACCTGTTCTAGATGGCGGTCTTGCCCATGATGTACTGAAACTGGACATTATTGATGGTGTTCCTAATGCTGCTCCAGATAACACTGCAAATTTAACGCAACCAATAACACAAGGTTCAGAAACGCTAAATATCAGCATACCGCAGACTTATCGTGGTTCAGCTGTTGAAACCTTTGGTGGTGATGTAGAAGGAGCACATGTCAGTAAGGTCACGATTGAAGGTGTCAACTTCACTTATGATGGCACGACTGTGATAACACCTAATAGCTTTGGTAACTCAGGTATTGTCGCTTCACATACTGTGACAGATAGTTCTGGTACTTCCTTAGTTGTTACAACCGCTCGTGGTGAAACCATTACGGTGAATTTAGACACAGGGAACTACACGGCCGAGGTGACTGGGCAAGGTCTTGCAGTTAATGATGCACCAGAGGCGAATATTGTAGGGGCTGGTGGTTTACTTGGTGGTGGTATTATCAATGCTGATGCACTGGGCGTAATTGATCTTTCACAAACACAAACTTTCTCAGTTTCGGATGCTAATAATAATTTAGTGAAGGTCGAGGCTGGTTATGAAACATCAAATTTGGCTTCAGCATTAGATGGATTAGTCTCAGCACAATTAAACACTGTGGTTGCTAGCTTAAGGGCTGTTCCTATTGTGGGACCTTTACTTGCTAACGTTTTGGAAGGCTTAGGTGTTACAGGTTTAGTCAGGGAGTTAATTACAAATCCAAATGGTTTGATTACTGGATTATTAGCACCAATCGTTAAACCATTGACTGATTTATTAAATGAAGTATTAAATGGCAAATTAGTCCTAGATTATGATGCTCAACTTGCAACAGAGCTTGGTTTAAAAGTCACAGCTGTCGCGGGTGACTATAACAATAATTTTAAAGCTAACTTAGTCATCGAATCACTAACATCTAATGGTATTGTTGATTCATTAGCAGTCAATCAGCTATTAGGGACAGTTGAAGCAACAGATAGTGGTGGTGGTTTGTTAGATCTACTTGGTTCGAATTTGAATCTACTCACAACTTTAAATCTACAAGCAACTGATCAGGATGGAGCACTAAGTGCGCCAGAATCTCAAGATTTAACGATTCAATTAGGTTTGATTTCTGGTGGAATTCAGTCAAATACAACTGTCATTAAAGATAACGGTTTTAATCTTGACCAAACAAATGCAGCACAGTCCGTACAAATATTTGGTTTAGGCGGTGATGACGACATTATAGGTAGTAACTTTGCAGATATTATTCGTGGTGGGACAGGGAATGACACGATTGATGGTGGTGCGGGCAATGACATTATCATTGGTGGCAAAGGCAATGACATCCTTACAGGCGGCCTAGGTCGTGATGTCTTTAAGTGGGAGTCTGGCGACCAAGGTACGACAGTTACTCCTGCACGAGATACAGTCACAGACTTTGATATTCGTTCAGTTGCCCAAGGTGGAGACATTATTGATTTATCTGGGTTATTGCCAAATGCAGACCGAGTAGGTACAAGTTCAGTCAACATTGGGGACTATGTATCGTTCGTTGAAGTAGCAGGCAATACAGAAATTCACATCAGCACAGCAGGGAATGGTGGAGTAGATCAAGTTATTGTTCTGGAAGGTGTAACCGGCTTTGTTGGACAGTTCGCGACTCAAGATGAACTGATTTCCTACTTGCTTAAATCTGGAAAATTGGTGATTGGTGAGCAGACTCTTGACCAAGGCACCTATGATGCAATTAAAACTGATGATCATCTAAATATCGACATTGAAGTCAAAGATGGCGATGGAGATACCGATACGCATAACGTGGATTTAACAGTTGGTAGTTTAGAGGATGCCAATAAATATCAACCAGACTTTGATCCAAATAACGTGGCTCCAGAAATTAGCCTAGAAGTATCTACGCTCTTAGGTTTAATTGGTGTAGATGCGCTGGGCTTGCTTGATCTAAGTCGCCAAGCTTATTCGGTTGTTGATGTAAACAACAACTTGCAACGCGTTGAATTGGTTTATCAACCTGTAGTTAATGTTGGCTTAACACGTGCTTACTTTACCGTAAGTGCAGAGTTGGCTGCTGAGTTAGGTTTGAAAGTGACCTCAGTGACAGATGGTGGTTTACTCAATCTACTTGGCTATAGCAATACACTCATCATTACGGCACTAGATGGTGGAACAATTAGCAATTTAGCTATTAATGAGCTTTTAGCAGCAGTCGAAATGCATGCGGAAGATGGTACATTGCTTACAGGTAATTTGTTAACTACAAATGTACTGAACTCAGTTTCAATGACAGCCATTGATAGTCAAGGTGCATCCTCAACGGAGAGTGGCGGTAGCCTAATTGATATCAACCTACTGGATAACTTCAGCAATGGTAGTGAGTTTATTTTTGAGGGTACGACAGGTGTAGATGCTTTAGACCAATCTACCGCAACCGATGGGGTGCGTTTATATGGTTATACAGGCAATGACACACTTACGGGTGGTTCAGGCAATGACTTGTTACGTGGTGGTGATGGAGATGACATTCTCAATGGTGGCGCAGGTCATGACTTGTTGATTGGAGGATCAGGCAATGACACACTCACAGGTGGACTGGGTAATGACACCGCGCTCTATGAACTGCTAGATAATCTAGATGCTACAGGCGGTAATGGAACGGATACTTGGACTGATTTTACAGTGGGTTCAGGAGCAGACAAGATTGATGTATCAGCCTTACTTGATGGTCTGCAAACTGCGACCAATATAGGAAGTTATATTTCTGTCAAAACAAATGCGGATGGAGATGCGGTTATCACGATTGACCGAGATGGTGCGGGTACGGAATTTGCCACCAAATCAGACCTGTTGATTTTGACAGGTGTCGATGCAATATCTCTAGGTGGTACGCCAGAAAGTCAATTGCAGGCTTTATTAGATAACAATCAAATTATATTCTAAGGATGAATATCTAATAAACTGGAAAAGGTACTTTGCGGCTTTGGATGCAAAGTACCTTTTTGATCATTAAGTTGTGATTGAGGATGTCTATGTTATGAAGCATCATATTCGCCTAAATATGATTGTAAAAAATGAAGCGCATGTCATTTTAAGATGTTTGGCTTCTGTAAAGCCGTTGATTGATTCTTGGGTGATTGTGGATACGGGTTCAACCGACGGCACACAACAGATAATTCAAAATTATTTGCAAGATTTACCGGGACAATTATTGGAACGGCCATGGAAAAATTTTGGTTTTAACCGGACTGAAGCTTTGGAATTGGCTTTAACTGATACTTTACCTAAAGCAGATTATTTACTTTTTATTGATGCAGATGAAAGTTTATTGGCTGAATCTGATTTCAGTTGGCCAGATTTAACGGGTACAGCATATTATTTTAATTGTATCTATGACAATTTACGTTATTGCCGAAATGCTTTGATCTCGACACGTTTAGCTTGGTCATGGAAAGGGGTTTTACATGAGTATTTACATTCTCCTCATCCTCATCAATGGCAAACGCTTGAAGGTTTAAATATATTTATTCAGCATGATGGTGCCAGAGCAAAAAGTGCAGATACATATTTGAAAGATATCGCAACACTGGAACAAGGTATTCAAGATGAGCCAGACAATTTGCGGTATATTTTTTATTTAGCACAAAGTTATAGAGATGCCGGATTATTAGATAAAAGTAGAACGTATTTTTTAAAACGGGCCAGTGCAGGAGGTTGGGAAGAAGAGCGTTGGATGGCTCAATTTCGTGCTGCTCAAATGGCAGAACGCTTAAAACTTCCACATGAACAAATTTATCTCGAATATTTAAAAGCGTGGATCGCCAGACAGAATCGTGCCGAACCTTTATATGAGTTAGCCCGCTTTTACCGTTCTTTAAATCAATATGATTTGGCTAGTTATTATGCCCAACAAGCAACTCAAATCGACATGTCTAATGATAAGTTATTTGTTGATGCAAGTGTGTATGAGTGGCGAGCATTGGATGAATTGAGTGTTTCAGCATCTTACTGTCAAGTTTATAAAGAACGGGGTAAACAAGCGATATTAAAACTTTTGCAAGAGCAAAAATTCCCACGTTCTGAAGCAAAAAGAATAAGCTCGAATCTGAAGTACTACGCTTAATTTCATTATGTCGAGCTTTATATTTAACGTTTATCATTTAAAAAATTAGATGATCTCTTTTCAAAATGAACTGATCAAATATTTAAAGCAATAAAAAATAGGCCCTCATCTTTCGATGAGGGCCTATTTGAATTTGGAGCGGAAAAAGAGACTCGAACTCTCGACCCCAACCTTGGCAAGGTTATGCTCTACCAACTGAGCTATTTCCGCAATGGTGTGTATTATAGAGCGCTTTTAGAAACTGTCAACTCTCTATAATTCTAAATGGTGAATTAATCAGCACGACGCCAAATGGTTCCTTGGCGTGTGTCTTCTAAAACAATACCTTGATCAAGTAAAGACTGACGAATTTCATCGGCTTTAGCAAATTCTTTGGCTTTTTTGGCATCGACACGCTGTTGAATAAAATCTACTATTTGTTCTGGACTGAGTTCTAAAGCATCTTGACCAATATCAGACTTTAAAAAATCGTCTACATTATATTGAACCAGACCAAGAATATGAGTTAAATGGCGCAAAGTTGAATAATAGAGAGTAGCTTGGTCAGCATTTTCATCCTTCACCGCACGATTGAGTTCTTTATTCATTTCAAACAACACAGCAATTGCTTCAGATGTATTAAAGTCATCACGCATGGCTGTATTAAAGCGTTCCACTAAAGTTTCATCTAAATGATCCGTGGTTTTTTCACCATATACTGCTTGATAGGCTTTAAAAGAATGATAAAAACGCGACAAGGTATTTTTCGCTTCTTTTAATGCTGTATCAGAAAAGTTCACAGGACTACGATAATGTGATGACACAATAAAGTAGCGAATTACTTCAGGATGAAACTTGTCCATGACATCGCGAATCGTGAAGAAATTGCCTAAAGACTTCGACATTTTTTCGCCATCAACATTGATAAAGCCCACATGCATCCAGTAATTGACATATTGCTCGCCAGTCGAGGCTTCAGATTGTGCAATTTCATTTTCATGATGTGGGAACATTAAGTCTGAACCGCCACCGTGAATATCAAAATGGTTGCCTAGGCAGCAGGTAGACATCGCTGAACATTCAATATGCCAGCCCGGGCGTCCATTCCCCCAAGGCGAAGCCCAAGAGGGTTCATTTTCTTTGGCATGTTTCCACAGAACAAAGTCAAAAGGATGCTTTTTTTCAACTTCAACATCGACGCGTTCAGACGCACCCGCTTGCATATCGTCAAGTTTACGCCCAGACAAGCGGCCATATTTGGCAAAATTTTCCACTTGAAAATACACATCCCCATTACTAGAGGGATAAGCTGTACCTTTATCCACCAAATTACCAATCATCGTTTGCATTTGATCAATATAGTCAGTGGCACGTGGCGCTGTATCGGGTGAAACACAACCTAAATTGGTTGCATCTTCATTCATAGCCTGAATAAAGCGGTCAGTCAGTTGATGAATACTTTCGCCATTTTCCTGAGCACGTTTAATAATTTTATCATCAATATCGGTAATATTACGGACGTATTTGACCGACCAACCTTGGCTGCGTAAAAAACGAATAATATAGTCAAATGCAACCATGACCCGAGCATGTCCAATATGACAATAATCATAAACAGTCATACCGCATACATACATATCGATATGTCCTTCAACACGCGGAACAAATTCAACTTTTTTACGTTGCTCTGAGTTATATAGAACAAATGGTTGCATAGAGTTTCAAAAGACTAAATAAAAGATGTCTCATCTTAACTCAAGCCTTATTCTTCATAAAGTTTTATAGCTTTTTTTTATAAGGATGTGAAAACTTACACATTTAGAAACGTGGTATTTGTATAGATATGATAAAATTATGAAAATTATTTTTGCTTGATTAACATCAAAGCTTTATAGCGTAAAGGTAGACTGACTTTGAATCTAAAAAATAGGCCGAATCCCATAGACTTCCAAAAAGTTGCATTAGAAACTTTACGTATAGAAGAGCAAGCCTTAGAGATATTGGCAACTCAAATTGATGAGCGTTTTAGTCGGGCATGTGAAATTATTTTGCATTGTCGCGGACGTTTAGTCATTACGGGAATGGGCAAGTCAGGCCATATTGGTCGAAAAATGGCAGCAACTTTTGCCTCTACAGGCACACCTTCATTTTTTATGCATCCTGGTGAAGCGGGGCATGGTGATTTAGGTATGTTGGTACATGGTGATGTACTGATTGCTATTTCAAACTCTGGAAAGAGTGATGAAATTATGATGTTGATGCCTTTGATTAAGCATTTAGAAGTACCACTTATCACAATTAGCGGTGATACAAAAGGCCCAATGCCACAAAATGCAGATGTTGCTTTAACTTTGGGCAATATTCAAGAAGCTTGTCCACTGGGTTTGGCTCCGACTTCAAGTACGACGGCGACCTTGGCCTTGGGTGATGCTTTGGCAGTGGCTTTATTAGATGCGCGCGGTTTTACGGCAGATGATTTTGCGATGTCACATCCAGCAGGTGCATTAGGCAAACGCCTGTTGTTGCATGTTAAGCACCTTATGCATACCGATACAGATTTGCCAAAAGTGTCTCCAGATACACCAATGAATCAGGTTCTATACGAAATTTCAAATAAACGTCTAGGTTTAACCACAATTGTAGATAAAAATGACGTGTTACTTGGGATTTTTACGGATGGCGATTTGCGTCGCCTCATTGATAAGCAGCAAGGTTTTGATGTGGATTTAGTGGTGTCTGAAGTGATGACCCAAAACCCCCTCACTATTTCACAAGAAGCACGTGCCGTTGAAGCATTAGAGCGAATGAATGATAAAAAAATTAATCAATTTGTGGTTGTAAACGATTTAAATCAAGTGATTGGCGTGATTAGCATGCACGATTTAATTCAAGCTGGGGTAAATTAATAGATGGCATCTTACACTTTATTACAACAAGCGCGTCATGTTGAAGCGTTGGTTCTCGATGTAGACGGTATTTTAAGTGATGGTTTTGTGACGCTGACCAATTCAGGTGACGAAATTAAGTCTTTTGATATTCGTGATGGTTTGGGTATGAAACTTGTACAGCAAGCAGGTGTCAAAGTCATTATCATTACAGGCCGTAAGAGTCATATCGTTGAAAAACGTATGTCTGATCTTGGTGTGGATTTGATTTTCCAAGGCCGTGAAGATAAAGGTATTGCATTACGTGAGGCATGTGCACAACTCAATATTGCACCAGAAGATTGTTTATATATGGGAGATGATTGGCCTGACCTTTCTGCATTTGCGATTGCTGGACTTAAAGTCACTGTACCCAATGGACATGTAGAAGTTAGACGTCGTGCAGACTTGGTGACTCAGGCTATGGGTGGGCGTGGTGCAGTACGTGAAATCTGCGATATGATTTTAAGCGCAAAAGGTGTTTATAACAGCCTGCTTGAAAAATATACTTCTACCCCATATTAATTATTTAATCATCTATTTCATTTGAGTTCAGTACACCACTTATGGATATAAAATTTTTATACGTAACTGCTATAGCCATTGCAGCTATAAGTGGTGGTTACTACTATTATAGTGGTAAGGGGAATAAGCTTGAGGTTGATTCAGCCAAAAGTATGACCTATTCCGCTGAGAAAATTCATTTGACTCAAACGGATGATCAAGGCAATTTATATATGCGTGCTCAAGTTGATCGGCTTGAACAAGACATGCAAAAACAAACAGCGAAACTGACGAATCTGGATGCTTCTATATATAAAGATAGTGCTGTAGATGCGACTTTTTATGCCAAAGTTGCAAATAGTTATGATGATAATCAACGGGTCGTTTTATCTGGTGATGTAACTGCTGTTAAACTCATGCAACAAGGTAAAATGCAGTTTAAAACCACAGAATTAACGGGTTACCCTAAAACACGTGAAATAGAATCCAACAAACAAGTCGTTGTGCAGTCACCGCAAGCTGAATTTGTAAGCCAAGGTTTGAAAGCCAATTTTAACAACGGTCAATACGAATTTTTTAATATTCGAGGAAAATATGAACCAAAATCTTAAGCTTACATATTCTAAATCCTTGCTTAAGCAAGCAGCTTTAGTCGGTTTGGTTGTATTGTCATCGTCAACTGTTTTTGCCATACCTTCTGATCGAAACCAACCTATTTCACTTTTAGCCGATCGTGCAACCTACAATGAGAAAACAGGGATCACCACGTATACGGGTAATGTCATCATTGAACAAGGCACAATGAAGTTACAGGCTGATTCTATTGTGGCCAATTTAAACAGCAAAAGAGAAATCAGTACCATTACTGCTTCAGGGCGTCCTGCACGTTTTCAGCAGCAAACAGATGTAAATAAAGGTTTGGCGAAAGGACAGGCACAAAAGATTATTTACAATGCAGAAACAGGCATTATTACTTTGTCAGGAAGTGCATTGTTAGAACAAAATAATGCAAGTATTCGAGGTAATACCTTGAAATATAGCATGAACAGAGGAGATGTCGAGGCAACAGGTACGCCAAACTCTACAGGTTCATCATCAGGGCGTGTCCAAATTGTGATACCACCTTCTGCATCAAAATCTTTTCCGGGAGCACGTGATTAATGGAGCAAGCGCCAAATAAACCACAAACGCTGTGTATTAAACAGCTTGCAAAAAACTATAGCAAAAGATGGGTCGTGAAAGATGTCTCATTTCAAATGCAAAGTGGACAAATTGTAGGTTTGCTTGGTCCAAATGGTGCAGGTAAAACGACAAGCTTCTATATGGTTGTAGGTTTAGTTCGAATGGATAAAGGTGAAATCCATTTAGATGATTTAGATTTATCCGATTTAGCCATGCACGAACGTGCGCGTAAAGGTATTGGTTACTTACCGCAAGAAGCCTCTATTTTTAGAAAATTAACCATTTCTGAAAATATCATGGCCATTCTTGAAACCCGTAAAGATTTAACTAAGGCACAGCGTCAGCAACGTCTAAGTGAACTGTTGGCCGATTTTAAAATCACTCATATTAAAGATTCACTTGGTATGAGCGTTTCGGGCGGTGAGCGTCGTCGTGCAGAAATCGCACGTGCTTTGGCAGCTGATCCGAAATTTATGCTGTTGGATGAACCTTTTGCGGGAGTTGACCCTATTTCAGTGGGTGATATTAAAGATATTATTCGGACTTTAAAAGATCGTGGGATCGGCGTTTTAATTACCGATCATAATGTCCGGGAAACTTTAGCAATTTGTGAACGTGCTTATATTGTCAGTGAAGGTGCAGTGATTGCTGAAGGCACACCACAAGAAATTTTAGAAAATGAAACAGTACGCCAAGTTTATTTAGGTGATGATTTCACCGTTTAATTCAACTTCGATTTAACTGGTCAGCACAGCGCTCTGCTCTTACCATATTATTCGACTCTGACTTTCAAATCAGAGTCTTTTTTTGGCAGTCATACTCTCGTTTAGCGGATCGAAAATAAAAATCAGCTCATTTATAATCTGGCTATATAAGCTGAATTGTTAAAAGTTATCTGTGGTGAGTGTTAATAACGCTTATTGGATGGACTGGTTGGATGAACGGTAGCTTTGAAGAAAGATTGTCGCTATTTTCTGTTTACAATCGAAACGAGGATTAACTAATGTTTGGATTGAAGATCACATCTATTCCCCAATGGATAAAATGTAATGGTGCATTAAGGTGTTGAAATTTTATAGATATTTTGATCATTGAAAATCATCATTTCTTTTTGTAAGTCACTTTTTTTTAGAAACCTTAAAGAGAGTGTAAACCAAATCTCTTATTTAAAAGCATTTGCGTAGTAGGTTTTAAATTTGATCTCTTATCTCTTCGCTAGATTAATTTTTATTGGTATTCATTAGAAAATCTAAGCAATAAATAAGATGATTTTTCATTTAAAAAATGACATGATCATCATAGTGTTATAACATTTTAAAAGTTTTAAAGAAGAAAATTACTTAACAATAATAGGTGTATACATTTCGAATACATCAGAATATCCGTTGAATGTGATTGCCAGTCAAATGATGCTCAAAAATCAAAGTAAAATTATTTCATACCAAAATTTATTCGTTAGAAATCTACGGTTTTTAATATGGATCATTCCTTTTCAAGTTAACGCTTTACATGCGGAAAACTCAAAAACATTTTTGCAGTCTGTTCAGTCAAGTATGAGCGAAATTTTAGCGCCTAAATCGCAGGAAAATTATGCTAAGGCGAGTATTTCTTCTTTAAGCAATTTTCAATTGGATACGACTAAAATACAGGAGTTGCCGACTATTTTTGCTCCTGCTCAAATGGGTAGGTCACTTCAATATACCTATACTGCTTTTAATGCTTCTGGGTTGAATGAAACTATTGTGCACGCATTGCAACGCAGTCCTGAAATTTCACAAAATATTGCTACTTTGGCAGCTCAGGGCGCAAATATTGATGTTGCAAAAGCACAATATTATCCGCAAGTTTCAGGTGGATTGTCTACGGCAGACTTAACGTCGGGTGAGCGTGGTCGACAAATGTTAAGCCTCAGTGCGACACAAATGCTCTATGATTTTGGCAAGATCAATAGCAGTGTTGATATACAAGAAGCCAAACTTTCAGTGGCTCAAGCCAATGTTCTCGTCAGTATCGATAATGTGGCATATGAAACGGTCAATACGATTGTTAATATTCAACGTTATCAAGAAATTATTAAAATTGCACAGCAGCAAATTAGTGGAATTTCACGAATTGCCGAAATAACCAATTTAAGGGCTCAAGCTGGAATTAGTTCACAAGCCGATCCAGTACAAGCCCGTTCAAATGTACAAGCAGCGGAAACCAATTTAATTGTACAAGAAACACAGCTTAAAAAATTTCAACAAAGATTACGTACACTCTTGGGTAGCGAAGTTAAAGGGTTGAAATGGGCTATTCCAGAACATTTGGTGAAAGAGTCAGATTTATATACTGATCCTGAATTTAATAAAGTACCTAACATGATGTCTGCACAGGCAGAAGTCGATGTGGCGAAATTTCAGAAGCAACAATCTAAATTGAGTCGTTATCCAACCATTAATGTGAAGGGTTCTTTAAGTCAGGCTGTGAATGGTCGAAATCCGAATAACAATGAAGATGATGGTTTTTATAATTCAATCATGCTTGAAGCCAACAGTAATTTATATCAAGGTGGTGCAACTGCATCACAGACTCGTGCAGCGAGTTATGCAGAAGAAGCAGCTAAAGCCAAAGTAAATCGTGTTTATTTAGATGTGTTGGATGAAATACGTTCTTTGCGTGAAGAAATTGAAAATAAGCAGCGTCAGATTGTCAGTTTAATTGCCCGCAAGGAAACCACGGTACGCACGCGTGAACTTTATCAAGAACAGTACAAACTCGGCACACGATCAGCCGTCGATTTACTGAATGCTGAACAAGCCATTCATAGTGCAGCGCAAGAAATCGAAAATGCACGTTTTGATATTTATGACGCTATTGTGAGATACATTTTTGTCACAGGACGTTCGCGCGATCTGTATGATTTAAATCACATTTCAATTCAGGGATTTGAGATACAGCCATGAATAATAAGAATCAATACCTGCCTTGGTTACAAGCCGTTTTAAGCATTGCTAAACACTATCGTATAGAGCCTTCAGAAGAACGTATACGCTTACAACTGGATTGGAATCCGAACCAAAATACGGATGATATTTTGGCATTAATGACGCGCCAGATTGGCATGAGTTTGCGCAAATCTAACTTTGATCCTGATTTAATCAACCCTTGGCGTTTACCTGTGATGGTCGAATTTCATGATGGTCAAGTCGGCGTGATTGATAAGGTCGACAGTCAAGGAAATGCCAGCATCCAGTTTAGTTCTGAACAGGGACTCACCCAAGTTCTGACCCCTGAAGTCGTGCATGCCAATATACGTCATATCTATATTATCCGACCAGAAAAATCGGTACCTGATGCGCGTGTTGATGAATATATTAAGCCTTACCAAAGTAGTTGGTTTTGGAGCATTGTATTACGTGATTGGAAGCGTTATATCGATGTGATGTTTGCATCCATGATTGCGAATATTTTGGCCTTGGCAACCATTGTTTTCTCTATGAATGTATATGATCGGGTGATTCCTGCACAATCTGTTCCCACTTTATGGGTTTTGGCAGGTGGCGTTCTAATTGCAGCTATTTTTGAATTTAGTTTGCGTGTAGGACGAATTTATTTATCTGATGTGATTGGAAAACGTGCTGATTTAAGAGTCTCGGATCGTGTTTTTGGGCATGCACTGAGAATTAAAAATAGTGAACGTTCTAAATCTACAGGCACATTTATTTCCCAAATTCGTGAACTCGAAGGGGTACGTGAATTAGTGACGTCAAGCACCATTTCGGCGATTGCTGACTTACCTTTTTTTATTTTGTTTTTGGTTATTTTTTGGCTTATTGGCGGCAATCTTTTTTGGATTATGCTTGCAGTCGTACCTTTAATGATTTTACCAGGGATTTTGGCACAAAAAAGTTTGGCTAAACTTGCCAATGAAGGGATGCGCGAAAGTGCTATTCGTAATGCCATGCTCGTGGAGGCCGTTCAGGGAATTGAAGATATTAAACTGCTGCGTGCAGAAGCACGGTTCCAAAATCAGTGGAATCACATGAATGAAACTTCAGCAGATATTTCCATGCGGCAGCGGAAAATTGTTGGCGTCATGACAGCTTGGACCCAGAAAATACAAGGATTAACTTTTGCTGTCGTCGTATTGGTGGGCTGTTTTGCTGTGATGAAAGGTGATATGACCACAGGTGCTTTAGTGGCTTGTTCTATGCTCTCTTCACGTATGTTAGGGCCTATTGCACAAATTACGGGTGTTTTAGGCCGTTGGCAGCAGGCAAAGGTTGCCAAAGCTGGACTAGATGAGTTAATGAAAAAAACAGTAGATCAGCCAGATCATGCACATTTGATTCATCGTGCTGTATTAAATGGGGATTACAGCTTATCTGGACTAAGTTTTCAATACGGTCAGAATGATGCGAGACCAAGTCTGAGTATTCCGAAACTTGAAATAAAATCAGGTGAAAAAATTGCTATTCTTGGCCGTAATGGAGCAGGAAAATCGACATTATTACAGCTATTGTCGGGTATGCAGACACCCACTCAAGGAAAAATTAAACTAGATAATATTGAATTGGGCTTGATTGATCCATCCGATGTTCGACGAGATATGGCTTTATTAAACCAAAATGCCTATTTATTTTTCGGTTCCGTTCGGGAAAATTTGACTTTAGGTGCACCTTTAGCCAGCGATGAAGATATTTTTAAGGTCTTAAAAATTACCGGTGCAATGCAATTTGTTCAGGATAAAAAAGAGGGTTTAGATCATATTATTCTTGAGGGAGGCGTGGGTTTTTCGGGTGGACAAAAGCAGGCTTTGTTACTTGCACGATTACTCATTCGCCAACCAAATATTCTCTTACTGGATGAACCTACTGCATCAATTGATGATGTATCAGAAAAACAATTTATTGATCATTTAAAATTTTGGTTGGGGCATCGAACCTTAGTTGTTGCGACACATCGTCGCGCTGTGCTTGAGTTGGTGGACAGAATTATTGTGGTCAATGATGGCAAAATTGTGATGGATGGCCCGCGTGATCAGATTTTAAATCAAAATTTGCATCAGCAACGTCAAGCTGGAGGTACAAGTTCATGAGCAATCAAGAATACAATCCAAAAAATACCTCGAAAATAACTGAACTTGAACCACCTTTACCTAAATCAAGTATCTTTATCTGGATAATTTGCCTTGGTTTATTGGTCTTACTCTTATGGGCTTGGTTTTTTAAACTTGAAGAAGTATCAACTGGAACGGGGAAAGTTGTTCCTTCTTCAAAAGAACAAATCATTCAATCTCTTGAAGGCGGGATAATCACCAAAATTAATGTGCGTGAAGGTGAAATTGTAAAACCGGGTCAAATTTTAGCACAACTGGATCCTACTCGATTTGCCTCAAATGTGGGAGAGTCAGCTTCTTTATTAATGTCTTCACGTGCCACGTCAGCCCGTTTAAGATCAGAAGTAAACGGTACAGCGCTGTCATTTCCAGAAGATGTTTTAAAAGAAAATAAATTGGTTCAGGAAGAAACAGCACTTTATCATTCACGGCGCGCCAATTTGGATGAGTCTATAGCAGGTCTGCGTCAGGCATTAAGTTTGGTCGAACAAGAACTCAGAATGACTGAGCCATTGGTGGCTAAGGGCGCGGCCAGTGAAGTGGAGGTATTACGTTTAAAACGTGAAGCCAACAATCTTCGTAATCAGATGAATGATATTCGTAATCAATATTATGTCAAAGCGCGTGAAGAATTGTCCAAAGCCAATACTGATGTTGAAATGCAGCAACAAGTTGTAAAAGGCAAGTCTGATACACTCAGTCGAACTACTTTTAAAGCCCCGATGCGCGGGGTGGTGAAAGAAATAGATGTGATGACCATTGGTGGGGTCATTCCTCAGAATGGAAAAATCATGACTATTGTTCCTTTAGATGAACAGTTATTGATAGAAGCCCGAATTTCACCGCGAGATATTGCATTTATTCATCCTGAACAAGATGCACTGGTTAAAATTACAGCCTATGATTATTCTATTTATGGCGGTTTAAAAGGTAAGGTCAAGGTTATTTCACCCGATACTTTGAGAGATGAAGTGAAGCAAGACCAGTTTTATTATCGAGTGTATATTCGAACAGATACCGATAAACTCACCAATAAAGCAGGTCAACAATTTAGTATTACACCTGGGATGGTCGCAACGGTGGATATTAAAACAGGACAAAAATCGGTTTTGGATTATTTGATCAAACCGTTTAATAAAGCACAGGAAGCCTTGCGAGAGCGATAATACATAAAAATTTAAGTAAATTTAGCGCTTGGATAAAATTAAAAAACCGTTAATTCTGAAAATTAACGGCTTTTTAATTTTATTTTTTAATGGATTTCTAAATCTGTTATTTGTAAATGTTTGAGTCATGTACTCAGCAGCACAAAATCAAAAATTGAATACGATCATGATGAACTTGCAACTGTTTATGGGAGGATAAGTTTTACCTAGACGTATTCTTGGCTCTTTAATCCTCTCAAAATCAGGCTATACTGACTTGATGTCGTTATTTATTCTAGAGTTATGCCTTTTACCCTTGCTTCACTTGTGACCTTTCAAGCTGAGATTAAAAAAAGTCGTTTTCAAGTTTTTGCTGTTTCTGTAGAAAATGAACAAGCTGTAAAAGACTTTTTAGAGACTTATCAAGATCTCAGCACGACCCACCAATGTTGGGCATGGAAAATTGGTCATCAAGTGCGCTTTAATGATGATGGTGAACCATCTGGAACTGCAGGTAGACCTATCCTTGCCAGTATTGAAGGCAATGAATTGACTAATATTATAGTTTTAGTGAATCGTTGGTATGGGGGGATTAAACTCGGCACTGGCGGCTTAGTTCGTGCTTATGGTGGCTCTGCTGGGCAATGTTTAGCATTGGCTGAAAAAATTGAACTTATAGAAAAAATACCCGTCAGCTTTTTATGCAATTTTAATGAATGGGCTATTTTTCAATATGATTTAAATCAGCAACAGATCGAATTTAAAGAAGATTATTTGGCTACAGGCGTACAAATTATTGCTTATGTTCGAGTTGATCAAATAGAACATTTATCATTAAAAATTCAGGATGTAACTCGTGGTCGTGAGCAACTTAAAAGAATAGAGGAATTACCATGAATGAGTTTGATCCTCTATTAAAGTATCGTGAGCAGCATAAGCATCGTTTAAATTATATGCCTTGGTTATATTGGTCGTTAAAGGCGAAAAATCGTGCATGGGCAGAAACTTGGCAAAAAGAATATCAGACCTATTTAATGCAGATGGAAACCATTGAAATTGGTGAAAACTGTTTTATTTCACCTTTAGCGCATATTTTTGCTGAACCAGGTCGAAAAATTAGTATCGGAGATCATACTTTTATTGCAGCAGATTGTACCTTGCACGGGCCTTTGGACATCGGCAATGAAGTCGCCATTAATCATCATTGTATCTTGGATGGTGGACGTGTCGGCATAAAACTGCATGATCAAGTAAGAATGGCCGCCTATTGTCATTTATATGCTTTTGATCATGGCATGGCTTTAGAACAGCCAATATACCAACAACCCGTTCGATCAAAAGGGATTGAAATTGGTCAAGATGTTTGGCTGGGTTCACATGTAGGTGTAAAAGATGGTGTCAAAATTGGAGCAAAAGCAGTGGTTGGAATGAATAGTATGGTGACTAAACATGTTGACGAAGCTGCGATTGTCGTCGGAAACCCAGCTCAATTTATTCGCTATAGAGATTAATACTGGATGAATTTAATCCTCAGTTTTTTATACTGATATTTACATAAAAGCATCCTCGCGTTATAAGAGATGTGCTAAGTTAAAAATAACCAATAGACTTAAAGCCCAAATAGGCAAAAAGCGAGGCTAAAATGAAACGTGTAATCGCTTGTATTGATTCTTCTCCCTGTGTAAATGCAGTTGCTGAAGCTGCGGCATGGGTGGCAAGGCAAACACAACGTGAATTGGTATTATTACAGGTTTTAGACTATTACCCAGCAAGTTATCATTTGGGGGAAATTAGTGGCGTAATTGGTTTTGAAAGTAATGCCATGTTGCTGAAGGAACTGGCAGAACTTGAACAAAAACAAAGTGAACTTGCACTGGATTATAGTAATAATTTATTGAATCATATATCTGAGATGATTCAGCAAAAATATCAGATTACCACTTCACATATTCAAGAAAAAGGTGATTTTTTAGAACAAAGTTTTAATGTACTGCATGAAGATGACATTGCAGTGATTGGTCGAGTAGGGGAGCGTTCAGCAGAACGGAATAAACCTATAGGCAGTAATGTTGAAAACTTTATTCGTGGTGCAAATTGTGCGGTGATGACTGTTGGAGAGAACTTTAAACCACCAACACGTTTTATTTTTGCATATGAATATTCACCCACTTGCGTCAAGGTAATGCATCGAGTAGCACAAACAGACTTATTAAAATTATTACAATGTCATTTGTTATATGTAGGTGATCATCCCGAAATTCTAAATGAGCCTTCGAAATATTTAAGTGATGCAGGGATTGATGTAATCATGGAATACCGTTATGGAGATGTGGCGGAAAACATACTTGAGTATCAGGCAGAGCATGGTATTCAGTTGATTTTACTTGGTGCATTTAGTCACAGTAAAATACGTCAATTCTTTTTGGGAAGTGTTGCAACCAGTATATTCAGAAATTCAACGGTACCGTTGTTGGTTGTTAAATAATATTTAGATAGGTTTGAATGATTACATGAACGTTTTCTTGTCCTAGAGTTATCCGCATAAGTTGTGGATAACTATATGGACAATACTTATAAGTGACTCATATTTAATTAAAAAAAGCCTACGCTTGTTTTTTAAGCTTTGTATCTAATTATTTCACCAGTACTAAAGCAAAACCATCATGACCTTTACTGCCTACAGTTTGTAGAGCAGTGCATGATAAAATTTTTGGATGATTTTTTAAAGCGACAAACATATCTCGTATACCTTCGATACTTGGTTTTTGATTTTTACTATTAATAATTTCACCAGCACGTACAACATTATCCAGTACAATAATGGTACCAGAATGAGATAAATTTAAACTGAGCTCTAAATATTCAGAATAACTTTGTTTATCTGCATCAATAAAAATAAAGTCAAAAGCTTCAAAATCTTGAGGAAGTGCTTTTAGTACATCAGCTGCACGTCCGACTTGAAGTTCAATCTTCTGTGGTAATTTTGCATTATTGATATTTTCTTGTGCTAAAGCTGCATGTGTATCACGCCCTTCAATTGTTAAAATATAACCATCTTCGGGTAAAGCACGTGCGAGCCAAATTGTACTATAAGCTGCAAAAGTACCTAGCTCTAGTACGCGTTTACATTGATTCATTTGAATCAACATTTGAAGCAGCATGCCTTGATTGGGTGCAACTGCAAGATGATCTGGGAAACCGTTATCTTCAGTATTTTTGAGCGTTTGTAACAGAATAGGATCTTCTGGAATCAAATGTGAATCGATGTAAGCATCAATCTCTGTCCACATTTTTTGCATAATCTTTTCACCCTTGTTGCGTTGCACAGTATTTTAAACTTTTCCATTCAGAGTGCAATTTTTCGTTTTAGTATTTAACTGCAAAAATAAAAAAAGAGATACTAATGATCTCTAAAGTATTGGAACATGGAATTAATGGGCAAACAATTGATCGATTATGCAACCTTAATAACTGCACATTGAACTGTTTCTAGAAAGGTCTGGCCCCCAAGTTCTATAACCTTGAGTATCGATATGAATTTGACCCGAAGAATATAATCCAAGTCCCATATTGAGACTTTGACCATGTTGAGCCCAGAACTGACACAATTTAAATTTAGTATTTTCAATAAAAGTAAAATCTTCGGGCTGTGGATAAGCAGGCCCAATACGAAAATCGATAGCAGAATTAAAGAGATGACGTGATGAACTTGCGCCACCAGCACATTGATTCAGTGGTAGATCACGATACACAGAAGTGACTTCAAAATCAGTTAAAACTTTTGCTGCGACCAAATATTTAAAAACTCTCAAGGTCGAAATTTGGTTATTCCATAATTCTCTATTTGGAATCATATATTGCGAGCGAGCACATTTCTGCCAGTCACGTGCGGTACGCATGAGTTCAAAACTAGGAATAATGTTGCCTACACCATTTCTCTCAAGAAAAATTTCATATTCACGTACACGTCTTAAATTATCACCTACTGCAATCCAAGCATTGTAGGCATAGGGCACAGTTTTAGGTGGAATTGGGCGTTCAATAATAATACGTTCTTGTGGGATGAAGATCCGTTTTCCATCAGGCGTTGTATGTCCTGGTTTATGAGTAGACGTAGTACATCCAACCATAGCAAGAGAAATCACGCTTAAGCTGAGTAATCTCTTTCGAAAATGCTTCATTATAGAAATCAAATATTTATAAATACTTGTTCTATTTTAATCTAATTTTAAGGAGAAAATTTGAAAATTTTGCAATCAAATGTGTGTTTTAGGTATAAAAAAAGATCAGCAATTGCCGATCTCTTTTTTAAGTTTTAGAAGAGTCTTACTTTTCCAAGTACTGTAACTTATCGGTTTTACCATTCCATTCTTCACGGTCAGCAGGCTGATCACCAATTTGGGTGATATTCGGCCATTTTTGTGACAGTTCAGTATTGAGTTCAATAAAGACTTCCTGACCTTCTGGTAATTCATCTTCTGAGAAAATAGCATTTGCTGGACATTCAGGTTCGCATAACGCACAGTCGATGCATTCATCAGGATTGATCACAAGGAAATTTGGACCTTCGTAGAAACAATCTACTGGACAAACTTCTACGCAGTCTTGGTATTTACATTTAATACAATTTTCAGTGACAACAAAGGTCATGGCGACAGCTACCTAAAAAATATGGTTCTAATTACAGATGCTGTATTTTAGGCAAAAATGCCTACAACTAACAATTCCTTTTATTGATATTTGTTATATGCGGGGCTGTTAATTTTGATAATCACTCAATATACGTCGAAATAAGCTGAATAATTGTAAAAGAACTCAATACAGCAGCCTTTTACAATCGACTCATTTTATCTTTTAAATTTGAAGTGCGTCTTTTAATGCGTATATTTGTTGAAGTGCTTCACGTGGAGAAAGATTATCGACATCTAATGCTCTTAACATAGACAAAGCAGGTAAGTCTTTTTCCACCTCGATAATTCGTTCAATAATTTCAGTTTTAGGGTCATCCGTGATACTGAACAAGTCATTTTGTACCGCGGTGTTACGGTGTTGATGCTGCTGTTTCTCTAAAATTTTCAAACGATTTTGTGCTTCTTTAATTACACTTACGGGTATACCTGCCAATTTTGCCACTTGTAAGCCATGGCTTTGACTGGCAGGACCATGCTGAACTTTATGCAATAAAATTAAATTACCATTTAATTCTTTCGCAGTGACATGATAATTATCAATACCTGATTCTTTGCCCAGTTCAGTCAGTTCAAAATAGTGGGTTGCAAATAAACATAAGCATTTAATTCGTCTGCTTAAATCAAGTACACATGCCCAAGCTAGTGATAGGCCATCGTAGGTACTGGTGCCACGTCCAACTTCATCCATTAATACCAAAGACTGATTGGTCGCATGATGCAATATTTGTGAGGTTTCTGTCATTTCAACCATAAAGGTCGATTTACCTGTAGATAAATCATCGGCAGAACCAATACGGGTAAAAACACGGTCTATAGGGCCCAAAATAGCAGTTTTAGCAGGCACATAGCATCCACAATAAGCCAATAAGCTAATGAGGGCAGTTTGACGCATAAACGTAGATTTACCCCCCATATTGGGTCCTGTCACAATTGCCATGCGATGATTGAAATCTAAACTGGTATCGTTCGGGGTAAAAGCAGTTTTATTTAATGCTTCTACCACAGGATGTCGACCCGCAATAATTTTAACCCCGATTTCTGGACTAAACTCAGGACGAGCCCAATTTCTTAAGCGAGCTTGATGAGCGAAATTGGCAAGCAGATCAATTTGTGCAATTGCACTGCTCATCATTTGTAAATTGCCAATATCTTGACGTAATTCATCCAATAGCATTTCAAACAGCATTTTTTCACGTGCAAGTGCGCGTGATTCACTTGAAAGTACTTTGTCTTCAAATGACTTAAGTTCTGGTGTGATATAACGCTCTGCATTTTTCAAAGTTTGACGTCGAATATAATGATCGGGAGCTTGATCTGCTTGAGCTCGCGTCAATTCAATGAAATACCCACTTACACGGTTATAACCAATTTTAAGGGTGGTTATACCTGTATTTTCACGTTCTTGTCGTTCTAAATCAATGAGGAATTGCCCAGCATGATCTCGAATTTTACGTAATTCATCAAGTTCACTATCAAATCCCTCTGCAATTACATTGCCATCACGAAGTAACACGGGGGGATGTTCTACAATGGCTGATATCAGACGTTGGTAAAGTCCTTTAAAATCACCCAACTCATCATCAAGTTGTTGAACCAATACAGACGTTTTTAATGAAATAATGGGTTGAATCGCATGTCTTAATAATGGAATTTGCGCACATGCCTGACGTAACTGAACTAAATCGCGTGGTCGCGCACTACCTAAAGCAATACGGCTAAGCACACGTTCAATATCACTAATATTTTTAAGTACAAGACGGATGGGTGATTCATGATATTCATTCAATATGGCAGCAGTCGCATCAAGACGAGCATCAAGTAGCTTTGTGTCTCTTAATGGCTGCATCAGAGTACGACTGAGCAAACGACTGCCCATTGCAGTTTGGCAATCATTAATCAGTTGAAAGAGTGAAGTGCCATGTTCAAATAAAGGCTCTACTAACTCTAAATTACGTCGTGTGACTGGATCAAGTGCAATAAAATCACTGCTTTGTTCAAGTTGAATTGAACGAATATGAGGCAAAGCCGTTTTTTGAGTTTCTTTAGCGTAATGAATCAATGCCGCAGCTGAAGCTTTTGCCAGTGGTAAATGATCAATTCCAAAACCCGAAAGGGTCGAAACGGCCAATTGATCACACAGTGTTTTTTGCGCATTATTCACATTGAAATCGACATTTGGTCGCTTTGTAATGGGGCAATCAAGCTGTTTTTTAATTTGTTCAATAATGTTGGGATCGACAATATTCTCATCAACCACGATTTCACTCGGCATTAAACGAGAAAGCTCAATCGCTAATTGTTCATGTTTAAAATCTTGTTGTTGTACTTTAAAAATGCCTGCGCTCAAATCGAGCAACGCTATACCAATTTGATTTTGTTGAATACAGAGTGCAACTAAATTGGAGGATTGGTAGCTGTTTAACAGGGCATCATCCGTTAGGGTACCAGGAGTAATAATCCGAACGACACCGCGCTCGACTGGACCTTTGCCATTCACCTCGCCCAGCTGCTCGCAAATGACGACTGTTTCACCTTTTTTTACCAGTCGGGCAAGATAACCTTCAGCCGCATGATAAGGCACACCAGCCATTGGAATAGGTTGCCCATTGGCTTTACCACGATGCGTTAAGGTAATTCCCAATAATTTAGCAGCTTTGTGAGCATCATCAAAAAAGAGCTCATAAAAATCACCCATCCGATAAAACATCAGTGAGTCTTGATGCTGCATTTTTATGGTTAAATATTGCTGCATCATCGGGGTTAATGTGGAAAAATCAGCCATGATTTCCGAGTAACTCATTGAGATAAAATCCTTAAATATTTGAATATCATTAATCGCTAAAAACTTGGCTGTTTCACCAATTTTCTGTACAAAAACCAAAAGTGGGTCGAACTTTTAAACAAATTAGAGAGAGAAAAATTCATTTCATCGAAAGGCATATCTTAGCAAATTTGCAGCTGTATAGAAAAAAGCTTTGCAGCAAATTATGATAAATGAGCGCAACAATCAATTTTAGTGTTTTTAACGAGGCGGATAATAAATTCAAAAATTTAATCTTTCTTTATTTTGTTATGATGTTGTTATTTTCAAAAATGAATAAATCTAAAATACGGTTAAACATGTCTGATATATGCCATGCTTAACCGATGTTGATAGATATTAAGCAAAATTAAGGTTTCTGCAAACCCAATTGAGTTAAATGTAAACGCAAGATTCGTCGGAGTTCTAAAACAGCTTCGGGTGTTTCCTGAATAGAGTGTCCACCTTTAATAATTTTTTCTGAAAGTGCGCCTGATAAGTGCGCACTCTTATAAGGAACGATGCCATCTGTAATGACATTTAAGTCATCACTCTTGGTAATGTTCCCCATAATGGAATGAAAAGCCAAGCCTTTACGTGGCGCAATATCTTCAGTCAATTCCATAAATTTAGATTGATGGCTTAAATCACTGGGACCATTTTGAATGAATCCTTGGTCAATCTGGTCCATCAACTCTTTAAAATCTAAGTTTTGGCTTTGTAAAGAGTCACCTATAGCAGACACAAAAGTCACGGGTAGACGTATAATTTTACGTGCAGCTTTAGTAAACCAGCGGTCTGCATATTCGGTTCCACGATGAGGAGCAGCCAAGAAAATTGCGCGATTAAAATTCGGAATATCTCGAATGACCAAACGTTGTGACACAATTGGTAATTTTTGATATTTAGCTAGCTGACGATTATTCATCATAGATAATGCCTTTTTAGTGACATCCGCATCGCTGACCAAAAGGCGGGCAATAATGCCGCCCATGCTATGTCCAATCAATACGGCATCTTTTTTAGCTGCTGATTTTGCATCCACCTGAGCGAAGGCTTGGTTAATTAATGCATAAATTTGGAAACGACTTTCTATGATGGGCATGTTGGTTGAATAAAAAACTTGCCATACTTGAAAATTTTCACGCAATGCATTATCACCCATAATATCGTTGGTGAGTCGTATCCATGCTTCTGGACTACTGGCTAAACCGTGAACCAACACAATGATTTTCTTATTTGGGTTGTAAGGTTCCAACATATATAAATGCGGCATCGTCAGACGATCATCGCGATCAATTAAGGACAGATAAGCTGCTTTTCCTAAATTATTTTGTGCTAACCATAGACCATAAGGTGTAGAAAAGTTAGCAGCCAAAGGATAACTCTTACCTGCCATACTTACTTTTTCATATTTGTAGGGATCGAATGCTTTTAATTCAAACTCAGACTGATTCAAAATGTCTTGAATATTTTGGCTAGATTTAGGTTCAGCTATAATCGTAGCGGCTAAATAGCGTGCCTGATGAATATTAGGATTAATCCCATTTTTATAACTAAAATTGATTGGATCTATAATATATTTGGCTTTTCCTTCACCAATGTCATCTTTAACTTGCGGTAAAACCACGACAAATTCTGAGCCAAAACCATCACGACGGTTGATAGAGCGTAAACCTGAAAAGTTTAAATTATAACTAGAGAGAAGTTGTTCAATTTTTTGTTGCTTGAGCTGTGGATAGGCATCAAAATTAATTTTATAAATACTGTTGCCAACTTTAATTTGGGATTTAACTTCAGTCGGTTTATGGCGTAAAGCATAAGTCGGGATTAATTTTGCCAAAGCTAAATTGTAAAAATCTCGAATTTGAACTTGTCTGTTATCAAAAATACGATCTTGAGGGCCGCGTTTCGTTTTAAACATATATGCGTAGCTGTATCGAATACTTTTATCCAGCATATAAAGTTGCTGATCTAGGCACTGATCATAGCTGACTTGTTGTAGTTTCTGTTTTTCTTCTGATTGTGTACGATTTAAAATACTGATTTTACAATCGTTCGATTTTTCAAAAGTTAAGGCTTTGGATAAATAGATTTCACTTGCTGTTGAAAGTAATTGTTCCTCTTGAATTTGAGGAATTTGCTGCAACTCTTGAATGCATTGATCTGGTTGCTCAGAACAAACCTTAGCTTCACGACCCGTCATCGAAAGCACATTTAAACTCGCTTCGCTTAATTTGTCGCGAGTCAGAATACTTTCTCGTTCATTGGCAATGGTGACATTGATGGCTTGGTTTTTAACACTGACAATTTGACAACCTGTGAGTAAATAACCACTCACAAGCGCTGAAAAAACAATTTTATAAATGTGTTTAGGCATAAAGATTGTCTACATTAAATGTTTATTTGAATTTTTCATCATCATACGATAATTCTACTCATTTTCAATTCGCTCAAAACAAAATAGACCGTACTGGACGGTCTATTTTGATGATCTAGTTTAAATTATGATTTAAAAATTAAGATGTTTTGGTCACATTCAGCACCTGCCAAACATTCCAACGGCCTTGATTTTCAATTTCTGCGATTAAACGATCAGAAACTTCTGCTTCTTGCGGATATTTTATTTTATAATTTTTTAGCGTTTGAATTGCATTTTTCTTTTGTTCCATGGCAATGTAGTTGTTAGCCGCAGACAAATAAGCTTCTTGGACACCCGCTTTCATGGCTTTGTCTAAATAAGGAATAGCCTCACGTTGACCACCACCTTCAGATAAACCAAATCCAAACCAGAAATTCGCTTCTGCATCGTCCTTATTAATTTTTAAAATGCGTTGTGCATAGGTTAAAGAATTTGTGGTGTAAACAGATCCTAAATCTAGGTTACGTGCCATCACACTGGCTTTAAAAGCGCGCATAAGAATATCGAAAGACGCATTTTCTTTAACCGCCAAGCCATCAAGTTGTTGAGTTAATTGCTTCAGTTTAGCTTCGAAACCTTTACGTTCCTGACGTTCTGTAAAACGGGGCGGATAATGACGAGCTTTGCCTTCAACCATTTGTAAGAAGTCGTCAATTTCAGTGATATCAATTTCATTTTCGCCCGCCAAAGCAGCAAATTTTAGTGTTCTTTCATTATTATCAACGGTAGGGATAATGAGTTTGTTGACATCTAAAATCAGCTTTTTAGTCGGATCATTTTGTATGCTGACTTCCATCTTGGTTACAGGCTGAACAGCAGCTTGTTTTAAGGCAAGTTCAAAAGGTGGGGGTGCATCATAATTAAATGGATTAAGGGCGTAGAAAGGTGGTGTTAAATCAGGTTCGGTAAAGACAATCGGACCGTTGACTGGCGTTTCTTTTTTAGGTGCTGTACTACAAGCAGAGAGTAAGGAAACCGCTATTAATGTAAATGCCAAAGGCTTAAGCGTCATATCGATCATCCATTCATTTAATTAATTGTATACTGATAAATAGCCATGTTCGTCAGTCTAAAAAAACTCTCACGAACATGCAAGTTAGCGCTTGTTAATATTTGAATTACTTTCTCAGGCTTTAGATTGGCTACTTTGCGCTTCACATTCACGGCGAACATCTTCAATAATTTTAAGCTCTTCGACACTAAACGGTTGTTCATCTTGCTGCTTTTTAAAGCTAGGATCTAATAAAGACAAACGTTGGCATAAACTATTCATGCGCTTTTCATTGTGCTGAATCCGATCGAGTAGAACGCGCATACCATCTAGAATCGGATCAGATTGCTCTTGCGTTGCCGCATAGGGCAGAAAACCTATACTTTCTGCATAATCACGTCGACGAGCTTCTTCTGCATCTTTTGGTTTGTCTTTGGTGATAAAACGGGCAGGGTTGCCCACTGCTGTAGTATCTGGTGGAACTTCTTTGGTAACGACTGCATTCGAGCCAACTTTTGAATTTTTTCCGACAGTGAAGGGGCCAAGAATTTTGGCTCCTGCACCCACTACGACACCATCTTCTAAGGTTGGATGACGTTTGCCTTTATGCCATGTTGTGCCGCCTAAAGTAACGCCATGATAAAGCGTAACATCATCACCAATTTCTGCTGTTTCCCCAATCACAACACCCATGCCATGATCGATGAAGAAACGACGACCAATTTTTGCGCCTGGATGAATTTCAATTCCTGTGGCGAAACGGCTAAAAGAAGACAATAAACGCGCAGAGCCTTTACACTCTTTTTGCCAAAGTTCATGGGCAACACGATGCATAATCAGGGCGTGTATACCAGGATAAGTAGTCAGAACTTCTAAAGTATTTCGAGCTGCTGGATCGCGCGCGAATACAGCGTGTATATCTTCTTTGAGCTTTTTAAACATGGGGTTGATCCTCTGAAGAATCTGTAGTTTCGGTTTTAGATTTTTTCCATGTGCCATTATTCATGGCTTGTACACGAGTAAAAATGCCACGAAGTAAATGATATTCCATACGATCTAATTGTATACGTCCAAAGAGACGGCGCAAGCGTAATGGCAACAATCTTGGATTTTTAGGGTCCATAAATTCAATTTCAGCCAACATTTTTTCAATATGCGGATAAAATTGTTGCATTTGTTCGTGTGTGACTAAAGGTTCATCCCATTGCATCGATTCTGTTTCGGTGACAGGCATAGTGGCTTCAGTATTCTCTTTTTGTTCCACTAAAGCCAGCGTTGCCATACGTAGTTCATAACAAATCACTTGAATGGCTTGTGCGACATTTAATACGCCGTAATCAGTATTGACGGGAATAGTGACATGATAATTGGCCAGTGCTAATTCTTCATTGGTCAAACCACGATCTTCACGCCCAAATACAATCGCAACCTCTTGCTGATCGTTCAACACTGCTTGTAGCGATTTTTCTGCAGCAGGACGAGCGTCAAGCAATGGCCAAGGAATAGTACGGCTGCGTGCACTGGTACCAAAAACCAAATGACAATCTTGAATGGCGTCTTCTAAAGTCGATACAATTTCAATCTGTTCGATAAGATCGGTTGCACCTGCAGCCAAAGCATCAATATCTGGATGAGGATAGGTTTTGGGTGCCACTAAAACGAGCTTAGATAAGCCCATGGTTTTCATTGCGCGTAAAGCGCTACCAATGTTAGCAGGCAGTGTGGTATTGACCATGACAATACGCACATGGGAGAGATGTGCTGAAACAACAGCATTGTCAATTTGACTCATAATGTGTCCGATGTAAATTTAAGTATTTAAAAATTAAGAATATTGATTGGCTTCTGCCTGATACATATCCATTGCATCATCCATACTGATGTTGGCAGGAGGTGGTACAGTTTGTGCGGGCTTAGTGTACTGCACGATTTTTGCGGCTTTAGATTTCACTTGATATTCGACATGAATCACATCTTTACCAAAATAATCGCGTAATTTGGCCAGTAATTCATCTTGCGGTGCCACTTTCCAGTTTAAGCCCAAGTGAACTTCGGCAGAAGCATAAGCATATTCAATCTGTAATTGCAGGGGAATATGATTACACATATCGACGTTACAGAAAGGCAGTAATATCTTTTGTAAATCTTGACTTAGGGTCTTACTCAAATGCTCATTATTGAGTTTAATTTGAATGCTATTGGCACGTTTTTGACGAATTTCATTTAAGCTAAAAGCCTTGTTTAAGCGTGCCATTGGACGGTCATAACCTTCACGCTCATAAATTTCACCTTCAATGACAACCACACGCTCAAGTTGAACAATATCTTTAAAGCGCTGGAAACGTTCATGATTGGCAGATACTTCAAGGCGTGATGTACCATCATCTAAGGTGACCATCATACGGTTGGGGAAATTGGCAATATCAACCACCAAGCCTGCAAAAACAGTGGTTACCCCGCGACGGGTGGGTGTTAATTCATTGAGTTTAACTGGAATAAATGATTTTAATTCAGAGCGATAAACATCAATTGGATGCCCTGTTAAATATAAACCAAGGGTATCTTTTTCACCTTTTAGACGAACTTCATCCGACCACGGTTTTACTGGTTTTGCAGGTTTACGTTGAACTTCTTCAACTTCACCAAACAAATCCATGATGCCTGTTTCACGGTTAGAACGTGCTTGGTCTGCCGCTTGAACTGCTTCTGGTAATTGTGTCATTAAACTTGCACGATCAATGCCCAAACAATCCAAAGCACCAGAGCGAATGAGTGCTTCTAAGGTTCGTTTATTGATCTTTTTCAAATCAATTCGATGACAGAAGTCGAATAAGTCTTTATATGGCCCGTCCTGCAATCGTGAATCAATCACTGATTGCATGGCTGCTTCACCTACACCTTTAATTGCACCTAAACCATAGACAATGGTTTTTTCATCGCTGGCATGGAATTGATAAAAAGACATGTTAATTGACGGGGGAAATACTTCTAACTGGTTATTACGGCAATCATCAATCAAAAATACTACGTTGTCCGTGTTTTGCATTTCTGAAGTCATGACCGCAGCCATAAATTCAGATGGATAATAAGCTTTTAACCATGCCGTTTGGTAGGCAACGAGGGCATAGGCTGCTGCATGTGATTTGTTAAAACCATAGCCTGCAAATTTTTCCATATAATCGAAAATATGATTGGCTGTCGCCTCATCAATATCTTTTTCGGCAGCACCCTCAATAAAGATTTGGCGCTGTTTCACCATTTCTTCAGGTTTCTTTTTACCCATTGCGCGGCGCAACATATCTGCACCGCCCAGCGTATAACCTGCACAGTATTGCGCAGCTTGCATCACTTGTTCTTGGTAAACCATAATCCCGTAAGTCGGTTCCAAAACACCTTCTAAAAGTGGGTGTAAATATTCAAATTCACCCCCATGCATGCGGTGAATAAAGTCTGGAATCAGATCCATTGGCCCTGGACGGTACAAGGATACAAAGGCAATAATTTCTTCAAACTTACTTGGTCGTGCCTCTTTCAGCATTTTTTTCATGCCGACGGATTCAAACTGGAATACTGCAGTTGTATTAGCATCTGCAAAGATAGAGTAGGCTTTTGGATCATCTAGTGGGATATAAACAATATCTACTTTTTTGTCTTCTGCAATACGCTTATTAATATTTTGAATGGCATCTTCAATCACAGTCAGGTTACGTAAACCCAAAAAGTCAAATTTAACCAAACCCGCGGATTCAACATCATCTTTATCGAATTGTGCGACACGGTTAGTCCCGTCAGCATCGCACATCACAGCTGAATAATCGGTAATTTTACCTGGTGCAATCACCACACCGCCGGCATGTTTACCTGTGTTACGGGTAATACCTTCAAGTTTTAGTGCCATTTCCCAGATTTCAGCGGCATCATCATTATCTGGGTTAGATGGATTGGTGACGATATCTTTTAACTGCGGTTCCATATCAATGGCGCCACGTAAATCTATACCTAAAGGTTTGGTCGGAATCATTTTGGAAATACGGTCAGCCAGACCGTATGATTTTCCAAGAACACGAGCAACATCTCGGATAGCACCTTTTGCTGCCATCGTACCAAAGGTTGCAATTTGTGAAACAGCCTCGCGGCCATAATGACGTGCGACATAATCAATCACGCGGTCACGGCCTGCAATACAGAAGTCGATGTCAAAGTCAGGCATCGATACACGTTCAGGGTTTAAAAAACGTTCAAAAAGTAAGTCATAACGCAGTGGATCTAGATCGGTAATTTTTAAGCTATAGGCCACCAGTGAGCCTGCACCAGAACCACGACCAGGGCCGACAGGAACCCCATTATTTTTAGACCATTGAATGAAATCCATGACAATTAAAAAATAGCCTGGAAAACCCATATTTAAAATGGTACTGATTTCATACGTCAGTCGTTCATCATATTTTTGACGAATCTCAAGCCAGTCTTCATCCCGTTTTTCAATTGGATACAACAAGTTTAAGCGTTCTTCTAAACCTTGTTGCGAAACATAGGCAAAGAAGGTGTCAATGGTATGACCTTCTGGAACAGGATAATCCGGAAGATCGTTGAATCCTAAGCGCAAGCTGACATTACAACGTTTGGCAATGTGGTAAGTATTTTCAATCGCCGTTGGAATATCTGAAAATAATACTGTCATTTCCTCAGCTGTTTTAAAATACTGCTCAGGACTGTAATAACGTGGACGACGGCTATCTCCTAAAACATAGCCATCTGCAATGCATACACGGGCTTCATGCGCTTCAAAGTCAGTTTGTGCAATAAAATGCACATCATTATGTGCGACCACACCAATATTATGTTTTTGAGCAAGTTGAATTGCACCCGCAATAAAACTTTCTTCATCAGGTCGGTCTGTACGGGTGAGGGCAAAATAAACCCGATTACCAAATTTTTCGATCCATTCTTCTAACAGAGGTTCAGCTTTTTGCGGATTGGATGAGTTCAGCATTTTCCCAACATCGCTGTGCATCCCCAAAAGCACAATTAAGTCTTGATTTTGTTCTAAAATCCATTCTTTTTGAACACACGGAATGTCGAGTTGTTGTCCTTCAATAAAACCGCGCGAAACAATTTCAGTGAGGTTGCGCCAGCCTTTATTGCTCATCGCAAGCAAGGTTGCTTTATGTTCAGCATTATTGAGGCGAATATTACTGCCTAAAATGGGTTTAATGCCTTTATCTAAACATTTGGTATAAAATTTAATTGCAGCATGTAAATTAGATAAATCTGTCAAAGCTAAAGCGGGCATTTCCTCATTCACAGCAGCTTTAATAAGATCAGGTATACGTACGATCGATTCCGAAATTGAAAATTCTGTGTGTATACCAAGATGAACAAAGCGCATAAATGAGTTCCTGCAAAAACCGTTGGCTATTTTAGCATGCTCTGAATAGGCGATAGCTTAATATTTGCTAAAGTTAAAGTAGATTTTCAGCGTTAGAATAAGAATAACTGATATTGAGAGAGAGGAAATGATTGGTCGCCTGTTTTTTAATCATGATCAAAATAAAAACCCTCGAATTTGAGGGTTTTAAAGATTTGTTTAAATCAAATTCTATCTTAATTTGGCTAACCAATCGCCTGTAGTCTGAACAATTTGAACCAAGAGTAAAAGTACGATCACCGTTAAAATCACGACACTCGTATCAAAACGTTGATAACCATATGAAATTGCCAAATCACCAATCCCACCTGCTCCAACTGCACCTGCCATTGCTGTAGCGCCAATTAAACTGATCGTAGCGGTAGTCAAATTTAAAATGAGTGAACTACGTGATTCAGGTAGAATAAACTTGAAAATAATTTGTAAAGGCGTTGCGCCCATGGCTTGAGCAGATTCTACAATGCCTTCATTGACTTCAAGTAAAGATGTTTCAATAAGACGTCCCATATAAGGGCCAATATAAATCGTGAGCGGAACAATCGCAGCCCATGTACCAATTGAAGTACCGACTAAAAATTTGGTCAGCGGAATAACGGCAATTAGTAAAATAATAAAGGGGAGGGAGCGTAGCGCATTCACAATAGGATTTAAAATATGATAAACCGCACGATTTGGCAGGATACCTTCAGGGCGCGTCACCAATAAAATAATCCCTTGAATGAAGCCCCAAATGCCTCCAAACAGCATGGCAAAGAACACCATATGGAAAGTTTCTTGCAATGCCGTGACAAATTGATCGATTGACAAGGAGCTTTGCCAAAATGGTGCAGTTAGTTCAGTCAACCATTGTACGATTAAATCTCTCATACCTGATCTCCTGAATGTTCAACCTGTACGCCATTTTGTTTCAAAAATTCAATTGCCTGCTGAATAATCAAGGGGTCACCCAGTAACTGGATAAACATTTGCCCAATCACAGTGCCATTAATTTCAGTCATATTGGCAAACAAAATATTTAGACTGATATCAAATTTTTTGATGACTGCTTGAACTACCGTTTCTTGCGCAGATTTTCCTAAAAACTGTAAACAATAAATGCTGTTATGGTTCTGATTCTCAAGATTTTTAAGAATATTGATAGGGAGTTGCTGCTGAAGCACTGTTTGAATAAAGTTTTTGGTGGTCGGGTGTTGTGGCTGACTAAAAATATTAATCGTAGAACCCGTTTCAATAACTTTGCCTTGCTCCATCACGGCGACATAATCACACACTGTCTCAATCACATCCATCTCATGCGTGACCATGACAATAGTAATATTCTGTTCTTGATTAATTTTTTTCAATAATGCCAAAACAGATTTGGTGGTCTGCGGGTCAAGTGCCGATGTAGCTTCATCACACAATAAAATTTTAGGTCGATTGGCAAGCGCACGTGCAATACCAACGCGCTGTTTTTGTCCACCTGAAAGCTCATCGGGAAAAGCGTCTTTTTTATGCTTTAAATCAATAAATTCAAGCAACTCGTTTAAACGTTTTTCACGTTCTGCTTTGGGTATACCTAAGAGCTTAAGCGGCATTTCAATATTGGCTGCCACTGTTTTGGTCTGCAATAAATTGAAATGTTGAAAAATCATTCCAATATTTGCACGTTCTTGACGTAATGAGCGCGCATCCAAAGCGGTAAAGTCTTTTTGATTCAGAATAATTTGACCTTCGTTTGGTCGCTCTAATAAATTAATCAAACGTATTAAGGTACTTTTACCCGCGCCACTATAACCAATAATGCCAAAAATGCTGCCTTCTGGAATCACCAAATTAATTTGATCCAGAGCGCGTATGGTTTGGCCTTTTAGCTGGTAGTGCTTTGAAATGTTTTTAAATTCAATCATATCGTCAAAAATTAGTCAGAAAATAAAAAACAGGCAAAGTGATTTTGCCTGTTTTGTTTAAATCATTATATTACTATTTTGCATCTGTTAAATAACTAATTGGTTTATTTACATCAACCTTTGTACCACCAAAGTGTTTTTGTACATATTGATTGACTGCTTCGGTATGATATAAAGCACCGACTTTTTGTAATACAGCATCATCTTTACGTGATTCAGCGACAGCTAAAATATTCACATTTAATTTGGTGCTTTGATCTACAGGTTCATAATAAATCGAGTCTTTTAGCACGTTTAAACCACCTTCCATGGCCAAAGTATTGCCCAGAACAATAGCATCTACTTCATCTTTTACACGAACAGCAGTCGCCATCTGAATCGGTTTAATCACTATTTTTTTAGCATTTTCAGTAATATCGTTTGGTGTACCTGTTGCTGGGTTGAAATCAGCTTTTAATGTTAATAAGCCCGCAGATTGAAGAAGCAATAGGGCACGGGCTTCATTCGCAGCATCGTTTGGAATTGCAATGGTTGCACCATTACTCAGTTCTTCAATCTTTTTAATTTTGCTTGAATAAATTCCCATTGGTTCAAGGTAGGTAGTCGAAACTGCGGCAATTTTATCTTTATTTGAAGCATTAAATGCCACCAAATACGCATAAGATTGGAATGCATTAATATCCACTTCTTTGTTGGCAACGGCTGTGTTCATTGCGACATAATCTGTGAAGTTTTTCACTTCCAGCTTAATACCAGCTTGTTTGGTTTCCGGCAAAGTCGCAATAAAACGCCAAATGTCAGCATCAGAACCAGTTGATGCCATAGTCACAGTTTGAAGAGCAGTTGAATCTTTAGCTTGCGCTGACTCGTTTGCAGGTGCTTCTGGTTTAGAACAACCCGTTAAGGCAACGGCCACACCTAAAACAAGTCCGAGGAACTTTTTCATGTATTCACCCTTAGTAAATTTAACGTTAAAGTCTAAATTTACATATTTTAATTGGAGAGATTAATCAAATTTAAGACACTCATTTTTCCGTAGAAACCTCAGAATTTGAGAGTGAAAATTGGATGTATAAACTATTTTTTTGAAGCTTAAATCTTGATTTGAATATAAATATTCAACAACTTAAAAGCTTCAATTTCATTTAAAAATTTGCAATATCATAACAATAAATTGATATTCAATATAGACTATAAAAATTTTGCACATAGCGAAGAAAAAATAAATAAAATGATGTTTTAATATTTAATATCTGTTAAATCAATATGCTATTTATACTTTCAGTTATTTTAAAAATAGCAGTGTAACTTTTTAATTTATAAGATTTTCTTGATTCTAAATTCAAAAAAATAAAAAGCTCGCATTAGGCGAGCTTTTAAAAAAATATTTTAATGATTAGGCATTTTCACGCGCAATCGCACGATAACCAATATCTTGACGATATTGAACACCGTCAAAAGTTACTTTTTGACATAGTTCCAAGGCTTTAGCTTGGGCCTCACCAATGGTATTGCCAAGTGCCGTCACACATAGTACACGGCCGCCAGCAGTCACAACATCACCATTTGCATTGAGTGCAGTACCTGCATGGAAAACTTTAGCATCATTCATTTCTGTATTTAAACCAGAAATGACATCATCTTTGCTCGACGTTTCTGGATAGCCTTTTGAGGCAAGCACAATACCGACAGTTTTACGCTCATCCCATTCAGCTTCAGCAGGTAAATTACCTGCAATCCCAGCTTCAACCAGTTCAACCAAAGATGATTTTAGACGCATCATAATCGGTTGAGTTTCAGGGTCACCAAAACGACAGTTAAATTCGATCACTTTTGGCTGACCGTGTTCATCAATCATTAAGCCTGCGTATAAGAACCCTGTATAGATATGACCATCTGCTTTCATTCCGTCAACGGTAGGACGCATGACTTCATTCATGGCTTTTTCAAAAACCTCAGCAGTGACCACTGGCGCAGGGGAATACGCACCCATACCACCTGTATTTGGCCCTTGATCGCCTTCAAAAATACGTTTGTGATCTTGAGATGTAGCCATCGGTAAAATATTATCGCCATCAATCATACAAATGAAAGACGCTTCTTCGCCTGCAAGAAATTCTTCAATCACTACGCGAGAACCTGCATCGCCAAATTTGTTGCCTGCAAGCATGTCATCAATCGCATCAAATGCTTCTTGATTGGTCATGGCAACAATCACGCCCTTACCCGCAGCAAGACCATCGGCTTTAATCACAATCGGCGCGCCATTTTTTTCAACAAAGGCTTTGGCTGCTGCAACATCGGTAAATACATCATAAAATGCAGTGGGAATGTTATGGCGTTTCAAGAAATGTTTAGCAAATGCTTTCGAACCTTCAAGCTGTGCAGCAAATTGGGTCGGACCCCAAACTTTAACGTCTGCTGCGCGGCATGCATCGACTACACCATTTACGAGTGGCGCTTCTGGACCAACAATCACTAACTCAACGGCATTATTTTTTGCAAAGTCGATAATTGCAGCATTGTCTAAAATGCTTAAATTCACATTTTCACATTTATGTTCTGTTGCTGTGCCTGCGTTACCTGGTGCAACAAATACTTTCGCTACTCGCTCATCTTGCGCGATTTTCCAAGCAAGTGCGTGTTCACGACCACCATTACCCAAAACTAAAATGTTCATCGGTTCATACTCCATGAATCCAAAATGACATAAAGTCCTCAGCCAAAAGGAGAGGACTTTATACAAGATTTAGAAATCTGTTTTAAACAACATGAATGACATTGTCATTACAATCAGGATTGCATCTATTAATGACGGAAGTGACGCATACCCGTGAATACCATAGCAATACCGGCTTCATCAGCAGCAGCTATGGTTTCTTCATCACGCATAGAACCACCTGGTTGAATAATGCATTTGATACCCGCTTTAGCTGCGTTATCAATACCATCGCGGAATGGGAAGAATGCGTCAGACGCCATAACGGCACCTTCAACCACTAAGCCTGCATGTTCAGCTTTAATGGCAGCAATACGTGCAGAGTTTACACGGCTCATTTGACCTGCACCTACACCAATGGTTTGACGACCTTTAGCATAAACAATGGCATTTGATTTAACGTATTTTGCAACTTTCCATGCAAAGATTAAGTCATCAATCTCAGCATCCGTTGGTGCAACTTTAGTCACAACTTTAAGATCATCTTTCGTGATCATGCCTAAGTCTTGGTCTTGAACCAATAAGCCGCCATTGACACGTTTGTAATCTAACTGAGATTGACGTGCATCAATTGCAGGTAATGCTCCACATACCAATACGCGTACATTCTTCTTCGCACCTGTAATTTCAAGTACGCCATCAGCAATGCTTGGTGCGATAATCACTTCAACAAATTGACGATCAACAATGGCTTGCGCAGTTGCAACATCTAATTCACGGTTAAATGCAATAATGCCACCAAATGCAGATTCAGGATCAGTTGCATAAGCAAGATCATAAGCAACTTGAATGCCATCTAAAGAAACTGCAACACCACAAGGGTTTGCATGTTTAACGATGACACACGCAGGTTTAGCAAAAGATTTTACACATTCAAGTGCTGCATCGGTATCTGCAATATTGTTATAAGAAAGCTCTTTACCTTGTAATTGTTTAGCAGTCGCAACAGAGGCTTCGGCTGCAGTACTTTCAACATAGAATGCAGCAGATTGATGTGGGTTTTCACCGTAACGAAGATCTTGTACTTTATTTAATTGGGTATTGAAGGTACGTGCAAATTTGTCAGCAGAACCTTCTTCTTTACCTACGCGAGCACCAAGGTAAGATGCAATCATGCCATCATATTGTGCTGTATGTTCAAATGCTTTAACAGCCAAATCAAAACGTGTTGCATGAGATAAAACGCCTTCCGCTTTAATTTCTGCAATCACGGCATCATAGTCAGATGCATTCACAATAATACCCACTGAAGCATGATTTTTTGCAGCAGCACGCACCATAGTCGGCCCACCGATGTCAATATTTTCAATGGCATCATCAAGTGAACAATTTGGTTTCGCTACAGTAGCTGCAAATGGATAAAGATTTACAATTACTAAATCAATCGCATCAATATTGTGTTCAGCCATCACTGCTTCGTCTAAACCACGACGTGCTAAAATTCCACCATGAATTTTAGGATGTAAAGTCTTTACACGACCATCCATCATTTCTGGAAAACCTGTATGCTCTGAAACTTCTACGACAGCAATATTGTTGTCTTTAAGCAACTTATATGTACCGCCGGTAGATAAAATTTCTACCCCTAGAGCAACAAGGTTTTTAGCAAATTCAACGATCCCTGATTTATCAGAAACAGAGATTAACGCGCGTTTAATAGTCATGATTTTGGTCAACAATATTAAAGGTATAGATTAAAACAATAGGCACATATAAGATAAAAAAAATGCCCACGGTAACCGCGAGCATTTTATCATTTATTCACTCATTAAACCGTGAGCTTTCAACTTTTTACGTAAAGTACCACGGTTCAGTCCGAGAATCTCGGCAGCACGTGTTTGATTACCACGTGTATATTCTAGAACTACAGATAAAAGAGGTTTCTCCATTTCTGCCAACACCATGTCATATACCTGAGAAGGTTGCTCGCCCTGCAATTGTGCAAAATAATGGCGAACTGCGCGATCTACATGAATACGTAGAGCGACATCAGATTGTGCAGTAAAAATAGGAGATTTGCTATTCATGCGAATTAATCCGAAAAATCAAATATCACTTGGGTAAAGAGATATATAAAAGTGGTCTATAAAATTAAATGAACTCCGTTTTAGATCCTAAAACGGAAATTCTAAAACTGTACATTTAGCTTGCCACAACTCGACGTACTTGGTCGAAAAATAAGCGTAACAATACATTAATATTTGTTACAGACCAAAATCAAAACAAAAAATCTACTCAATACGCATTAATAAAAATAAAGCGCATCAGCTAGACTATATTTGTTGTGAAAATAGCGAGGAGTTTGCAGCACAAAGCTTTCGTGGCGCGTATGATAGCATTGTCTAAGAAAAAGTGAGCAAGAAAACTACATTTTTTTTAATTTTTTTTGTTTTTTTAATAATTTTTATCAATATTACGGCGGAATTATTTCTAAATTATAATTATCGAAACTTTCACGTGCGACTGGAAGCTTAAACTTAAATTTGAAAGGACTGTTTTGAGGGATTCTCTGGATTCCATGCAAGCTAGTCGTCAAGTATTCCGAAGCGTTTAATGAGTAAGATGAAACGACTTTACCTTTTTTTTTCAAATTAATTTTCAAAATAGGCAATGATAAACTTTTTGTATGATAATTAACCAGTTCGCCTGTCAATTGAATTTTATGATCGGCAATTGGCTCTAGCTTAACTTTTTTGGTGGCCAGTAACTGATAATTATCATCCATGATAGAGCAATTAATAGGTTGGCATACTTGATTCAATAAGACGCCCAAGGCGGGACTATTGTTGAAAACTTTAGGGTTAAACCAAAAAAATTGAAAAATCAGTAAACCAATTAAAGATAAATTAACGCATAGCCATATTACATAATAGCGTGTGCTGTGTTTTTTATTATTTTCAGATGTCTCATCCCAATTCATGATTGGGTAATTTCGAATGGGTTCTGTACTGAAGTAATTCAAATTGTTCAAATACGTTTTTAAATCAATATTTGAATTTTCTACCTTGCGATTAAAAATATCCAATAAATGTTGTTCGGGTGTCGATAAATCTATCAGAACAGATCCCGTTGTGGCCATTGTTGGCATGTTTTTCTGGATTGAATTGACAGATAGGGAGTCTTTAGTCGTAGAGAAAGTTTGATTTTTCTCTACGACTAAGTGAGTTAATGCATTAAAGTTGGTTGAACATTTTGCGCAACAAACCATCCCCCGCGCGATTGTGAGTTGTTCTACAGAGACCTTGTATTTAGTCAAACAATTCGGGCAATAGGTTTGTTTTTCGCTCATGATCTATTCAGAAATTAAAGGATGTTTTGGCGTTTTCCCGAAATTCGGCACCACTGTTCTTCACGTTTTTCGACTTCTATTATATCAAAAAACTGGGAATAAACAGCAGAAACATCAGTAACTTGCTCTTCTAATATGCCAGCAAGTGCGAACTCTCCCTCAGATTTTATTAAAGTTGAGAACTCAGGCGCAAGTGCCATAAGTGGGCCAGCCAGAATGTTGGCCACAAACACATCTGCTTTTTGATGGTTAAATTCAATATTAAACTCTTCGGGTAAACCTACATATAAATGTTCAAGTACACCATTTAATTCGGCATTTTGTTTGGTTGCCAAAACTGCTTGCGGGTCAATATCGGTGGCATAGACTTTTTTAGCACCTAATAACAGTGCAGCTACGCCTAAAATACCAGAACCACAACCATAATCGATGACAATTTTATCTTTAAGGTTAATTTTCCCAAGCCATTGTAAGCAGAGGAAAGTACTCGCATGATTACCTGTACCGAAGGCTAAACCGGGATCCAGTTTAATATTAACTGCATCTGGTTCAGGTGCTTGCATCCATTCAGGCACAATCCAGTATTTCTCAGCGATTTGAATAGGCTTGTAGGCATCCATCCATGTTCGTTCCCATTCTTGATCTTCAAGGAAGTCATAACGCAAGGGCGTATCGGGCATTTGTGCAGTAATAAAGGTTGTTAGGGCATTTACGTCAATTTCTTCATCTTCTTCTTGAGCATAAATACCAGTAACAATAACTTTATTCCACAGTGGAGTTTCTCCTGGAAGTGGCTCAAGCAAGTCCTGATTTTCAGCATCGTCTAAAGTTACACTCACTGCACCCAGTGAGCTTAATAAGGTTTCGGTAAAATCGACTTGAGCTTGTTCAACAGTAATATGAATTTGTAACCACTTCACAGAAATAACCTAAATTGATGTTTTTAAAAATGCCATTGTAGCGGAAGTTGTACTTAAACCACTATATTTTCATAAAACCAGTAAAAAATAAAAAGACCTAATGGTAGGTCTTTTTAGGTAAAAATCTAGTTTAGGTGGTTGCAGGTTGCGGTGCATACTTATTCAATAGCAGGCCAAAGATGACTGCAAAAAAATACATAAAAATTGAATACACAGCCGCAGGAATTGCAATGGTTGTACTGGCCATAATGGTCAGTGCTATTGTCAAAGACAGCGTGCTGTTATGTATCCCAATTTCAAAAGCACAAGCGCGTGCTTGAAATGAACTTACTCCTGCCCAGCGAGGGACGAAATAACCGATGGCTAAACTTGCCACACAAAATACAGCGGTTGCTAGACCCACTTGTGCAAAATAACCTAAAATATTCTCTCGTTCTTGAAATATTGCGCCACAGACAATTGCAATTAAAAATACAATCGCAAAAATTTTAGTAGGACGTTGTAGCTTGGTTGCAATAGATGGGGAGTAGCGGCGAATCAACATGCCGATACACACAGGGACAAAAATAATAATGAACACTTGAATTACTTTTGCAAATTGTAAGCCCATGCCGTCACCATTATTCATAAAGTGAATAACAGCAAAATTTACAATCAAAGGTAAAGTAAATGCAGACAAAATGGCATTTACTGCGGTTAAGGAAATATTGAGAGCAATATCTCCTTTATAAAGATAGCTAAATAAATTTGCTGTTGCTCCTCCTGGTGAGGCTGCGAGCAACATGAGACCAACAGCTAGAAGTGGAGGGAGCTGAAATAACTTACAAATTAAAAACGCGACTCCGACTAAAACTACAAGTTGGCAAAAAAGTGCTAAAAATACAGCTTTAGGATGTTTGGTCACACGAGCGAAATCTTTGAGTGTGAGTTCTAAACCAAGCCCAGCCATAACAATTGCCAGAGCTAAAGGTAATAAGAGAGTAATAATTCCAGAATCCATATTGATTTTCCTAATCCTTAATTTATTTTTTGTTTAATTTTTTTAATTTCAATCCTATATATAGCTTATAAAATTAAAATTTGAAAATATTAGATGAATTTTAGAATTTATAAAGACCAAGAGTATGGCTGTTTAAAAGTAAAGTTTTTTATAAGTTGTATTGAATATTTTTTTCTTTATCTTTAATTCGGATGTTGGTTTTTAGAACAAAATTAATTTTAAGACGCTATTTATTCTGCATAAAAAAACGGGTAAAAATTTAATTGTTTACCCGTCAAGTATTTACGCTAAGTAAATATCAATTGAATTAAAATGTAATGCGTTTACATCGCTGTTGGAGACTGCATAGTAGGTTGTGATTGCATCGATGGGCTTTGCATCTTAGGCTGGGGTGGCATAAAGCCTAAGGCGCATTTCCCTTTGATTTCTGTACCATTTATGTTTGCCATTTTAGCATTCATATCAGCACTACAAGTGCTGCTGAGCTCAGCTTCATCACCTTTAATCGCGCTATTTTTTGATGAAGAGAAAAATTGCGGCTCACAGGTGCCATTCCATATAATTCCTCGATGTGCAAAACTGACTTGAGCACCTTGAGTTTTGCCTTTACAGACTTGTTGATATTTTTGCGCGTTATAAGTGGTTTCTACTTTGTCATTTGCTTGGGTAGCAAAAGGAGTGAGACATAGACTACAGAGGATGATCGAAAGAAAAGCATTGTTATTCATCTTTTATACCTTTGTTTGTAATGTAACCAACCTATAGAGTAAAAAATAACCAGAATAAAACAAGACCAATCAAGTAAACATTATTCATTAAATGTTTAATTTTTATGGTTACTTTGCAAACTAGACTTACATTGCAATGTTTAAGCAAGACATTGACGCTATTTAAGACATGATAAAATCGTCGTATTTTATCCACCTCAGTTGATCAATTTTGATATAATGTTCTGTCATTCTTTTTTATCTCTCAAACCATTATGCATTATCCTAAAGTTTACGATGTCATTGTTATCGGTGGCGGTCACGCAGGTACTGAAGCAGCGCTTGCTGCGGCACGTATGGGTCGACAGACATTGCTCCTAACTCACAACATTGAGACTTTAGGGCAAATGAGCTGTAACCCAGCAATCGGTGGTATTGGTAAATCCCATTTAGTTCGTGAAATTGATGCTTTAGGCGGCGCTATGGCATTGGCTGCCGATAAAGGTGGTATCCAATTTCGTATTTTGAATTCACGCAAAGGTGCCGCAGTTCGCGCTACCCGTGCACAAGCAGATCGTGTGCGTTTTAAAGCAGCAATTCGTGAAACTTTAGAAAATCAAGCCAACTTAGATATTTTTCAACAATCAGCAGACGATTTGATTGTTGAGGGTGATACTGTCAAAGGTGTAGTCACTCAAATGGGTATTCGCTTCGAGGCAAAAACTGTCGTTTTAACGACAGGAACTTTCTTGGGTGGGGTAATTCATGTGGGGCTTGAAAAATCAAGTGGTGGTCGTGCGGGTGATCCGCCATCTATTTCTTTGGCTGCTCGTTTACGTGAATTGAATTTGCCAGTTGGTCGTTTAAAAACAGGTACACCACCACGTATTGATGCGCGTTCAGTTGATTTTTCAGTCATGACCGCTCAACCGGGTGATTTTCCGTCACCTGTTATGTCGTTCATGGGGGATGCTTCTATGCACCCTGAGCAGGTGAATTGCTATATCACGCATACCAATGAGCGTACCCATGACATTATTCGTGGTGGTTTAGATCGTTCACCGATGTATACCGGTGTGATCGAAGGGGTTGGGCCGCGTTATTGTCCATCGATTGAAGATAAAATTCATCGTTTTGCTGATAAAAATTCGCATCAGATTTTCTTGGAACCTGAAGGTTTAGATACGCACGAACTTTATCCAAATGGTATTTCAACTTCTTTGCCGTTCGATGTGCAGTTTGAATTGGTACGTTCAATTCGTGGTATGGAGAATGCACATATTCTTCGTCCAGGTTATGCCATTGAGTATGATTATTTCAATCCACAAGCGTTAAAATTTTCGCTTGAAACCAAAGCCATTCATAACCTTTATTTTGCGGGTCAAATTAATGGCACCACAGGTTACGAAGAGGCGGGTGCACAAGGTTTGTTGGCTGGTTTAAATGCAGCACGTCGTGCATGGGATCAAGAGCAATGGACACCAAAACGTGATGAAGCGTATATGGGGGTCTTGGTGGATGATTTAATTACACTGGGAACCAAAGAGCCATACCGTATGTTTACCTCACGTGCCGAATATCGTTTGATGTTACGTGAAGATAATGCAGATCAGCGTTTAACGACAATCGGGCGTGAACTTGGACTGGTTGATGACACGCGTTGGGCATCTTATTGTGAAAAAATGGAAGCAGTAGAGAAAGAAACAGGACGTTTACAGCATCTTTGGGCTGCACCCAATAATCCAATGGGTAAGAAGTTCGTAGAAATGACAGGGGCAGATCTTTCTAAAGAATGCTCTGCGATTGATTTATTGAAGCGTCCAAATATCAATTTTGCTCAAATTGCAGAATTGACTGATTCTGAAGTAACCCCGTTTGTGGGTGAGCAAATTGAAATTGCAGTGAAGTATGCAGGTTATATCAACCGTCAACATGAAGATGTGGCTCAGATGAAGCGTCTGGAAGACACAAAAATTCCTGTCGATTTTGATTATGATATTGTTTCAGGTTTATCACGTGAAATTACTTTAAAGTTAAAAGATGTGCGTCCTGAAACTTTAGCGCAAGCAAATCGTATTCCAGGTGTTACGCCTGCTGCGGTGCAATTGATTATGATTACCATTCGTAAGAATGCACAAACGAAAAAATCAGCATAATTTTAGTTTGTTTTGATGATGTTAAAAGCCCACTTCATGTGGGCTTTTATAATTTAATTTTAGCTTGAACATCATGCTTGTCATTCTATTTAAAAATCTAGACGTAGTGATAACATACTGAATGTAAAAGTTAAATGTTATGGACGCTTGATCTTTTTTCCTTAAATTTTTTTATTTTAAAAAATGTGATGTGCAAAATAAACCAATCTAAAAATTTGCTAAAATGACACTATAGCAAAACAGACGAATACTAAATGGCTTATCAAATTATTCCCTTATCTATTTCGGCAGTGGATAATATCGCTTGCCCACATTGTCAGCAAAATGTGATTGATTGGATACAAGAGCAATATATTCAACCGTGTGAACATACCTTGTTTATTGCTATGGATATTGGTTTTGAATATATAACTGATGACTTTGAACAAACTATGCAGCGTTCTGTGGATGATTTGCATGCCCATGATGATCAGGTGAATATGTTTGCAGAAATTACTCAATCAACATATCCGAATTATTTGATTTTTAAATCAGATTTGGGCGCACAAGGGTATTTTCGCTACATTGGGTTTACCGCTTAAATAGACAACACAAAAAAGAAAAGCTCCAATAGGAGCTTTTCTTTATATAGAAAGTTAGCTTTCTACTTCTTCTTCAGTATCATCATCTACAGTGTCCATACCCAACTCCTTGAGCTTTCTAGTTAAGGTGTTTCTTCCCCAACCTAAAAGTTCAGCAGCATGACGTTTACGGCCTCGAGTTTGTTGCAGTGCAGCAGTAATGAGTGTGCGTTCAAACATGGGTGTTGCAATATCAAGAATCTTCATTTCACCATTTTTAAGCTTTTGTATTGCCCATTGATTTAATAATTCATCCCAATGATGCAATGACACTCGATCAAAACTATTCTGTACTTGTGCTTCATCGCCTGAGCGCTGAATCGGAAGTTGTTTTAACTCCGACGGTAAGTCTTCTGGATAGACTTCACGACCTGTAATCATGACCGTAAGCCAACGACAGGTGTTTTCTAGTTGGCGCACGTTACCTTGCCAAGGCAATTGTTTCATATATTCTTGGGTTTCTAAGCGTAAAATTTTAGCATTTACACCCAGTTCTTTACCTGCACGTGCCAAGAAATGCTGCGCCAGCATCGGAATGTCTTCACTACGATGTGCGAGTTTCGGGATATGAATGCGAATGACATTTAAGCGATGATACAAGTCTTCACGGAAACGACCATCATTCACCAATTTTTCTAAATCCTGATGAGTTGCTGCAACAATACGAACATCTACTCTGACAGGGATATGTCCGCCAACACGGTAAAACTCGCCATCGGCCAAAACCCGGAGCAAACGGGTTTGGGTTTCAAATGGCATGTCGCCAATTTCATCTAGAAATAACGTACCGCCATTGGCCTGTTCAAAACGACCTTGGCGCTGCGAATTTGCACCTGTAAAAGCACCTTTCTCATGCCCGAAAAGTTCAGTTTCAATCAAGTCTTTAGGAATGGCTGCCATATTCAGGGCAATAAAAGGTTTGCTGCCACGTGGTGAATGGCGATGTAGCGCATGCGCGACCAATTCTTTACCTGTTCCAGATTCGCCATTAATAAGTACGGTAATATGAGATTGGGACAGGCGGCCGATTGCACGAAAAACCTCTTGCATAGCAGGAGATTCACCAATAATTTCAGTGGATTGAATTGGTGGGGCCGTTTTGGCGGATTCTTGTTGTTGTAATTTGGCAATATGTAAAATAGCACGATTGACTAGTGCTAAAGCTTCATCAATATCAAATGGTTTAGGTAAGTACTCAAATGCACCTGTTTGATAGCTCGATACAGCAGATTCTAAGTCAGAATGTGCGGTCATGATAATCACAGGAAGTTCTGGATGACTGGCTTTAACTTTTCCTAAAAATGTAAGACCGTCGATACCGGGCATGCGAATGTCAGTTAAAATGACATCGGGTAACTCTGTATTCATTTGATCAAGCGCAGATTGTGCTTCTTCAAAACTGGTAACCTCAAAACCTTCTTCTTTGAATGTTTTTTCGAGTACCCAACGCATGGCACGGTCATCATCAATGACCCATATTTTATTTCGCGACATGACTCGCCTCCCAAGGTAAATATAAGCTAAATATTGTTTTTTCTGGAATGGATTGACATTCAATCATTCCACCATGTTGATGCATAATATTTTGTGCAATGCTTAAACCTAGGCCTGTGCCTTTAGCGCGTCCAGTAACAAGAGGATAAAACACTGATTCTAATATTTCTTCTGGTACGCCTGGGCCATTATCTTCAATATCGATACGAACTACAGATCGTTTTAATACACCATTAATGGTGACCAAACGTTGAATACGCGTTCTTAAGATCAATTCAGGCTGATGGTCGATAAAGAATTCTTTATTTTCTGTCATGGCTTGAACTGCATTGACACTAATATTGAGCATGACCTGAATCAATTGGTCTCGATCTGCCAGTACATCGGGTAAAGACAAATCATAATCGCGAGTAATTTTAATTTTCTTTTTGGTTTGGTTGGTCACCAGTGAGCGAACACGTTCTAAAGGTTCGTGTACATTGACTAATTCGTAACTGGGTAATTGGCGCGAACCGAGCATGGTGTCGGCTAAATTTCTTAAACGATCTACTTCGCTAATAATAATGTCGGTAAATTCTTCGTACTGCGGATCATTTAAGCTACGTGCCAGTAATTGGGTTGCACCGCGAATACCGCCTAAAGGATTTTTAATTTCATGTGCAACACCGCGAATAAGTTGCCTCGCCACTTGGTGTTGCTGAATGAGGTTTTCTTCTTTGGAGATTTTTAACATTCGATCAATTTGATCAAGTTCAATCAATAAAAGTGGGTGGTAGGATTTTTCTGCATTAATTTGTGAAACAGTATAATCCACATGGATATCTTTGAAATTTACGCGAATGGTTGCTTCGCGTCGTGTATAAGGTTGTCCCGTATTAAAAGTATTCAATAGCGCTTCTTGGGTATTGAATTCATCATTGGCCATATGCAGCAAATTTAAAACAGGCTGGCCTGAGGCGCGTAGCAGACTAATGTCAAATAATGATTCACATGAAGAGTTTAAATAAAAAACATTAAGTTGCCCATCAACCAGTAAAATAGCAGTCGTTAAATTATCCACTAAAAGGCGGTAGTCGATCGCGACGGGTTGATCCATTGATGAAATTATCCTGTATTAAAATAGCGCAATGGTAGCTGCATTTTTGATTATTTCTCCCTGTTATGGGACATTCAACGCATTAAGCATTGTCAAAATAAAGCAAAATGCACGCCAACTTTAACTATCGGTATAAATAAAAAAATTATGAAGAGAAAAATGCGCTTTTTTGTTATTTGATTGCAGAAACACATCTCATAGTAAATCAATTCAAAATATTATTGAACCAAAATAGTGCGCACAAGGAAATGTGTAAAAAATTGGATGTATTTTGGTGCGTTACGCAAAGAGTCGGCATTCCACCTATTCATATGTACGGAAAAGACATACAATATGCGCATTATAGTGGAGTGTAGATTCATGAAGTCCCCCAAAGTCGGTTTTGTTTCTTTAGGTTGTCCTAAGGCGTTGGTAGATTCTGAACGAATTTTAACTCAGTTAAAAACTGAAGGTTATGATGTTGCATCGGATTATGATGGTGCCGATTTGGTTGTTGTCAATACATGTGGTTTTATTGAATCTGCAGTACAAGAGTCTTTAGACGCGATTGGCGAAGCTATTAGTGCGAATGGTCGCGTCATTGTGACAGGTTGTTTGGGTAAGGATGAAGACAAGATTCGCAAAATGCATCCTAGTGTTCTTAAGGTGACAGGTGCTGCAGCATATCAAGAAGTGATGGAGGCCGTACATCAGTACGTACCTGAACCACCAAAGCACAATCCTTTTATTGACCTTGTTCCTGAACAGGGAATTCGTTTAACGCCTAAACATTATGCCTATTTAAAAATATCGGAAGGCTGTAACCATCGTTGTACATTCTGTATTATTCCAAGTATGCGTGGCGATTTGGTTTCTCGTCCTGTAGGTTCAGTTTTAAGCGAAGCACAAGCATTAAAAAATGCAGGTGTAAAAGAAGTTCTTGTCATTTCTCAGGATACTTCTGCCTATGGCTTAGATACCAAATACAAACTCGATTTTTGGAATGGTCAGCCTGTTAAAACCAAGTTTTATGACATGTGTGAAGCACTTGGTCAATTAGGGGTTTGGGTACGTTTGCATTATGTCTATCCTTATCCACATGTGGATGCTGTGATTGATTTAATGGCACAAGGTAAAATATTGCCTTATCTAGATATTCCTTTTCAGCATGCCAGTCCACGCATCCTAAAATTGATGAAACGACCAGCTCATAGTGAAAATACATTGGAACGTCTGAAATTGTGGCGCGAAAAATGTCCGGATTTGGTGCTGCGTTCCACATTTGTTGTGGGTTTCCCTGGTGAAACTGAAGAAGATTTCCAAATTTTATTAGAGTGGCTCAAAGAAGCTCAGCTTGACCGAGTTGGTTGTTTTACCTATTCACCTGTAGAGGGTGCAACAGCCAACGATTTGCCAGATCATGTCCCTGAAGACATTAAACAAGATCGTTATGAGCGCTTCATGCAAGTGCAGCAAGAAATTTCAGCAGCAAAATTACAAAAACGTATTGGTCAAACCATGACTGTATTGGTCGATGGTCTGGAAGATGAATTTCCAGTGGCGATTGCACGTTCTTATGCGGATGCGCCTGAAATTGATGGTAATGTTTTTGTAGAAGATATTGATAAAAGTCAAATTAAATCTGGTGATTTACTCGAAGTCGAAATTACTGATGCAGATGAATATGATTTATATGCCAAGTTAATTCGGATTAAGTCGGCTTAATCTGTTATTGAAGTATGCAAAAAAAATTTTAGATATTGGAAGATTCGGAGATTCCTAATGTTGGATTCAAAAAAGCCCCGTTATGAACGTATTTTATTGAAACTGTCTGGTGAAGCCCTGGCAGGCAATAAAGATATGGGGATTGATGCGATGGTGCTTGATCAGATGTCTTTAGCGATTGCACATTTGGTTGGTTTAGGTGTTCAAGTCGGTATTGTCGTTGGTGGTGGTAATTTGTATCGTGGGAGTCAGTTGCAAAAAGACGGCTTAGTTGGTCGTGTAACGGGTGACCAAATGGGGATGCTTGCCACTGTAATGAATGGCTTGGCTTTGCGAGATGCCTTAGTCCGTCGTAATATTAAGACCCGTTTAATGTCGGCACTTCCTATTGGTGCAGTCGTTGAGTCCTATTCAAGTCGTGATGCGATTCGTCATTTAACTCAAGGCGAAGTCTGCGTATTTGTGGCAGGAACGGGTAATCCGTTTTTTACCACGGATACAGCAGCTTGCTTACGTGGTATTGAAATTGAGGCTAACTTAATTTTGAAAGCCACTAAAGTTGATGGTGTTTATAATAAAGATCCAAGCAAATATGATGATGCAGTGAAGTATGAAACACTGACATTTGATCAGGTTCTAGATGAAAAATTAGGCATCATGGATTTAACCGCAATTTGTTTGTGTCGTGATCATAATGTGCCGCTACAAGTATTCGATATGAATAAATCAGGCTCATTGCTTTCAGTGGTCATGGGTGAAAAAGAAGGGACTCACGTTACGAACTAATGTACGTGAACTCCAAAGCTCTTTATACTACACATTATTTAGTAATTACATTTCTTAGAATTCAGTAAGGAAGATCATATGATTAACGATCTTAAAAAAGACAGTGAAGACCGTATGAACAAGACTTTAGACTCTTTAGAGCAAGGTTTTGCTAAAGTTCGTACTGGCCGTGCAAATCCCTCTATACTTAATGGGGTGATGGTTCCTTACTATGGCTCTGACGTGCCTTTAAATCAAGTGGCAAATGTGGGTCTTGAAGACGCTCGTACTTTGGTGATACAGCCATTTGAACGTAATATGGTTTCAGCAATTGACAAAGCAATTCGTGAAGCGGGTTTAGGCTTAAATCCTATTACTGCTGACGCAATTCGTGTACCTATGCCTGCTCTCACTGAAGAAACACGTCGTGACATGCAAAAAGTTGCACGTAATGAGGCTGAAAATGCCAAAGTTGCGATTCGTAATATTCGCCGTGATGTATTGGGTGATATCAAATCTTTGCTTAAAGACAAAGAAATCTCTGAAGATGATGATCGTCGTGCGGCAGATGATATTCAAAAAATTACGGATAAATTTGTAGCTGAAGTTGATAAACGTCTTGCTGCAAAAGAAGCTGAACTGATGAAGGTCTAACATTGAATGACCGCATCAGAAGATAATTCGCATCTTCCAAAACATGTTGCCATCATTATGGATGGCAACAATCGTTTTGCTAAAAAAATGCAAATGCAGAAAGGTGATGGCCATCGTGAAGGGAAAAATGTCCTTGACCCGATTGTTGAACACTGTAGAAAAAATCAAATACAGGCGTTAACTGTTTTTGCATTTTCCAGTGAAAACTGGAATCGACCTCAATTTGAGGTCGATTTACTCATGGTGTTATTGGAGGAAACTATTTTAGAGCAATTGCCTAGAATGGAAAAATTCAATATAGCTTTACGTTTTATTGGTGATCGTTCTCGTTTATCTGCGCATTTGTGTGAGTTAATGTTGCAAGCTGAACAAAGGACTGCTAATTTCGATAGCATGACTTTAACCATTGCTATTAGTTATGGCGGTATGTGGGATATTGCACATGCTGCGCAACAAATTGCACTTAAGGTTATGGCAAATAAAGTTGCTGTTGAAGATATAAATGTTGAGCTTTTTGGGCAACATGTAAGTATGGCAGATTTACCTGCTGTAGATTTACTGATTCGTACCGGTGGTGATTTCCGCTTATCGAACTTTTTACTTTGGCAAGCAGCATATGCTGAGCTATATTTTAGCCAAACGTTATGGCCTGAGTTTACAGTTGAAGAATTCGATGATGCCCTAGCAGTTTTTGCTGGACGAGAACGTCGTTTTGGGAAAACCTCAGAGCAACTCCAACAAAAGAAAATTGAGAATTAATACATGTTAGAGCGGATTATAACCGCATTGGTATTGGTAGCAGTCGTGCTGAGTTGTATGTTTGCTACACAGTCTCAGTATCCAATGTTTATGCTGATGATTGTAGCCGCAGGGGTGGCGGGGTATGAGTGGTTTAAACTTATGCCAAGAAAAAATAAAAATCCTGTTAAACCTATTGCGTGGATGTATGGTGCTGCAACGGCAGTTCTAGCAGCCTTAGCATTATATTTTAATGACATTGCTTTATTGCTTTGGTCCGCTTCGATATTGTCTTGGCTTTTAAGTATTGTATGGGTTAAATCTTATCCAAATTATGATGGTTGGTATAATTCAACACTGAATATTTTAGGTTTTATCTTAATTTCAGCCGCAGTGACTGCAATTTTTTCTGTATGGCAAAGTTCGCCTTGGTGGCTCATGTACCTGTTTTTACTGGTATGGGGTGCGGACAGTGGTGCGTATTTTGTTGGCCGTAAGTTTGGTAAAAGAAAGCTTGCTCCCAATGTCAGTCCAAATAAATCTTTAGAAGGTCTATACGGTGGTGTGTTTACTGCAATGTTGATCGTGGTGGCTGTTGAAGTTTTATATTTAAATTTAACGTTAGCTCAGCATTTATTATTCCTGATTTTGTCGGTTGTGACAGTATTTAGCTCTGTCTTAGGTGATTTATTTGAATCTATGCTGAAGCGCCGCTCGGGAATTAAAGATTCAGGTCGTATCTTACCAGGACATGGTGGGGTATTGGATCGTATAGACTCACTGCTGGCTGCTGCTCCAATTTTTGCTGCAAGCATGTATGTTTTAAAACTTATTGGTGTAGATTTATAGATGTCACAATCTGTTTGTATATTAGGTGCTACGGGTTCAATTGGTCAAAGTACCTTAAAAATTCTGCAACAGCATCCTGAAAAGTATTCTGTATTTGCGGTGACGGCATACAGCCGAATTTTAGAATTGGTTGAAATATGCAAACAGTATCATCCACAAGTGGTGGTGGTTCCATCCAATAAAGTAGATAAACTGCGACAATATTTCAAAAATCAGCATCTGAATCATATTGAAATTTTGACTGATGAAGCTGGCTTAATTGCTGTTGCTGAACATTCAGATGTAGATGTGGTGATGGCAGCCATTGTAGGTGCAGCTGGCTTGTTACCCACATTGGCAGCAGTAAAATCGGGAAAACGTGTTTTACTGGCCAATAAAGAAGCGCTTGTGATGTCTGGCGATATCATGATGCAAGCTGCGCGAGATCATCACGCTGTATTACTTCCAGTCGATTCTGAGCACAATGCAATTTTTCAGTGTTTACCTGAAGGTTATTTACAGGCAGAGCGGAATGGACAACCTCAAAAGGGGGTAGCACAAATTTTATTGACTGCCTCGGGTGGCCCATTTTTGCATTATGATTTAGATCAATTAAAAAATGTTACGCCTGCACAAGCATGTAAGCATCCAAATTGGTCGATGGGTCAAAAAATTTCTGTTGACTCGGCTACATTGATGAACAAAGGTTTAGAGTTGATTGAAGCTTGCCACTTGTTTGCAATTTCAGAACAGTTTGTAACAGTAGTGGTGCATCCACAGAGTATTATCCATTCCATGGTTCAATATGTGGATGGTTCGACTTTGGCACAAATGGGCAATCCTGATATGTGTACGCCGATTGCGCATGCACTGGCGTGGCCAGAACGAATACAAACGCATGTGCCTGCACTGGATTTGTTTGTAAATCATCGTTTGGACTTTCAAGAACCTGATACTGTTCGGTTTCCTGCATTAAAGCTTGCACGTCAAGCGATGCAAAGTGGAGGGTTGGCACCGACTATTTTGAATGCTGCAAATGAAGTTGCTGTTGCAGCATTCTTGAATCATGCGATTAGATTTGATGAAATTTCGCAGGTCGTTGAAAAGACGTTAAATCACGTTGAAAATGGTGCGGCAAATTCAATTGAACTCATTTTACAGGCAGATCTCTTGGCACGTTCTGTTGCTGATCAGATTGTCATGAATACAGGAAGCTAAAGCATGAATGCCTTGTTTATTATTATGGCAGCAATTCTTCTGCTTGGGCCTCTCATCGCAATTCATGAGTTTGGGCATTATATTGTTGCACGAAAATTAGGCGTTAAAGTTTTAGTTTATTCTATTGGTTTTGGTCCTACGCTGTTGAAATGGACATCTAAAAAATCAGGTATCCAATATCAGCTGTCCGCCTTGCCTTTAGGCGGCTATGTCAAAATGTTAGATGAGCGCGAAGGTAATGTTGCGGAAGAAGATTTACCGAAAGCATTTAATCGTCAATCTCCGTGGAAACGAATTGCGATTGTAGCCGCAGGTCCGTTAATCAATTTAGCTTTTGCAGTAGTGTTGTTTTGGATTTTATTCTTACCGACACAAGAACAATTAAACACTCGTGTTGGTAAAGTGTTACCCAACACACCAGCCGCTTCAGTTCAGATGCAGGTCGGTGACAAAATTACCGCAGTAGATGGAAATGAAACTAAAACATGGGAAAAACTGAATTTTGCTTTAGTGAATCGTGTAGGTGAAACAGGCTCGATTGAAATTCAAGCTGACCGTGCAGGACAAATTCAAACATTTAAATTACCGATACAAGATTTTCTTAAAAATCAAAATCAATCTGCGTTGGAGAGTTTAGGTTTTACTCCTTATCGTCCTCATATTCCTGCTATTGCGACCAAATTAAGTGCAGATGGTGCGGCAATACGTCAGGGCATGAAACAAGGCGATCAAATTCTTGCAATTGATGGTGTGAAAGTAAAAGATTGGTTTGATGTTGTACAGATTATTCAAGCTTCACCAGAAAAACTTTTGAAAATAGATGTGTTACGCCAAAATCAGAGAATGCAGTTGCAAATCATGCCACAAGCACAGCGTGACAATATGGGCAATGTTTCTGGGGTTTTAGGGGTGCAAAGTATTCCTGGGAAAATAAATATTCCTGCGGATTATAAACAAACGATTCAGTATAATCCTGCTGAAGCTTTCGGTATGGCTGTTGATAAAACAGGTCAAATTTCAAGTATGATTTTGAACTCGATTGTCAAAATGGTACGTGGTTTAATCGGTTTGGATAATTTATCTGGTCCAATTACCATTGCTAAAGTGGCTGGACAAAGTGCAGAAATGGGTTGGCAAACCTTTATTTCTTTTATGGCGTTAATGAGTGTAAGTTTAGGAATTTTAAATTTATTACCTATCCCGATGCTTGATGGCGGACATTTAATTTACTATTTTATTGAATTGATTCGTGGTAAACCTGTTTCTGAACAAATACAATTGGTTGGTTTAAAAGTTGGTATGGTACTGCTCGGTAGTATGATGCTCCTTGCATTATTCAATGATTTTATGCGTTTATAACAACGTGACTATGAAATAAATTAACATCGGAAAAGACTGGCATGCAGCACACACATTTATTTATGCCTTTGGCGCTTATTAGTGCAATGGCAGCAGTACAACAAGTATATGCAGCAGATGAGTTCATTGTCCGCGATATCAAAATTGACGGACTTGTCCGTTTAACGCCAGCAAATGTTTATGGGGTATTGCCCATTAATGCAGGTGATCGTGTCAATGATGTGACTATTGCAAATGCGATTCGTGCTTTGTATGCCACTGGCTTGTTTGATGATATTAAAGTCTCTCAAAATGCAGATACGCTTGTTTTCGCAGTGGTTGAACGTCCGCTGATTTCTAAGGTGGAGTTTAAAGGGAATAAACTTATTCCTAAAGAAGCCTTAGATGAAGGTTTGAAAAAAATGGGTATTGCGGAAGGTGAGGTTTTGAAAAAATCTGCTTTGCAAACCATAGAAACTGAACTTGAACAACAATATATGCAGCAAGGTCGTTACGACGCTGATGTTAAAGTCATGACTACAGCTCGTCCTAATAATCGCGTAGATTTAAGCATTGAGTTTGTGGAAGGCAAAGCCGCTAAAGTTGTTGATATCAATATTATTGGTAACACTGTCTTTAAAGAAAGTGAAATCAAACAAGCTTTTGCAGTAAAAGAGAGTGCATGGAGTTCAATTGTTACTCGTAATGATCGCTATGCGCGTGAAAAAATGGCGGCAAGCCTTGAAGCACTACGCGCTTTATATTTGAATAAAGGTTATATCAATTTTAATATTACCAATTCAAACTTGAACTTAAGTGAAGATAAAAAGAACATTTTTATCGAAGTATCTGTTGAAGAAGGTGAAGAGTTTAAATTTGGTCAAACCAAATTTTTAGGTGATGCACTTTATAAACCAGAAGAATTAAAAGTCTTACAAATTTATAAAGATGGCGAAACGTATTCTCAAGAAAAAGTAAATGCGGTTAAGCAATTGTTGTTACGTAAGTATGGTAATGCCGGTTATTACTATGCCGAAGTGAATATGGTTCCCGAGATTAACAAAGAAACCAAATTGGTTGATTTGAATTATTATATTAATCCAGGGCAACAGGTGACTGTACGTCGTATTAATTTTGCGGGCAATACTAAAACGGCAGATGAAGTTTTACGTCGTGAAATGCGTCAAATGGAAGGTGCTTTAGCCAGTAACGAAAAAATTGATCTATCAAAAGTTCGTTTAGAGCGTACAGGTTTCTTTAAAACTGTTGATATTAAGCCAGCACGTATTCCAAATGTGCCTGATCAGGTCGATTTAAATGTGAATGTTGAAGAACAACATTCAGGTACGAGTACACTTGCTGTAGGTTTTTCACAAAGTGGCGGTATTACTTTCCAAGCAGGTTTAAGTCAGACCAATTTCTTGGGTACAGGGAATAGTGTTTCAGTTGATTTGTCTCGTTCAGAAACACAAGACTATTATAATTTAAGTGTCACTGATCCATATTTTACTATTGATGGTGTGCGTCGTGGTTACAACATGTACTACCGCAAAACCAAGTTAGATGATGATTATAACGTTAATAATTACGTTACAGACAGTTTTGGTGGGGGGATTAGTTTTGGTTATCCAATTGATGAAAACCAAAGTATTAGTGCGGGTCTAAATATTGATCAAACTGAAGTAACGACGGGTCCTTATGTATCGACCTATGTGCGTGACTATTTAAAAGCAAATGGCGGAAAAGCCACAAATACTCGTCAAGATGTTTGTATTGCGACGTTATATTCACAAGCGGCACTGGATCAACTTAATGGTAACCCAAGACCTGACACGCCTCCTGAGGGTTATGATACTCCTGATAAATGTTTAGATAACAACCAACAGGCTGTAGGGTTGGTTGATTTTGAAGATCAATTTAAAGGTGATTTTTTAACCTATAATTTGAATTTAGGTTGGTCTTATAATACTTTAAATCGTCCTGTATTCCCGACATCAGGTATGTCTCATCGTGTGAATGGTGAAATTGCACTACCAGGCAGTGATGTTGAATATCAAAAACTGACTTATGATGCTCAAGCATTCTTACCTTTACCTTATGACTTCGTTTTACGTGGTTACGGTAAGTTAGGTTATGGTAATGATCTGCCATTCTATAAAAATTTCTATGCAGGTGGTTTTGGTTCAGTTCGTGGCTATGACAATAGTACACTTGGACCTAAGTATCCAGGCGTAACCTATAATGAGTCACGTCAAATAGATTATGACCCTGAGGAAGTAGGCGGAAATGCCTTGGTGCAATTTGGTGCTGAACTTGCTTTGCCTTTACCGTTTAAAGGGGATTGGACACGTCAAATACGTCCTGTGCTCTTTGCAGAAGGTGCACAAGTATTTGATACACAATGTAGCATTCCAAGCGGAGCTTTGTACTTACAAGGAACACCGAATGATCCAGGTGTAGATGCTAAAAAATATTGTGAAGACAACTTTGGTTTTGATGCAGATAACTTCCGTTATAGCGTAGGCGTAGGCTTTACTTGGATTACCATGATTGGTCCTCTTTCGTTAAGCTATGCATACCCAATAAATGATAAAGCTGGTGACGAAACTAAAAATATCCAGTTTGAAATCGGTCGTACTTTCTAAGTGGCAACCTTAGAAAATTTAAAAGGACATTAAAATGAATAAAATATTATCAGTTCTGATTTTTGCTGGGATTGCGAGTAGCTCTGTGGTGCATGCTGCAGGTTACGGTGTTGTTGATTTAGAAAAAGTTGTGGAAAATAGCACCTATTTGAAACAACAAAATACCTCTTTACAGCAAAAAATGAAGCCGCAAACCACTAAACTTGAGCAATTAGGCAAAGAGTTGGAAGCGATTCAGACACGTGCGCAACAGAGCACCAATTTATCTCAAGCTGAACAGCAAAAAATGGCCGCTCAATATCAGGCGAAACTTAAAGAGTTTAATTCAATTCAACAAGCATTGCAGACGAGTGTTCAATCTTCAATTCAAGTGATGAATCAAACCTTAGATAGACAAGTGAAACAAGTTGCTGAGCAATTGCGTAAAGAAAATAACTTTGATGGTGTTTTGAATAAAAATACCGCGCTTGCTTATGACCCTAAATATGATTTAACTGATAAAATGATCCAAAAGGTCAATGCTATTAAATAATCAATGAATCATAGACAATTTTGTTTAGAAGATCTTGCTCGTCTTGTACAAGGCGAGTTTGTTGGTCAATCTGATTTGCAACTTGAAGGATTGGCTAGCCTTGATCTAGCTCAAGCAAGACATCTTGCATTTGTAAACGCGGATAAATATTTAGATCAGGCACTGGCTTCAAAAGCAGGTGCCTTGATTGTTACTGCATCATTGAAAAATCAATTGAGCAATCATCATAATTTTATCGTGGTTGCGAATCCTTATCTCGCTTTTGCAATTCTGACACATGTTTTTGAAAAAAAATGTGAACAACAAGGAATAGAAGATACTGCACAAATTCATCCATCAGCAATCATAGCCCAGAGTGCATATATTGGACACTATGTCGTGATTGGTGAAAAATGTATTGTGGGTGAGCAAACGATTATCCAGTCGCACGTTAAAATTGATCATGATGTCGAAATTGGGCAACAATGTTTCGTAGATTCACATGTGACTTTAACGGGTGAAACGAAAATAGGGAATCGGGTTCGTATTCATGCCAATACTGTAATAGGTGGTGAAGGTTTCGGTTTTGCACCTTATCAAGGAAAATGGCATCGGATTGCACAATTGGGTTCAGTTAAAATTGGTCATGATGTCAGAATTGGGTCAAATTGTAGTATTGATCGTGGTGCATTGGATGACACTATTCTTGAAGATGGTGTCATTATTGATAACCTTGTGCAAATTGCACACAACGTTAAAATTGGTACAAATACTGCGCTAGCTGCCAAATGCGGTATTGCAGGAAGCACGATCATAGGCAAAAACTGTGTCTTAGCAGGTGGTGTTGGTGTAGTAGGGCATATTAATATTGCAGATAATGTGACTATAACGGGAATGTCAATGGTCACAAAAAGTATTTCCGAAGCAGGAAGCTATTCTTCAGGTACACCTCTGTTGGAAAGTTTGCCTTGGAAGCGTGCTGCAATTCGCTTTAAACAATTAGCAGATGTGCCATTGACCCAACTGCTCAAACGGATTGATCATATGCAGACTCAAATTGAGTCCCTTGAATCAACTTTTAAGCGTAAATAGAATATGATGACTGAGTCGAATACTGCTGCATTTACGAAACCTGAATTGCCAATGCACATTCAACAAATTCGTGAATATTTACCTCACCGCTATCCATTTTTATTGGTCGATCGTATTGTCGATGTGACTGATAATGCGATTGTGGGTTATAAAAACGTTTCAATTAATGAAGAGTTTTTACAGGGACATTTCCCAGGCTATCCGATTATGCCAGGTGTATTAATTGTTGAGGCCTTAGCTCAAGTCTCTGGTATACTTGGTTTTATTATGAATAATGAAAAACCAAGTGAAGGTTCTTTATTCCTTTTTGCAGGGGCAGAAAAGGTTCGTTTTAAAAAACAGGTTGTTGCAGGTGACCAACTCGTTTTAAAATCGGAGCTGGTAATGCATAAACGTGGCATTTACAAATATAATTGTATTGCTACTGTTGATGGTGTTGTAGCAACAACTGCGGAAATTATGGTTTCGCATCAAAAAATAGAGCAGGCATGAGTAATAACGATTTAATTCACCCAACCGCTATCATTGATCCATCTGCTGTTATTGCCGCAGATGTAAGAATTGGTCCTTATTCTATTGTTGGACCACAGGTTTCGATTGGTGAAGGCACTCAGCTACATTCACATGTAGTGATTGGGGGATACACCAAAATTGGAAAAAATAATGAAATTTTTCAATTTTCGAGTGTGGGTGAAATTTGTCAAGATTTGAAATATGCTGGTGAAGAAACATGGCTTGAAATTGGCGATCATAATCGTATTCGTGAACATTGCAGTTTACATCGCGGTACTACCCAAGACCAAGGTTTAACCAAGATTGGCAGTCATAACTTACTTATGGTGAATACCCATATCGCACATGATTGTGTCATCGGTGATCATAATATTTTTGCCAATAATGTTGGTGTGGCTGGGCATGTTCATATTGGGGATTATGTCGTAGTCGGTGGAAATTCAGGTATTCATCAATTCTGTAAAATTGATTCTTACAGCATGATTGGTGGTGCTTCGTTAATTTTAAAAGATGTACCTGCTTATGTGATGGTTTCTGGTAATCCAGCACATGCTTTTTCTATGAATGTGGAAGGAATGCGTCGTAAGGGCTGGTCCAAGAATGTTATTCAAGGTCTTCGCCAAGCATTTAAGCTGATTTATAAAGATGGTTTAACGACTGAGCAAGCGCTTCAACAGATTCGTCTAGACATACTGCCTGAAGTTGCTGAGGTTCAATTATTAATTGACTCTTTAGAGCAATCTAAGCGTGGTATTGTACGTTAACTCAGTATTTGATTTAAAAAAAGACACCGTATTCGGTGTCTTTTTTTTTATTTTTTAAAATATCCAGCCTCTTCTGAGGTTGGGTAGTTTTTAATGAGTTTAGTTTTGAGTTGATTTGAAAGTGTAGTATTTCGGTCTACATCTTTAGCAATATTATAAAGTTGATACAGTGCACGTGCTGCTTTAGCAGAGTTGGGGTATTGGTTGGCTACAATATTATAATTCTTTTTTGCTTCAGTATAATTGGTCGGTTCAATGGCTAAATTAAATTCTGCTAACCAAAAATAGGCATTGCTAATATAAACACTATTCGGGTTGTTCTTAATAAAGTTTTGCATCGGTGCAATGGCTTTTTTTGCTCCACCTTGCTTGTAAGCATCTAGTGCTACAGTATAGGCCGCTTTATCCATTTCAGTTGCATTCTGAGTGGTGGAGACGGTATCTGGTGAAGTAGAGGTTGTACCTGATCCTATTGGGGTGTTAGCGTCTGCTGGACTGGGAGAAATATCCTGTTGGTTTTCCTCCTCTGGCGCAGTCGGTTCTGGATCTATTTTCTGTTGCAGAAGTTCTAATCGTTGATCTAAGTCTGTATAGCGATTAGTTAGTTCATGTTTAAGTTTTTCAATTTCATTATCTTGCTCTTCAATTTTACCCCGTAGTTCACGTAAATCATTTTCTAATTGTTGATTTTTTTGCATCATTTGCCAATTCAAATTTGTAGGAACATTTGCCGTGATAGCGCCGGAGCTTATGGCTACACTATTGGCATCAGTTGTACTATTTTGGCTTAATCCTCGAGATTCAATCGGCACATTGGCATACAGTAAAGTTGAGCTCATGAGAGCAACAACACACAATGAGTGCTTTTTAAGTATCATAAAAAATATCCATTTCGTATTCATTGCTACATTCTAAATATCTAACTTTAGAGCTATAGCGATTTAAAAGACATGACCACATTAAAGACGCCAATTCCCTGAAATGCAATATAGATTTGCAATGTTGTCGTAGTTTTAAAGTAAATGATTTAGTTCATAAAAATAAATAAAATATCGTTTTTAATGTAAATTGTTTTTTTAATAAGCAAACACAAGCAATGCCATTATAAATGTCGCTTCTATACTTGCAAGTTGATTAAAAATCTCTATACTCTGTTCTTGCAATGGTAGCCCCGCTGGTGGCTTCGCAATTGTACTCTGTGAACCCCGCCAGGACCGGAAGGTAGCAACGGTAACAGAACTATGATGTGCCGAAGTTTTGCTAGTGGGGTTGCCACCAGTTTCTAAAATAATAATCCTTATTTTCTATTTTCTATTTTCTATTTTCTATTTTCTATTTTCTATTTTCTATTTTCTATTTTCTATTTTCTATTTTCTATTTTTTAAATGTCATCTTCTTTTCTTGTAATCGCTTTAATAATCGCATCCATTTCAAATCCTCGATACATCAAAAAACGTATTTGTTTGGCTTTTAATTTGGCTTCTTTTTCGACTTGAGTACCGTATTTTTTAACTTTAAGTTGATATGCTTGTTCATTCCAATCTGTTTCTTTTAATTCTTCTTGAATTAAGCTGCTGTCTATTTTTTTTGATTTTAATGCCAGTTTTATGCGGTTTGGCCCTTTTCCTTTGCGTTTTTGACTCGACAGCATCGTTTCTGCCATACGTTGGTCGCTTTGGTAATTTTCTTTTGCTAATTCTTCGACCAGCTTTAAAACTTCATCTCGATGTGCTGCATACAAAGCCAGTTTTTCAACCAACTCAGATTTTGAATATTCTTTGCGTGTAAGTACTGCAAAAGCGTAAGAACGTAAACGTGAACCTGTGAGACCTTCTACTTTAGTTGACGGGTGATCTTCAAAATGTAAGGCTTCAGGTGCTAGATGGTTGAGAGAAGAATCTGTTGCTGACTCTAAGTGTGAATCATTGAATTCTTGCTTGAGTAGATCATAGTCAAGCATTTTAGGAAATTTTGGATCGCTCATAATAGGGTTCTATTGAATCAAATAAAAAACGCCTCGCAAGGCGTTTTACAGTTTAAGGTGGATAGCATTTGAAAACAAATCGTGATTAAGCGTCTAATAAATCAGGTTCGATTTCATCTTTTTCTTCAATTGGCGTAGTCACAGGCGTCAAGAGTTTCTCGCGAATAAGGCGATCAAGTTCTTGTGCAATTTGAGGATTTTCCTCAAGGTGACGAATCACGTTGTTTTTACCTTGACCAATTTTATTGCCTTGATATGAATACCATGCACCTGCTTTTTGTACCAGTTCTTGAGCCACAGCAAGATCAACCAGTTCACCGAGTTGATTAACACCTTTACCATAGAGAATTTGGAATAACGCCTCTTTGAATGGAGGTGCCATTTTATTCTTCACGACTTTAACGCGTGTTTCAGAACCGACAATTTCATCACCTTCTTTCACTTGACCAATACGTCGGATATCTAAGCGTACTGAAGCGTAGAATTTAAGTGCGTTACCACCAGTTGTTGTTTCAGGGCTACCAAACATTACACCAATCTTCATACGAATTTGGTTAATAAAGATCACCATACAGTTTGAGCGTTTTGCATTACCAGTAATTTTACGTAATGCCTGACTCATCAAACGGGCCTGTAGTCCCATGTGTGAGTCGCCCATTTCACCTTCAATTTCTGCACGAGGGGTAAGGGCAGCAACGGAATCGACAACAATCATATCGACAGCGCCAGAGCGTACTAACATGTCGGCAATTTCAAGTGCCTGTTCACCGTGGTCTGGTTGAGAAACCAAAAGGTTATCAAGGTCTACACCAAGCTTACGTGCATATTGCGGATCAAGCGCATGTTCGGCATCGATGAAAGCGCATGTACCACCCGCTTTTTGACATTCTGCAATCGCTTGCAAAGTCATTGTGGTTTTACCAGAAGATTCAGGCCCGTAAATTTCAACGATACGACCTTTAGGTAAGCCACCAATACCGAGTGCAATATCCAGTGTTAAAGAACCCGTAGAGACGGCTTCAACAGCCAGTACGGTATTATCACCCAGACGCATTACTGTGTTTTTACCAAATTGTTTTTCAATTTGGCTTAAGGCAGCATTGAGCGCCTTACTTTTATTATCATCCATCTCACAACCTCAAAGCGATGTCACAAAATTATTAACTTAAGTGGATGTGTAACTTTAAAACGTGTTCCACTTCAGTATAGTGACAGATTCATTCTTTATGTTCTATATCAATTCAGTCAGGTACGACAGAATATGACGCTTAAATTAATCATGACTATAAGACCAGTCTTGGTCTAATTGCTGATCATTGTTTTGTTTAAATTTACTCATTTGCCGACGATCTTTTTTATCAGGTCGATGTTCAGGCCGAGCTAGATTATGCAACTTTCTTTGGGTTGCAAGCAACTCTCTTCGTGCAATACTGACTTCGGTTTCTGTATAAAGTTGCTGTGCAATCATTGCTGCGCCACGTATGGCCGATAACGATTGTATGACCACAGTTTTTTGATCAAAACCTTGCCGAATAGTGAGTTCCATACCGACACGTACTTCTTTTGAGACTTTGACCCGCTCACCATTATGGTGAACTTTACCACCTTCAATGGCTGCTTTTGAAATGGAACGCGTTTTAAAAAAACGTGCAACCCACAACCATTTATCGACACGCATACTTTCAACATCAGTTTGTTGAGAAGAATTAGGCATATTTTTTCATATCCTCAGTGTGTTCTAACATCTGCATTAAGTCAGTCAAATGATTTAAAATAGGATAAGCACTCTCATCTCTTATCTTCCCTTTAGATGAGGGCTGAGCAATCGTAATTAAATTGGCGATACCAAATTTTTTTGCACTGTTGAGTACTTTTTCTGTGTCATCTATAAAATAAGCTGAATCTAGACAAAAGGGATGCAAAGTATGTAAATTTTGCCAAAACTCAATTGACTCTTTGGCGTAGCCGATACTTTCACTACTGATTATTACATCAAAATAATGGGCAATTTGCATTTGTTTAAGCTTAAACTGAAGTCCTGCACAGTCAGCATTGGTCGCAATCCAGCATGGATAATCCTGTGCTTTTAAAGCATCAAGTAATTCCATGCAACCACTACGTAGTGCAACTTTATGTTTAAATTCATGTTGTAGGGCAAGCGTATCGAGTCCTACTTTGGCACTCCAGAAGCGAGTTGAGTACCAGTTTAGAGTATGATTATGTTCTTGATAAAATTGAAATAATGCTTGGCTGCTTTGTTCTAAAGTACAGCCATGTGTTTCTGCATAACGAATAGGAAGTTGGTGATTCCAAATGAAATCATCATAGGCAAGGTCAAGAAGTGTACCGTCCATATCGAAAATGATCGTCGGTTTTTTTAAGTTATTTGGCATATAAAGGTAATCTATGTTTAGAACAACAACAGCACCACAAGATGCTTTGATTTTACAATTGATCCCCATTGTGACACAGGCCTGTGAAATTTTGCGAGCAGAATATCGTGCTTATTGTTCAGGTGTTGCTTTTGATATTGAGAAAAAAAGTGACCATTCACCTGTAACGCAGGCTGATTATCGGGTGAATGAATTTATCGTAGCAGAATTGCGAAGAAATTTTCCAGACATTCCAGTTTTGTCTGAAGAGGGAAATAATACGCAACGTAAGCAATGGCAAACTTTTTGGTTACTCGACCCTCTAGATGGAACTAAGGAGTTTCTGCATAAGCGACCTGAATTTACAATTAATTTAAGTCTGGTTGAGGGTGCACAGACGACTTTTGCGATTTTAGCCATTCCAGAGGAGCAAACGTTGTATATTTGCTCAAAACAAGGGGTGCCTTTAAAGTTTGAAATTAAAAACCAGCGCTGGGGAAGCTATGTTGAAGATCAAGCAACGACTACAGCGATTCAAATTGGGCTCAGTCAAAGTGATCAAGGTAAAACTCAGTATGCAAAATATGTAAAAATACTCAAAAAGTCATTTGAAATTGTTGAATTCAAAGCAGGGAGTGCTTATAAATTTTGTATGATTTTAGAGGGAAAAATAGATATTTATCCCCGTTTCCATCCGACTAGTGAATGGGATACCAGTGCAGGACAATGTTTACTTGAGCGTATTGGTGGTGGGCTGGTCAGCTTGCAAGGAAAGGATTTTCAATATAATCAAAGAGACAGCTTATTAAACAAGGGTTTTATCGCTTTTAAGACTATCGAAATGAAAAAGATTGCATTTCAAGCATTGCGACTTATGGCGAACAACGAATAAGTCCACGCTGTAACATGCTATAGTATGGCGAACCATGTTTAATTTTTGGCTGCATCATGGCGTTAGACCTCCTTCCTAAAAGTATGCTCAAAGCAATTGATTTATTGCCAGAAGCAAAAGTCCCTGTCACTTTATTTACTCGTCATTCTATTCGTGAAATGGTATCGGGTCAGGGCTTGGCTGGCTATGATTTACAATTGACTTCCCAAGGTCGAGAATTAGCAGAGGCTTGGGGATGTTATTTAATTGAGAATACAGATCGAAGTATTCAACACTGCATTTCAAGCCCGATACAGCGCTGTGTAGATACAGCCGCTTTAATGATTCAAGGTGCTGACTCTAATACATCTGCCCAAAATACTCATCATATCGAAATTGTTGAGCAAGGGTTGCTGGTCGAGCCAGGTAGTTTTGTATTGGATATTAAACAAGCAGGTCCTTATTTTCGAAAACAAGGGGCTTTAGGTTTTATTAACAGTTTTGTGAATAATGCTTTACCTGGGATGAAACACCCAATTTCGGGTGTGGTGGATGTATTGGAACTGATTTATAACGCACATCCGCAAAATCAGTTTGGTTTAAGTTTGGCTGTCAGTCATGACACTATTTTAGCGGCGATTATTGCTGTTATTTCTGGGCATAAGAGCATTAGCCAAGAAGACTGGCCCAAAATGATGGAAGGCTTATTTGTCTGGTTTGAAGGCGATCAATTTTTAGAATCAAAACTCAAATGGATTTGGCGCGGTAAAGTCAGTGAACTTTCTATTCGAGATTTTCAATTGTTAGAAAAATAAAGTAAATAGGTACACTTATATTGATTATTTTTCTTAAAGATTCATTTCATTTATTTTTATTTGAAAAAATATAGACCTAAAAAAAGCCCTTAACGGGCTTTTTTCAATGCAACAAATTAGTTAGCTAACGCTTTAATTTGTGCATTCAAACGGCTCTTGTGACGAGCAGCTTTGTTCTTATGGATGATGCCTTTATCAGCCATACGATCAATTACAGGTACTGCAGTTTTGTATGCTTCTGAAGCAACAGCATAATCACCAGCAGCGATTGCAGCTACTGTACGTTTAAGATAAGTACGAACCATAGAACGTAAGCTTGCGTTGTGTTTGCGTGCTTTAACGTTTTGACGAGCACGTTTTTTAGCTTGAGCAGAGTTTGCCACTCGTGCACTCCTTGAAATAGATTGGTCTGGGCGGGCTGAAATTGCAACTGAAAACCTTCATCAGAAGAATTATCACCAGCCCGTAAACAAGTGCCATATTGTGATTAAACTATGAGGTTAAGTCAAGTCTTGACTTACTTTGACAACATTTTAGATGCAGAAAAATGATCGAGAAAGCGCTAGATTGGTAATAACCCTTAGAGATTGTTTAAAAAATGACTAAATCAATTAAAAGTGTAATTGTGATTGGTGCGACTGGTTTGGTTGGTCGTGAACTATTAAAACAGATGAATCAACTTGAGGTGTGTGAAAAAATTACCGCTGTTGTTCGCCATGAAGACGCACAACTGCAAACATTGGAAAAAGTGCAACAATTTATACTTGATGATTTCCTTTTGCTAAACGATGAGGATGTAAATGGCTATAGCCATGCATTTAGCTGTTTAGGAACAACCTTGAAAAAGGCAGGTTCAAAAGAAAAATTTTATAATATTGATTATGAAATTAATGCACATTTTGCTAATTTATTCGAATCAACCTCTACGCATTATTTGCTCATTAGTGCTATGGGGGCCAAAGCAGATTCAAAATTTTTTTACAATAAGGTGAAAGGAAAACTAGAAAACCATATTCAAGATTTGAAACTGGAATATGTTTCAATTGTTAGACCTTCCTTGTTACTAGGTGATCGCTCAGAACAACGAACTTTAGAAGATATGACGCAAAAACTTTATCAAAAATTGTCGCATTTCGTACCCAATACTTTTAAATATAAGCCAGTGACAGCAGCGCAAGTGGCTCGTACTATGCTCAAAGCGGCACAGTTTCAGGCAGATAAGTTTGAAATTTATGATAATTTAGCTATACAGAATTCAAAATAAAGGAGATAGAGAGTGTCGGATCAAACTTTTGTAACTTGTGATTTGCTGGATGATTATCCTGAAAAAGATCTTCAGGTTGTGACACCATCTATGGATGGGAAATTTTTTAAAAGTTATGGAGCACGTCAAAGTTTTGCTGGTCAGGTGGTGACGGTAAAATGCTTTGAAGACAATTCACGCGTTAAAGAACTCCTTGCAACTGATGGTCGTGGAAAAGTGTTGGTAGTGGATGGGGGAGCATCAATGCGTTGTGCCTTAATGGGCGACATGATTGCAGAATCTGCAGTGAATCATCACTGGAGTGGTGTTGTGATTTATGGTTGTGTGCGTGATGTGGATGCGATTGCTAAACTTGATTTAGGTATACATGCATTGGCTGCAATTCCGCAAAAAAGCAATCGAAAAGGCATAGGCGAAGTAGATTTAACACTATATTTTGGTGGAGTAAGTATTAATTCTGGTGATTATATTTATGCCGATAATAATGGAATAGTGATTGCAAAAGAAAAATTAGTCGATTTATAAACACAACTTAACGGGAATAACAGAATGGTGATGCATCAAATTAAAGTATTACAGGCTTTAGCATCTTCTATCACTGAAGGTGGTCGAGGGGTAAGCGGTACAGCATTTCCGAAGCAACCAGAAAAAGCACTGCAACTTTATGAATTTGAAGGTTCACCATTTTGCCGTCGTGTACGTGAAGTGATGAGTCTATTGAATTTGGATTATGAGGTTTATCCTTGTCCAAAAGGGGGACAAAAATACCGTAAAGTTGTGCAAGAAAAAGGGGGGAAAAAACAATTTCCGTTTTTCATAGATAAAAATACAGGTATTGAGATGTATGAGTCACAAGACATCATTCATTATCTGTTTAAACATTATGGACGGACTGGAAAAACACCGACAAAATTTTCGACTTATCCTAAAATCCCTGTCGTTGCTTTTGCAGGAACATTGATTAATGGTGCGCGTGGTGTCTGGATCAATCAGAACAGCATTCAGCGTGAAGCACCTGCACAACTTTTAGAATTATGGGGGTTTGAAGCCAGTCCGTTTACCCGTGTGGTACGCGGCGTTTTAACAGAGCTAGAATTACCATTCATATTTCACAATGTGCCGAAAGAACGTTGGCAGGATATGGGTCCCGCAGTATTGCGTTTGAAACCCGGTAAATATGAGCCGTTAAAAGGTGGTAAGCGCGAAAAAGTTATCGAGATTATGGGAAGAGATATTCAGGTTCCTTATTTGGTTGATCCCAATACTGGGGTGAAAATGTTTGAATCTGCAAAAATTGTAAAATACTTAAAGCAGCAATATGCGTGAATGATAAAGAATTGATTTGAACCAAGGGGAAAATCATAATTTCCCCTTGATTCATGGTTTATTCTGTATCTACAGCAGGCAATAACATTAAGATTGATTCATTCAGTAAATTGACAATATCTTCTAGCATCTCTGGACGAGCCAATTTTTCATCGAGTAAGATTAAATTGCCATCAGCCAGTTGTTTTAAAAGTGGCGCAAAATCATCAGAAATACAAATCCCTTCACCATTCGCCCAAAACAATAATTTACTTTCAACTTCGGTGTAGAGCAGACGTGATGCAGGCTCAAGCATCAGTGAATAACCTTGATCAAGTGCTTGTTCTAAATCACCTGAACCAATGGCTTCTGCCTCTGGAATATTTTCAGGGTATTTCGACTCTGACATCAGGCTCATGAGTGCATCTTCAAGCACGGCTGGATTTTGCAATTGCGCCAAGAGTTTTGTTTTTAAATATTCAAGTTCTGATTGACTGATTTGACCCACAGAAGTCATTTTTTCACGCAGAATATCTGTGAGTGGATTTTTAAGTAATTGATCAACCGCAAATTTATCGCTGACACGATCCATCATTTCCGCAACATTTGGCATGCGAAAGCCAAAAGAATAAGTCAAACAGTCATCTTCTGCTACACCGTAATGTGCCAAACCAGGTGGTACATAAAGTAAGTCACCCGGTGCTAAAATTTCATCAAAATGAATTTGTATTTCTGGCAATAATTTTAACGGTTGACCGGCCACAATTTCACTGTCTGCATCACACATTTGTCCAAGCTGCCAACGTCGATGTCCATGACCTTGTACTAGAAATACATCATAAAAATCAAAATGTTTACCGACTGAACCACCTTTGGGGGCATAAGACACCATAATGTCATCACGACGCCATTGTGGAATAAAAGGGAATTTCTTCCAAAGTTCGGCCAAATCAAATGAATAATGATCTACAGCTTGAATTAAAAGAGTCCAAAGTTTTGGCATCTTTTGAAAGTCGGCTTTCATTAAAGGTGATGATTTTACTGACCAATGATTCGGATCTTTGTCCTTTTGCTTAATCAATCGTGCATTGATATTTTCATCTAAAGCCAGCTCCATTACATCTGCTGGTTCTAAAAGATTTTTAATTTCAGGAAGCGCATTACGCACCAGTAACGGTTTCTTTTGCCAGTATTCGGTAAGAAATTGTTCAGCGGTGATTCCGCCCAAAACAGCTAAAGTTTGAGACATAGGTAAAGCCTAAAATTAAGGAACTAAAATGTTGAATTGACGTAAAATATGGCAAAGTTGAATCATGGGCAGGCCCATAAGTGTGGTTTGGTCTTGTCCACTCATGTTTTCAAATAAACTAATGCCTAGACTTTCACATTTGAAACTGCCTGCGCACATTAAAGGCTGATCTATTCGGATATAACGCTCGATTTCAGTTAAGGTCAGTTTGCGAAATTTGACTTTATAATGTTCAACCAAGGTCTGTTCAAAACCTGTAGATTGCTGCTGTACGCTTAAAGCAGTACTGAAATACACGATTTTATCTGAATTGGCTTGTAACTGCTTAATCGCTTTTTCGTGAGTTAAAGGTTTACCAATAAAAATATCAGGTGCACCTTCACGCCAAGCCACTTGGTCAGATCCAATCACAATCGCTTCGGGATATTGATCAGAAATCTGTTTGGCTTTTTCGAAAGCCAAGCGCTTTGCCAAGTCATCAGCATGGTTTTCACGGTGTGGTGACTCGTCAATATCAGGCACTACACATTGATAATCAATATAAAGCCGATCCATCAATGCTTTTCGCGTTTGACTACTTGAAGCCAAAATAATTTGAGACATTTTGATTACACCGCATAGTCCATCAGTACATCAATAGGGACATAAGAAAGTACAGCTTGATGGCAGGCATGAATTTTAATTGGAGGAGCAATTCCTGCTTGATATGCTTCTACCCAGCGTGTCACACAAATACACCAAAAATCACCAGGTTCTAAGCCAGGAAAGTCGATTTCAGGTAAAGGGGTAATTAAGTCATTACCTACTTTCTGCGAATAATTTAGAAATTCGGCAGTCATTTGCACACACATGGTGTGTTGACCGAGATCGGTGGTGGCAGTATGGCAAAAGCCATTGCGAAAATATCCTGTAATGGGAGCGTAACAACAGCTGGCCAAGGATTCGCCTAAAACATTTAATCGATTGATTTTTGGATCGGGGTGAATAGACATAAATTCTGAATCATAATGTGGCTTTTGACTATCATAATCAAAACTTTGCCTTTCGACAGCTTTTATACAAAAGAAGCTAACCTTTTTCTACATAATCATTTAAAATCGGGCGATTTTTATATTTATAAAGAGAGCTATACATGAATTTTCAGCGTATGACTGACCTTGATTTAACCGCTAAGCGTGTTTTAATCCGTGAAGATTTAAACGTGCCTGTCAAAAATGGTGAGATTAGCAGTGACGCACGTTTACGCGCTGCGCTTCCAACCATTAAGGCAGCCATTGAAAAAGGCGCTGCAGTAATGGTATGTTCACATCTAGGTCGTCCCGTTGAAGGTGAAGCTCAACCTGAACAATCTTTAGCACCTGTCGCTGCTTATTTGACGCAAGCTTTAGGTCAAAAGGTTGAATTAATTACTGATTATTTAGACGGCGTACAGGTTGTGGCAGGTCAAGTGGTATTGCTTGAAAATGTACGTTTTAACGTTGGGGAAAAGAAAAACAACCCTGACCTTGCTCAAAAATATGCAGCGCTGTGCGATGTATTTGTGATGGATGCCTTTGGTACTGCACATCGTGCAGAAGCATCCACAGAAGGTGTCGCGCGCTTTGCTCAAGTTTCAGCAGCAGGGCCGTTACTTGCCGCGGAACTCGATGCTTTAGGTCGTGCACTTCAAACCCCTGAATCACCAATGGTGGCTATTGTTGCCGGTTCAAAAGTTTCAACCAAGCTTGATGTGCTGACTTCGCTTTCTAGTATTTGCGATCAAATCATTGTGGGCGGTGGTATTGCCAATACCTTCTTGGCTGCTGCGGGCTACAACGTTGGTAAATCATTGTGTGAAAATGATTTAATCGATACAGCTAAAGCCATTGCTGCTAAAGTTTCTGTTCCATTACCTACAGATGTTGTGGTTGCTGATGCAGCTGAAATTGATTTCAGTGATTTCTTGGGCTCATTGACAAAAGCAAAAGCAATCGTTAAAAATGTTGCTGATGTCGCTGACAACGATATGATTTTAGACGTTGGTCCAGAAACAGCAAAAGCATTTGCAGAAATTATCAAAACTTCAAAAACGATTCTTTGGAATGGTCCTGTCGGTGTATTTGAAGTCGATCAATTTGGCGAAGGAACGAAAGCCTTATCTTTAGCGATTGCAGAATCTGCTGGTTTCTCTATTGCAGGCGGGGGCGATACTTTGGCTGCAATTGACAAATATGAAGTCGCTAACCAAATGGGATATATCTCGACCGGTGGTGGTGCTTTTCTTGAATTTGTAGAAGGTAAAACCTTACCTGCGGTAGCAGTATTATTAGAGCGTGCTTAATCTCTAATAAGATAGTAGAACAGATTGGAAGAGTAATAAGGTTGGCTTAGGCCAGCCTTTGTTTTTTGATAGACATACTTTAGTCATGAAAATGAAATATAATTGCAATAAAATTATGTTCATTAAATCTCCTGTCTTAGGAAAATATGATGAACTTAAAATTAACTTTTGCAGCCTTACTTATTGTACCTTTGGCTTTAACCGCATGTGCAAAAAAAGATGAAGCACCAAAAAATGAAACTGCTGAAACTGTGGCAGTAAATGAAAAAATTACGCCAGAACAACAAGCCGCTATTGATGCCATTGATCAACCTATTTTGGATGAACACAACACAGATGTGGCTCCAGAAATTGCGAATGCAGATGCAGATGAAGCAACTCCAGAGACAGAAGTCGCTGCTTCTGAGGCTGTGGCACCATAGGTTGCTTATATTATTTAAAAAGTCCCTGCATTTGCAGGGACTTTTTTTTAAAATAGTGTGTTTTGTTACTGAATTGAAATGATTCAGCATGTAGAATATGGGGCATCAACTGGGAGGACTTTATGGCACTTATCTCATTGCGCCAGCTCTTGGATCACGCCGGTGAACACAATTACGGCGTACCAGCGTTTAACGTAAACAATTTAGAACAAATGCGCGCAATTATGTTAGCCGCAGACGAAACGAATTCACCTGTTATTGTTCAAGCATCTGCGGGTGCTCGTAAATATGCAGGTGCTCCGTTTTTACGTCATTTAATTTTGGCTGCAATTGAAGAGTGGCCACATATTCCCGTGGTAATGCATCAAGATCATGGTACTGATCCCGATGTCTGTCAACGTTCGATTCAATTGGGCTTTTCATCGGTGATGATGGATGGTTCATTGGGTGCAGACGGCAAAACACCGACAAATTATGAATATAACGTCGACGTAACACGTCGCACCGTTCAAATGGCGCATGCATGTGGCGTTTCCGTTGAAGGTGAGATTGGCTGTTTGGGTAGCCTTGAAACAGGTTTGGCCGGTGAAGAAGATGGTGTTGGTGCAGAAGGTGTTCTTGATCATTCCCAACTTTTAACTTCAGTTGAAGAAGCAACTCAATTTGTTGCAGATACCAATGTTGATGCTTTAGCCATTGCAGTAGGGACTTCCCACGGTGCGTATAAATTTACACGTCCACCTACAGGTGATATTTTAGCCATTGACCGCATTAAAGAAATTCATGCGGCATTGCCAAATACACATCTTGTGATGCACGGTTCAAGCTCTGTACCACAAGAATGGTTGGCGATTATTAACCAGTACGGCGGCGACATCAAAGAAACCTATGGTGTGCCAGTTGAACAACTGGTTGAAGCAATTAAACACGGTGTGCGTAAAATTAATATCGACACCGATTTACGTTTGGCATCTACAGGTGCAATGCGTCGTATGATGGCTGAAAAACCAAGTGAATTCGATCCACGTAAATTCTTTGCAGAAACAGTGGTTGCAATGAAACAAATCTGTGTAGATCGTTATACCCAGTTTGGTACAGCAGGTCATGCAGACAAGATTCGCCCAATCTCTTTAGAGAAAATGGTAGATCGTTATAAATAATCTTTGATGATGATGTATTATTAAGATCATCGATAAAAATTATTTATGATCAAAAGCCCGCAACTCTTGTGGGCTTTTTTGTATTTCACTTTTAAAAAAGGTAAAAGATGGAACTTATATTTGCTGCAGCTTGTTGTAGTGTACTGATTTCAATCCTTTTAAAGCTTGCAAAACCGAAAGGTTTCAATGCACTGCACATGATTGCGTGGAATTATGCATCGGCAAGTTTATTGTGTCTTTTATGGTTTAAACCAGACTTGCAGCATATTTCAGTTTCTCATACACCATGGTTATTAATTATAGCTTTAGGGATTCTGCTACCCAGTATTTTTTTATGCTTGGCAAAATCTTTGCACCATGCCGGTATAATCAATACTGAAATTGCACAACGTTTATCCGTAGTTTTATCTTTATTGGCGGCATTTTTTATTTTTCAAGAACAGTTTAATTATTTAAAGATCATTGGAATTGCTCTGGGTATTCTGGCTGTATTGAGTATCCTATTTTCACAACAACGTAATCAAAAAGCCAAAGCATCTTCAAAACAAGCGATGTTTTATCTTGTTTTAGTTTGGTTTGGTTATGCATTGATTGATGTGTTGCTCAAATACACCACAGGATTGGGGATTCAATTTGCTGTGGTGTTAAATCTGATGTTTATCTGTGCTTTTATCTTGTCACTGGTTTATATTTTATTCACATCAAAAACTTTTGGCCATGCAAAAAATATAATAGCTGGCTTAGGTTTAGGTGTTTTAAATTTTGCTAATATTGCCCTCTATGTTAAAGCACATATGCTATTGAAAGACACACCTGCTATTGTTTTTGCAGGTATGAATATTCTGGTGGTTGTTTTGGGTGCATGCAGTGGTTTAATGATTTTCAAAGAAAAATTAAAATTGATGACAGCTTTAGGTTTATTACTTGGTTTAGCGAGTGTTATTTGCCTCGCATATACGCTATCTGTTTAAATACAGACTTTATAAAGTGTCGTGGATATTTAATGATATCAAGCTTTTCAGCTGTACCTAAAATTGAACCTGCTTGTTTACAACCCGGACACTTCGGATAAACGTTTAAGGTTTTAACTGAATATGGATACATATAGATTTTACAACAATCGTTGCATTCGAATTTTATTGGCATTTTAGGTAGAACAGACATAAGAACCACTACTGTTTTATTTTTTAGCAGTATAACCTGTATATTATGTAAGAAATATGTCCTAAATTGACATAAAACGGAGCGTTTGATCTGATCTGCACCCCGTTTTATTTTAAATAGTTTTAATTAAAGCTGAGTAAAAATAGTCTCTTTATTGAGGCGTGATTTTGGCAATTTGGCATTGAAATCACTTTCGCTTCTATAGCCGAGTGTTAAGAGTACAGAAGGTACTAAACCTTTTTCTGTCAGTTTTAGTTCATCATTGATAATTTGCTCATCAAAGCCACCAATCGGTGTGGCATCAATACCCTCGATGCCAGCAGCCAGTAAAATTTGACCTAAAGCAATAAAGGTTTGATTTTCTGCCCAACGTTGAATATCACCTTTTTCATTACGATAATAATCAACATAACCACTGCGACTGTCTTTTTGGCCTTGTTTCGCAGTTGAGTCCTTAAAACGGCCACTTGCATCATCTTGTTGGAGCAGATTTTCTAAATGCTGTTCACTAATATCAGCTTGCGTACAAAATAAAATGGTATGGGACGAATCTAAAACTTTGGGTGCGTTATATGCATATTTGCCGACCAATGCTTTGGCAATACGCTCTTTGGCTATTTGATGATCTGCAATAAAAAAATGCCAAGGTTGAATGTTAATCGAAGAGGGTGTTAAACGGAGTACTTCTAATAGTCGCGTAATCTGTTCAGATGGAATTTTTCGATCAGGATCATAAGCTTTGGTGGTATAGCGAGTTTTTGAAATGTTTAAAAGATCCATCAAGCATGACTCCACTGGAAAAATATAAGTCTTATTCTAACTGAAGCTAGATGACAATGGCTTATAACAAATTGAACATATATTAGACTTTGGCATGATAAATATGCCTTATCAAGAAGCTAAGGCTGAGTATTTGAAATGGAGGTCATCGTTTTGTAAACATACAGCATTATTTTTTACTTAGTAAGACCAAGTTTTTAATTTTAAGGTTTGATGTATTTGTTGGGGATCAATTTCTAAAATCTGTGCTTGGTTTTCACGCCAATCACCTAAAACAATACGAGTCTTGCCAAATTCATGGTGCATTTCAGGGCGATGCGTATGTCCATGAATCAATAAATCAACTGATTGAAGTGATTGTTCAACAGCATGTTGATTCACATCCATAATTTCATAGGATTTTACTTGTTTGGTTTTTGTGCTTTTTTTACGGAAACCATGAGCCAATTTCTGACGGAAACTGAGCGGCATACTTTTAAGAAAGCCTAAAAGAAGCGGATTACGAATAATTTTACGAAACTTTTGATAGGACACATCATCGGTACAGAGTAAATCGCCATGTTCAAGGCGTATTTGAATGTTATCTATCTTTAAAACATCAACATCAGGCAATAAAATACCATTAAATTGTTTTAAAAAACGCTTACCTAAAGCAAAGTCACGATTGCCGACTTGGAAATAAACTTGATTACCAGTTTGATTGAACTGTTTTAAGGCATTAATCACGTCATCTAGCCATGGGGCAGTGTAGTCATCACCAATCCACGCATTAAACCAGTCACCTAGAATATAGAGCTGGGTGTTTTTGTTTTGATAGTGTGCCAATAAATCCAAAAAACCCCGAACAAGTCGAGGGTGTTCAGGTGACAAATGTAAATCAGCGATAAACAAATAGGTCACAATATTTCCTTTTTTACCCTCTAGATTCCTCAATAAATGAGGAATCTATTTTCATTATTCCGTTTTAAAGCTCATTTAAAACGGAGAGGAGATATTTTATTCAGAAATAATTTTAGCAGATTCAATCACAACATTTTCTAATGGAACATCAGCGTGGTAACCACGGTTGCCTGTGCGAACACTTTTAATAGCATCAACAATATCAAGGCCTTCAGTCACTTTACCAAACACTGCATAGCCCCAACCTTGTGCTGTTTTACCCGTATGGTTTAGGAAAGAGTTATTGCTTACATTAATGAAAAATTGTGCAGATGCAGAATGCGGTGCTTGTGTACGTGCCATTGCCACTGTACCAATTTCATTGCTTAAGCCGTTGTCAGCTTCATTTTCGATTGAATCACGAGTGGCTTTTTCTTTGAAGTTTTCATCCATGCCACCACCTTGAACCATGAAATTTTCAATAACACGGTGGAAAATTACGCCATCATAAAAACCGTCACGAACATATTCTAAAAAGTTAGCAACAGTTTTAGGTGCTTTTTCAGAGTTCAGTTCAAGAACAATACGGCCTTTATTGGTGTTTAATTCAACTTGAGGAAAACTCATTCTATAATCTCCTGATCATGGACAAAAAAGCCATGGGTTTTTGGTTGAGAGAAGCATAAGCAAACTGTAAACTACAAGGCAAGCAAAAACGTTATTTTCTTTGTTAAAAAATCAAGAAAGCGTTTTAATTATCCTATTTTATCTTATAGAAGTGATTTATCAACTATGAAGCCAAATGATGTTGTTTCATCCCTGCCAAATAACCCGACAACTCAAAATCAATCTGTCGATGCTGCGCAGCAAGAACAACAACCTGGCTTAGACTTTGTTCGTCAGGTCATTAGTGAAGATTTGGCAGCAGGCCGTACTCAAACTGTGGTGACACGTTTCCCGCCAGAACCAAATGGTTATTTGCATATTGGTCATGTCAAAGCCATTTGTTTAAATTTTGGCATTGCACAAGAATTTGATGGTATATGCAATCTTCGTTTTGACGATACCAATCCCGATGCAGAAGAACAAGAATATGTGGACGGTATTGCCAACGATGTAAAATGGTTGGGCTTTCATTGGGAGGGCGAACCACGCTATGCGTCAAGTTATTTTGATCAGTTGCATGCCTGGGCAATTCAATTGATACAACAAGGGGATGCTTATGTGGATTTGCAAAGCCCTGAAGAAATTAAATTAAACCGAGGTAATTTCAAAGAGCTCGGAAAAAATTCACCTTATCGTGATGTGAGTATGGAAGAAAATCTTACACGTTTTACTCAAATGAATAATGGCGAATTGGGTGAAGGGCAAGCGGTATTACGTGCCAAAATTGATATGGCATCACCGAATGTACATATGCGTGATCCGATTCTATATCGAGTACTACATTCTAAGCATCATCAAACCGGTGATACTTGGAAAATGTACCCAATGTATGACTATGCTCATCCTTTATCAGATGCGATTGAAGGGATTACCCATTCACTGTGTACGTTGGAATTCCAAGATCATCGTCCATTTTATGATTGGGTGGTGGATAAAGTTAAATCTGAGGCCGTTCCACGTCAGTACGAATCAAGCCGTTTAAACATTGATTACACCATTACTTCGAAACGTAAATTACGTAAATTGGTTGAGGGAAATCATGTCAATGGTTGGGATGATCCACGGATGCCAACTGTCGTCGGTATGCGTCGTCGTGGTTTTACGCCTGAAGGTTTACGTGATTTTTGTAAGCGTGTGGGTGTATCTAAAACGGATGGTATTGTCGATGTCGCGATGCTTGAGTTTTGTATTCGTCAATCGCTTGAAAATACCGCTGCACGTGGTATGGCAGTGTTAAACCCGCTTAAAGTGACTTTAACCAACTTAGCAGCAGATATGGACTTAACCCATTCACGTCATCCAAATGTGGATATGGGTGAGCGTATTATTCCGTTATCGAAAGAAATTTATATTGATCGGAAAGATTTTGAAGAAATTGCACCAAAAGGCTTTAAACGCTTAATTCCTGAAGGTGAAGTACGTTTACGTCATGCTTATGTGATTAAGTGCGATGAAGTGATTAAAGATGCAAATGGTGAAGTTATTGAACTCAAATGTTCAATCGACCCAGAAACATTAGGTAAAAATCCTGAAGGACGTAAAGTGAAGGGAGTTGTACATTGGGTTTCTGCAAGTAAAGGGATTGCTGCAGAAGTGCGTGTGTATGACCGTTTATTTACTGAAGCTGCACCTGATGCCGATGATGATTTCTTGGCGCACTTAAATCCTGATTCTTTAACTGTGCTTCAAGCCGTGATTGAGCCTGCTTTAGCACAAGCGCAACCCGAAGATCGATTCCAGTTTGAACGTGAAGGTTATTTTGTAGCGGATCAATATGATCATACAAGCGACAAACCCGTGTTTAACCGCATTTTGGATTTAAAAGACAGTTTTAAGCCTAAGTAAGTATAAGTAAAAATCACTTCGTCTTTTGTCATATAGAGCTTATTTGCTCAAGCGCAAAAGATGAAGTTTTACTTCATGTGTGATGCAGGTAAAAAGTCATTGAAATAGATCTTCTCAAAGCTCAACTTCGGTTGAGCTTTTTTAATCTTGTGTAAGCGCTTATAACTTATAAATACTGTTAAAAGAGAACTTAAATTGAAACTGAGTAATGCTAGCATTTACTTATAAAATAGAATGGATTTGAAATTAAAGTGTCTTGTGATCAGTTATATCCGGTTTTGTTACAGTGTTATTTGGCTGTTCAATCGGATTACGCATTAAACGATAATGCTTCAAACGATGTTTAGCTTTGTCGCGTAATTTTTTCTTGATATACAATACCAGCGCAAAACAGGTCGTGGTGATCGCAAGCAACATACTGTTCATATAACTCATAATAGAGCTTACGTAACCCAGTGTGGTTAAGCGATTCATCATGCGAATGACTTGAGGGCTACTTTCTAAGCCAGTAATTGCCCAAGTACATAAATGTTCGCAATTATTCATGATCAGATGATAGTTGTTTTCTTTCATACGTGAGCGCATGCGACGAACCACTTTACGACCAGTAAATTTGGGGTGCTGGTATTTTTGGACAATAACAGTTTTACCCGCACTAAACTTTTCTAAAGAGGTCATTTCAATAGGACGTTTTTTAAATAAATGTGCAAAACCTGAATAATGAATGACTCGTCCACGCCCCGCATAAATGCCGTGATGGGAGTATCCAAAATGTTTAACAATAAGATGTGTCCCTAAAGGAAACCGTGCTTTCTGCAACTGCATCATACGTATAGCCAATAAAGTTACAAATGTATTTTATGAGTCTAGTGTACTGCTTCTGTGTAAAAGAATCGACTATTTCACTTTATTAAATCATTTATGCTTGTAATGTAGTCGTCATATTTTAAGCAAGAAATATTTTATTGCGGTTCATAAAAAAAGGCATTTAGATCAACTAAATGCCTTTTATTTGAGACTCTATTATTGCAGCGGTAAATGCTGCAATTCATTTAACTCTTTACGGCTATAGCCCCGAGAAGCTAACACTTTCTTAATTCCAATAATCACGTCTTCATCTTTGGCTTTCGCTAAAGCTTGAATCAATTCTTCATTGGATTTACAAGAGCAATCATTTTCAACACACGAGATTTGATTCTTGTGTTCATTGAGCTGTTGATTCGCAGAAAACAGCTTTTGCCAAAAACTCATAGAGTATTCATATACGACCTAACATAGATCGAAATATAGTCAGTTTTAGAAATAAAACAAGTCTACTAAAGTGAAAAAAGCAGCAATTGAACACGAATCTTTCCGATAGTGTTCAATAGATTTAACGAAATTATAATGTTGACTAATTTTATTTGATTGTAAGTGGCTAATTAAAAATACAATAATTTAAGAACCTAAAATTTTATTCAGAATTCTAAAAGTGTTTAAAGCTGAACAATGAAATAAATTGTTTAAATCTTTTCCATTAATACGCCACATTCAACGTGATGGGTATAAGGGAATTGGTCAAACATTGCAAATTGAGTGATTTTATGAGTATGCGTTAAAGTATTTAAATTGTCTTGTAAGCTATCAGGATTACAAGAGATATAGATAATACGTTCAAAGCGTTGAATTAATTTCAAAGTTTCATCATCAATTCCAGCACGCGGAGGATCAACAAATACCGTGTCAAAATCATAACTGGAAATATCAATTTCGGCTTCTTGTAAACGGCGGAATTCACGTTCGCCATTATAAGCTTGGGTAAAATCTTCTGCTGATAGGCGTGCGACTTGAATATTATCAATGTGATTTTGTTCGATATTCCACTGCGCAGCATATACCGATGACTTAGCCAATTCGGTGGCAAGTACACGATTAAATTTGGTGGATAGGGGTAATGTAAAGTTACCATTGCCACAATATAATTCTAATAAGTCTTTATCTGACTGTTTGGCTGCATGACATGCCCATTCGAGCATTTTTTGGCACACTTGTGCGTTCGGTTGAGTAAAGCTACTTTCAATTTGTTTGTATTTATACGTGCGATCAAATACCTTCAATTCTTCAATAACAAATTCATCACTTAAAATGACTTTTTGACCACGACTGCGGCCAATCAATTTAATGTCTAGTTTTTCAGCCAGTTGTTTAGCCAATGTTTCCCATTCAGCAGTGAGAGGGCAACGATAAATCATCGATACCAACATTTCACCTTTGAGCGTTGCTAAAAAATGCACTTCAAATAAGCGTTGAGATAAAACAGGATTACTTTTTAATTCTTGTAGTAAAACGGGCATCAATTGATTAATGCGAGTATCCGCAATAGGAAATTCATCAATCCGAATCACTTGTTTTTGCTGATCTTCACTGCGTTCGAACATGGCATAAAACATATCATCATCTGTATGCCAAATACGAAATTCTGCGCGCATCCGAAAGTTTTGTTCAGGCGACTGAAATACTTCTAAAGATGGAGGATTGAACTCGGCAAATTGAGCAGAAATACGGGCAATTTTGGCATCAAGTTGTAACTGATAAGGGGAAGTCATATGCAGTAAAAATTATGAACACATTGAAACAGGGATGGTAACAAAGTTTGAATCAGATGACTAAACTTATTCCAGATTAAGCAGTAGAAATGTCACCACACCTAAAAATAACATAATTTTAAATGTGTTTAATGATAGATTTATTCGCTTCGTGTTGAGCTAGTACAAAGTTTAAATATGCGTGCAGCATCGTAGTAATCTTATTTAAAAATTGAGAATGGACTCTGAAATAAGCAGGTATAAATAAGTCGTTTAAATTGAGAGATAGCGTTAACATAGTGGAAATTGTTCAATATATAACTTCATCATGTTCAATACACTTGCTTCTTTTTTTAAAAAGAAGCCTTCAGCTGAGCAAATATTTTTGCAAGAAAACAATATTCAATTTGATTCAGAGCAAGGCTATATTGTAGATGGAATAGAAATTAATCAATGGTCGGAACGTTTAATGTATTTTTCTAACCGAAAATTAAGCACATTTAATGATTTAAAAGCATTATATTTCAGTGCCATGATTATCAATGAAAAAATTGATTTAGAAATTGCGAATCAGCGTTTTGTCAGGCATTTAGGTAACAATCAAGAAAATTTGTTGCAGATGAAGCATGCCATCAAAAAATTAAATGACTACTATCGCCATTTTTTGCGTGATAAATAATGGATCCATTGTCTTTTAATATTGAGTCACAGATAAAATTTAGTGTAAAAATTGCACCAATAAAAATAACTCAAACGCTAAATAACCCATGCTAATATATTGCCTATGTCATTTAGACCAAAAGCTATATACATGTTCCAACAAGAAATTTCTCAATTAAATTTGCAGCAACTTAAAGCAGGCGAAAAACGCTGGGTCGGTAATTTACAAGGCTCATCTGCGTCTTTATTGTTTAAAGAAATGGCGAGTCAAACCAAGCAATTGTTTATTTTAGTCGCCACAAATAATCAACATTTGGGACAGTTGGAAAGTGAATTAGAGTTTTATGGCATAAAACCGACCATTTTCCCAGATTGGGAAATTTTGCCTTACGATCGTTTGTCGCCTCATCAAGATATTGTCTCTGAACGACTATCCATTTTATCCAATATGCCGCAAAGCGGGGTACTCCTCCTTTCAGCTTCGACTTTGGTACAGCGTGTAGCGCCCACCTCATGGATATTGGGTGAGCATTTTGATATTCAGGTCGGTCAAAAGTTTAAATTAGAGCAGCAAAAGATGCGCTTGATCCAAGCAGGCTATCATTTGGTGGATACAGTGTATGATCATGGCGAATTTGCTGTTCGCGGCAGTATTATGGATATTTATGCGTCCGGGCAAAATGCACCAATTCGTATAGATTTGTTTGATGATGAGATAGAAAGCTTAAAATTTTTTGATCCAGAAACCCAAAGAACCACGCAAAACTTGCAGCAGTTTGCTGTATTACCAGCAAAGGAATTTCCCCTCAAAGAAGGGCGTTCAATTTTTAGAGATCGTTACGCAGAAAGTTTTCCAAATGCAAATCCAAAAAAAAATCCAGTATATCAAGATGTATTAGAAGGGATTGCATCCCCAGGTCTTGAGTTTTATTTTCCTTTATTTTTTAGTAAAGAGGCTATGCTGAATCAAAGCATGCTTATGGCTTATTTACCCAAGAATAGTATTGTCATAACAGACAAGTATTTAGATGACACTTTAGCCAGTTTTTGGAAAGATGTTATTCGTCGTTATGAAGACCGTCGTCATAATGTTGATCATCCAATTTTATCACCTGAACAGATTTTTCTGCCGCCGAATCAAGTTTTAGAACAACTGAATCAATTTGCTCGAATTATTGCTTCTGCAGAGGAGTTTGTAGAGAAAACAGGTGTTTTAAATTTTAAAACTGAATTACCGCCGCGCTTACCTGTTGACCCTAAACAAGAGCAACCCTTTTCAGCCGTTAAAAAATATATTGATGCTGCAAGTCATCCCGTATTATTGGTCGCGGAAAGTGCTGGTCGCCGTGAAACGTTAAAAGATGCATTGCGAGCAGCTTTAGGCGATATTCCCAATATTGATAATTTTGCTGACTTTAGAAAATCCCTATACGCAATTGCAATCACTAGTGCGCCACTTGACCGTGGTTTAGTCATTCCTGATCAATTGACCGTTATTTCTGAAAATCAGTTATATGAGCATCGCGTTGTACAGCGCCGTCGCAAGCGTCAGCAAGAAGTATCTGAAGAGTTTCTGATTCGCAGTTTAACGGAACTGAGTATCGGTGCACCTGTGGTACATATTGATTATGGGGTAGGGCGTTATGCAGGCTTGGTCACCTTAAGTATTGATGATCAAGATTATGAGTTTCTACAGCTCGATTATGCCGATGCTGCGAAAGTGTATGTGCCTGTCACCAACTTACATTTGATTAGTCGCTATAGTGGGGGTGATCCTGATTTAGCTCCATTGCATAAATTAGGTACAGATGCATGGAGTAAAGCCAAGCGTAAAGCGTTAGAACAAATTCATGATGTTGCTGCTGAACTTTTGCATATACAGGCACGCCGTCAAGCTAGACCTGGATTTAGCTTTGAGCTTGAGCAAAGTCCTTATATGCAATTTGCCAGTGGTTTTGCTTATGAAGAAACTCTTGATCAAGCCAATGCGATTGAAGCGACTTTACATGATATGCAACTGGCAAAACCGATGGATCGCTTGGTGTGTGGTGATGTTGGTTTTGGTAAAACAGAAGTGGCTATGCGTGCGGCATTTTTAGCTGTCCAGAACAATAAACAAGTCGCAGTTTTAGTACCTACGACCTTGTTAGCACAACAACATTATGAATCCTTTAAGGATCGTTTTGCTGACTGGCCGATTCGAATTGAAGTACTTTCCCGTTTTGGTTCAAATAAATCACATGTTAAAACCACCGAAGACTTAGCCGCAGGTAAGGTAGACATTGTGATAGGAACCCACAAAATTTTGCAACAAAGTATCCAATTTAAAAACTTGGGATTGATGATTGTCGATGAAGAACATCGCTTTGGTGTGCGAGATAAAGAGCGGATCAAAGCCATGCGTGCGGATGTCGATATGTTGACTTTAACAGCCACACCTATTCCACGGACTTTAAATATGGCATTCAGTGGAATGCGTGATTTATCGATTATTGCTACGCCACCTGCCCGTCGTTTAGCCGTTAAAACTTTCGTACAAGAACATACTGGCGATTCAGTGAAAGAAGCGATTCTGCGTGAGTTGCTTCGTGGTGGTCAGGTATATTTTTTACATAATGAAGTCGATAGCATTGAACGTACTGCTGAAAGTTTACGTGAATTGGTGCCAGAAGCACGTGTGGCTGTGGCACATGGACAAATGCGCGAACGTGAACTTGAGCAGGTCATGCAGCAGTTCTATCACAAAGAATATAATGTCTTGGTGTGTTCAACCATTATTGAAACAGGAATTGATGTTCCCAATGCCAATACTATTGTGATTGAACGAGCGGATAAACTGGGACTTGCTCAGTTACATCAATTACGTGGTCGCGTTGGACGTTCACATCATCAAGCGTATGCGTATTTACTCGTGCCTTCGCTAAAGAGCCTAAAAGGGGATGCAGAAAAACGTCTTGATGCCATTCAACGTGCCTCAAATTTAGGTGCAGGGTTTATGCTCGCAACTGAAGATCTCGAAATTCGGGGAGCTGGGGAGTTATTAGGAGAGCAGCAAAGTGGTTCTATGCAAGCAATTGGTTATAGCTTGTATATGGAAATGCTTGAAAAGGCGACCAAAGCAATTCAAAAGGGCAAAACGCCAAATTTCGATGCGCCATTATCGCTAACCGCTGAAATTAACTTACATATGCCCGCATTAATTCCAGATGATTATTTGGGAGATGTACATCAAAGACTGATGTTCTACAAACGAATTAGTAATACAGATAGCCAAGAAAAACTGGACAATATTCGAATGGAACTGATAGATCGTTTTGGTGTGCCTCCGCAACCTGTGAAACAATTATTTGCCGTGCATCAGATACGTCTAAAGGCTGAACAATTGGGTATTACCAAGGTGGATATTGGGTCAAAAGGTGGCCATATTGAATTTTCTCCAGATACACCTGTACAAGCGATCAGTATTATTCAAATGATGCAAAAACACCCCACTTTTTTCCGTATGGAAGGAGGGCAGCGCTTAAAAATCATGGTCATGCTAGAAGATCATCAAAAAAGAATTCAATTTATTTCAGATTTATTGAGTAATTTATTGCAAGAAATTCATGGATGAAAATAGGCAGGCACTGAAAAATAAGCGTACCTATTTGGAGACAAGAAAGAAATAAACCTGATATCTAACATATATTTGATTTTTGAAGAAATTTAATATATTTAGAGCGCTGAAAGGGTTTAAATAAAATCGTAATTTATTTGTAATGAAACGCATTGCATAGAATATTCACACTTCATTGTATGTGGTAGTATTAGCCATCATTTTAATTTTGCATCATTTATAAAGATATGTTTAGTTTGCACCCACAACTTGCTCAAGATACTTTTTTCATAGGCGACTTTCCACTGTCAACATGTCGTTTAATGAATGATATGCAATTTCCATGGCTGATCTTGATTCCGCGTGTACCTGGAATTACAGAGTTATATGAGCTGAGTCAGGCGGACCAAGAACAATTCTTGCGTGAATCAAGTTGGTTATCAAGCCAGCTCGCGCGTGTATTCCGTGCTGATAAAATGAATGTCGCAGCTTTGGGAAATGTAGTCCCACAATTACATTTTCATCATGTTGTACGTTATCAGAATGATATTGCATGGCCAAAACCTGTTTGGGGAACACCAGCCGTTCCTTATAGCAATGAAGTCCTTGCGCATATGCGTCAAACTTTAATGTTGGCTTTACGTGGTCAAGGTGATATGCCATTTGATTGGCGAATGGACTGATCCAGTCATTAAACCAGATTAAAAGAATAAAATGTAAATCCTCTGGTTGGGAGTAGTTAAGTGTCATTGGACGATTGGATAAGAAAAGAACCAAAACAATTTGAATATTTTCATCGTTTGATGGGGTATATCATGTTGTCTTTGATTATCCTCGTCTATCATTACACATCATCTGACACTCACTATCAGATCTATGTTCCTATTTTTCTGCTGTTTATTTTATTAATTACACCTAAATTATCCAATTGGTTGTCATACCGTTTTAATCTAAAGACACAAAATAATGTCTTGTTTATTCTTGATATTGTTGTCATTGCAATCATTTTATCTGCAATCCATTTAAATCTTGTTCTGACCCTGCTCTTATTTTTTGCTCTTTTATACACTGCTTTTAATATTAAAATTTCATTTATGCTGATCTCATTGGCTAGCCTGTTAGGTTGTGCAATTTTTTATTTATGCAATATCTTTATTTTTGGGTTTGGTGATTATTTTGAGCAAACCACTGGTGAATTAACCGTTCTTGGTTTTATTTGTTTAATTACTTATTTTGGTGTGGGTAGTTTTTACCAACGTAGTCAAGTGCAGCATATCAATGACCGTAAAACTTACTATTTTGAGCAAATGAATCGCTATATGGAATTTGCCAATCAGCTTAGCCGTTATGCGCCTATGCAATTGTGGCATTCTATTATGAAAGGTGAGTCTGCAGCTAAAATAGAGTATAAACGTAAAAAGATGACCATCTTTTTTTCAGATATTCAAGGTTTTACTGAGCTTTCTGAAACTTTGATTCCCGATGATTTAGCTTTTTTACTCAATGACTATTTAAGCCATATGACTGAAATTGCGAAACATCATGAAGCAACAGTCGACAAATTTATGGGCGATGCAATTCTCATTTTTTTTGGTGATCCAATTTCTCAGGGTGTAGAACAAGATGCAAAAACTTGTCTAGATATGGCCATTGAGATGCGTCAACAAATGAAACTATTAAGAGAGCGTTGGATTAAAATGGGTTATCCGGCTTTACATATCCGGATGGGAATCAGTACGGGATATTGTCACGTTGGAAATTATGGTGCAGCACATCGCATGGCCTATACCATTGTGGGACGCGATGCAAATTTGGCAGCACGTTTGCAAAGTGCCGCAGCAGTCGATGAAATTTTGATTTCAGATGAGACCTATAACTTAATTAAAAATGATTATTTATGTGCACCTAAAGCACCGATTACCCTTAAGGGCATTCAAGCACCAGTCAATACTTGGCAAGTGATGGAAAAATACAGTTCGCGGAAGTTAGATTATCAGCGTTGGTTTGATTATGAATATAAAGGTTTTCATTTGTTATTAAACTTAGATGAAGTTCAAAATTATGAATATCCAGAGTTGATTAATGTTTTAGAAAAAATGATCAAAAGAATTCAAAAACAGCAAAAAATGACCAATGCTCAGGGTATTGTAAAATTGAATTTAGAAGATGAAGTAAAAAAACCTAGAAATGATGATGAGTAGTATAAAAAAGCATAATTAAAATATGTATTTAGCATAAAAAACCACGCAAAAGCGTGGTTTTTTATGCGGTGAAAAAATTAATGATTTTCCGAAGCATGATTGATCGTATATTTTGGAATCTCAACTTCCAAATCTTGCTCTACAATTTTAACCTGACAAGAAAGACGTGAATCAGGTTCAAGTCCCCAAGCACGATCAAGTAAATCGGCTTCAACATCATTCATTTCATCTAGGCTATCAAAACCTCTACGTACCACCACGTGACACGTTGTACATGCAGCAGACATATCGCAAGCATGCTCAATTTTAATACCATTTTTCAATAAGCTTTCACAAAGATTGGCATTTTGTTCAACTTCAAACTCCGCACCGTTAGGGCAAATTTGCGCATGCGGAAGAACTTTAATACGTGGCATAATTTCTACCTATTTATTTGGGTGAGTTTGACCAATCATCAAGTTGAGTACCTTTGAGCGCAGAATCAATATGTTGATTCATACGAGCCGCTGCAAAAGCATCACTGTGTATTTTAAGCTGATGCACAGCTTGTTCAATAGTTTCAATATTGGTTGTTGATAATTGTTGTTCAAGTTCTACTTTGGCTTGTGCTAAAGCATTTTGTTGCTCTGCACTGAGCAGACTTGAATCAACTTTCAATGCTTGGGTCAGTGCTTCAAGTTCACGTTGCGCTTCAACTTTGGTTTCTTGCAAATGGCGAAGATTTTTATCTTCTTCTGCAAATTTAAAACCTTCAATCAATAGGCGCTCAGTATCAGCATCCGATAAACCATAAGACGGTTTGATATCAATCTGTGCATGTACACCAGAAGTGGTTTCTTTTGCAGAAACGGTAAGCAAACCATCTGCATCTACTTGAAATGTCACTTCAATACGTGCTTGACCCGCAGTCATTGGAGGAATGCCATGCAAGATAAAACGACCTAAACTACGGCAATGTTCCACCAAATCACGTTCGCCTTGTACGATGTGAATGAGCATAGCAGTTTGACCATCTTGATAGGTGGTAAACTCTTGACGACGTGCTACGGGAATAGCAGTATTACGTGAAATCAGACGTTCGACCAACCCGCCCATGGTTTCTAAACCGAGCGAGAGTGGGGTAACATCAAGAAGTAATGCACCTTCTGTGTTATTACCAATCAGTTGATCTGCAGTGATGGCTGCGCCAATTGCAACCACTTCATCTGGATTAATGGTACATAAAGGTTCTTGATTAAAAACGTCTTGTACCGCTTGTTGTACTGCATAAGACCGAGTTGAACCACCCACCAGAACTACATTTTGAATATCGCTCAGTTCAAGTTTAGCATCGCGCATGACACGTTTGCATACACTAATCGTTTTGTCCAAAGCAACTTTGATAATAGCTTGGAATGTGATTCGATCTAGACTTAAAACATGATTGAAGATTTGAAGATCGACAGATTCTACATCGGTTAAAGATTCTTTGGCATTGCGCGCTGCAACAATAAAATGTGCATATTCTGAATCATTCAGCGTTTCAATATTCAGTTGTTTTTTTGCCCATTTAACGATTAATCGATCAAGATCATCACCGCCAAGTGCAGTGTGTCCACCAGTGGCTAATACTTCAAAAACACCTTGAGTAAAACGCAAAATAGAAACGTCAAAAGTCCCACCGCCCAAATCATAAATAACGTAATTGCGATCGGAAGCCAAATTTGCAGTTTGATCTAAACCATAAGCCACCGCAGCAGCAGTCGGTTCATTCAATAAACGCAATACGTTTAAACCAGCCAATTGCGCAGCATCGCGAGTGGCTTGGCGTTGCGCTTCATCAAAATAAGCAGGAACAGTAATCACCGCGCCATTAATCGGATTCTGTAAACTTGATTCAGCGCGCTCTTTTAATTGTTTTAATATTTCAGCCGAAATTTCAACAGGCGTTTTAGGTCCTTGATTGGTTTCAAAGGCTGGCATTTGGTGATCTTCACCGACCAGTGTATACGGATGTTGAAACTTAATATCTGCTTTTGAGCGTCCCATAAAACGTTTAACAGAAACAATTGTGTTTTTAGGGTCGCTGGTAATAAAGCTTTTTGCATCATCTCCATACAGAGCTGTGTGCTCCGCATAATGTGCAAGAGATGGAAGTAACACGCGACCTTGATCATCATTAAGAACTTTGGCTTTGCCAGATAAAACCGTAGCGACTAAAGAGTGAGTGGTTCCTAAATCGATACCAATCGCAATACGGTGTTCATGGGGCGCACTTGATTGACCAGGTTCTGCAATTTGCAAGAGAGCCATAGTGTTACATCCTTTGAACGTCTAAAAGTAAAAATAAATTAAAAATCATCATCAAGATCAAAAGTATCATCATCCAAAAAGCGATCTTCAGCTTTATCGATATCGCTCATAACTTTTTGAAAGAAACGTAATTTTCGAACTGTATCACGAGCTTCAGTCCAATCTTCCTCAGCGTAATCAATTTTAAATTCACGAACTAAGCTATCAATCCATTGTTGAACTTCTTGTTTTAGAGAAACTAAGTCATCGGCAGAATGTGCTTCATCGAGTTGCTCACGAATTTCTAAGGCAGATTGTAGAAAATCAAAATCACTAATCGATTGATCGAGAAGGTGATCTTGTTTTTTTAATGAAAGCAGATATCCCGCACGACTATCAACTTGAGATAAAACTTTAAAGGCCTGATTAATTTCGCTTGATTTAATCAACGCTTGATCTTTATTCTCGGCTTTATCTGGATGATATTGTTGCTGCAATTTTAAAAATTCATTTTTTAAAGCTGCTAAATCAATATCGAGTACTTCTGGAAGATTGAATAACTCAAAATGATTCATGGGAGATGTGATCCGCAAAGTTCAATAAAAATAAGTGCATAAATGAATGCAATTAAAACAGTGTAGGCACACTGTTTTAAGGCTTTAAAAAGGTCAGGAGAGTTGTTTAGACAGTGAAAGATTCACCACAACCACATTCACCTTTTTTATTGGGATTATTGAATTCGAAGCCTTCATTTAATCCATTTTTTACATAGTCCATTTCTAAACCTTCCAAATAGACACTGCTTTTAGGATCAACAAAAACCTTAACACCAAACTGTTCAAAAGTTTGATCATGTGTATCAATGTCATCGACAAATTCGAGTACATAAGCCAAACCAGAACAGCCTGAAGTTTTCACGCCAACGCGAATGCCTTCACCCTTACCGCGATTTTTCAAGTAATTGCTGATATGAGTTGCAGCATTTTCAGTTAAATGAATCATGAAAACTCCATTGTTCCTTATTCAAAACTTAAATAATTAAGCTTTCGCTTTTTTGCTGCGATAATCTTCAACAGCAGCTTTAATGGCATCTTCAGCAAGTACAGAACAGTGTACTTTTACTGGAGGAAGTGCAAGTTCAGTAGCGATATCAATGTTTTTAATCGCTTGTGCTTGGTCTAAAGTTTTACCTTTTAACCACTCAGTTACCAATGAACTTGAAGCGATTGCAGAGCCACATCCATAAGTTTTAAAACGTGCTTGTTCAATCACGCCGTTATCATCTACTTGAATTTGCAGGCGCATAACATCGCCACACGCTGGTGCACCCACCATACCTGTACCAACATTTTCAGCGTTTTTATCCAAAACACCTACATTACGAGGATTTTCGTAATGATCAATTACTTTTTCACTATAAGCCATGATGCGTCTCCAAACCTCGGGGTCAGCCTGATAAGGTTTAATATGGGGGCATCTTTAATAGATTACTATAAGATGCCATGAATAAATTAATTAGTGTTCAGCCCACTCGACTGTAGATAGATCTACACCATCTTTGTACATATCCCAAAGAGGAGAAAGATCACGTAATTTTTCTACAGCAGCAATAGTCACTTCAAGAACATGGTCAATATCTGCCTCAGTGGTATATTTACCAAAACTGAAACGAATTGAACTATGTGCCAACTCATCAGATAAACCTAATGCACGAAGTACATATGAAGGTTCAAGTGTTGCAGAAGTACATGCAGAACCCGATGAAACTGCTGCATCTTTCAATGCCATCATTAATGATTCACCTTCAACAAAGTTGAAGCTTACATTTAAGTAATTTGCAACACTTTGTTCAGCATGACCATTTAAAAATACTTGTTCTAAACCCTGTAAACCATTCCAGAGTTTGTCGCGTAATACACGAATGCGTTTTTGCTCAGATACTAAGTTTTTACCTGCAAGCTCAAATGCTTCGCCCATACCCACAATTTGATGAGTCGCAAGTGTACCAGAACGCATACCACGTTCATGACCACCACCATGCATTTGCCCTTTAAGACGAACACGTGGGCTACGACGAACGAACAACGCGCCAATCCCTTTAGGACCATAAATTTTATGTGCTGAGAAACTCATCAAATCAATTTTCATGGTTGAAAGATCAATTTCAACTTTTCCTGCGGCTTGAGCAGCATCGACGTGGAAATACGTTTTATTGGCACGGGTAATTTCACCAATCGCAGTAACGTCAGTTACTGTACCAATTTCATTGTTTACCATCATCAGTGAAACTAGAATGGTATCTGGACGAATGGCTGCTTTTACCATTTCAGGGGTGACTAAACCTGTTTTTGGCTCAGGTTCGATATAAGTAATTTCAAAACCTTCTTCTTCTAGCTCACGACAGGTATCTAAAATTGCCTTATGTTCAATTTTACTGGTAATAATGTGTTTACCTTTAGAACCATAAAACTGAGCAATACCTTTTAACGCCAAGTTATCAGATTCAGTCGCACCAGAAGTCCAGACGATTTCACGTGGATCAGCTTTTATTAAATTTGCAACTTGTTCACGTGCATATTCAACTTTTTCTTCTGCTTGCCAACCGTAGGCATGAGAACGTGATGCTGGATTACCGAAAGTACCGTCGAATGTTAAACATTCCATCATACGTTCTGCAACTTGAGGGTCTACAGGAGTGGTTGCTGCATAATCAAGATAAATCGGACGTTTCATGTTAAATACCTGTACCCGATAAAAGGGCTGAATCAAAACTTGGTGAATTTTGGCGGATTGCAACAGTTTGTACGTTGTCACGTGCTACAAGATCAGCAAGAGTAATTTTAGCTAAATAATCGGCAATGTGATGGGAGAGTTCTTGCCATAAATCATGTGTTAAGCACATTGCACCATTTTGGCAGTTACCTTTATGGTCACAACGAGTCGCATCGACAGTTTCGTTTACAGCTTCAATAATTTCTAAGACAGTGATTTTTTCTGCATTACGTGCTAAATGGTATCCACCATTAGCACCTCGAACACTAGAAACCAAACCATGGCGCTTTAGTTTTGCGAATAACTGCTCAAGATAGGCAACGGAAATAGTTTGACGGTTTGCAATTTCTGCAAGCGTAATCGTTTGTTCAGTTGGCTGCAAAGCTAAATCAAGTAGAGCAGTCACTGCGTAACGACCGCGAGTGGTAAGGCGCATGATTCGATACACATGTTAAGACTAGATGTGTTGATTTTATGAATCCTGACTAAAATAGTCAAGTTTTTTTATGTGCCACAAAACAGTTTTATTTATGATGAAAAATTAATTATTTATCCTAGCCAAAAATTATACACTAATAACGCAATTAAAATTCCGACAATGACAATAAATCCGCTATTAATTCTTTTTTGCTTTTGTTCAATTCTACGAATACGATTTTTATATTGCTTCACTTCTACTTGTAGATGATTAATACTTGAACGCTGTTGATCAATTTTTTCTAAAAGCGGCGCAATTCGTTTTTTGGAACTAACAATATCTTGTTCGTCAGAAGGTTCACTTAACCATTGTTTCCAATCTGATAAAACTTTCGGCACGCTAAAAAGTAAGGCGAGATCGCGAAATTCATCTTTTAAGGTAATATCACCATCGATTCGCATTTTTTTTAAACTACGACGATTTGCAAAAACAAAAATGTTTATCAAATCCATAAGTGTGGTGCGGATATCAAGGTTGACTGCATGATCAGGCTCTTTGGTATCAAATAAGATACCTTGCTCGGTAAATTGAATATAAAAATCAAAATACGGTAAATAACTATTGATTTTAATAGTAATGTTTTCATCAATAAATTTTTTAGCTTGCAAGCTTACAACACGATCATGTTTTAAAATGAAAGTGAAAATAGTTTCAAGAACAATCATAGCCATGGTTAGCAACAAATGCGGTCGATTTTGATTTTGTTGCGTTTCACTCATAAAACCCAATCCTTACCTTAAACTAGAGCATCCGATGCTCGAAACATGTCCTCAGGACTAAACTAAATAAACAATATCTTGCTTTGTAGAACAGTTTAGCAAATCGATCAAGTATTTAATTTGCTATTATGAGTGCATTTTGTGGATAAAATATATTAAAGGGTATTTAGAATGATAGGAGAAATGTGGCATGGATAAACGTGAAAAGGATCAAACTGCGGATCATTCAGTAAGAGAAAATTCTGATAAATCAAAGAATAAGTTACAATCTGGACGTAAGTCTAGTTTGGATTTTCGTAAATATACGCAACAAATTTGGTTGGCTGGTTTAGGTGCTTTTTCACGTGCAGAAGAAGAAGGAAATAAATTATTTGACTCCTTGGTAAAAGTGGGCGAAGAGCTTGAATCCAAAACGACTGAAATCGCAGATCAGACAGTAGAAAAAGTATCTGAAAAAGCAAAAGAGTCTGTTACGGATACAAAAGATAAGGTTGAAAAGTTGATTGATCACAGTGTCCATCACTCTTTAAACCGAATTGGTTTGGTGACAGTGAAAGATATTCAGCATCTAGAAAATCTCATATTACAGCTACATAGCAAAGTTGATATGTTGGTAGAAGAGAATAAAATTTTAAAAGAACAAATTGTAAAAAAATGAAACAATTTTGCTTTTTATGCATTATTCAACAAATTTTTTCATATTTATTTTATAGAAATGCCGATCTAAAGTATTGCGTTTTGCCCTAAAGCATTGCTATAAAGGTGTTATGGAATCCTTAGACCTTAAATAAACGATATTAAGAGGACATAATCTTCATGAATAAATCAGAATTAATCGATGCAATTGCAGAGAAAGGGGGATTGTCTAAGACTGATGCAGGTAAAGCCTTAGACGCGACAATTGCTTCCATTACCGAAGCGCTTAAATCTGGTGATACCGTTACTCTTGTTGGTTTCGGCACATTCAATGTTAAAGAACGTGCAGCACGCACTGGTCGTAATCCACAGACTGGTGCAGCTTTAGAAATTAAAGCAAGTAAAGTTCCTAGTTTTAAAGCTGGTAAGGGTTTGAAAGATTCTGTTGCTTAATCTTTTTTAAAGCCTTAAAACGCGCCTCATCGGCGCGTTTTTTATTAATAAAGCTAATTTATAGTTTGAACTCATTCATTCATTACAGGTTTTCGGGTAAAATCCCTCACAAATAAAATATTGGAATACTTATGGAATCTTTTCGTAAAGTTATTAAGGGTTGGTTGGGCAAGGTTTTGCTTATTTTGTTTTTAACCCCTTTGGCACTTGTAGGTATTGAAGGATATTTTAGTGGTGGAAAGTCTGAAGATTCGGCAAAAGTGGTCAATGGACAAGATATTTCCAACAAAGAATTAGAAGCGCTCACCAAAACATTTAAAGAACAATACTTAAGCTATGCCAATGGTGATGAAACTTTATTGAATCAATCTTTTATTCAAAATAAAGCTTTAGATACTTTGGTGGCTCGTACTTTGTTACTACAACAAGCAGAAGAGTTGGGGATTTCTTTAAGTGATACCCAGATTGAGCAAATGGTAGCACAGCAACCAAATTTTCAAGAAAATGGTAAATTCTCCGAAACTTTATATGCAAATTATTTGCGTTCGGTGGGTATGACCAATGACGCTTTAATTGTTAATTTGCGCCAAGATCATGCTTTAAAAATGTTGACCTCAACATTTACAGACTATGCTTTGGTAAGTAAACCTGATATTCAACAAATTGCTAATTTGCAGACGGAACAGCGTACTTTACATCTCGCGAGTATTAAGCTTGATGAATATAAGAAAAATATTAAAGTAACACCGCAAGAAGTTGAGGCTTATTATAACAAGCACAAAGCTGCATTTAAGCAGGTTGCAAGTGTTGATGTAGATTACGTGGTAATAACACCGACCAATATTGCACCTGCTAATGTTCAAGTTACAGATACCGAATTACAGCAAGCTTATGCAACGTTTGTTGATGGGCAAAAGAAAAATATTAAACCATTGGTTAAACATATTTTAATTACTGCAGATAGTCGCTCAGATGCTGAAGCGAAAAAGTTGGCTGATGAAGCTGCTGCAAAAATTAAAGCAGGAATGACCTTTGCTCAAGCTGCTGCACAGTATTCAGATGATACTGAGTCTAAAGCCAAAGGCGGTGTCATTGAGGCGTATGAAAAAGGTGTATTTGGTGATGCATTTGATCAGGCGGTTGCTTCGTTAAAATCGACCCAAGTTTCTGCACCGGTCAAAACTCAATATGGCTATCATTTAATTGAAACAGAAGTTGCATCGGTGAAAATTCCATCATTTGAGGCAGAAAAACCACGTTTATTGGCAGAGTTGCAAAAGAATAAATCTGCAAATGCTTTTTCAGATACTGTAAATAATTTAAACGAAATGGTGGTCGGGAGTGATGCTTTAGATGTCGTTGCTCAGGAAGTCAAAGGCGTGACTGTGCAATCTGTTAAAGGTATGACTTTGTCGACTCAACATCCTGTATTAAGTGATTCTAATGTAAAAGTGAAACTCTTTAATGACGATGTTAAAAATGGGGATCGTAATGCTTCGAGCAGTATTCAGCTAAGCAATGGTGATACTGTTTGGATTAAAGTACGTGACTACCATGCGGCTGGTGTGCAAAATCTTACAGAAGCGACTCCTCGTGTCACAGTTCAATTGATTGAGCAAAAAGCAAGTGATGCTGCGAAAGCAAAAATTCAATCTACCTTGAATAGTTTTAAATCACAGCCCGCTGCTGCAGTGTTGGCACAGAGTAAAATGGCATTCGAGAGTGCGGGAGTGTTCACACGGTCTCAAGGTTTAAAACGTGAGATTGAGCGCGTAGCATTTAGTCTTGCAGCACCAAAGGCTGGGATGTGGTCAGTGAGTACGGCATCACTACCGAATGAGTTGGTGGTTGTAGCTGTATCAAATGTGAACAAGACGACTTCAAATGCTTTAAATGATCAGCAATTGAGTGAATTGTCTAAATTATATCAACAGCTTCGTGGTCAGCAAGAATTAGACGACTACACTGAGTATTTAAAATCGCATGCTAAGATTAAATAATTGATCTCAGTATTAAAAAAAACCTGCATTAATGCAGGTTTTTTTAATATCATTTGATTTAGTTAGCACGTAATTTAAGTTGATATCCTGAATATTTTCGAATATTAATCACACCCGTATCTAAAATTAAATATTGACCTTTAATTCCCTGTAAAACGCCCCGAATAATGGGTGTTTTATCGAGATTGTGCGATTTTATTTTTTCGGGATAGTGGTCTACCGGATAGGCAAATTCACGAGGCAGTTCATTTTCCAGTAATTCTACGGTTTCATTAAATTCAATATTTTGACTGAATTCTTCACGAATGGTCTGAATTTTTGGCGCAAATTCCTCTAAGAGTCTTTCCCGTACTTCTAGTAAATCCAATGGCTCAGCTTCACCTTTAAGCAGCTTGCGCCAATCGGTTTTATCAGCCACTTGAGTACCAAATAGAATTTCAAGCTGCCCTGAGAGCCGACGTGAACCAACTTTTAAAAAAGGTAAGGCTTGAGTTGCCCCTTGGTCTAACCAGCGAGTGGGCATTTGACCGAAACGAGTGATTCCTACTTTTAATGCACTTGAGTTGGCCAGATAGACGATATGCGGCTGAAAGCAGACTTCATGAGCGAAACTGTCTTGACGGCAAGTGCCTAAATGGTAGTGGCACGTCTCTGGTTTCATAATACAGAGGTCACAAGAGGCCTTTGTTTTGAAACATTTAAAACAATGACCTTGTGCATAAGATTTTGGTGTTTTGTTGCCACAAGAGACACAGTAAATATTGCCTGTCCATTCAATTTCGACTTCTTGACCTAAGGTAAAAGGAATGTCTATTTCAGCGCGATCTAGCACAAATTTATATTCTACATTTGCCTTACAGGTCTGTTGATCAGTTACAATAGGCTGCTTTAAACCCGCATGCATTTTATAGCAAATGCCTTGTAGTTCCATGAAGAATACTCTCTCAAATAATAAGGATGCAGTTATGGCTGAACAAAATGTCATTGCTTCGATGCTAGACGATTTATTTAAAGAACAGCCTATTCAAACTGCATTGTGTATTGGTCAAAATTTAAGCCAATACGATCACAATCAATCCATTCAATGGCACTATTTTAACGTAACTGGGTTTTTAAGTCTGCCTTTTACCCAACGATATGATTTGGGATTTATATTGCTAGATTCTCCAGAATTCAGTCATATTTCAAATACAGAAAAATCTCAATTATTGGTGAAATTAAGGGATTTGATGGCGAAACGAATAGTCGTCGTCAGTCACTTGCAAGACGAAAAATTATTACGTTCTTTGGGATTTACTCAGCTTATAGATAAAACTCGATATTCTAATAATTTTGCGTTATGGCAATTTAATATTTTGACTTATAAGCACGTGCCAGACTGGTTTAATTCTAAATTCTGGGCGAATCCTGATAACTGGAATAAGTTTCGCTGGTAAAATTTATTCATGTTTTTTCAGTATTGCAAATTTTAACAATTCACTTGATCTAATATTTTGAAAGCATCGTATGCTTTTATAAAACATAGATCAGGATAAAAGAATGACTAATCTTAGCAATATTGTGGAAATACTGGCAAAGCAGGCTTTGGGTGGCAGCCAGCAAAATCAATCGCAACAAGGCGGTTTAGGTGGGATTTTAGGTTCTGTCTTGGGGCAATTAAACACGAATAATACACAGCAAACCCCGCATAATCAGACGCAATCACAACAAAGTGGTCTCGGTGGAATACTTGGCTCTGTTTTGGGACATTTAGGAGGTACACAGCAAACTCAATCGAATTCCAAAAACAGTGGTTTAGGCGGCGGTGGTGCAAAAACCTTATTGATTGCAGTTTTACCTTTGGTGTTGGCGTGGATTCAAAAACAAGGTGGGATACAGGGCGCTTTAGAAAAATTAAAAGGCATGGGGCTAAATCAGCAAGTGGATGACTGGGTATCGACAGGTCCTGGTGATAATGCAAGTGTAGACCAACAGCAAGTGCAAAGCTTATTTGATGAGCAGGAAGTAGCGCAAGTTGCAGAAGAAGCGCAAGTACCGAAACAGGACATTTATAGCGCGATTTCTAAAGTGTTGCCGCAAATTATTGATTCGTTGACACCTCAAGGCGAACACACCGATAAACAAGAAGCCAATAATGATATTCAGCAAGTCATGAACTTGGTGTCAGGTTTCTTGAAACGCTAATCTCACATTTTAACAGCTTGATATCACTTTATTTTAAAGCACAACATATAATCATTTGATTACTGTGTTGTGCTTTATACTGCGTATAATTGTTTAAAATAGCAATTTTAAAAGTCTAAGAATCATGTTCGAGCGTAAATAAAGTATTCGATTTAGAAATCTTTTTGGCGACGTAATGCGATTTTTTTAATCGAATAAGAATTATTTGTGATTGAAATTCTAATTCGCCAAATTCAGGTTCAACTTGAACATAGTGTAATTGTCCAAAATGATCTCTGACCCTTGCTTGAGCAGAAAATCCTGGGCGCGCATTGCCGCTTGAAATGGTGGCTAAATGTCCAAGCAGCGTAATTTGTCGCTTGGTTTTTGTAGGTTTAATCACTTGATCTAAACAGTGAATCATAAATACAGTAAAGAAAATCGCAATGATAAGAGCGGGAAGAATCAGGTAATAAGCAGGTAAAAATTCTTGTTGGCGTGCAAATGCACAAAGCTGTAAAAAATAACCGGAAAAACTAAAATTCATTAATAAAAAAACAATAATCAAAGTTTTAGAAAATTTAACACTGAGCAAAGGAGATTCGGTTAGCTTTTTAGGGAATAAATGTTTTAAAAATTGCATAGGGCGAATATTAAAGTAATACCCAATAGTTTCTATCATGCTGAGGAGGAGCAAAGCCAATAAACTTAAATGAAAGGGGATTAAATTATAGTTTTGCAAAAACTCAAGCATGATAAAATTCCATTGGTTTTTATGCTTCGTTTAGATAAATTCCGCCATCAGAGTGCACATTAATGTTCACTTTTTCAAGTGACTCACCTTGGCATGGACCCGAAATACATTCACCTGTTTCTACAACAAACAGTGCACCGTGTGTAGAGCATTGAATATATTCTTGGTCTTGATCTAAGAATTGATTTTCTAAAAATTCTAATTCAACTTGTAAGTGCGGACATATATTTTGATAAGCATAAAATGAACCATCACGTTGGGTAATAAAAATAGTATCACCATTCGCTGTTTCATAAGCACGAGCTTCACGCTCGGGAATTTCTTCCGTCATGGCAATTTTAAGCATTATGCACATTCCTTTTGAAAATGATTTAATAATTCTGCATAGTGTTGAACACTTAAACGTGGACCAAATTGTGAAACAACTTCACTTGAAATGAGTATTGCCAATTCAGCTGCAGTTTTTAAACTAAGACCTGTATTTAAAGCATAAAGAAACGCGCCTGCAAATGCATCACCAGCACCATTTGCATCTACTGCTGTAACAGCTCGACCTGGAACCGTAAAAGTTTGCTCTGAATCTGAGATAAGAGCACCTTCAGCTGATAATGTAATGACGGTGTATTTACTTTTCAATTGTAATTGAGCAAGCGCAGCTTCGATTGTCTCAGTATTGGTATACATCAGGGCTTCTTGCTGATTACAGAGGAGTAAGTCTACACCATCATCCAATAACTCATCTAAACCTTGACGTGCATATTGCACCATAGCTGGATCGGATAAGGTCAGAGCGATTTTAACACCATGTTCGCGAGCAATTTTACGTGCTTGTTTGACTGCTTGTCGAGCAGAATCACTGGTAGACAAATAGCCTTCAAGATAAAGCCATTTTGCAGATTTTAAAGGCTCAAAATAAATTTGATCTTCACTTAACTCAGCAGTAATACCTAAATAGGTATGCATGGTGCGTTCAGAATCTGGACTTACAAGTACCATACAGGTCCCTGTTACGCCATGACTCACTGATTTTTCGGTGGTTTGAACTTTTGCTTCATTTAATCCTGCTAAATAAATCCCACCCAGTTCATCATGACCAACACGGCAACCATAAAATGCGGTTCCACCCAAAGCACTAAAAGCCACTGTCGTATTTGCAGCAGAACCGCCCGATGCTTGACCTTTGTATACTTGCGTTTCGATTAGATTATTATATAAATTTGCTTGTGTTTCAGCATCAGTCAACTGCATAGTGCCTTTTTGCAAATTTTGTTGGACAAGGAAATCGTCAGAAACCTGAAATTCTTGGTCGATGAGTGCATTACCAATTGCAAAAAGATCCACAGTTGCCATGTCTTTGATTCACATTTTAAATTAAAGCACTAAGTTTACACCAATGCTCATGATTGCTGTAGATTGATGAATAAAATTCAAGATATTGTCTATTGATTCGTTCAGAATGTAACTTAAGAAAGGATAAGGAAGGATAGATGAACATCACCATTACTCAGGCAGAAACATTACCTGTAGAAATCAAAGAATTGGCGAAGCAAGCTCACAAAGAAGGCTTGGTATTGGTTGATGGATTGATTGAAGAGTATGAAAGTGGAAAAAATAGATTCAATCAACCTGGGGAGTTTCTTCTTTTTGCTTATGATGATGATCGGTTAATTGCCTGTGGGGGGCTCAATCAGCAATGGAATGAAAATGAAATTGATACACGTATTGGTCGTGTTCGTCGTTTTTATGTCTTGCCGAAGTATCGTAAGCATGGTGTTGGAAAACAGCTTTTACAACATCTGGAAAAACAGGCACGTGCAAATTTTTCTGCCTTGTGTTTGAGTATTGATACCAAAGCGGCAGCCAGTTTTTATCAAAAGCAAAATTATGTTTTTGTTGAAAATCATCCTAATTATAGTTATTTCAAATATTTACTCTAAAATTTACCATTGAGTGTGGGAAATGGTGTCTAGCTTGTATATTTAAAAGAGCGCACCATTTCTGCTTGTATAGCAGCAATTTTGCTTAAGGAATAGTTTAAGGGCTTTAACTTTGGGAGTGTGATGTTTGTATAAAGCTAAATTTATTTTTATGTTGAAAGAACCCAAAAAGCATTCGTTGCAATCCGATCTTCGAATGATGAGTCATTTGTAAATTTTAAAAAATATATGGTTTAAAACTACCCTCAAATACAATGAAATTCGTAACCTCAAAATCCACAGTGCTGTAGATTGAGGTATACTCAAAAACATTTTATCAAATATGTATATCTGAGGAGATCACATGACTGTAGATGTTACTGAAACCATTACTCAAACTGTTCATCCTGCGTTTCAGTTGATACGTCAACACCATGTTGAAGCCTTAGACATTTTTGTGTCTGAATATAAACATAAAGTCACAGGTGCTATCCATTACCATTTGGCCAGTGATCTGGATGAAAATGTGTTTTTAGTGGCATTTCGCACTCAGCCGATGGATTCAAAAGGTGCAGCGCATATTTTAGAACATACTGCATTATGTGGTTCTGAAAAATTCCCAGTACGCGATCCATTTTTTCTCATGATTCGTCGTTCATTAAATACCTTTATGAATGCGTTCACTTCGGCAGACTGGACCGCTTATCCTTTTGCTACGCAAAACAAGAAAGATTTTCAAAATTTATTAGAAGTCTATTTAGACGCTGCGTTTGCTGCAAATCTAAATGAATTGGATTTTGCACAAGAAGGGATTCGGATTGAACTTGAAAATGACGAACCAGTGTATAAAGGCGTGGTCTTTAATGAAATGAAAGGAGCGATGAGTTCGCCTTCAGATCAGTTGTATCATCAATTGGCGCATCATTTATTTCCAGAAACCACGTATCACTACAATTCAGGTGGTGATCCCAAAGATATTCCAGATTTAACTTACTCTGAATTGGTTAATTTCTATAAATCGCATTACCATCCAAGTAATGCAGTATTCATGACGTTTGGTGATGAATCGGCTTATCACTTGCAAGAGCAATTTGAAATTTTAGCCTTATCTAAATTCAAACAAGGTGAAACGCTGCATTCAACTCCTGAAACACGTTTAACAGCACCAATAGAAGTAACAGAAAGTTATGCTTTAGATGCAGAAGATTTAAAGGATAAAACCTACCACATTATTTCATGGTTATTACCAGAAGCAAGTGATATTAAATTGCGTTTAGGTTTGCGCTTGGTCGAAGGCATTTTACTAGAAGACTCTGCATCACCATTACGCCATTATTTAGAAACCTGTGGTTATGCTCAATCGACTGGCCCAATAATGGGTGTTGATGATTCTAACTTTGAAATGACTTTTTTCTGTGGTGTGCAAGGTTCCAATGCTGAATATGCTGAAGAATTTAAAAAAGGCGTTTTTAAAATTCTTGAAGACGTGGCTTCAAAGCCTGTTGATACAGAAATGGTCGATGCGATTTTGCATCAGATTGAATTACACCAACGTGAAATTAATGGCGACGGCATGCCGTATGGATTAAGTCTGATTCTAAATGGCTTAAGCAGTGTTATTCATCACAGTGATCCAGTAGATGTTTGGGATGTGGATAGTGCGATTACATTGGTGAAAGAAGAACTCAAAGATCCAATGTGGTTATCGAATCTGATCAAAACCTATCTCATTGATAATCCACATCGTGTGCAATTGACTTTAGTACCAGATGCGACTAAATCAGCGAAAGAAGCTGAGGCAGAGAAAGCACGTTTAAATGAAATCGGGGCTAAACTGACAGCTGAGCAAAAAGCTGAGATTATCAAGCAAACTGAAGCCCTCAATGTCCGTCAAGACACACCAGATGATTTAAATTTATTACCGAAAGTAGGCTTGGAAGATGTGCCTGCTGACTTGCATATCGTACAAGGTCAATTACGTGAAATTATTAGTAATAATATCGATACGCCTTTAAATTTATATCATGCTGGAACAAATGGTATTTATTACCAGCAGGTTGTCGTTCAAATTCCAGATGAAGTCGTGCAATCGCCTTATTTTAATTTATTGTCCGTTTTGTTGGGTGAGGTTGGTGCAGGTGAGTACGATTATCTTGAACTTCAGCAGCTGCAAACTGCGGTAAGTGGTGGCGTTGGAATGGGTGCGTCGTTACGTTCTAAAGTGGATGATAAAAATAAAATTAGCGCATGGCTCACGCTTACTACTAAGTCATTGGTCAATAATTTTGAAGCAATCCGTTTATTAAAATTAGCCTTTGAACAGTTACGTTTCGATGAAAAAGATCGAATCATTGAATTGTTGCAACAGCGTAAAACACGTTGGCAATCGCGTATTTCTGGTTCTGGGCACAGTTATGCCATGCAAATTGCATCTCGTCATAGTAGTGCTTTGGCTCAACGCGATTATCAAACCACAGGTTTGGGTGCTTTAAATTGGTTAAACGACTTAGTCAATCGAATTGAAAAAGACGATACTGCATATAATGCTTTAATTGCAGAGTTACAAGCGATTCACCGTTTGCTGTTACAGGCCCCAAAACAATTTTTACTGGTTTGTGAAGAGCCTCAATCAGACCGCTTGATTGAAGAAATTCAGAATGTTTGGGATAAATTAGTCGTCGATTCTGAGCCTGTTCAGTTAACGCCAGTTGCTTTTGTCGATAGCAATAAAGATGAAGCCTGGTTAATTCAAGCCAATGTTCAATTTTGTGCCTCAGCTTATGCTACTGTGGAAGTTTCACATCCCGATGCTGCTCCTTTAATGGTCTTGGCTGCTTATTTACGTAATGGTTTCTTACATAGTGCGATTCGTGAAAAAGGTGGAGCTTATGGGGGGGGGGCAAGTTATGACGGTAATGCCTGTTCATTCCGTTTTTACAGTTATCGCGACCCACGCTTAGCTGAGACGTTTAAAGATTTTGATGCCAGTATTGAATGGTTATTAAAAACAGAACATCAACCTCATCAACTTGAAGAAGCGATCTTGGGTTTGATTGCCAGTATGGATAAACCAGGTTCTCCTGCGGGCGAAGCAATTACGGCGTGTTATGCTTTGTTGCATGCACGAACACCTGCGATTCGTAAACAATTAAGAGCACGTTTATTGAATGTCACCTTAGACGATTTAAAACGTGTAACTCAGCAATATTTGGTTCAACAAAAACCTGTTAAAGCTGTGGTGGCCCCAGTGTCGAAACGTGATATCTTGCTTGAGCTTGGTTTTGATCTTCAGCAAGTGAATTAATACATTAAAAAAATAATTTGAGGTGGAATACGATGGCGTTCAAAACATTTGAATGCACAACACTGAAACTGAGCATATTTATGCTCAGTTCTTTGTCTGTGAGTACTAGTTATGCAGTTAGCCCTGAAAACTTGATTGCACCCGCCAGTGCTGAAGCATGTGTGGCGCTAGAGTCAAATGCAGATCGGTTATCTTGTTACGATACTTTGTTTAAAGTGCCAGAAGCAGAGAAAACGACATTGCTTTCAGAACGCCAAGCCGCAAAAGAGCTTGCACCTGAACCTACTCAGCCCGAGACACTCAAAGAAAAAATCAGTCAGGGGGTGAGTACTATATTTGCAAGTGAAGGATCGAAAATCGATCCAAATCATTCATTGCTGGATCGACGTTGGGAGTTATCTCCAGACAGTAAACTCGGAACATGGAATATTCGAGCACATCAGCCAGTATATTTGTTACCTGCATTTTGGACTTCAGACAAAAATGAATTTCCGCAAAGTCCGAATGTGAACAATACGGTCGATACAGATCAAAATTTGAAATCGACAGAATCCAAATTTCAATTGTCATTAAAAACCAAAGCCGTTGAAAATCTGTTGGGTGATAATGGCGATATTTGGCTAGGTTATACACAATCTTCGCGCTGGCAGGTCTATAACAGTGAGGAATCTCGTCCTTTTCGTGAAACCAATTACGAACCTGAAGCCAGTCTCATTTTTCGGACTAATTATGAAATATTGGGTTTAAATGCACGTTTATTGGGTTTAACTTTTAATCATCAGTCTAATGGGCGAGCAGACCCATTGTCGCGTAGTTGGAACCGTATCATGATGAATATCGGTTTTGAGCGTGATAATTTTGCACTCATGTTGCGCCCTTGGTATCGAATTGAAGAAGATTCAAAAGATGATAATAATCCAGACATTAAAAACTATATTGGTCGTGGAGATTTGACGGCTTTTTATCGCTGGAATGATCATGATTTTTCATTGATGCTGCGTCATTCATTGAAAGGTGGAGATGATGCGCATGGTGCGGCCCAATTTGATTGGGTATTTCCGATTAGTGGAAAATTACGAGGCCATTTTCAATTATTTGATGGCTATGGTGAGAGTCTGATTGATTATAATCACCGTGCAACGTATGTCGGTTTAGGCGTATCGTTGATGAATTGGTTCTAAAACTATGTGAAAAGCTAAAAACCACTTTCTTTAAAAGTGGTTTTTTTTACTAAAATTTAGAGAAAGTTAACCAATTTGAATATCTGCGGGTGGATGTTTGAGACGCGTTTTTTTGGGTGTGGCAATAAGATAAGCCAAGGTTAATGGACCTAAACGCCCTGCAAACATCAATAATATTAGAGCGATTAGGCTAGCTGGTTGCAATTCGCTGGTAATCCCTCGAGATAAACCGACTGTACATGCGGCAGAAACTGCTTCAAATAATAAATCTAAAAAATTTTTATTGGGTTCTAAAATAAGTAAAGTGAATAATCCTAAAAATACCAAAATGGCCGTGATTGAAACAACTGCGAATGCTTTAAATGAAGTGACTTTTGAAACTGAATGATTAAAAACACGTAATTCTTCAGAGCGACGTAAAAAGGTGATGACACTTAAAACCACGATAATAAATGTGCCAACTTTAATGCCGCCAGCAGTGCTGAGGGAGCCACCCCCGATAAACATTAAGATAATGGTAAATAAACTAGAAGCATCAGTAATACTCGACATATCTAAACTATTAAAGCCTGACGAGCGCGGGACAGTCGCATGAAACCAAGCATTTACAGCTTGATCACCGAGACTCATGCTAGCGAGTGTCAGTGGATTATTTGCTTCTAAAGCCCAAATAACTAAAAAAGCAAGAAGATTTAAACCTGCAATGGTAGAGAGAATTAATTTACTGTTTGGACTCATCTTTTTCCAGCGACGTGTACGTTTAATATCCATGAGTACAACAAAGCCTATGCCTCCAATAATATAGAGCATACTAATGGTGAAAGTAATGAAATAATGCCCTGCAAAGCTCATCAGACTATTGGGGAAAAGTGAAAAGCCACCATTATTAAAAGCAGAAACACTATAAAAAGCCGCATAAAAAAATGCGCGAGAAAAATCATACTCTTGCATCCAAGCAATGGTTAAAATCACTGTGCCCAGCGCTTCAAAAAATAAAGAATATAAAAGGACGCCCTTAATGGTAAACGCAACTTTGGTTAGGCTGGTTTGTCCTATTGCTTCTTGAGCCATCATTTGTTGTTTTAATTTGAGATTAGAAGACAGGCTGAGCGCTGCAAGAATGGCGAAAGTCATAAAGCCTAAACCGCCACATTGCAGTAAAAACATAATCACCACTTGTCCAAAAGTGGTGTAGGCTTCTCCGACATTGACAACAGAAAGTCCTGTGATGGTCACGGCAGATGTAGCGGTAAACAAGGCATTTAACCAACTGAGTTCACCATGATGTGAAATAGGCAGTTTAAGTAACAATGTCCCCGTTAAAATAAAACCTAAAAATCCCAAGGCCAGTAAACTAGGTGGACTCAGATTAATAGTATTTTGTTTTTTATTCTGTAATGAATTCATGTGTTATTTAAACCGTGCTGAGAGTTTACGTAAGGGTTCAAGTTCTCCCTCAACTACCAATACATCACCAATTTGTAAAATTAAATTTGGATCAATACTATATAAAATTTCTTTGCCCCGTTTATGCAGTAAGGTTTTAATTTCTGGTGCATGATTCATGAGATGGTTAAAGCGTTCCCCGTGAAGCTTTTCTTTAATTTCTACTTTGACCAGAAAATGATTATCCTCTAAAACCATATAACGGCTGACCATGGGATAACTCAAGGATTGTGCAATCCGAACGCCCATATCTTCTTCTGGATGAATAATTTTGCTAATGCCCAGATGAGTCAAAATCATATGATGGGCTTTGGATTTGGCTTTTGCCCAGATTTTTTCTACACCCATATTTTTAAGATGTAGTACGCATAAAATACTCGCTTCAATATCTTCACCAATGGCAACCACGACTGCTTCACAATTTTGAATATTCAGTTCATTTAAAACATGGTCATCAGTCGCATCTGCAATGACGGCATGGGTAATTTGCTCAGCAATGTTTTCAACAAATTTTTTATTGATATCAATACCAATCACATCATGATTTAAACCTACAAGCTCTGTGGCAATCGTTGCTCCAAAACTGCCTAAACCAATTACTGCAAATTGAGCCATTCAAAATACCTCTTATTGGTTTTTATATATGGAAAGTCTAAGTAGCAAATCATTTTATAATGTTCTACTTCACACGTGTGTCGAGCTTACAAAATTATATATAACAAGAGTTTATTTTAGATGGAAAAATAAAAAATACAGCCAATTAAAACCTTTATTTTTTATATAAAAAGCGTCGCTTTGATTTGAAAATATGTAGCAGTCTAAAAAAAGATTTTGTATTCAATATTACAATAGACACAAATAAAACGGTGATCGTCATCAAACATTCAAAAATACCATATAGCATCTTCAGAAGATTTTATTGTTATCACCAAGTCTAAAAAATAACCATAGAAGAACTAAAATGGACGATAAAAAGATTTTTAAAATATTAAAAGATTGGTTTCCTGTTCTTGCGCAACAAGGCATACCCAAGAAAAAACATCGACAGAATTTTCAGCAATTTCTCACGTGGATTTTAGCTGAAAGTGAAAAGGGAAGTCATTTGATGTCAGTGGTTTTTAAAAGTCCATTAGACAATCAGTTGCAGCGTTGCGCAGTGTTAAAAACATTAAAATTAAATTTTGAAGACATACAGCAACGCATTGAGGATCGAGTCATGCCTCTCAATGCACATTACGAAAAACATAAAGATACGATTGGAAAATATTACAACATCAATGATCAAATTTTTGATCTGGTTTTTGAAGAAATTGATACGGTTTTAAAGCATCATAATTTTGAGTTGTTATTAATTTATGCAGATGCCACGTACTGGATGGCGGTTCCTAATCAGGATGTGAAAATTCATAAATTTTGTAAGTCATTCAGTAAGCAATTTAAAAATGAAGGAATTTGTATTGAACATTATATAAAATCAGATTGTTTAAGATCGACTTAAATAGCGATCTAAAAATAAACAAAGAGCCATATATGGCTCTTTGTTTAAAGGATTATTTTAAAAAACGTTGATAGCCAAGATTGTTGGTTATTTCTGCATAAGGATAAGTAATACTTTCTAGGGTTTCAATTAAGCCATCTGGATTTTGTTTGGCATCAGAGGCTTCTAAGCCGACCAAAACACGACCTTCTGCTGCACCATGATTACGATAGTGGAACAAGGTAATATTATGTGTAGGCCCAAGACGTTCGAGGAAGGTTAATAATGCGCCTGGACGTTCTGGAAATTCGACACGGAATAAACGTTCATTTTCAAGATCAGCATGACCGCCAATTAAATAACGAATATGTAATTTGGCTACTTCATCATCAGATAAATCATCCACATCATACTGAACTTTAAGCATTTCATGGATATCATGACGTTCGGGTTCGCCACCTTTTAAGCTGATACCAACAAATACTTGTGCGGCACTTGAACTGCTAGCACGATAATTAAACTCGGTAATATTACGTCCTTGTAGCGCACGGCAGAATTTTAAAAATGAACCGTTTTCTTCAGGAATAGTGACTGCAAAAATCGCTTCTTTTTGTTCGCCGAGTTCGGTACGTTCGGCAATATAACGTAGACGATCAAAGTTCATGTTGGCACCACATACAATCGAGACCATGTTCTTGTTTTCTAGACCATGTTGTTCGACGTATTTTTTTATTCCTGCCAGTGCCATAGCACCAGAGGGTTCAACAATGCTGCGGCATTCATCATAAGTATCTTTAATGGCTGTGCAGATTTCATCTGTATTGACCAGAACGACATCGCGTTCAACAATTGGACCTGAATTATCCGATTTTTGCAGACGAATCACATCAAAAGGTTTTTCACCAATTTGTGCCACCGCCGTACCATCGGCAAATAAGCCGACTTGTGGAAGAATCACACGTTCATTGGCTTCAAAAGCTGCCTTTAAGCATGCAGATTCTTCATATTCCACAGGAATGATTTTGACATGTGGCGCGACATCGCCCAAGTAAGCAGCAACGCCTGCAATTAGGCCACCACCACCTACGGCAACGAATACATATTCAACATCACGCCATTGGCGCAAAATTTCATTGGCAATCGTGCCTTGGCCAGCCATGACCAATTCATCGTCATAAGGCGGAATGAAAGTCATGCCTTCTTCTGTAGCACGTTGAATCGCATATTTATTGGCAACATCGAAAGAGTCACCGTGTAATACGACTTCACCGCCTAAACGTTTTACCGCCTGAACTTTAATGTCAGGTGTGGTTTTAGGCATCACAATAATGGCGCGAATCCCTAATTTTTGACCAGAAAGTGCTACGCCTTGTGCATGATTACCAGCAGACGCAGTTATTACACCACGTTCTAATTGTGATTTTGGTAACTGACTAATACGGTTATATGCACCGCGTAGTTTGAAAGAAAAGACAGGTTGTAAATCTTCGCGTTTAAAACGAATGTTGTTTTTAAGTTTTTCACTAATTCGTGGTGCCGCTTCGAGTGGAGTTTCGATTGCAACATCGTAGACAGTTGCTTGTAATATTTGTCGAACCAAACGAGACAGCATGTTAATTTTCCATCTAACAGTTTAAAATAGGCAATTATTGTAACAAACCCCTGTGCATTTGGGCTGTTTAATCAGCAAGAAATGTCAAAAATAGTTGAGCCAAGTTATGAGTCTGTATGCGACCCAAGATGAAAAGAAACAAGCTGCCGCGAAAGCTGCATTAAAGCATTTGCCAAAGGGTGGAATTTTGGGGGTAGGTACGGGAAGCACTGTTAACTTCCTGATTGATTTATTACCTGAGTTACAGTTGGAGGCGGCTGTAGCAAGCTCTGAAGCCACTGCACAGCGTCTTAAAAAATTGGGTATAGAAGTGGTCGATATGAACCATGTTGGTGGTTTAGATGCGTATGTCGATGGCGCAGATGAGATTGATCGTCGTATGCATATGATCAAAGGTGGTGGGGCTGCTTTAACACGCGAAAAAATTGTCGCATCGATTGCGAAAAAATTTGTATGTATCGTAGATGATTCTAAATGGGTTGATCAGTTGGGGCGTGATTTTCCGCTGCCAGTAGAAGTGATTCCAATGGCGCGTTCCGCAGTAGCACGTAAAATCGTTTCACTTGGTGGTGACCCAGTGTATCGTGAAGGTGTGGTTACCGATAACGGCAACGTGATTTTAGATGTATATAACTTTAATATTTTAAATGCGCTTGAGCTTGAAAAAACCTTGAATGATATTCCTGGTGTCGTGTGTAACGGCATTTTCGCGATTCATCAAGCTGATGTAGCAATTGTTGCTACCAACAATGGTATTGAAGAACGTACTGCGGTTTAAATCATGCTAACTAATCCTCCTTTTGCAGGAGGAGGGTTAGTAAATTTGAATAGAAGAACAATGAATTTTCCAGACTTGCCAGAAATTCAAATCACTCGAAATGTGCGCTCTAAGCATTTACGTTTACGCGTTGAGCCTAATAAAATACGTCTTACGGCTCCTGTTTTTTGTACATCAGGACAAATTCAAAGTTTTATTCAGTTATCTGAACAATGGTTGTTAAAAACATGGCAGCAGCAGCAACAGAATATCAAAAACCAAGATCGGACTTTACCGAATACGTTGCAACTTTTTAATTTACAGAATTCAATTACTATTATTTATCATACGCAGCAGCCTAATTTTATCTTTGATGATCAAAATTCACAGCTGCTTATCAGTGACCGGCAGCCTACGCAATATTTAAAAAACTTCGTGATTGCTTATGCAAAGCATCATCTTCCACTTTACTTGGAAGAGATAAGCCAAGAATCTAATCTGAATTTTGCAAAATGTGCGATTCGTCAACCTAAAACCAGATGGGGAAGTTGTACATCTAAGCATGACATTATGTTGAACAGTGGTTTGGTATTATTTCCAAAGCATATCGCTCGTTATGTGTGTGTACATGAGTTGGCACATACCAAGTATTTTGATCATGGTCCGCATTTTTGGGCAGAAGTTCAAAAACATGATGAGAATTTTCAACAGCATCGGAAAATTTTAAAAACTACGCCAATGCCTTGGTGGTGGAGTGTATAGAAACTAAAATTTAAATATTTATGCACCATAGTTGCTTTGGAGTAAAAAGTGTCTTTTCATCTAATAAGGATTGAATAAATAAAGATTTTTCATTTATATATTTAGGTTAAATACAAAATTAAAAATATAAGAGAGAAACCGAAAATGATGAAGCTATTAGGATTCTGCAGTGTTTTGATGCTGGTTTGCAGCAGTAATATAGTTCGTGCGGAGGGTTACAGTGGAAAAAATGTACAAAGTTTAAATCCACAAATTTTTAAAGTAGATGATTTAGAAGAAAAGACACTTGAAATGCTGCAAGAAGGATATGTACCCATATTTAAAGAAAAGTTCATTGATTATTCCTATAGCAGAAGCATGAGAGATATTCGAGAAAAAGCGTTGCTTCATGGCTCTCCCATTGCTGTTTTTAGCAATGAATATCAAGGCAATAAGCTTATTTACGATACTCGGATGCGCGAGCCAGAGGCTGCAAGAATTTCAGGCAATGACAGAAATAAAAATGATGTGAATAATTTAAATAATATACCGGTAGGCACGATAGAAAGTAGGTCAGTCCGATATGAATCTTTACATGATCAGTTTAGGGTAATTTATTTTTATAAATTTAATTCAATAACAGGTATTTACCCTGCTGACTTATCCGAAAGAGATAAAATTTATAACGGTATTCAATCAGGCGTCGTTGCTAAAGTGCTTAAGCGAGACTCTCCAGCAGAAAATGTTATAATGCCGCAAGATATAATTTTAAAAATGAATGACGAAAATATTAAAGATGTTAGCGCTTTTGTTGAAAGTTCAAATTATTTAAAAGGAAATACGGTAAAGTTTGAAATTCTGAGAAAAGGACAGAAAATACCATTACAAATTAGTATGAAGTAGTATTTTTTGGCTAGCAAGTAGGCCGATTTTACCTTTACTATAATGTCGGCCTTATACTTTCTGAGAATATGTTTTCACTTAACCCGATAAAAACATCCGAATTGAAGTAATCTAAGCTAAAACAGTTCAGAAAATCAAAACTTCCTGTCATACTATGCAGTTACGAAATGAACACTTTAAATTTGAGGTAGTGATCGTGATTACTGTTGGTATTGTCGGTGGTACAGGTTATACAGGCGTAGAATTGTTGCGTCTTTTACTACGACACCCAAATGTACAAGTTAGTGTATTAACATCACGTACTGAAAATGGTCGCCGTGTAGATGATATGTTCCCAAGTTTGCGTGGACATACCGATCTTCAATATTCAGATTTAAATATCGATGAATTAAAAAAATGTGACGTAGTTTTCTTTGCAACGCCACACGGTGTTGCCATGAATCATGCAGCAGAACTACTTGCATCAAATACCAAAGTAATAGACCTTGCAGCTGATTTTCGTTTACAAAACTTAGCGCAATTTGAAAAATGGTATGGCATGCCACATGCTTGTCCAGAAATTTTAAAAGATTCTGTGTATGGTTTATCAGAACTGAATCGTGAAAACATCAAACAAGCCAACGTGATTGGTAACCCAGGTTGCTATCCAACAACAGTACAATTGGGTTTGGCACCACTATTCAAAAATAGCGATGCATTGATAAAACCTGAAAGCATTATTATTGATGCAAAATCAGGGGTTTCAGGGGCGGGAAGAAAAGCCAGCTTAGAGATGAGCTATTCGGAAAATGCAGATAATTTTAAGGCATATTCAGTTGGTGGACATCGTCATCATCCTGAAATTGTGGAAGCATTGGAAAATATATCCGGTCAAAAAGGTGTGTTTGATCATATTGTATTTGTGCCACATTTGGTTCCGATGATTCGCGGCATGCTGAGTACAATCTATGTTGATTTGACAGATGCAGGCGATGCAGCCGATTTGCAAGCTCTTTATGAACAGTTTTATGCAGATGAAGCATTTGTTGATGTGATGCCAATAAACAGTTTACCTGAGACACGTTCTGTGCGTGGTGCAAACCAACTTCGAATTGCATTGTACAAACCTCAGCCGAAAAAGTTAGTTGTCTTATCTGTACAAGATAATTTGGTTAAGGGCGCAGCAGGTCAAGCCGTACAAAATATGAATCTGATGTTTGGCTTAACTGAGACTTCTGGATTAGAAGGTATTGGTTTATTACCATAAAAAACTATTTTAGACTTCACACATATTTCGATTTAGATTTAAATATGTGTTTTGAATAAATCAAAATAAGAGATGACGATGTTGAATACCGAATCAAATACCCCGTCACAACCGACGCAGGTCAATAAAAAGCCGTTTTTGAAAGGTAATTTGCCGCTTGCGATTGGTGCTGCCATTTTAGTGGTAGGAAGTGGCTTTATGGGCTATTCAGTAGGACATCGACAGGGTTTAACCGCTGTAGGCTTTGAGGCGGATGCTGAGCAATTGGTTGAAGTGGTTAAACAGCAAAAAACCAGACTCGAAACTTTAAATAAAACATTGAATTTAGCTGTACAAGAACGTGATGTAGCAGTAAGTAATTCCAATGATTTATTTACTGTGCTCAATCAGGCCAAAGAAGACAAAGTTCAGTCTGAGGGGCTAAGTGCTATTTACCGTGAGGTTCTGCGTCAACGAGGTGGATTAAGCTTAACCATTCAAAATATTGGAATTAAACCCTTACCTGAAAATGCTTATGAGTATCAGCTTGATTTGGTTCAAGTGAGTCCAAATAAACGTAGTACATCTGGAGGTGTCGAGTTACGTTTAATTCAAGGTACTGAAGTTTTAGAAATTCCACTGGAAGATAAGAATTTTAATTTTCAGGATTTTGAACGTTTAACTGGACGTTGGACTATGCCTAAAGGCTTTAGTCCGCAATTTATTGAAGTTCGTTTAACGGGAACAGCAACCCCCGTGATTAAGCGTTTCAGTTGGGGGCGTGGGAAACCTATAGAAAGTCAATCCGCATTCATTTCTGAAATTCCTCAAGCAGAAGCCAATGCACAATAGTGTGAACTTTAAATTATATGCCAATGAATAAACGTCAACATTGTTTAAACGACATCAAAAATTCTTTTCAGCAAACTGGGTATGTCGATTGGCATATTCATCCGCGCTTAAGCGATGAAACGCATGGGGACGAGCAAGGAGATCTGGCTGTTCAAACTGCGCAACCACAATTAAAACGTCCACCGCTGTATGTTGTGGTTCTGATGAACGACGATTACACCCCAATGGACTTTGTAATTGAAATTTTACAACAATACTTTGCTTTGAATCTTGACCAAGCCACTCAAGTAATGCTAACTGTACATTATGAAGGAAAAGGTATTGCAGGCGTTTATCCACGAGACATTGCGGAAACGAAAGCGAACCAAGTTAATAATTATGCTCGGTCTCAAGGTCATCCATTACTTTGTCAGATTGAGCCAAAAGATTAAGGGGATTACATGCTCAGTCGTCAATTAGAAGTATCTTTACGTTTGGCTGTAAGCATGGCTCGTCAAAAGAGACATGAGTTTCTCACGGTTGAACATTTATTGTTGGCTTTACTTGATAATGATTCTGCTGTAAACGCGCTAAAGGCGTGTGGTGCAGACATCGTTGCGCTTCGTAAAGAACTTGAAGAATACGTTGAACAGCATACCCCTAAACTGGGTGAACACAGTGAGCAGGCTCCTCATCCGACTGAAAGTTTTGACCGTATTTTGCAACGTGCGATTTTTCATGTTCAGTCAAGTGGTGGTGATCGTACCGTTGAAGGTGCTGATATATTGGTCGCAATGTATTCTGAACGTGATTCTTTTGCCGTTTACTTGCTTAAGCGTCATCAAATTAATCGTTTAACATTGACTCAATATTTATCTCATGGGACTCGCAAAGAAGAAGTACAGGCCGAAGAGGAAGTGGAAGAGTTAGATGGTGAAACATCAAGTTCTTCAAATTCAGGTCCGCTCGATTTATATACGACCAATTTAAACGTCGAAGCGCAAAAAGGCAAAACTGATCCACTCATTGGGCGTGAAAAAGAAATTGAACGCGCAGCACAAATTTTATGTCGTCGTCGTAAAAATAATCCATTATTGGTCGGTGATCCTGGCGTGGGCAAAACTTCGATTGCGGAAGGTTTGGCTTGGCTGATTGTCAATGCTAAAGCACCTAAACCACTCGCAAATGCTGAAGTCTATAGCTTGGATATTGGTGCACTGGTGGCAGGTACAAAATATCGTGGTGATTTCGAAAAACGCCTGAAACAGCTTCTTAATGCTTTGAAAAAGAAACCAGAAGCGATTTTATTTATTGATGAAATTCACATGATTATTGGTGCTGGTTCAAGTATGGGCAGCACAATGGATGCCTCAAACTTAATTAAACCCGCTTTATCGAATGGTTCATTGCGTTGCATTGGTTCAACCACATTTCAAGAATATCGCCAAGTCTTTGAAAAAGACCATGCATTGTCACGTCGTTTCCAAAAAATTGATGTCAATGAGCCATCTATTTCTGAAACAATTGATATTTTACGCGGTTTAAAATCTAAGTTTGAGGATTTTCACCATGTACAATATGACGATCAGTCTTTGATTGCAGCCGTTGAATTATCATCGAAATTTATCAATGACCGATTCTTGCCTGATAAGGCGATTGACGTGATTGATGAAGCAGGTGCGCAGCGTCGTTTAAAAGCTGAACAAGAAAATACTCTGATTACCGTTGAAAATATTGAAGATATTATATCCAAAATTGCCCGTATTCCACCGAAAACAGTATCTAAAGATGATAAAACTGTATTAAGTAATCTTGAGCGCGATCTCAAACGAGTGGTATTTGGACAAGACAATGCCATCGAAGCACTCGGTTCTGCAATCAAGCTGTCACGTGCAGGTTTAAAATCGCCTGATAAACCAGTCGGTAGTTTTGTGTTTGCAGGTCCTACAGGAGTCGGTAAAACTGAAGTCACCAAACAATTGGCCAAATTGATGGGTGTTGAACTGGTTCGTTTTGATATGTCTGAGTATATGGAGCGTCATGCTGTTTCACGCTTAATTGGTGCACCTCCAGGATATGTTGGTTTTGATCAAGGTGGTTTACTCACCGATGCAATTCATAAGAATCCGCATTGTGTATTATTATTAGATGAAATTGAAAAAGCGCACCCTGATGTATTTAATTTGCTCTTGCAGATTATGGATCACGGGGCATTAACTGATAATAATGGACGTAAATCAGATTTCCGTAATGTGATTCTTGTTCTAACCACGAATATTGGTGCTGAAAGTATTTCACGCACGAGTATTGGTTTTATGGAGCAAGATAATAGTCTAGATAATAAAGATGCAATGAAAAAAGCATTCTCACCTGAATTCCGTAACCGTCTAGATGGTGTAATTCAATTCAATGCCTTACCAACCACAGTAATTGAAAATGTGGTAGATAAATTCTTGACTGAATTGCAAGCGCAGCTGGATGATAAGAAAGTCATTCTTGAAGTTGATCAAAATGCGCGTGAATGGATGGTTGAGCAGGGTTACGATCGTTTAATGGGTGCTCGACCAATGCAACGTCTGATCCAAGAACATTTGAAAAAACCGCTTGCAGAAATGATTTTATTTGGTGAGCTTGCGGAACATGGTGGCAATGTCGCAGTTTCCGTGAAGAAAGAAAATGGTAAAGCGACTGGTTTGAAATTGGAAGTATTTGAAGATCAGACCGCTGAACCTGCTTAAGACTATATAAAAAAACAACCCGTGTCCGTACGGGTTGTTTTTATATTGAAAATTTATGAGTTTTGCTTAAAGATCAAAGATCCAGATTGCTGGGTGAATTAAAATTTATGGATATTCAAATTACCAAAGTCATCACTACCTTTTTTCTTTTTTTGATTACCGCAATTGCTGAAATTTTAGGATGTTACTTTCCTTATTTAATTTTAAATCAAGGGAAGTCTCATTGGTTATGGATTCCTGCAGCCTTAAGCCTATTGATTTTTGTTTGGTTGCTGACTTTGCATCCTGCTGCTTCAGGACGAATTTATGCAGCATATGGAGGAATCTATATTTTTACTGCGTTACTCTGGCTTCGTTACGTTGATCAAGTCAGTTTAACACGTTGGGATTTGTTGGGCGGCGTAGTGGTAATACTCGGTGCACTGCTTATTATTTTACAACCACAGGGTTTAGTTCGTTAAATCTTATTTTAAATCTAAGTATAAAAAAGCACCAAAAGGTGCTTAATTTTATTGAATAAAATAAATATTCTAATTTTTATTTAAATTTTGATTTAACAGAAATTCAACTAAAGCTTTTTGTGCATGTAGGCGGTTTTCTGCTTCATCCCAAACGACAGCATTTTTATGATCTAGCATATTTTCTGAAATTTCTTCACCACGATGTGCTGGCAAACAGTGCATAAATAAACAATCAGGATGCGCCAAACTCATTAATTTCTCATTCACTTGAAAATCGGCAAATGCGGCTTCACGAATTTTTTGTTCTTCCTCTTGTCCCATACTTGCCCAAACATCAGTCACGATGAGGTCAGCATTTACCGCTGCATCTTCTGCCGAATCAAATAATTCCACACAATGAGCAAATTCAGACAAGAATTTTTGCTGAGGTTCATAACCTTTAGGTGTGGCAATTTTTAAGTTAAAGCCCCACATATGCGCAGCTTCAATATAGGAATTACACATATTGTTACCATCACCAATCCATGCCACTGTTTTTCCTTCAATAGAACCGCGATGTTCTAGAAAAGTCTGCATGTCAGCCAAAAGCTGGCAAGGGTGATGATCATCAGTTAAAGCATTAATAATAGGTACTGTAGAATAAGAAGCAAAACGTTCTACGATGTCATGACCAAAAGTACGAATCATAATAATATCAAGCATACTTGAAATAACACGCGCAGAATCTTCAATCGGTTCGCCACGCCCCAATTGGGTATCACGAGAAGATAAGAAAATTGCACTACCACCGAATTGGCTCATACCTGCTTCAAACGAAACACGTGTACGGGTACTCGATTTTTCGAAAATCATGCCCAAGACTTTACCGACAAAAGGTTGGAATACCTCATTGTTATGTTGCTTGCGCTTCAGTTCAATTGCGCGCTGTAAAATTTGGTTAAGTTCTAAAGTCGATAAATCGCGTAAGGTCAGAAAGTGACGGAGAGCCATGATTACTCCACAATTATTGTTAAATAAAAACGAAAACAACAATGAATTGTCGGTTGGTTAAGTGAAAAGGGAATCGACCAATATACTATAACCAGAGGAAATTGCAAAAAACTAATCTTTTTGATGACCTTCTAAAAAGCGATCGACACAATAACTTAAGTAAGTGATGGTTTCTTGTTCATCTTCTTCAATAGGGAGTCCAATTAATATACGCCATTCTAAATCTCGTAAAATCCCGAAATAAAATTGTGCAGAATAAATTGGATTTTCACACTTTATTACTCCATTGCTATGCGCTTTTTGTAATGCACAGGCAATTGCAGATTGAATATGTTTTGGTCCTTGCTCGTGAATGTAGAGGGCTAGTTCCGAACTTCGTTGCGTACGCTCCAATACTAAACGCATAAATGCCGTATTTTCTGGTTGTAATAAATGTTGATGAAAATTTAATAAAGTACGAATGAGATAAGTTTTTAAATTATGTTTATCTTGTTCAAAAGGAACACAAATATCTTTAAAAAATTGTTCGCGACGATAGTCACAAATGGCAGTAAATAAGCCTTCTTTGTTGCCAAAAAACTTGTAAATTGATGCTTTTGAGCCACCCGCATGATGCACGATATCATCTAAGGAAACTGCATCATAACCACGTTCTAAAAATAATTCATTGGCACTGAGTAAAAGTGATAGGCATCGTTCATGACCACGCTTTGTGTGTGGGATATCGCGAGCGAAAGGATCTAATTGAACTATTTGTTGCATATGGCGTATTGAGTCAATAATCAAAAAATGAAATCATTTGCAATTATAGCAAAAATATGCACACATTTCTTGAATTACTAGAGTTGAATTATTTTGTTACGCATATGATGCATTGAAATAATAGTATAGTTTGGCTAAATATATGACTAAAGTTTTAAAGTATAAACACTAAAAAGTCATAGATATGAAGATCTTTATGGCTATACTCGAAATTCGATAAGTAAAATGAAACTGTGGAAAAGGAATATGACAGCACAAAGATCTGCAGGTTTAAGATTTCGAGAAGCACTAGAAATAGAGAAACCCTTACAAATTATTGGTACGGTTAATGCTTATGCCGCGATGATGGCCAAGGAAGTGGGTTACAAAGCCATCTACGTTTCAGGTGCGGGTGTTGCCAACTACTCCTATGGCTTACCTGACTTGGGAATGACCAGTCTAGATAACGTTTTGGAAGATGTACGCCGAATTACCGAACGTGTCGATACGCCTTTACTGGTCGATATTGATACAGGTTGGGGTGGAGCATTCAAC
>NZ_FMBK01000011.1 GCF_900095025.1 Acinetobacter albensis | reverse complement strand
CGACTGTACCGTATAAGCAGATTATTATTTCGACAGGTGAAGGTGCGAAGGCTGCATTATCTGCCTTTGATTATTTGATCCGCGCTGAGGGGTAAGCAACTACCTATTATTTAATTAATGCTGCATAAACAAAGAAAGGCTTGTATAGATAGAACGATATAAGCCTTTTTTTTCACTAGACTTTTTGAACTAAAATTACATTTTATCTACAATTTTTGATCTTGATTGTAAAGAGTTTTCGATTATATTCGCTTTATCCCATTTATGCGGATACAACAATTAAAAGGAAATATGAGAATGAATAAATTACTTGTTGCTTTAGGTCTTGCTGCTACCGTTGCTTTGGTTGGGTGTAATAAAGACAAAGCCCCTGAAACAGGTGCAACTACAGGTGAACATCTTGAAAATGCTGCAAATCAAGCAGGTCATGATATTTCTGATGCAACTGCAAATGCGGCAAATGAAACAGCAACAGCTGTAGATAATGCAGCAGATGCCACTGCTGCTGCGGCAAATAATGCTGCTGATCACGCTGAAGCTGCAGCACATGATGCCAAAGAAGCTGCTAAAGACGCGACTGCTGCAACTGCTGGTGCAGTAGAAAATGGAGCGGCAAATGTGAAAAAAGAAGCTCAACAATAATTTTGATCACTTAATCATAAAAAAGCCCCTGTTCAGGGGCTTTTTTATGATGCTTAAATTCGATGGATTTTTTAAATTCTTTGAGTAAAATCGACTGAATAACAGAGTATATTCTTATGTCATATTCCCATCACGAAGAAAAACATTTTATTCACCGTACAGGATGGCTAAGGGCCGCAGTGCTGGGTGCAAATGATGGAATTATTTCTGTGACCAGTTTAATTATGGGTATGGCAGCAAGTGGAGCTTCATCACAGACTCTACTGATTACCTGTATTGCAGGGCTTATTTCTGGTGCAAGCTCAATGGCAGCGGGTGAATATATTTCAGTTAAATCTCAAGTTGATATTGAGCATGCGGATTTAAAATTTGAAGCAAATGAATTAGAGCAGAATCCACATTTAGAATTGAAAGAATTGACCCATATTTATGTGCTACGTGGCCTCACTCCAGATTTGGCGAAGGAAGTGGCAACTCAATTAACCGCTAAAAATGCTTTAGATGCTCACGCGAGAGACGAAATTGGTATTCATGAAAATACCTCGGCCAATCCAATTCAAGCTGCAGGTTCATCAGCACTGGCATTTTCACTGGGTGCGCTCTTTCCAATGTTTTCTATTTTAATTAGTCCAGATGACTATATTTCTACCGTGGTCATGATCGTGGGCATTTTATCATTAGCAGGTTTGGGAATGTTATCTAGCTATTTTGCAGGGACTTCAATATTGAAAGGAAGCTTAAGAGTCACGGTTTGGGGTATTATCGCCATGACCTTTTCGGCCTGGATTGGTTCACTCTTTAATCTTTAATTGATTCAATCAATCTATTTTACTGATATATAAAATCAGTTATTCTCAACAATAAAACAGATCATCGGTCTATTAAAGTCATAATATAGGTGAATAATCCATTAAAATATGGTTATTCATTTATTTAGTTTTCTACTCCCATGTCTGTGATTGCTGCAAAATCCCATCGATCTAATCGATCCATTTGGGTGGCTCTTTTTCTTTTGTTAATAGGCACTTTAGGTGCTTATCAAATGGTCAGCCTTAATCAAGCATTGCTATTTCTCATTGGCGGTGCGTTAGGAATGACGCTATATCATGCCTCTTTCGGATTTACGTCTAGCTGGCGCGTTTTTATTAAAGAACGTCGCGGTCGTGGCTTACGTGCCCAAATGATCATGTTGAGTTTAGCAGTATTATTGTTCTTCCCTGCTTTAGGTGCAGGCGAACTGTTTGGCAATCCTGTCAAAGGTAATGTTAGTCCAGTCTCTATGTCAGTGATGATTGGTGCTTTTATCTTTGGCATAGGCATGCAATTGGGAGGTGGTTGTGCTTCAGGTACGCTTTACACCGTAGGCGGTGGTAGCGCGCGCATGATTGTAACTTTGATTTTCTTTTGTCTGGGCTCTTTAATTGCGACCAGCCATTTGGACTGGTGGTTTAATCTGCCCCACCTTGCGCCTATTTCTATAGTATCTAGTCTAGGGGTTATTCCAGCCTTAGTGCTTAGTTTTGTACTGTTTAGTTTAATTGCTTTAGCGACCATGTTTTTTGAGAAAAAACGTCATGGTTCACTTGAAGTCGAACCTATTGCAGAAACTCAAGGTTTCAAACGCTTTTTACGTGGTCCATGGCCACTGATTTGGGGCGGAATTATTTTAACCTTATTAAATTTCGCAACTTTGGCTTTAGCCGGCCGACCATGGGGAGTGACTTCAGCACTTGCCGTTTGGGCAGCAAAATCTGCAAGTTTGGTGGGTGTCGATGTCGCTTCTTGGGCCTATTGGCAACAACCTAGTAACGCTAAAGCCTTAGCTGAGTCACTCTGGTTCGATATCACCTCTATGATGAATTTCGGTATTATGCTGGGTGCTTTACTGGCAGCTAGTCTTGCAGGTAAATTTGCACCGAATTTGAATATTCCAAAACGTTCAATAATTGCTGCTGTTGTTGGTGGACTATTACTGGGTTACGGCGCACGTTTGGCATACGGTTGTAATATTGGTGCATATTTCAGTGGTATCGCGTCGGGCAGTTTACATGGTTGGTTATGGCTCATTTTTGCGTTTATTGGTAATGGAATTGGCGTCAAACTCCGTCCAATGTTCTTCCCTAACGAACGTCCTCAACCTGAGAAATTAACAGGCTGTTAAGTCTGATTTTCAAAATAAAAAGCCCATCCAATGATGGGCTTTTATGAACTAGCCTATTAATTTTCTTGTAAAGCTTGTTTCAAATTACAGCCGAAGCCCATAATTTCTTGTGCCTGACGATAATGGGTATAACGGTTTAAAATAAAATCGTAAAACTGATCTGCACTGCTAAAATCTTTGATCAAGTCTTGGTTTTTTATCTTTGGCCATTGCGTCTGTGACAATAAACTTATATTTTGATGACCTAAATAATACATCTGCACAAAATAGTCATTCATCATTTTACAATACGCTTGCTTGACTGGTTTTAATGACGTACGACTTACCGCATGTAAATCTAAAGTTTGAAGCTGTTGAACATCAAATATGGACTGATCTGAGAAAGCAATCGCGTTATTTTTCTTAAAATTCTGATAATCGCGTGATAATTGCTGATTTAAAGTTTCAAATCGCTGTTCTAACTGCACCACATTTTCAACTTTATAATCCTCAGGATGAATCTGTATTTTATTTTGTTCTGAGGATGAACACGCTGAAAGAATCAAACTTGACATAAAAGTCGCTAAAATGAACGGCTTTATCATACATACCCTATCTGTCACACTAAACTACCTTAGTATGCCTGAATTTTTTTCCTAAATTGACTTCTCATTCATATAGCGCCAATAACGCTTCGGTACGTATTGAATATGCAGCTTCATATTTTGGCGTGCTTCAATATTGACACTACGGAAATAATCTTTCCACAGTTGATCATAGAGTAATTCTTGTTCATCTAGTTTTACAGTAAAAGATTGGCTAAAACCGCTAGCTAACTTGGTATCCACCTCAGTAGCATTCATTTCAATTTGATGGATTTTTTGTAAATCATAATAAATTCCATATTTACGCTTTTCATCATAAATTAACCATCTTTGATCTTGATAGCGTGCTTTAAAATGCCGCTCAATTAATGGCAAAACATTAAAATCTGGTCGAACCAAACTTAGAAACAAACCATTCTGGCATTTTTTAAAGCGAACAAACGCTTCCATACGATGTTTTTCACGCCCGACTTGCTTGGCCCACTGCGCCAAGGCCAACACATCAGGATGACCATAATTTTCATCAACTTTATAGGCGTGCTGAAAAATGTATAGACAATAGTTAAATAGATGCTGATAAGCATTTTGATTTTCTGAAAGAAAAGTAGAGTAAAAATTACGCTGGCTCTGAGCAGAGGTTTTTTGCTTAAGCCCTTGCCAAACACGCTGGGCGTGCTCATCGTTTGAAGACACTTGGATAAAATCATCAAATAGACCATTTTGGGCATGCACATCACTAGTAATGGTCGCTTGAAAATCCTGAAATTGAAATGCACGAAATACGCAACTTAATAAGCCTGTCATACTGCCATCAAAACAATAGATCACCATCAGAAACCAAAACCCAATTGCGGAGAAAGTTGCTGAGTATATTTTGACTGCCCCGACTGTAAAATTTGATGACGGATTTGGCTCGGTAATTGATCCTTAATAAATTTTGGCGTGTCAGCACATCGAATAAAATGCTGCGCACGATTATATGCCACACCAATACGTTTTAATTGATCGATATGGATTTTTCCGAATCGTCGTGCCTGTACAATTTTTTTCGCAGATCGCACACCAATTCCAGGCACACGTAAAATCATTCGATAATCGGCACTGTTTAAATCTATTGGAAATTGCTCTGGATGACGCAGCGCCCAACTCAATTTAGGATCTACATCTAAATCTAAATTGGGATGCTTTTCATCGACCAATTCTGTTGCATCAAAACCATAGAAACGCATCAGCCAGTCACTTTGATACAACCGGTTTTCTCTCAATAACGGCGGTGCAGATCCAACTGCGGGTAAGGCTTTTTCTTCTTCATTAATTGGGATATAGCCTGAGTAATACACCCGTTTCAGATTAAATTCTTTATAATGACGAGCTGCCATTAAAATAATATCTTGATCAGTCTCACTGTGTGCCCCAACCACCATTTGTGTGGTCTGCCCTGCTGGAACGAATTTAGGGACGGAACGGATCAGCTTGCGCTCATCTTTGAATTGGATTAAACGATCGCGCACAATTCCTAAGTCTTTTTGTACTTCTGCATGACTTTTTTCAGGCGCAAACTTTTGTAATCCTGCTTCAGTCGGCATTTCTAAATTAATACTCATACGGTCTACATATAAACCCGCTTCAGTAATCATTTCTTGTGAAGCACCTGGTATGGTTTTTAGGTGAATATAGCCATTAAAATTTTCTTCTAGGCGTAATTTTTTTACCACTTGCAACATACGTTCCATGGTGAAATCTGCTGATTTAAAAATACCAGAACTTAAAAATAAGCCTTCAATATAATTACGTCGATAGAAATTCATGGTTAAATCGACCACTTCTTGTACAGTAAAAGCCGCTCGTTTTACGTCGTTGGAACGTCTAGAGACACAATAAGAACAGTCAAAAATACAGACATTCGAAAGTAGAATTTTTAATAAGGATACACAGCGGCCATCTTCCGTATAGCTGTGACAAATACCTGATCCTGTATTGCCCAAGCCTTTGTCTTTATTTTTTCGGTTGCTACCACTGGATGAGCACGATACATCATACTTGGCAGCATCGGCTAAAATTTGCAGTTTTTCACGGATACGTTCAGACATGAGTCAGTCACACTCATCAATAAAAAATACAGTATAAATTTTAATGCAGCGTTGAAGTGTTCACTCATCTATTCTGCGACAGAGAATGACGTTGTATTTTTTATTTCATGCTGAAAACATCCTTTTATTTCCTATTAAAATGACGAATATTATTTGCTTAATGTTTAAGGCTTGGGCAAAGTAATATCCATGAGGAGAGCCCTATGACTTTATTAGAAAGACTTGAGATTAAACATCCTATTTTGCTTGCTCCAATGGCAGGTGTTTCCACACCGAAGCTTGCGGCTGAAGTGTCTAATCAAGGAGGTTTAGGTTCACTTGGGCTGGGGGCCAATACTGTTGAAGATGCACGTCAACAAATTTTAGCCACACAAGCGCTAACTTATCGACCTTTTCAAGTCAATTTCTTTTGCCATCAAAGCTTGCCATTAGATCCTCAAGTTTCAGCACAGTGGATTCAGTATTTGACCCCATATTTTGAGAAATATCACGCTACTGTACCCACTGAATTAAAGTGTATCTATCCCAGTTTTTTAGATCATGACGATTACTTACAACTCGTTTTGGAAACACGTCCGAAAGCTGTCAGTTTTCATTTTGGTATTCCACACTCTCACCAAATTCAAGCTTTAAAAGCTGCTGATATTATTACTCTGGCTTCCGCTACTAATCTGGCGGAAGCACTTGCAATTGAAGCCGCAGGGATTGATATCATCATTGCTCAAGGCATTGAAGCGGGTGGTCACCGTGGTATTTTTAACAATCATTTCGATAGTGCAGTCAAAACATCAGATTTAATTCAATTGTTCAAACAATATTGCCATCTGCCGATTATCGCAGCGGGTGGAATCATGAATGGGCAGCATGCACAAGCGCTAATCAATTTAGGTGCAGAAGCCGTTCAACTTGGAACAGCTTTTGTGCAATGTAAAAGTTCAAACGCCAATGCAGCCTATCGAAAAGCCTTGTTTAACAAACCGATTACTCAAGTGAGTGCAAGCATTTCAGGTCGTCCTGCACGTGGTTTAATTAATCATTGGCACACTCAAGTCGACCGACCAGAACGACCTGAAGTGGCGACTTATCCTTACTGTTATGATTTGGGCAAACAATTGAATAATGCAGCAATAGCACAAGGTGATGATGGTTTTGGTGCATTTTGGGCGGGAAGCAATGTGGCACACATTCGCGAAATGGAAGCTGCTGACTTAATTAATCAACTGGTATTAGAAATGAGCCAAACTTAAGCTCATACTCGTTCCAATCGAAGTTGTTCGTTATTTAAAAAGATAAAAAGAGGTATTGATAGTGAATAGAGGATTTAAAAAATAGATTTATCAAATTTAATGAAAATAACAGTAGAACACATCTAGGACGGGTATCTTTTATAACTGTCCCGATGGAGTCTTGAAATATGATCATTTAAAATTTTTAAATTGAAAAAAGAATTGAATAGGTTATGCAGCATTTTAATGAAAGATTAAAACTCATTAAGTTTCGAGTAAATTAACCTGTTCGACCTGTACATCACTCATAATGTCGCCATACATCAGCAGTTGATTAAAATAATCTTCAACCACCTTAAACTGTGCATTCGTACTTTCCACTTTATACATGTTTTGACGAAACTCATTGCTTGAACGTAAGCCTTTGGTATACCACGCAATATGTTTTCGTGAAATTCGACAACCCGAATATTCGCCATAAAATGTGTAGAGTTCTGATAAATGTCCTAACAGCACATCTTTTACTTCCTGAATATTGGGTGCAGCCAAATGCTGCCCTGTCTCCAAGTAGTGAGAAATTTCACGAAAAATCCAAGGACGACCTTGGGCAGCACGACCAATCATGATGCCATCTGCACCTGTATAGTCCAGTACATATTTAGCTTTCTCAGGGCTATCAATATCACCATTGGCAATCACTGGAATGCTGAGCATTTGCTTCACGTCTCTAATCAGACTATAGCGTGCAGTATTTAAATACATATCTTCACGGGTACGGCCGTGTAGAGCCAATGCAGCGATGCCTGCATCCTCAGCACGTTGAGCAACACGTAAAATATTTTCATCACCATTTAAATACCCCAAACGGGTTTTTAAGGTGACGGGAACATCGACTGCAGCCACGACAGTATCTAAAATACGCGCCACCAAATCTTCATCTTTTAACAGTGCAGAACCAGCTAATTTATTACAAACTTTTCGGGCTGGACACCCCATATTAATATCGACAATTTGTGCTCCATTTGCCACTTGATAGCGCGCAGCTTCTGCAAGATCGAGCGGGTCTGATCCTGCAATTTGTGCAGAAATAGGGGCAATTTCACCATCAAAATTGGCACGATATAAACTTTTTTTGCTCATACGTAACGTTTGGTCTGAAGTCATCATTTCACTGACGGCATGTCCTGCACCAAAATATTTACATAATGAGCGAAATGGACGGTCCGTAACGCCTGCCATCGGAGCGACCCAAATCTTGTTACCTATTGGTTTATCAAACAATTCTTTAATTACATTGTTTTGACTCAATTTCTTTAACCTCGTTCAACTTCTTTGAATCGCCTCTTATTGACTTCTAGTACCCTATTATTACACCCTGTTTGCACCATGAAAATTCAAGATGCAAATGATATGAGTACGGTTACTAAACACCAATTAAAAGATGGAACTATACGTTATCGTACTCAGGTGCGTGTTCAGCGAGAAGGTTATCCAGATTCTAAGGTGTCAAAACTTCAACAAAAAATTACGAGCAAACGAATTCGTTAAGCGTACTGAAGCTGAAATTGAATTAAATCCAGATAAGATGCTTAATCTTAAAGAAGAAATTAAGCAGGCGACATTAGCTGAATGTATTAAATGATACCCTGATGAGGTGGATAGTTTTGCGTGAACAAAAACTGGGGCACTCAATCACATCGCTAGTTTAGAGATTTCAGAGAAAAATATCTATTCATTAACACGATAAGATTTTTCAGACCTTAGTGATCGATAAAAAGATAATCCATTGAAAAGAACAGAGAAACAAAAATTTTATATTTTAAAAATTAAAATCACTTATGCTCAAGATCATTTTTATTTTGTTCATGATCTTGAATCAACATATCTTCTCGATATTTCTGATTCATTGTTAAGTAAAATTCAGTTAGATTCATGAGAACCTCCCCCAAAGAACACTAAATTAATTTCTTTTATTTAGTGTCTATTTTCCAAACCCAAAATTCATCATCTATACAGACACGATTAGCGTCCAACAACTTTAACTCTTTTCCACAATCATTCGTAATATTTATAAAATTTCCATTTTCATCATAATTAGCCCAAGCTCCTTTTTGATTATTTGGATCAGTGAGTTTATAAAATGTAACTAGAACTTGAGGATGTATCATATTAGCTCCCCACCTTTATCAAAATTTATTTGAAAATTATTATATTCATCTATATAAAACACTTCATTTGTGGAAGGCAGAATCCATTGAGATGTTCCAAATATTCTGGTTAATTTCTCTTGTAGTTGGTTGTATACATTAATTAAATTACAATTATTGTCATATTCACCAATGTACATAACCTTGGGCAACAATCTAAACTCTTCAAACATTTTATGTACTTGTATAAGTTTTCTGTTCATTCTAAATCACCATATAATTAAAGGAACCTAAGCCCCTTTAATTTTTATATATTAGATAAAATAAACTTTATTGTTATTTTTTATCTGAATCTTTTTGCTCAGATTCTTTTTGTGTATTTTGTTGATTATCTTGATTTGGCTTTTGTTGATCAGGTTGTTGTGGCTGCTGCTGCTGTTGAGATTGATTCTCTTGACCTGAATCAGGTTGTTGTTGAGACTGAGTCATAACGGTATTCCTTTTTTGTCATCAAGATTGATGACAAACTCAGCATGGACTTATAACCACCCATTAGATACAGTTATGATGTATCTAAATATATTATGAGTGAAAATAAAATCAAATTCTAATATTAAATAGATCGTTGACTGAAGTAAAAAATATATTGATTTACTCTCGATACAAGACAAATCTTAAAATCAACAATAAAAAAACCTCAAGCCAAAACTTGAGGTTTTTTTTAATAGTCAGGATTACTTCTGTTGTTTCTGCGGGTTTTCAGGTTGTTCGTTTGGTTGTTTTTTTTGATCAGATTGTTGTTGCTGGTGTTTCTGATCATTTTGTTGGTTTGGTTGTTTCTGAGAATCAGATTGCTGATTCTGTTGGTTCGGTTGTTGATTAGCCATTTCGATTTCCATCCTTTGATCTTTGATTTTAATACATGCTATAGACATAGCAGGCTTATCAATCTACACCCTTGTATTTATAATTCTCCATTTTAGGTGTATCCAGTTGCGTCTATGTAAGTTGGATAAATATAAACACTTGATCCCTATCAAAACTATTTAGATTAAGTTAACAATTATTACCTAAAACCCTCATTTAAGAGCATCTTCTTGATGCTCAAAATATGTTTTACAGCCTTCTAGAAAATCTTTATTAATATTAATTTCAGAATCATCCTCACACTGACCCACTGATTTCAATCGATTGTCTTGTGCATAACGATAACCATTATATTGCTCTGTGCCCTGCTTATAACCGCCCATTTCCTCTACTCTCATCGCTTGCTGAAAATAAATAAAAGCTGCTATACCGAGTACGGCTAACACGGCATTAACGATTTTAAATTGTTTTGAGATCATAATTTTATACTGTAGTTTTTAGCGTGATGTTACACCCAAACTTAATGCTATATTATTTTTGTTGAGATAAGTTGGATATATCAGCCATTAATCAACGATCAAGCTAGATGTTAAATTTAATTAAAGAAAATTACTTCAACATCAATAAGTATTATCCGTTAAATTCCACATTTTAGCTAAAACACTGAATAAAAATGATTTGGTATAAGGTGTATTATGTTAATTTTAGAAAAACTAAATACTCTTTTGATTTACACGTTTCGATAGCTCTTCTGCACTTTCAACTCGCTCAGAATAACGATCAGTTAAATAATCTGATTGTCCTCTAGTTAACAGCGTAAATTTATACAGCTCTTCCATCACATCCACAATTCTTGTGTAGTAAGAAGATGGCTTCATACGTCCATCTTCCTCAAACTCTAGAAATGCTTTGGGAATAGAAGATTGGTTGGGAATGGTGATCATGCGCATCCAACGACCTAAAATACGCATCTGGTTTAAGCTATTAAATGACTGCGAGCCACCACTGACCTGCATCAAGGCCAAAGTCTTTCCTTGAGTTGCACGAATTGCACCACCCGCCAATGGTATCCAGTCAATTTGCGATTTAAAAATAGAACTCATGGAGCCATGACGCTCAGGCGAGCACCACACCATTCCTTCTGCCCAAGCGAGTAAATCATGCAACTCTTTGACTTTAGGATGTTCAGTATCCGCATCTTCAGGCAAAGGTAATCCCTTTGGATGGAAGATTTTTACTTCAGCGCCAAAATATTCCAAGATACGTCCTGCTTCCATCACCGCAAGTCTACTGTATGAGCGCTCTCGGTTTGAACCGTAAAGCAATAAAATACGTGGTGCATGATCAAGCACTTTGGCTTGAACTTTGTCTAGAGTTGGTGGTTCAAGAAGATTTAAATCTATATTTGGGAGAATCATAGCGTTATATCTCTTTAAAAACTTTTTTTCGAAGCCAGAGTGACACACTTACTAAAGCAATGAGTACGGGAACTTCAACCAGTGGCCCAATGACCGTTGTAAAAGCAACAGGTGATGCTAATCCAAAGGTTGCAATAGCAACGGCTAAAGCCAATTCAAAATTATTCCCTGCCGCAGTAAATGATATGGCAGCAGTTTTAGGATAATCATTTCCCATCCATTTACTCATAAAGAAGCTAATAAAAAACATCAGCACAAAGTAAATGGTCAAAGGAATGGCAATTCTGAGTACATCGAGTGGCAAACTGACCACTTCACCACCTTTCAGGCTAAACATAGCCACGATGGTAAATAACAGGGCAAGTAGACTTAGTGGGCTAATTTTAGGAATAAATTTGCTTTGATACCAAAGCAACCCTTTTTGTTTCACAAGAATAAACCGAGTTAAAAAACCCATTAAAAAGGGAATCCCTAAATAAATCAAAACTGCATGGGTAATGGTCCAAAAGCTGACATTAATAACTTGTGCTTCTACACCAAAATAAGGCGGTAAAAAGGTCAAAAATAGCCAAGCATAGGTACTAAAGAATAGGATTTGGAAAATACTGTTAAATGCGACTAAACCTGCAACATACTGATTATCACCACAGGCCAAACCATTCCAGACCAAGACCATGGCAATACATCGAGCCAATCCAATCAGAATGACACCGGTCATATATTCAGGATAGGACTGTAAAAAAATGATGGCTAAAGCAAACATTAAACAAGGCGCAATGAGCCAGTTTTGCACCAAGGATAAGGTGAGCGTTCGTTTATCCTTAAAAACTTGTGGCAATGTTGCATAGTCCACCTTGGCCAGTGGTGGATACATCATCAAAATCAAACCAATGGCAATTGGGATATTGACTGAATCAATGCTCATTTTGTCCAAGGCAACCGATGCTTGGGGAAAGAACACCCCAATCCCCACACCGAATGCCATTGCAATGAAAATCCATAGGGTTAGGTTTTTATCTAAAAATGACATTTTAGAAGCAGACATAATCTTACTCAATATTTGAAATTTTATTGATTTCTGCAATCAACTCAGAACGAGAAAGTATGTTTACATCCAATGCAAATAAAGCATCCAAACGTTTATTAATATGATCAACCGTGACTAAAAAAGCGTTGAGCTTTTCTTCTTCAGGCAGATCTAAGTGAGATGGATCAGACAAGCCCCAATGTGCCTTAATCGCACCCCCCAAATAAAGTGGGCAAGCTTCTTGAGCTGCCGAATCACACACAGTAATGACCACATCAGGTTGATACTGTTCACAGTCATCAATGGTCTTACTCGATAAGCCATCGGTAGATAAACGTAAGTTCTGCAAAGTTTCTATGGTGAGTGGGTGAACCTGACCTGACGGTTGACTACCAGCGCTGTAAGCTTTCCAGCCTTCAGGCGCACGGCTATTGAATAACACTTCTGAAAGAATGCTACGACAACTGTTACCCGTACATAAAAATAAAAATTTCATCAGTATTACTCGCAATGCACTGAAATTGAAGAATGAACAAGAGGATTGTTCATGATGTCGTCATTTTGATTTGAGATAATGTTTAAAACCTCATTTGCCCATTCAGGCAGATTGGGATTCAAACGGTAATACACCCATTGCCCTTGTCTTTGATCAAGCAGAATAGAAAGATTTCGAAGTAAGGCCAAATGACGAGAAATCTTCGGTTGGCTAAGTTGCAACTGTTCTGTCAGTTCACATACGCAAACATTTTGTTTGGCCATCACTAACTTTAAAATGTCTAAACGCGTTGCGTCAGAAAGACACTTAAAGAAATCGGTTTGATTCATTTTCTTATAACCCACTATATTCACCATTGCGAATATACGCATAACCATATATAAATGCAATATTGTTTTTGCACTGAGAAAAGTCATGTCACAAAAGATTAAAATTTATCACAATCCTGCTTGTGGAACTTCTAGAAATACGCTCGAACTTATCCGAAATACAGGGCAAGAACCTAAAGTGATTGAATATTTGAAAACGCCACCAAATAAAGCAGAATTAATGACTTTAATTGAAAAATCAGGGCTTTCTGTGCGTGAAGCCATGCGTAAAAATGTTGAACCTTATGAGAAACTGGAATTAGCACAAGAACATTGGAGTGATGATCAGTTGATTAGTTTTATGCTTGAATATCCGATTTTAATCAATCGCCCATTTGTAGTGACGGATCTTGGTATTAAATTATGTAGACCATCTGAGTTAGTACTGGATCTATTATCTGCTCCTTAACTCAATACATTTATCAACTAAAGCGTGTTTGTTCTAATTGCTCCTGATCATCTTTCTCACCCAGCTCAGTGCATGCTTTAGTTTGAATTGAACGTTTCTTGGTTTTCCAAAAAAATTTTCGTCGATAAATAACACCACAAAACAACCTCCCGAAGAAGGCTTATCATAAAATATCGTTTGTTCTCATATTTTTTAGCTTTTTAAGCAACCAGTTTAAAAATGCTCTCTTTTCTCCAAACCTAGGAGCATCTCCAGCATTAAAACCAATGTAATTCCCATTAAAATGAAACTTAAACTTATAAGGCTTTTCAGCTAAAAAGCCATGCTCACCCTGTGTATGCAGTTCTTGTAGAAGTCTTTCAATTTTATCAAACTGTTGTCTTGAAGAAAATGATTCATCTTCTTTTAAAAAGTTATAAATTTGTTCTATTGATTCTGCGGTATTGGTATTCATTGTAATTTCACCTTGAAACCCATGAAGTGAATATAAGTAACATATATATTTTGGGTGTCTACATCGCTTGTATCAGTTATGTATCGAGACGATATAAATTAAATATACTGATTACTTAAATAATGATACAGATCAATCTAGCACAGATATTTTTAAAAAACTTTGAAATATAAATAAGATATAAACATTTAAATTCTACATATATCTACACTTGCATCTCTAAATCATCCCATTGTAAATGCTTTTAATAGGTCATCCTACACAGGTCGAATCTTCGGCAATAAGAATTGAGAAAATTATGTTCGTTCATACAAATACTACTAAAAAAGCTTCTTTTATTCAGTTTTCAACTCACGCAACTACAAATAATCCTACTCCACATTCAAATGATCAACCTCAAAAGCCTGCTCAAGATGAGAAAGCACCTATTAAAGAGCAAGATGATCAAAAACAAGATTTAGACAAAAAAGAGCCTGTAAGTAAATAATTTTTGATTAAAAAAAGCCCATCTTGTTAGATGGTCTTTTCTTCATTTATTCTATTTGTTATGTCTGATCGTATTTCATTTAACTGCATGCATGCAGCACCGTATATAATTTTTAATGCGCTCTTTAAGCACAATTATGTTCTCATCCATTTAGAATGTTTTAAATCCGAACGACTTGAATCTTGGTATATCTTAAGTTGATCACAATAAAATTGTAAAACTTTTTTAGCTTATACATAAGCTGTCATAAGATCATGAATAAAAAAGGAAAACCGCTCCAACATGCAAATTGATTGGGTTTTTATGTATTGTAATATGATAAGTAAATCTCATCTAAAACTTAGCAAAATGATCATGATTTACCCATAAAAAAACCACCTAAAAAGTGGTTTTAATTAATCAAAATCGTAACCGAGAATATCCGAGTTAAACCAATACTCATTCATTTTTTTCTGAATTAATGCTTTTTCTAATCCCTTAAGAACGTAAAAAAATTTCATCTCTCCGCTCTTTTTAAGAATCATTAAGTTATATCTATCAGTATCTTTCGAAACTGGAATATTAATAGTATTTTCAAATCCACCACTTATGAACTTAAGTTGAGATGGCTTTCCACACCTCACCTCCCATTTCAAATCTCTGGAACAAGGATCTACGGCCACACTTACTCTAGATTTTCCAGATTCTATCCCCCCTATAAATCCAATTCTCATAAAATTCTCTATTTTTATTTAGAAGGTTACAGCTATAGCAGTTTATTACACCTAATACCATGTGCATTCATAGATGCGACATCTTTCTTAAATGCTTAGCCTATTTTTTTAATTGATGAATCTTCTTATCAACCAGCATCACTTCAATAAGTAACATCAATCTACGTAATAATGTTTACCATTTCATGATTTCAGCTTGGTATTTTTCAATATTGCGTTTTACTTGTACTGTGTCCTTACTAACACAAATAAGAAAAAAAACTTGCTACATTTATGGTCGGGTTTTTTTGTGCCCAAATAACTTCGGCTACGAGGAATATTATTTTTCAATAAAAAACCTGTTTACCTCTCCCAAAGTAAACAGGTTAAATTAACGTTTTATCTCTAATTATTCAGTACATCTTTATTTGCACTGAATATAAGTTCAAATTATTTCACTATGATGAATAAATAAATTTTAATTCATCTGTTTTAAGCAATCCCGACAAACATTTATTTCTTGATCAGTAAGAGGATATTCAACCTCAGCCACACCATGATAGCCGAACAAACAAAATAAGAATTGGAGCATATGACTCTCCTCAGCAAGGTAAATGGCTTTTTATGGTTTTAACAGAATTGAATTCGAGCCATTTAAAATAGACAAAAAAATACTCACCTTATTGGAAGGTGAGTATATAAACTTTGAATCTTTTTCGTTGGTAGCGGGAGCTGGATTTGAACCAACGACCTTCGGGTTATGAGCCCGACGAGCTACCAGACTGCTCCATCCCGCATCAACGAGTTAGCTTTATACGCTCTAGGGAGTAATAAAGCAAACTTTATTTATAAAATAACCACTTACTGCATGACTTTAGTAAGTTCACACAGCAAATCACTGGTTTTTTCAATCAATGAATAAACCTACTTACAAATTCTGAAGCTGTTAATTTTCTATAGTCAGTTTACCTCAAGCTGATTATCATCCTGAGTGACTCTAATTTTAATATTCTTATATTTTAGCTTACTCCGTTCCATAGCTGAACCAACCACTTTTTCAAAGAATGTGCGATCTTTCATTAGTTCACCATATACCTTATAACCTATTAATATTTTTCAGTTATTGAATTTTTTCGAAACCACATCACCAATAATGTTTATCTAGTTTTTTTAAATTAATATTTGGCATTTGGATTGAACTCAAGCCTAAAAAATCATACTTTTATTTTATAAAGTGTAAGTGTTAAAAAAGCCCAATCAAACGACTGAGCCTTAATACTATTCATATCGTCTATTTAATCTGATTTGATTCCTGACACTTCAGGCTAAGATCCTCTAATGCATGTGGCGCAATCGGAGCAGACCTCATAGCATAATAATTTTTACATGCGCTTGTGTGTTGTGGTGTTTCAACCGCAGTACTATTGCACCCGGTAAACAAGATACCCAAAAGGCTTAAACTAACAATTTTCATAGCCTGCTCGATTGACTTAATATTCAATTAAACAAAACTAAGGAGAATACTTAAACTATAAAATTGTAGCTCTAACCCGAACGCTGACTGAGTTTTGGTTGTTCTGTGAATCTGGTGGGGTTAATTTCAGTTAAATAACAACGCGAATAAAGACGAGCGTTATAAAAAACCCAACTTTCGATGAATCTCTTATTTAACGCAGCAATTTAATTACACTGCGTCGACTACTATCTCAATATCTAATATTGCCTTTACAGGGTTAACCTGTAGTCACCCTCTTTATTCACTAAATTTTTTCGATTATGTTGTATCAATGAGTATCGGCTAATTTATTTGACATTTGATACCGAGCAATATACATATAAATTCATCACTTTTTTGAGCAACATAGTATACTGCATCTGCGGTTTTGGCTTATCCTCTTGGAATATTTTTTCGTCGCTATGAAGAACAGACTTGTTATTACATCGTATTTTAAACCATTGAGTATACTGGTTTTATCTCTAAGTCTAGTGGCTTGCGGAGATCGTTCTTGGTGGTCAAAAAATAATGAGCCGACATTAGAATCAGACCAGATTAAGCGTATTCTTCCACCGCGCGTGAATGATCGCAGCGCTTGGGCAGATGATATTTTTGATATTACCGAACAATTGGGCATTCCTCAGAGTAAAGAAAATATTTGCAGTATTGTCGCTGTGGTTGACCAAGAATCTAATTTTATTGCTGACCCTCAAGTGGCAGGCTTAGGTGAAAAGGCAGTTAAAGAAGTTCAAGACCGCTTAGACGAAAAATTTAAAGATAAATTAGGTGATGCAATTGGCGGCACAGTTGCAGGATACTTTCAAGATGTTTTAAAAAATCAACCCAGTCCCGCAGATAATTATTTAAGTCAGATGCGCCGCGTTAAAACAGAGCGTCAACTGGATGAACTTTATCGTGAAATTTTTGACTATATGTCTAAACATTACCATGTCAGTGTGCTGACAGGTGCTGCCAAAATGGTGGGACAAGATCTGGCTGAAAAATTGAATCCAGTCACTACTTTAGGTTCAATGCAAGTCCATATTGGCTATGCTAAAGAACATAAACGTCAAGGTGGCAATGTTGCCGAGTTACGTACTGATTTGTATAGCCAGTATGGTGGCTTATATTATGGTATTCATCGTTTAATGATGTACTCAGCCGAATATGATAAAGCGATTTATCGTTTTGCCGATTATAATTCGGGTATGTACTCTAGTCGTAATGCGGCTTTTCAAAGTATGTTGAATGATTTAACAGTGGCTGAACTGGATTTAGATGGTGATTTGTTACTCTATAACAAAGAAGGTTCTATTCGTTCTGCCAGCAGCCAATCTGAACGTGAACTGATTAGTGTATTTGCCAGTCATAATATTTTGGTTACACCACGACAAATTCGTACCGACTTAAAAAAAGAAAAAGAGAAAAAATTTGAAGATACAGCTACCTACCGCGCTGTAGCTAAACTCTATCAAGAGAAAACTGGCAAAGAGCCAATTTATGCTATGATGCCTGAAGTCGTCATTTCGGGACCTAAACTCAGCCGCGACTATAACACCAACTGGTTTGCAACACGGGTAAATGGAAGATATCAATCATGTATGCAACGAGCAAAAAGAATAAAAATCTAGCGCTCTTCGATTTTGATGGAACTCTGTGTAGCAAGGATAGTTTCACAGGTTTTATTTTTCATGCGCTCTCGAAACGTCATATTGTCAAAAAAACGATTAAAATTTTACCGTGGATACAGGCTTATTATTTAAAAGCTTATCCCGCGCATGCAATGCGTTCTAAATTATTTCGTGCCATGTTTAGCAATGCGGATGCTTTACAACTTCAACAACTTGCACAACAATATGCCAGTAGTTTGATGTCGCAATTAAATCCTGCACTATTGAAACAATTAAAACAGCATCAAGCTTTAGGTGATGATGTAGTACTGGTTTCAGCATCAATTGATGTTTATTTAAAATCAGTTTGTGAGTTATTAGAAATTGATTTGATTTGTACTGAAACCGAAAAAATCAATCAGCTTTACACAGGGCAATACACCACTCCAGACTGTAGTTCTGAACAAAAAAAACAGCGTATTTTAGACCAATACAATTTGGATGATTATGCTGTAATTTACGCCTATGGCAATAGTGTTGAAGATCATGAAATGCTTGCACTTGCCGATTATCCTTATATGATGGGCGTTAATAAAACACTTCCACCACTCTCTCCAAATATTCAAATTGCAATTTAATATTTATAATGTTTACGCTGTGCTAAATAAAATTATAGAAACATGAATGACTATTTAAATAAGGATAATGGTTATTCAAAGCGATTTCTAAGATTTTAGATTCGCTGTTTATCATCGATCATCAAACTATGAATCATAAATAGAATATAAACTTATTGATTCCCATGAAATGCTTGAAAGATATCAATATTTGCTTTAGTGAAAATCCAACACCTCAACATCCCCAATTTGCTTATTTCCTTTAAATGCTTCAAACCAAAACTCGAATTATGCAAAATTAAATATAATAAATCGCGTAACACTCAGAATTATTTAAATCTAATTAAAACACTCAGAGCATCTATCCAATATTAATCGTATAAAAAACCACTTCATTTAAAGTGGTTTTTCGTTTGTTTTCATCTAATGAGCAGTTACTTTTTAAATGGGAAAGCAAACTTTACAATCCGTTTAAGTACACTACCATACTGCTTAACTAAACTGGCATTGTTATAGTTCAAACCATATTTTTCACATACTGCTTGTACTTTTGGTGCCATTTTACGATAACGACGCGCCGGAATATCAGGAAATAAATGATGTTCAATCTGATGACTTAAATGTCCAGTCAAAATATGGAAAGCTTCTGAACCTGTTAAGTTAGAAGAACCACGGATTTGACGCATATACCAATGACCACGACTTTCATTTTCAAGTACAGTTTTTGGAAAAACCTCAACATCTTTAGTGAAGTGTCCACAGAAAATAATACTAAAAGTCCAAATATTACGAATACCATTTGCCACAAAATTACCCGCCAATACAGGCAATGCTGCTGGACCTGCAATTAAAGGGAAAAATACATAATCTTTAAACAATTGCTTGGTAATTTTCTTCTGTAATGGTTTCCATTGTTCCTTAAGCTCTTGCTTACTTTTACGTCCAAACCAAACCTTACCAATTTCCAAATTTTGAACAGCTACGCCCCATTGGAATAACAAACAAAATGGAATGGCATAAAGCGGTTGCAACAGGAAACCTGGTTTCCAACGCTGCTCTGGAAAAAGGCGAAGTAAACCATATCCAATATCATCATCCATCCCTTTAATATTGGTATAGGTATGATGTCGATAGTTATGGGTTTGACGCCAGTCATCGGCTGTCCCCACAATATCCCAGTCGTAGGTTGAACCATTGAATTTTGGATCATTCATCCAGTCATATTGACCGTGCATGACATTATGACCCAACTCCATATTTTCCATAATTTTGGCAAAGCTAAGTAAACCTGTGCCTAACACCCATGCTGGCGGAAACCAACCTGCAAATAAACAAGCACGACCAGCAATCGAGCTGTAGCGAACAGTTGAATAAACACGGCGAATGTATTTTGCATCTTTTTCGCCAATATCATCTAATTGTTCTTGCTTAATTGCATCCAACTCACGCGCCAAATTGTCTAATTGAGAAGCAGTGAGTTCAACATTTTTTGGATTTTTAAAATATTGCATTTTAACGGGCATATTCATCGTATTGGACTCACTTATAAATCAATAACAAGATCAGATTGTGCAGAATTCACGCAGATTTTCAGCATATTGCCGGGTTCTGAGTTTCGGCTACCGTTGACCAAGTTTTTGGTCGATCCTTCAGCTTTAGAACAAACACATTTATTACAAATTCCCATTCGACAACCATGGGTCGGTTTAATATTTTGCTGTTCAAGACTGGTTAAAATAGATTGACCTTTTGGAATGGTCAGTATTTTTTTGGATTTCAATAAGGTGATATTGACAAAACCAAGCTCAGAATTTTCAACTGGAGTCATGCTAAAAGCTTCACTTTTAAAGCTGTGTGCATGAGTAAATAATTGCTCGGCCTGAGTTACAAATCCCGATGGCCCACAAGCATACACCACACTACTTTCAATATCAGATACTAAAGCTACATGTTGCTGACTAAGACGATCGCCTGCATCACTCTCTTGGGTATAAAACACCTGAAATGAAAAATTAGGATACTGTGCTGCTAGAGCTTCAAAGCGCGCTTTGAAAGCAAAATCATGATACTTGCTGACCCAATACATCAAATGAATCGGTGCTTGAGTGATTCGCTGTGTTTTCGATAAAGCTTTCAACAAACTTAGCATAGGAGTAATTCCACTCCCCGCAGCCAGCAAAATCATAGGTTGAGCATATTCTGGTAACAACATATCACCATAAGGTTGTCCAAACTCAAGTACATCACCGACTTGAGACTGTTCTACCAGCCAAGAACTGACTTTACCCTGATCAACTTTTTTCACAGTCAATAAAACATGTTGTGCATCAATTTGCGTCAGACTATAGCTGCGCTCATATCGAATCCCTTTCACATTGATAAACAAAGGATGATGCTGACCTGCTTGGCCGACATCAAAATGACGATTGAACTGAATAGTTAAACTCACCATATGCTGAGCGGGTGTTTCTTTTTTAACAATTTTACCCAGTGCTTCACTAAATGACCAAAGCGGATTAAATTTCTGCAACCAAAAATTAGCTGCATGCTGATCAATAACACTTTCAGCTAATGAACCTAGGGGAGATTTAATTTTTTCTAAAACATGCATAGCAAAGACCACGCGATTGAATTTATATTATTATACACATGTATATATATTTGTATATACACTTGTACTGTTTTTATTCATTTCACAAGTCCAGCCGCAACCGTTATACTGTTTAAGTATCTCTAATGCTTTGAAAAATATGACCCACTCTTCTGTCAGAAAAAATATTACGATTCAAACTGAAGCTCAAAATCATCCTCATGAGCCAGTCATCGTACGTACAGTCGGTCGTAAAGCAACCATTACCAAAGAAGAACTGTTTCAAGCAGCACTTAATTTGATTGGCCCCCAAAAAAGTATTGCATCTTTAAGTTTACGCGAAGTGGCTCGCGAAGCTGGAATTGCACCCAATAGTTTTTATCGGCATTTTAAAGATATTGATGAACTCGCGATTGAATTGATTGACCGTTCTGGGCTTGTCTTGCGTCAAATTTTTCTTGAAGCCCGATTAAAAGCCTCCAAACAAAATAGTATTATTCGAAGTTCTGTTGAGGTTTTTATTACACAGTTAGATGCAGATGAAGGAAATTTAAGTTTATTATTGCGTGAAGCGTATACGGGATCGGCATCTTATAAATTAGCTGTTGAACGTCAATTAAATTACTTTCAACAAGAACTTAAAGATGATTTGATTGTGTTAGAAAGGTTAAATCATAGCAAACTTTACCACCCCAATTTGGTTGCAAAAGCGATCACCCAATTGGTGTTTAATATGGGAGCGAAAGTCATCGATATCCCAGCAAATGAACGTAAAGAAATCGCAGAGCAAACGATGATCATGATTCGAATGATTTTAGAGGGTGCGCGTCATCTGGATGAAGCTAAAATATAACTATTGTAGATGAGCATTTTGAGTCATCATGTTTTATTCCAGACGATGTATCATCAAAATATTCTAGCGATGAGAGTTAATTTATTTATTTATCCTGATTAAACCCTCATGACTCAGTCATCATCTTTAATCATTTGATGTAGAAATTTTCAATTTTATATCGACTTTATTTTTAAGTTATATCTCCCGCTTCAATCAATGCATATAAAAAAAAGCATCCGAAGATGCTTTTATCCATTCATAACCAGACTTTAATTAAAAAATACTCATGAAAAATTACGGCTTAACCACCACTAAAACTTGAATGGCTTCTGGTGTGACAGATAAGCTATCAAGTAAACCAATGCCTTCTTTCTGCAATTTTTGTAACCGTGCAATTTCATCTTCACGGATACTTGGATTAAATTGCTTTAAATACGTTAAGCGATCAATTTCATATTGCCACTTATTGCCGTAAATCTCTTTTGCCTGTTGCTTAAAGTTAGGCAAAGCCGTTTTCGCAATTTCTAATGCTTGAGTATAACGTTGTTCAATCACATCACGACGCGCTTTAACCACTTGACGACAGCTATTACCATCAAGGTGATGCAAGTAAGGTTTTAAAATTTCAGGTGCAATTTTATCTGATAAATCCTGACCTTTTTCACTGAGTAATACCCGAATTAACTGTTGCGGTAAGCTTGAAGGTAAATTTAACGCTTTTGGAGCAACAACATCCACTTTAAACCAAACTTCAAGTAATACTGAACCTTGCGGTAAAGCCGCAGATTTTAAAACTGAAACATTGGTGCTACCAAATGATTGGGTATTAATCATTTCCATGACACTTTCAGTGAAAGGATGTTCTAAAGTCAAATACTGTGCATCTTCACGAACTTGTGCTTGATCACGGTAGAATGTCGCGGTCATCCCTTCTTCATCAAGAGATAAACCTTGAACTTGCATTTGGTCTGTTGGCTTAATAATGACTGTACCATTACTTTGCTCATCAAAGTCAATATTGGTCGATGCCATGAATCGCTTCATAAACATCGGCAAGGTGGTGTTGTCATCATAATCTTCAAGTGCTTTCACAATTTCTTGCGCCACAATTGGACGGCAAGAATTGTATTCAAGCAAACGGTCACGCCCTGCTTGCAACTCGCTTTCTAAAGCTTCACGTTGCACACTGACTTCTTCGAGTAAATCTTCGAACTGTTGACCTACATCTGCCAATAAACATTCTTTTAATTGAACAAGGAAGTTTTCTTGCAGTGTTTGAGCTGTTGGTGAAATATTGGTAAAAATATTTAACCCTTCATTATACCAACGGAACATACGTTCTTGCGCTGTCCCGATTAGATAAGGTACATGAATCTGAATCCGATTTTCTTGACCAATCCGATCTAAACGACCAATTCGCTGTTCTAAAACATCAGGATTTGCAGGCAAATCAAATAAAATTAAATCTGAAGCAAACTGAAAGTTACGTCCTTCGGAACCAATTTCAGAACATAATAAAATTTGTGCACCATAAGAATCTTCAGCAAAATAAGCAGCAGCTTGGTCACGCTCCAATAAACTCATGCCTTCATGGAACATAGTTGTACGAATACCCGCATGTAAACGCAACACATTTTCTAAAGCTTCAACCACTGGGCCAGTACGTGCAATCAATAAGACTTTCTTGTGTTTCAAGCCAGTGCGGAGCATTTCCATGAGCCACATGACACGTGGGTCGTGTTCCATCCAAGACCCATCTAGCTGAGCTTCTTCAGGCCACATTTGCTCACGTAATTTACCATCTTTCGACCAATGCTCTGGTGCAGGTAATGCAGCAGGCTGACAGTCACGCCCTGGAAAACCTTGAATCGCTTCACGGGTATTTCGGAACAAAATTCGACCTGTTCCATGACGGTCTAACAATTCATGAATCGCACGGAAACGTTGTTCTGGCACATCTTGAATGCTATGACCCAGTAAACTTTCAATTGCTGCTAAATGTTCTGGTTCTAAAGGCAAATCTGACATCAACACTTCTGCAATTTTTGCAGTATGATGATATTGCACTTCTTCATCTAAGAAACGCTCAAGTGAACTGAAGCGTTGTGGGTCAAGCAAACGTAAACGCGCAAAATGGCTTTCTACACCCAATTGTTCAGGCGTTGCTGTCAATAACAACACCCCTGGCGTTTTTTCAGCAAGTTCTTCAATCAAGTCGTAACGGTCATTTCCGCCCTGCTCTTCGCTCCACATCAAGTGATGTGCTTCATCGACCACCAGCAGATCGAAACCAGCATCTAGGGCTTGTTCACGCAAGTCATCATGATCAACCATTAAATCAACACTGGCAATTATGCATTGCTCAGTTAAGAACGGATTTAAATCGGGATCATGTTCTTTAATAGAGGCTGTTCGGGTCAAGTCAAACAAAGAAAATTGGAGATTAAAACGACGGCGCATTTCAATCATCCACTGATATTGCAGTGAATCTGGCATTAAAATTAAAATACGATCAGAACGACCCGTTTTTAGTTGCTGATGAATAATCAACCCCGCTTCAATGGTTTTACCTAAACCGACTTCATCGGCAAGCAAAACACGCGGTGCAAAACGCTGCCCGACTTCATGGGCGATATAAAGCTGATGTGGAATCAGACCCACGCGCGCACCAACCATGCCACGTAATGGACTAGCTTTCATATTGGCTTGCATCAGCAACGCTTCAATACGTAAGTCATACCATTCTTTATAGTCCACCTGACTGGCAAGCAAACGGTCTAATGGTTTAGACAACTGAATATGCGCACCCAAACGAGTTTCATTGAGTGATTTTCGTTCTTCAGTACCATCTTCTAAAGTACGAATCACATTATAACGAACCACCCCATGACGATCTTCAAAAGACTCCACCAACCACTTGATGCCTTCTTGATCTTGTAATTCATCTTTAATGTTAAAAACAATACGCGACAAAGGTGCATTATTACGTGCATAAACACGTGTTTCATCACTTTTCGGGAATAATATGCTAACCGATCGTTCATCAACATCAATCAGAACTCCTAGACCAAGCTCTGTTTCTGTGTCTGATAACCAACGCTGACCAATAGCAAACTGATGCAATTTTTCCACCTTTATCTAAAAATGAGGACACTTATTATCAAGCCCAAAACTTGAGTAGTATTTGAGCAAAAAAATAGGTCTTTAAGCAATATATTTTGACATAAAGCTCACTAAAATGTGAGCAGATTTAATAACGATTAGAACTTTTTAATTTAAAAAGGCACAGGACAATAAAACTCCAGCAATGCCTGACTTTGTGGATGATGAAAACTTAAACGTTCAGCATGCAAACATAATCTTGGAATAAGCTTCTGCTGCTCTGGTGCAGCGTATAGAGTATCCCCAACAATAGGATGACCCAAATATTGCATATGTACCCGAAGTTGATGTGAGCGGCCTGTAATAGGTGTGAGTTTGACACGCGTGACTGCCTGTCCTTGAATTTCAAAATGTTCAAGCACATGCCAATATGTTAAAGCAGGCTTGTTATGCTTAGGATCGGCAATATGTAAAGGTGGATGTTCAGGATCGTAAATAACAGGTACATCTATCGTACCTTCTCCTTTAAGATGACCTGCGACAATAGCTTGATAATTTTTTGAGGTTTGACGTTCTTGAAATTGACGGGAAATGGTTTTTTGTCCCCATTTGGTCAAGCCAAAAACCAAGATACCTGAAGTATCACGGTCTAAACGATGAATCAATAATGTTTTAGGTTCTATTTTTAGTAATCGGTTGATGACACAGTCTTGTAAATCTTCAGTTTTACCTGGAACGGTCAGTACACCTGCAGGTTTATGGATCACCATAAAATCCTCATCACGATGTATCAGATGTTCGATTAGAAAATTACTCAATGTTCAAATTCCAAGCTGATCGCGAAAACAAGCCGGCCATGATAGAAAGCTTGACGCAGAATTACAATGCACAACACTCAATTTGACGACGTTTTTTCCGATTTTGACTAAAAATTATTTCAATTGATTGAAAAATCAAAGAGGACTGAATGTCATGGATAAAAACCTGAACCATAAATTGCGTATGACTGCATTATATTTTTAGCCTAATAACAAACATAGTTTCCATCTTCAGAACTGAATCATTACATTTTTATTATCAAATTTAAGAATTCAATTGATTAGAAACATGTGTCAAAAATATCTGAATAGCATGCTGTGCAATTTCTGCATCTTCAAATGATTTCACTCCAGATACACCTACTGCACCTACCAGTTGACCTTGATACAAAATCGGCTCACCACCTTCCAGCATTCCTGAGAAACTTTCCATGGTCAAAAAACCCATTTGACCGTTCCTAATAATATCTTCAAATAATTTAGACGGACTGCGACTCATGGCTGAACATTTGGCTTTTTCGACAGCTAAATTTGCGGTCATCGGGGCTACGCCATCCATACGTTTCATGCACAGTAAAGTACCCGTTTCATCTACCACAGCAATACTCACATTAAACTGATTTTTAATAGCGTATTGATGCGCTTGATGCAATAGAAATTCAGCATCTTCAAGCATTAAATAGTTTTTGGTTTTCACATCGATATCCTAATGAATAATTTGAACCTATCAAGCCCATTGTCCTTCAACCACAGGCTTGATAGGGAAACAATTTATTTTTACTTTATTGGATTAAATCCAAAAACTTAAGATAATTTCATGTCAGCAAAAGTTTCACGCGCCGACTGAATTGTATAAGCAATATCTTCATCAGAATGCGCAGCTGAGATGAATCCTGCCTCGAATGCAGATGGTGCTAGATTTATGCCACGTTTCAACATGCCGTGGAAGAATTTACGAAACGCGCCAACATCACATTTTAACATTGAGTCAAAACTGGTGATGTCTGTCTGATTGGTAAAGTACAAACCAAACATTCCGCCGACTTGTTGGGTTTTAAAGGGAATGCCCGCTTCATCCGCAGCAGCCTGTAAACCGACAAGCAGTTTTTCAAGTTGCCCAGTGAGGTTTTCATAGAAACCGTCAGCACGTAAATGTTTAAACATTTCGATACCCGCACGCATCGCTAAAGGATTACCAGACAAAGTCCCCGCTTGATAAACTTTACCCAGCGGTGCAATACATTCCATCACTTCACGTTTACCACCGAATGCACCAACTGGTAAGCCTGCACCAATAATTTTACCTAAAGTGGTTAAATCTGGTGTTACGCCATAGTGGGCTTGTGCACCGCCCAGACCGACACGGAAACCCGTCATGACTTCATCAATAATAAACACTGAACCATGTTCATCACAGACATCACGAATCGCTTGTAAGAAACCATCAATCGGTTTTACCAAATTCATGTTGCCTGCTACAGGTTCGACAATGACCCCTGCAATTTCATGACCAAATTTGGTAAAGCATTCTTTTAGCAGTGCAATATCGTTGTATGGCAATGTAAGCGTATGCTTAGCAAAATCGGCAGGTACACCAGCGGAAGTCGCTTCGCCTTCTCCACTGGTCAACATTCCTGAGCCTGCTTTGACCAAAAGTGAGTCTGAATGACCATGATAACAACCTTCAAACTTGACAATCTTGTCACGACCCGTATAACCACGTGCTAAACGAATAGCGGTCATGGTTGCCTCAGTCCCCGAGTTGGTCATACGAACCAATTCAATCGACGGCATAATTTCACAAATAATATCTGCCAAAGTGGTTTCATGCACCGTTGGCGCACCAAAACTCAAACCGTCAACAGCAGCTTCTTGAACTGCTTTGATGATGGCTGGATGTGCATGTCCTAAAATCATCGGGCCCCATGAACCGACATAATCGACATAGCGTTTACCATCGACATCATATAAATATGCCCCTTTGGCTTTTTCAATAAATACAGGTGTACCGCCCACTCCGTTGAAAGCACGTACTGGTGAGTTCACACCACCGGGAATATGCTTGCTGGCTTGTTTAAAAAGTTGTTCTTGCTTTGGAGATAAGCTCATGAATATACTCGACTTAAATTAAAACGTGCTCTATCAAAAAAATTATGCTTTTGATGCAAATAAATCAGACCACTCTTCGATTCTTGCAGGAACTGCAGACATAGATCGGCCTAATATATCACTAATTACGGCACACAAATCTGCACCCGCTTCGATCACATCACCTGCATTTTCAACGGTTAAACCACCAATTGCACAAATGGGTACGTTAAGTTCTGCTTTGGCTTGCTTTAAAGTCTCTAAACCAATATGACCTGCTTCAGGTTTTGTCCCTGTTGCATAAATTGCCCCAAATGCCACATAAGTTGTACCTTCTGCAATAGCGCGTTCAGCAAGTTCTATCGAATTATTACAACTACAGCCAATGACTACATTCTTAGGTAAACGCGAAACAGCTTCAGCAATCGAACCATCGCTCTGCCCTAAATGCACGCCCACACCATATTGCACTGCAACGTCAAGATCATCATTAATGACAAAAGGTACGTTATATTGTGCACACATCGATTTCATGTACTCAATTTCATATGCCTGATCTTCTTTAGCAACTTTTTTACGACGATATTGCAATATAGCAACTTCATAAGTCGCCATTGCTCCTTCCAGCTTCGCTAAAAGCAATTCAATAGGATCATCATTGGTAATCAAATATAAACCGCGCATAAAAACTGCCAAAACTAAAATTTTGCCTATTATAGGCATATCACGCCTAAGATTCAGCGCATCTGCTGAGACTTCTTTAATCCTTTAGTTCAATTTATAAAAATTACTGTTAGAACTAGTGTTAAAAAATTTAAGATTTTCTATTTTATTATTTAAGCAGTAAAAGTCAGTTCATAACAATCTAAAATATGAAGCCATCCATTAACATTCAATTTATTTTAAAATAATCAATACCAATGTCTGATGCCTCCGATATGATCTCTACATTCCACTATGTACTTAAAATGAATCAAGAGATAAATCAATTCATACTTTAATCACTATTCTAAAAATAAGCAGTATAAAAAAAAAGCCTAGAGAAGGTCTCTCTAGGCTTGGAAAACTTGCAACATAATTTCGTTTATTCATTCAAAATGAAATAAATGATTCATCATTCACTTAATAGTAAAATACTGAGTTATTTTTGCAAGTACTGATGAGTTTAAATTTAGCTTCAAAATGTACAAACAGTTCCAATTTAAGATAAAACAAAGTGGAGATATCTATTTTTCTTCAAAAACTAAATTTTAATTAGCTTTCAACCTTATCTAAGGTACGATCTATTAGACTTAAATTGCCACGCAATACATCAGAAAACATGCGCCAATCTGAAATAAAACTATACAAAGGCTGCTTGAAACTGGCAGGTTTATTTTTTTCAAAGATAAAATGTCCTATCCAAGCACAGGCATAGCCAGATAATAGTCCATAGACAAAATATTGGGCTTTTCGTTGACGAATGGCTTTGCTAAAAAAATATAAACCGACGCTACTACCCACTACATGTAACCGTCGACTCATAATGTTACGGTGCTCAGTCAAATAAAACCGATAAAACTCATGATAATTTTGAATTGGAAGCTGAAATTTTCGCTCTGGAAGATGTTCAAAATCTAACTTAATTGCTGTATTCATTTTCCCTAATCCCGTTATTTTTATTCACACTAGCTTATATTTTATGCAAATAAAAGGACTGTGATAACTAAATTTAGTTCATTTCAAAGACGATTAGCCGATAAACTTTCCCACAAGTCTTACATGCAACGCCATTTTCGTTACAATCGAAAACTTTAAATGAATCGTGCAAATTGTGCTTGATACAAGAAAATAGATTTGAACGCATGTTTATGCTGAATTTGGTTTTAGAAATAGCAACAAAAACTAGGATGAAAAATTATGATTGAAGTTGAATTAAAATTTCAAATTCCTGAAGCACGACGTCATGCACTGCTTAAAGCCTTAGATCCTAAAAAATCAGAAATTATTCAACTTAAAGCAAAATATTATGACACTGAACAGCGTCTGCTTGCTCAACACGGCATTGCTTTACGGCAAAGACTGGAAGGAAATCGCTGGATTCAAACCTTAAAAGCAGCAGGTAAAAGCCATTTACATCGTTTTGAACATAACTATGATTTGGGTGAACTTGAGCAGCCACCTGAGCTTGATTTAAGCCTTTATCAGCAAGATGCTGAAGCACAGCAAATTTTAAAAAATGCATTAGGTGATTCCCAAGACATATTAAAGCTTCAATTTGAAACCGATATTCAACGCACATTTCGGGTTATTCAATTTGAAGAAACGGACATTGAAGTAAGTCTAGATATTGGCGAGGTAAGAACAGATACAGCACAACACGAAATACATGAAGTCGAATTTGAACTTAAAACAGGTTCTGTGCAGACTCTTTTGGCATTTAGTTTTGAATGGGTCAAAAAATACCAACTTTGGCTAGATGTTCGCAGTAAAGCTGAATTTGGTCATCTTTTAGTCACGCAGCAAAAAGTGAGTGCAGCAAAACTTGCCAAAGAATTAAGTTTGAGTAAAAAAGATCCTGCCAGTAAAAACCTACGCTTACTCATCGCTCAACAATTACAACACCTACTGCCTAATATTGCGGCTATTTCTGCTGGGGTTTCAGAACAAGAGCATATACAACAGGCTCAAATGGCTTTAGACCATTTGTATTTGAGTATTTCGCTGTTTAAAGATTGGAACGATGCAGTTTCAGACAAATGGGCCACACAAATTGGTGCTTTTAAACAACAGTTTGATCATTTGCAACACTTACAACACATGCAAACGACTTTGGGTGCATTTTTACAAAACCCCAATACATCATCGAATTTGACTAAAGATATTTTGTATGCCAAAGAAAAATTGTTCAATTTGGTTCGTTCTACTCAAAATGTACATCACTACCTAGAATTATTGATGTTTAGCTTAGAGCAGGAAGAAAAAGTACAATCGCAAGATTTAAAATGGTTCGCACAGAACACGTTGCAAAATCAGTATAAGAATTTGCAAGACAGTTTAACTGGTGCAGATATTACTCATTTTGAAAGCTTAGATAAACTGGCCACTAAAATTCATGCCTTAAAGTTTAGCTTTCCCATTTTAACCTCAATTTATGATGTTAAAAATTTGCAGAAATACAGTAAAGCTTTGAATGATGCACAACTTGCCGCAAGCGAATACCAAATTTTGGCTTCTTCTGCTGAGTATATTCAGCAAACTGAACTTGAAGCCAGTGACTGGTTTGTTTTGGGTTGGCTCACGGCTAAACAAGAAGTCTATGCACAGAATTTACTCGAAGCAACTGAGCAATTTTTAGTGAGTCGTAAATTTATTAAATAATAGATTTAGAGCTTGAGCGCATTTTAAAAAACAAATATCTTAGCTTGTCAGGCATTATAACTTGAAGATTATCTCTTGAAGATTATAGTGCCACCATGTGTTTGATTTACTTACAAGCGTACACTGCTCTTTTTCTATATTTGGCATACAATCAAATGTCCTCACCATAGAAATATTCATGTTCTAGGAGTTGTGACATGCTTGAAATAGAATTGAAGTTTCAGATTCCGATTGCTGATCAAGAACCACTTTATCAAGTCTTTGTGGCTAAAAATGCACGTGCGGTCTCTTTATATGCGAAATACTATGACACGCCAGATCGACATTTAGCTCGACAGAAAATTTCATTGCGTCAACGTCTTGAAAATGCGCATTGGATTCAAACTTTAAAAGCCCCTAGCCAAAATCATTTAGAACGTTTTGAATTAGAGATTGATTTAGGTGAACTGGATAATCCCGCATTAGATTTAGATATTTATGATTGTCACCCACATGCCAAAAAATTATTCAAAAATACGCTGGGTCAAGAAACTAAAAACCTCAGTTTACAATTTGAGACTGCGGTCAATCGACTGATTCATGTGGTACATTTTAATCATTCAGAAATTGAAATCAGTTTAGATCGTGGTGAAATTCGTCAAGATGACCAAACTTTAGCAATTTATGAAATTGAATTTGAACTCAAACAAGGTTGTGTGGAAGATTTAATTAAATGTATACAGCCTTGGGTAAAACAATATCATTTGTGGTTAGATGTTCGGAGTAAAGCCCAACGCGGAGATTTACTGGCACAACATTTAACAATATCTGCTGTTCAACATGTACTACCTTTAGAATTAAATCAAAAAGACACACCAGACCATGTATTAAAGCTTATGGTTAATAATGCTTTACAACATCTTTTACCAAATATGACTGCCATTTCCGCTGAACAATATACCACTGAACATGTGCATCAAACGCGCGTTGCAATTCGCCGTTTAAGAACAGCATTACGTATCTTTTCAAATTGGTCAGATTCTGTCGAACCCCACTGGGAAGCACAGTTGGCGACCATATTTCGTCAGTTAGGTGCAACCCGCGACCGTGATGCTTTAAGTGAAGGTCTGTTGCCTCAATTAGAAGCAGACGGAGCACCGTTCGTACAACTTCCAACAATTAAAGATGAAAATAGTCACTCCATTGAACACATTTTAAAGGCAGGAGATTCGGTCCATTTGATACTGGCTTTACTACAATTTGTACACCAACCGACTAAAAAAAATAAAAAAATAAATCTTAAAAAACAGAGTGCTAAAAAACTTCAAAAGCTGCATCAACAGATTTACAAAGATGCTCAACAGTTTTTAGAACTGGACATAAAAGCACGACATCGAACCCGTAAACGAATAAAACGCTTACGTTACTCAGTCGAGTTTGTCGCTTCTCTCTATTCTAAAAAAGATGTTAAACAATACCTAAATGCTTTAAAACCCGCACAAGAAAGTTTAGGACAATACAATGACTTGATCGTGGCTGAAACCCTATTTCAAGATATGGTGAAACGTAAACAAAAGCTATGGTTTGCTTTGGGCTGGATTGCCAATGAAAAGAAATCTGTTCTAGAACAAGCTCGACAAGATTTAGAGGCTTTTTCTGAAACACAAACTTTTTGGTCATGAATCATTCATCAGTTTACTGACACATTGTAAATCAACGATATTTACCAAAAATTTTCCACGTATCATTATCCGCCAATGGATCGCTATAACTGTCATTGCGTTGTTTACGCGGTTTGTCACGTGCATCAACCAACTCAAAATGGGATTCTGTACTTAACACGATTCCATTTACATAAAAACGAGTTCGAGTATAGTCACTCGCGCCATGCTGGAATACATAGGTACGCAAATCAATAAATTCACGATGTGCCACCAAAGCCGCAGTATCATCATGTTCTAACCACGCTCGCATGGCCTGAATTTGATCAGATTCATACTGTCCACATTTTTCAATTAAATTGGCAATACCACGGAAAGTTTTTGATTCTTTCGCTCGTGTTTTATTAATTCGAATACGATCCACATGAAAATAAAACAAAGGTAAATTCAAATGGCTGGGTAAATGTATTGCATCAACAACGTCATCTTGCATAAAAGGCTGAAATAGATCCTGTGCCCTTTCAATTAAGCCAGTCCAAGCGTGGTAATAGTCCTCTACTTCTGCTTTAGACCCATAATAGATGGGTAATCCCTCAACATTGGCCAAATTTGCTGGTGGCCATATATTTTGACGCAATAACGCAATATCACTTTTTAAACTTTGTACTGCAATCGCATCTTGCATGAACGATCCATTTTAAATACTTAGGCTATTTTTAGATTAAGCTAAAGGTTTAGTTTCTGCAAGCCTTTGCCTATAATATGCGATTCGTTCGTTTTTGCAGGAAAATTCCATGGTTCAAAAAATTGAAGCCACAGATGTAACCGATGAAGAAGCATTAAATGCTGCTTTTTTTGAACGCGCCGATGAATTTATCAAGCAAGCCAATGATTTTTGTCGAATTGAAAAAGGCTCAAGCGTTAAACCTACTGAAATGCGTGGGCAAGTCAGCGCTGCGATGTTGTTTGGTACTGCCCGTTTTAATACTTGGGTTGCAGCCAACAATTTCAAAGATGGCAATGAAATGCGTGATGCCAAAGATCAAGTGATGTCCTATGTCATGCAACAGTTTCAAATGATGCTGGAAGACAACTATGATGAATATTGTGAGCAGTTTGAAAACTATCTACGCTTCCGTCATAACGAAGAATTTCATGCGAATAAGCATGATACTAGCCACAAACATTAAATTTTGACCTTGATCACAAAGAACATGATCAACAAAAAAGCCCGTTTAGGGCTTTTTTAAATATTCGCATTTAGAATAAGTAAATCTTACAGCTTGATTGTAAAATATCCTGTTTTATCTTTTGCTCTGTGGTTTACCATACTGATCTGCCATTACTTCAACCAGTTGATCTAGTTTTATATATTTTTTAATCACAGCATCAACATCCGCTTTGGTGAGTTTTTCCAATGCTTGATCGCGTTTTTCCCGAAATAATAAATCACGGTTGCGTTCCAACTGCGGAGTCAACATTTGATGGATATTCCGTTCATCTTCTAAAGCTGTAACTCGTTTTTTTAAAATATTGGCTTTGGCTGCTTCCAACTCTTGCTCAGTCACACCTTGACTCAGCAAATCATTCAGAACTTTATAAACGCCTTGCGAAACTTGAGTCGATTTTCCCGCAGTGTAATTGGCTTCAATGGTCAGCGCGCCTGAATTAACCCAATCATCTAAGTTTAATCCACTTCCAAAACTATACACCAATGCATTTTTTTCACGTAACTCTTGCGCTAAACGTGAGGATAATTGTGAGTCACCTAAAATATAACTAAACACGATTAATGCGGGTGCATCTGGATGATCCGCACCCGCAGGAAACGTTAAAATCGCTTGATAGTTTCCAAATTCACGCTGTTCGGACAAAGCATGAATTTTCTGTGCAGAATATGCTTGATAATCTGATCTCAGACGCTGATACGGCAATTTCGCCTTCCACGATCCCAATTCCTGTTGCATCAATTGCAGCATCGTTGCTGCTTGATAATCGCCTGTAATCGCGATTTGGGCATGATTACTGATAAAAAAATTCTGATACAATTGCTTTACTTTTTCAACAGTGGTCGCTTGCATTTGCTGTTTAGCAAGATCAGGTTCAAAGTGATAACGTAAATCTCCCGGTTGATAAGTTTCTAATATACGACTGATGGTCAGTGCAGCAACAGTTTCTGGTTCAGTATAAGGACGGTCTAAAACCGATAGGCTTTGTGATTTAATCAAATCAAATTGTGATTGCTCAAATTTTGGATTTTTCAACACGGCTAACATAAATTTAAAAAAATCTTCAAATTTGTCTTTTTTTGCAACGATTTGAATGGTTATCCCATTCCCTGATGCGATCGCTGTCGCACCTCCACCTGCTGCAATCGATTTATCTGCAATCTCTTGTAAGGTGTATTGATCTGAACCACGCAACATCAAATACGCCATCAAATCTAAGACTTCACCTTGATTAAATAATGATTTTTCTGTACCAAAATCAACAGAAATGGTGGCATAGGTTTTATCATCACGCGTCGAAGTGGGATAAAATGCGTACTGAATACCATTCTTTAATTTGCCACGTTGAATTTTTTTCTCAGTCGCAAGCAAGTAATTTTTTGAAGTCTTCACATATTCTACAACTTCGTATTGATACTCAACTTTATCTTTTAAAGGTTCTTCTTTTGAATCTGTTTGATCCAGCGTTTTCGCAGGTTCAGTGGCCTGTTGTTGCAAGGCTTTCTTTTGATCTTCTGGTGTGGGTTGAATATCACCTGAAATACGATGCTCTGGCACTAAAAATTCAGTCAACGTACGATTGACTTCATCTAACTTTAAATTCTTTACACGCTGTAGATCGCTAAAATATTGGGTCCAATCTCCCTGATAAGAGACATAATAATCACTTAAACGCCCGCCTAATGCTGCGGCATTACTCAAAATACTGTCGGCTTGATTTTGAATCAGGTTTTTGACCCGATTTAATTCCGTTTCATTAAACGCTTGACCCTTTTCTACACCTGAAATTAAAGCCGCTTTAACTTTTTTAGGATCATGATTTGGCGCGTAAATTGCCCCGATAAAAACCAAATTAAAATCTTGATCCAACCACGTAGTTGCTTGAACGCCTGTACTCAAACCCGTTTCAACAATACTTTGATAAAGATGTCCGCTCGGCTGCATGCTATATAAAGCAGGTGATAATGCCAATGCTGATTTTATTTTTTCATTTCGACCATTTAAATAAATATTAAATTTGGCAAATTCGCTGCCCTTTTGAACCAAAAAATTACGCTGTTTTATTTGAGAAGAATCAAGTACTGGAACTTGAGTTTGTGCTGGAATTTGACGAGCTGAAATCGAACTAAAATTTTGATCAATCTGTTTTAAAACTTCAGTTTTATCAAATTTTCCTGAAATCACCATGACTGCATTATTCGGTGCATACCATGTACGATAAAATTTGTTTAATTCATCCATTTTAATCGACTGTAATTCTTTTAAATCTCCAATCGGTAGTCGACCTAAATATTGATTACCATAAGCCGATTTCCACATCTGATCCATCAGCACTGAAAAAGGCTGATCCATCCGCACTTCTCGCTCACGTTTTACAATTGAAATTTCAGAAGGCACAAATTTTTCTTGCAGCACCAATTTATCCATCCGTTCAGCTTCAAGATGAATGACTTGATTAATTGAATTCTGTTCAGGGCGAATAATATTGGTATATTTGGTTGAATAATAATCTGTACTGGCATTCGTCATTAAAGTGTACTGATCTAGACGGCGTTGAAACTCTTCACCTTGAATATTTTCTGTGCCTTTAAAAGCCAAATGTTCAAGTAAGTGGGCCAAACCACCTTTACCCTGAGGATCGTTTAATGAACCCGTTAAATAAATAGTGTTCATAAACACTTTATTTTCTTTATCATTTTGCGCAAGGATGATGCGAAAACCATTCGCGAGTTTATATTCTTCAATTTTTTGTTGTGATTTAACCAAAACAGGCTGCGACCAAGCAGTAGCACTCAAGCCCACAAAAAATAAGGAAAGAGTAAGTTGTTTAAAACACATGCGCATAATTATTCCAATTTATTCAGCAGAATGAATTTTTATTCCTCAACATCATAAAAAAGGCTGTTCATTATTCATAGATTCTTTTTGAAAAAATAGCTGTTTATTTCAACAGCTAGATCTGAAGCCAAATTTATCTTTTCGACATTGCTTTCAAAGCTAAGCTTTAGAGATAAAGTTCTGCCTGCATGTATAACTTGGCATAACCTGATATCTCAATGCGATCATTTTCAAGCACCACACAATGTAATACTCCTCCACGCGATGAAGCTTGATACGCTAATATTTGACGCTTAGCCAGTTTATCAGCCCACAGTGGTGCAATAGCCGTGTGAATAGAACCTGTCACTGGGTCTTCATCAATGCCATTGGCTGGTGCAAAATAACGTGAAATACAATCATATTGCTCAGTATGTGAGGTTGAAGTTAAAGCCAAAGCTAAAACTGTCCCTTGAGCTGTAATTGCAGTACGAATTTTACCCAACTGTTTCAGTAAAGCTAAATCAGGCATCTCATCCAGAACATCTTGCGGGTTTTCATACTCCACAATATAAGCTTGGCTATTTAGGTATACATTCTTAAAAGGCTTGGTTAGCGCCTGATCAAGTATTTTAGGATACTCATTTACTTTTTCTGCAAGACGAGTCGGGAAATTCATTTTAATTTTTCCATCTGACTCTTGTTGCACCACAAAAATGCCTAAATTTTTTACATGAAATTGAATCGTTTTTGCAGAAGTAAAATCTTTAAACAGCACAAAACTGCTGGCTAAAGTCGCATGTCCACAGAAATCAACTTCTGTCGTAGGGGTAAACCAACGAATTTCATAATTTTCACTATCCATCTTTTTTACGAAAGCAGTTTCAGATAAATTATTTTCTAAGGCTAGATTTTGCATCAATCCATCTTCCAACCATAAATCTGTCACAATCACTGCAGCAGGATTTCCCTTAAATAATTCGGTGGTAAACGCATCTACCTGATACATTTTCATAGCTACAATCCGTTTTTGAGTTCTGTTCAATAAAATAGGACAAAAAAAGATGACACTTAACATAAAGTGCATACTCATTTTCTGTTTTAGAATACGTTATTTATATTGTAAAACAAAAAATAAATAATTTTTTAATTCAAGATATTATGGTTATTTCTAGCATGGTTTTCAAAATACAGTATTTTTGGTTTTTAAACTGAAGCACTGGTAAAAATATAACTTTAACGCTAAGTTATTCATTACGATATTTTTGATTTACATATTATGAATTTTAAAGTCCATATGATTGATGTCAAAAATCAATTACAGAATTATATTTGGTTACTTGAACACATCACAAGCAGTGAAGTCATTGCCATTGATCCCACAGAAGCCCATTTGGTTGAAACCTATTGTACAGAGCACAATTTAAAACTGAGTCAAATCTGGCTGACACATTGGCATAAAGATCACATTGGCGGTGTGCCTGAGCTTTTGCTTAATCATAATATTCCGGTTTACGGGCCACGTGAAGAATTAAGTAAGATTCCATTTATTACACATCCTTTGCAACACCAAGAAAGTTTAAGTTTTCATGAACTTGATATTCATGTAATTGCTGTACCTGGTCACACCTTAGGACATATTGTTTATTTTATAGAAGAATTAAATCTTGTTTTCTGCGGCGATACACTTTTTGCGATGGGATGTGGTCGAGTCTTCGAAGGGACGTATACACAAATGTATCACTCACTCAATCGTTTAGCTGCCTTACCTCCACAAACTCAAGTCTACTGCACCCATGAATATACACTGTCCAATGCAAAATTTGCGTTGCATGTAGAGCCCGACAATGTCGCGATTCAACAACGTTTTGATGATGTAGAAGTTAAGCGCATGCTTGGCCAATGTACCCTACCCAGTAATATTGAACTGGAATTACAGACAAATCCATTTTTAAGAGCTGAGAACGTGGAAGAGTTTCAATACTTGCGTGAACTCAAAGATCAATTCTAGATATTTAAACAAGAAATTAACTTCCATTTATTTCATTCATTTAACATCATTCATCTTTCTTGAACGATGGATGCAATGATCTGAAGTCAATTTTCTTTATGTGCCCTATTTTAAACTCAGCGTCAGATTCATCAGGTAATAATAAAATAAATTCGAATTGATATGCGCTATATCTACATTTTCATTTTAAATGTAGAGATAGCGCGTCAGATTAATCATCACGCAAATTAAATTCAAGCGCAAAACGCTTAAACCTGCATCATGTATAAATAATCCTTCAGTATAGTTCCACAAATTGTATATAAATATTTCTAACTTTTAGTACCAGTAAAATAATTTAATTAAATATTACTAATCAAATATTTAATTCATTAAATTAAGAAGAAAAAGATGAGTAATCACAGTATTAATGACTCTTTTTTGAATAAAAAAACAACAATTATAGGCCTATAGAGAAAAACTATTTCAACTTGCCCTTTAAAAAAAATAGATTCATCCCTATTAATTATTTAATACTGAGCAAAAATATATTACACAAGGAGTTCTATCGTGAAGAAAGTTGTTAAAGCAAAAAATTTGATCGCATTTCGTATTTGGTTAGAAAAACTTGGGTATTCTGTCAAAACTTTAACTGATAACCGTGGTTTTACCTTTAGTTTTAAAAAACAATATGGGCTTGTCACTTGCGATTTGGCAGGTAATTCACTTGCCATGCAACTTGGGGAAGAATTTGAAGATCATTTAAAAGCCTAAATTTTATGACACTTTTAAGTTAACAGTAAAAATATAGAATTGAACTTATTTGAGTAGCCCTTTCGAGGGCTTTTTTCATTGGATGTATTAATTTTTAGGCAATAAAAAAGCAAGGTCATTAACCTTGCTTTAATATGATGGTGGGGACGGAGAGACTCGAACTCTCACACCTTGCGGCGCTGGAACCTAAATCCAGTGCGTCTACCAATTTCGCCACGTCCCCATCAGGGTACCAACGCTGTGTTGGATTTTAAATTTGGCAGAGGATCAAGGACTCGAACCTTGACGAACGGTTTTGGAGACCGTCATGCTACCATTACACCAATCCTCTGTAACTAAAACATCAACAAACTATATTGTCGATATTTAAGTGGTGGGGACGGAGAGACTCGAACTCTCACACCTTGCGGCGCTGGAACCTAAATCCAGTGCGTCTACCAATTTCGCCACGTCCCCAATGGCTGTGTATATTATAGAGATCGTTTCCTGATGACAAGACCTTTTTATGAAAAACTCACTTGTTTGTTTAAATAAAAAACAAAAGTCGTTTTTTTGTATTTTTCTTAAGCATTTTCAGTGAGTAAGCAGTGTTTTAGCTTAAAAATATTATGCTCTCTGCTATTTTTTTGCTTTGCCAACATACGCTGAATGAGTTTCTCAAACATATAAAAATGCTGAGGAAGCTCAATAATTAAGTGCTGACAATGTAAATAAGCCCACTCCTCATAGTTTTTTGCAACTAATCGTTGTCCAGTCAACCATTCATAAAAAATAATGCCTAATGCATAGATATCAGAGTGTACAGTTTTTGCTTCTCCATGAAAAAGTTCAGGCGCCATATAACGCGGTGTAGCAGTTAAATACGGTATGAGTTGAGTCGACGATATTTTTTCTACCTGTTCAAAATCAATTAAACAAACACGCTGTTCAAACTCAAGAAAATGCTCACCTTTCAAGTCACCATGAATCCAACCCAAACAATGCATCTGCTCTACAGCATCCAACATCTTAAAGAAAGTTGCTTTAATCCTATCTATCGAACTACTTCTTATATCGCCCAGTAAAGTCTGACCATGACTGATGATCAATGCTGTATTTGAAGATTCTTGAGCAATAATTTTGTTTACATCAGTCACAATTTGAAAAGGCAATAAAAAATCAATAGGTTCAGTTTGATCAACAAATTGCTGGTAAAACCCTATTTCATTTACAAAACCGTGCTGATTATTTTCATTCATATCTATTGCTTGCGTTTTCAACCAATATTGTTGTTGATCTTTTTCAAACGTATGGATCAAACGCCCCAAAGTTAAACTTTTAGCCTTGATATTTAAATGCAATTTAATCCCATCGAGATCTTGAGCACTAAACTGTAATAAATTCTGTGGCTTTTTTCTTTGGATCATGTTGATAATTTAAGAGTTCCAGACAATGTTGAATAGTTTTACCTACCCGAGCATGTATTTCAATTGAAGAAATTTTAGGCCATGTGGCACGCTCACCTTCACGCTGCAATATTTTAAATAAATGTGGGCGTGGATTTTGTAACATATATGTATAGTGGCGCAAACTGTAATTGCCAACAATATTTAAGTCACCGTAATAACCTTGATTGACCACTCCAAAACCATGATCTAGCAACCGTCTTACTGGGGGCAGGTTGCCTACTCGTCCTCGAGTAAAATCCATGACTCCTTTGGTAATTATTTTCCCCTGACCGCGAATAATTCGTTCTGGCCAGCTCAACATATCTTGCCTGTAGCGCTGTATATCACTTTGAATGAACGGCACAATATGTGGATTGGCTTGACTGGCGATGGTGTAATTTAAATTATACAGTCTGGCCATTTTTTCTTGTGGAAAATCACTACGTACACTGCCATCCACCCATCGAGTGGATGCCATATAAGGGGTCAATTTACCGTCGTGTCGCTTACTGGTTAGTCTGACAGGTGGAAATAATATGGGAACTGCACATGAAGCCAATACTGCACTCCAAACCAACAAATCAGGAGAAGTATACGCATTCATAATACGCGCTTCTTGTGAAGCCTCATACGGCGCTACCGCCACATTAATATGTAAGCCAGATATTTTAAACGCTTCTTCAAAGGTAATATTACCTAAATTTTCTATCAGGAAATTTTTAAGATGTTTAACATCTGCAAGCCCCCCATTCCCTTTTAAAATCTCACTTAATTTACGAAAATGAAAGGCTTCACTGAAAAAATTCTCACCTTTTAAAAGGGGTAAAATATCCGAGGGTTTTGAAGTTCCAAGCATTGCCGTCATGATTGCACCTGCACTTGAACCAGACAATACGCTCGGCAATAAATCTTGTTCAGTCAGTGCCTTACATACACCTGTATGAAATAAACCAAGTGTTGCACCACCTGAAAACATTAAGGCAGGCTGACCATAGGCTGTTTTACAGTGATTAAAAAAATCTATTTTTTCGGTAATGGATAGACAATCACATTCTGCTGAAGCTATATAAGCTAAACTTTCACTGACTTCTGCCACATAATCTTCAATAATTTTTTTTGTACCCACATACGTTGCTGCAAATAGCATCGGATGGGCAATATTGGCAATATCATAAGTTAAACCTTCACGCACCAAATACATCAAGTCCTGAATGCGTTTTTGAAAACGATATCTCTTCAAAAGACTGAGACGATGGGAAATAATCTCGGCATCAAAATAAGGTGAACTATTGTCAAATTTCCATTCTTGAGCACCTGACTCCTCATCAACTCTAAATGCGATACTTTTCCACTCTTCATAAGACTCGGCCGTTCTCAAGCGATTCTTTAATTTTTTAATACGATAAGCCTGATGGGGATTAATATCTCGTGAAAAATCTTTAAATAGCATATGTAACCCTCAAACTTTTATTCATTTTTATTTATGATTCATCATAGCAATATCTAGCTCAACATGGACAAAAATTGAGAACATTCTCTTTGCAAAAAACAATTGCATTAGTAAATCCTCAAAAATTGAGATACAGTCGTAGCGAAAATAAAACTTATTTCAATTTTTTGTGTGAACAAGTTGAGCAATCATGGCAACAATCGATTTACCTGACAACATTTTAAACGCTCTTTCTGCTGTACTCCAGCAACTACAACAAAACTTACCCCCACTGAAACAGCAAACTGATTTCTCTGCTTCCGCCTATAAATGGCAAGATCAACAGCTTAAAGCAATTCTAGAGCCCAAAAAAATCTACTTAGATGACTTAAAGGGTATTGAAAAACAGAAAGAAAAAGTGATTCAAAATACACTGCAATTTCTGAATAATCTTCCCGCAAATGATGTCTTACTGACAGGTTCACGTGGTACAGGTAAATCATCTATTGTGCGTGCTTTACTGACAGAATATGAGACGCAAGGATTACGTTTAATTGAAATTGAACGTGATGATTTATCAGATTTACCCATGATTCAACAACAAATTCAGCATCGTCCTGAAAAGTTTATTGTCTATTGTGATGATTTGGCTTTTAACGCAGAAGATGAAAATTATCGCAGTTTAAAAAGTGTCCTAGATGGTTCATTACAGTCAGGTTCAAGTAATTTTATTATTTATGCCACCAGTAATCGTCGTCATTTATTGCCCGAATTTATGCATGAAAATACGCCTATAAAACGCGTTGATGTACCACAATATACCGAACTGCATCCACAAGAAGCCATTGAAGAAAAAATTTCACTGTCTGACCGATTTGGATTATGGTTGTCTTTTTATCCGATGGATCAAACTTTATATTTGGAAATTGTCGAGCATTATTTGGCAAAAACACAGATACTACTTAGCAATGAAGTTCGGGCTGAAGCCTTAAGATGGTGTCAACTCCGAGGACAACGTTCTGGTCGTGCGGCTTACCAGTTTTCAAAGCACTGGATTGGTTCACAGCAATTAAAATCGTTATAAAAACTGAATGCTTGAGCCGTCAAAATATCTTGATCGCTCATTTATTGAGTTTTATGTCATTTCCTCAAAAATAGTTCTAAAAATACAATCCTATTTATTTCGTCAAAAGAAATTGCGCAAACTCGCGCTGAAATTTCACCGGTTGATCGACAGGCAAGATATGCCCCGACTTTTCAAACATCACTACTTTTGAATTTGGAATGTACTTTGCCATTTCGAGTTGTGTTTCAGGTTCAAAATAACGGGAATGTTGACCAATCATCAAAGTCGTCGGGACTTGAATTTTAGACAAAGATGGACGTCGATCGCCACCTTCAACAAAAGAATCCATAATATCTAAATATGTATGCCAGTTTTCTACGGCAAACATATATTGTGTGAGTAACGGCTCCCCATACTGGGCAGAAAATTCCACGACACGTCGGGAAAATGAACGGTTTAAAGCTCTGCGAATGAGCGCCATAAAAGTATTTCTAAGTTCAAGCCTGATATGGGCAGGTAACTCCCAATAAGGTGTAGATTCTGTATAAGGTGCAGTTATGGTTCTTAAATGTTTAAAACCAGTGAATATTCTTTCTTGTTGAGCACCAAATAATCCATCCGATTTACCCAAAGAATTTTTACTGTCAGGCCCATGTTCAATATTTAAATACTTTTTAATTCGATCAAAACCATAAATTTGATTATAGGTTAAACAAGTGTAAGCACCCGTAGAAATCCCCCCTAAACTAATATTTTCTAATTGAAAATGATTAAATAAATCTTCTAGGTCATGTGCATAGGTTTCAAACACACTGCCCTGTGGAATTTTACTGGCGTGTGAACCTGCAAAACCACGTAAATCGGGAAGATAAAAACGATATTGATGAATAAAGGGTAGAATATTAGCTAACCAATGTGCAGCACATGAACCAAAACCATGTACCAACACCACTGGTTCTCCCTGACCAATACAGATGACATTCATCTTCTCCCCATCCCTAAGAGGAATATAAGACATGGTTTTATGGATAGATTTCTTCATTTCCTTACTCTTATTTATTTTTTTAATTTTTGTCATCCATGGATTGAACAATTCATTTCATGTTTGAGTTACATAACTTTAATAGTGTTGGCTTCAAACAAATAAAATTCAAGTGCTAGAAATTCGTAATTTTTATTTGATCAAGCCGTATCTTTTTAAATAATTTTAATATTCAGTTGTTCAAGATGCTCTTTTCTGATTTTGATCCATCAATTGATCTGGTGTTGTAAAGCATATTTTTTTAATACCATCATGCGGTTCAATTTTTTCATTATATTTATATTGTATTGTGGGTGAAATAGAAAAGAGGCTTCTACCCCTCTTCCTTTGCCAAATTTTTATCTCATTATTCCGCTAAAGGGTTGGTGAGCTCTGTCATCGGCCAACGTGGCGTAGTGGTTACCGATAGTCCATCACATTGCCCAGCTTTCAAACGCTGATAGCCTGCAAAAGCAATCATTGCGCCATTATCGGTACATAAAGCGGGTTCAGCATAATACACTTGCGCTTGAATTTTGACTAAATCGGCTTCTAATCGTTCGCGTAGACGGTGATTTGCACTTACTCCTCCTGCAATCACTAAGCGTTTTAAACCGGACTGTTTCAAGGCTTTAATTGACTTTTTGACTAACGTATCCACCAAGGCTTCTTGAAAAGAAGCCGCAATATCAGCTTCGCGCTTTTGTCCTGCCACTTTTTTCAGTTGAATAGACACCGCAGTTTTTAAACCACTGAATGAAAAGTCTAGACCTTGATGTAACATAGGTCGTGGAAAATCAAAAGCTTTTGCATCACCTTGTAGCGCAAGCTTGGCAATATTTGGTCCACCAGGATAAGCCAAGCCCATCATTTTCGCCACTTTATCAAAAGCTTCACCCGCGGCATCATCAATTGACTCACCCAATAATTCGTACTGACCGATTCCATGTGCTGCCATCAATTGTGTATGGCCACCTGAAACCAACAAGGCGACAAATGGAAATTCTGGAGGTGTTTCAGATAATAATGGCGCCAACATATGACCTTCCATATGATGCACCCCAATCGCCGGCTTATTCAAAGAAAAAGCCAATGTGCGACCAAATAATGCCCCAGTCATGAGTGCACCCATGAGACCAGGACCACGCGTATAAGCAATCGCATCAATCTCAGATTTTTTGACCTGACTTTCTTCAAGCAATTGATTCATTAGAGGAATTAACTTACGCACATGGTCACGCGAGGCCAATTCGGGGACGACACCACCATACTCAGCATGCAGTTTAATTTGGCTATATAACACCTGACCTCTTAAACCAACTTCACTGTCATAAAGTGCTAAACCTGTTTCATCACATGAAGTTTCTAAGCCAAGAACGATCATTAAATTGCCTTTTACCCGTATCTAAATATTACCAAAGCTATTATAGGCTTGTGGTATGAGATGTAAATGAGTAAAATACTGTCCTTCACTTGTGATCTCGGGCAATCGTGCCTTAGATCTTATCCATAACTTATGAGGATTCTTCATGCCACAAGTTAAATTGAAAGAAGGCGAGCCAGTAGACGTCGCTATCCGTCGTTTTAAACGCTCTTGCGAAAAAGCGGGTGTTTTAGCTGATGTTCGTAAACGTGAATTCTATGAGAAACCAACTCAAGAACGTAAACGTAAAAAAGCTGCTGCTGTTAAACGCTACCAAAAGAAATTGGCGCGTGAATCAGTACGTACTACTCGCCTTTACTAAGATTAATTTGTGATTGACTGTCTGGACTAAATAAATGACTACTTTAAAGAACCAAATAACTGAAGTTTTGAAAGCAACTATGCGTGCTAAAGAAATGTCGAAGTTAACGGTAATTCGTGGTCTACAGGCAGCAATTAAGCAAATCGAAATCGATGAACGCATTGAGCTTGATGATACTCAGGTTCTTGCGGTCATTGAAAAGCAAATTAAGCAACGTAAAGAATCGGTCAAAGCCTTTGAAGGCGCTGGCCGTGATGATTTAGCTAGTAAGGAACAAGCTGAACTTGAGATTTTATCTCAATTTCTACCAGAAGCTATGACTGAGGAAGAGCTTGATTCTATCATTGCACAGGCAATTACTGCGCAAGAAGCTACTAGCATGAAAGATATGGGTAAGGTGATGAATTCTCTGCGTCCGCTCATAGCCGGGCGCGCCGATCCTGCACAAGTTTCAGCAAAAATTAAAGCCAAACTTGCATAAACCCAACATCTAATAATCTTTTCTTTATTGTTGAACTGCCTTTTTCTAAGACAGTTCATCTGTAACCCTGCCTTATTTTACATCACATTGAATATCATACTTTTTCAAAATGAGCATTTCTTTGGATGACATGACCTGATGAATCACATCCTGTTTGGTCATTTGTCTATATTTTTGATCCAGTGACGTCCGATTTTGATCAGCAGCTTGATAAAGTTGCTCGATATAACGATTCACAATTCCGCAAAATTGAAATTGCTGATCAGGCGTAAAACGCGTTTGATGTGCATCTAAACGATTAAAAAAAGTTCTCGTATCTTGTTTATAAGTACTCGAAATTTTTTCTACAGAGGCAACATATTGCTCGACACTTGCCCAAGTTTCCATGGATGCAGCAACACTCAAAATAAATAGGCTTAATACTATTTTTTTCATAATTTTTTCATACAATTAATCAAGATATCTAATGGTAAACACTCAAATCTCAAATGAAGATTAGCATAAGTATCTTCATTCTGTGGATAGATTTACTGGTCTTATCAATAAAAAATCAGGCTTATACTCAACATATGCCTGTTCATCGGGACTAGGTAACTTTCCATGTGTAACCGTCCCTAAACGCAGACGGATAACGTTTGGTAAATCTATGCGATAAGAGTAAATAGGACTACCACATTCTTGACAAAAAACTCGAGCTTTGTTTGAGCTATGAAAATATTCCTTTAAAAATTTAATCCCATTTAGAATTTCGAATTTAGATTTTTGTAGTGCACTATTCCAGCCAAACAAAGAGCCTTGAGCCATTTGACAATCTTTACAATAGCAAATGATCGTTTTCTCAATTTCTCCGTGGTACTGATACTTAACTATTCCACATAAACATTGCCCTTCTATCATAGATCATTCCTTTTCTTATGATTTTTAATGTATAAATTAAATTTTTAACTGACGTTCCTGCTGCATTTCATTGAGACGTATTTTTATTTTTGCAGAAAGTAATTCATTATTTTTAGTTAAACGTTGTGCATGTAACAAAGATTTAATCGCATTTTCCTCCCAACCCGACCAATATTCAACTTCTGCACGATAACGCAATACATTCACGGCTCGAAAAGAGGACTGCCGATCAAGATTGGCGACTTGCTGCATTAAGCGCCATGCATAAATATCACGCGGATTTTTCTGGTTAAAACGCTGGATCAATGCATTTGCTTGGGCTGCCTTATTTTGACGTATAAAAACTTCTGCGAGCTTCAAAGACAACGCACGATTTTCTGGCATAATTCTGACAGCAGACTGAATTGCGGTATAAGCCTCTTCAGTTTTATTTTGTCCTAAATAAATATCAGTTTGAATTAAAAGCATCAAATTATTCAAACGTTGTTTCGCCTTCGCTTGATCTAAAATTTGCTGAGCTAAAACATAATCCCCTTGTTGAAGATAAAAACTCGATAAAGCCAATTGCCCAGCAAAACTTCCTCGTTCAGCTAAAATTTTTAATTGTTGTTCAGTCGCTTGATGAGAAATGACCATACTGTACCATTTGAGTATTTCAAAATTCTCATCATATAAGTTCGATTTTACTTTAGGCAGCTGATTTGCTCGTAATCGAGCTTCGCTCATCCGCTCTGTGGTCAAAGGATGCGTAAACCAAAAATCCGGTAAAAAGCTGATTCGACTTGTTGCGCGGTGCATGACCTCAAAAAAGTCCGCCATACTTTGTGGGTTATATCCTGCTGCATACATATACTGCATGCCTATTCGGTCGGCTTCACGCTCTTGATTGCGACTATAATTAAGCTGTTTATCGATTAATGCAGCCTGTGAACCCAGCATGACAGCTGTACCAACATCACTATCTGCTTGGGAAGCAACCAAAGCACCTACCAATAATCCTGCTAAAGTCAGTAATCCTTGGCCTTTGAAAGCTTCATTTGACCGACTGTAATGACGTTGTGACACATGCGCGACCTCATGTGCCATCACCCCCGCCAATTCATCCATATTCCGTGCAGAATTCACTAAACCTGTATTAATCGCAAATAAACCACCTGGCACAGCAAAAGCATTAATTTGTGCATCATTGATGATCACCAAACCAATCGGTTGCCCAAGCTGAGTTTGACTTAAGATATGTGAAAAAACATTAAATAACTGATCTTCTAACCATGGGTTTTGTAATACAGGCATTTGCTTTTGAACTTCACGAAAGACTTTTTCACCAATCATTTTTTCTTTTTGTTGATCAATCAGTCCTACCCCACTCCCAATTTCAGGAACATTAAATTGGGGGGTGTTTAAATTAGCGCTGTGTGCCTGATTCATGAATAAAATCAAACTGATACTACTCGCCCAAAATAAACGTTTCAATGCTATATGCTCAAATTAATTGTTTAATTTATAAGACTATAACATTGAAAATTGAAGGAATTTGCAATGAAGTGTTATTAAATTTTAAGAATTAAACGGGTTAACCAAATAAGCTGGTGTACGTCCTTCTAATGCGTCAACCAAATTAACATAAGCCAATTCAGCCATTTTTTTACGTGTTTCTGCGGTTGCCGAGCCGATATGTGGCAAAGTCACCACGTTGTTTAAATCGAACAATTCTGAATTCTGCAACGGCTCTTTCGCGTAGACATCCAAGCCAGCAGCAAAGATTTGCTTTGATTTTAATGCCTCAATTAGGGCTTGCTCATCCACGACTGAACCTCGGGCTATATTCACAAAAACAGCATGTGTCTGCATTTGCTCGAATTCACGCTGCCCAATTAAGGCTTGAGATTGTGCATTTAAATCAACTGCCACCACCACAAAATCAGATTGTTGTAATAACTCATCTAAACCACAATATTGTGCATTCAAGGGTTGGGCCGCGGCTAATTTTTCCGTTCGATTATGATAAAGAATATTCATGTTAAAACCATAAAAACCTCGACGTGCAACTGCTGCGCCAATATGGCCTAAACCAATAATTCCTAGAGTTTTTCCAAAAATATCTTGTCCAAATTGAGCCTCACTGGCCGTGCGTTTCCACTGTCCCTGTTTTGTCCATTGATCTAAGTGGGGCACCTTACGTGCAGCACTCATTAATAAGGTGAAAGCCAAGTCAGCGGTAGTTTCCGTCAACACATGAGGCGTATTTGATAACCAGATTTTTTTCTGATTTAAAAAGGCAAGGTCATAATTATCATAACCGACACTCACACTTGAAATAATTTTAAGCTGCTCCGCAGGTGCCAAATTACTTTGATTCAATAACCGTCCTGCGCCAATCATTGCATCGGCATTTTTAACCTGTTCACGTATTTGCTCATTCACGTCACCCTGTTTAGGATTAATCATGACAACTTCATATTGAGCCTGCAAACGTTGCAATATATCTTGATCTAGTTGACTAAAAACAATAACTTTTTTCATGTTCCACTCATATCTTTTTTAAGTTCATCAATTTTTTGCCAAAGATTTTTTTTCAATAAGGGATGTTCTAACATTTCTTCTAGGCTTGAAAGTTCAATGATTGCTATCTCCTTCATATAAGCATGAGATCCCAAACAAATAATCGCTTTCTCTACCGCAATGGTATCTATAAAACCTTTGATATAACTTTCAGCACCGCGTCCATCTTGAAAATTTATAAAAGGAAATGGCCATTGTAATTCGTAATATTCAGACTGAAATGCTTGTTGAATATTATGCCAAAGTTGCTGTTGTCCGGAGCTAATTTCGGTTACATCCGCCACAATGACACAATTTGGCAACCCCAAAGCCTGAAACTGAAAGGGTGCAATCTGAACGACTGGAATATCATCCAATAATACAGCAGCCAAAGGCTCAGATTGAGTTTCTTTAATCACCGATGGTGCAATAACACCTTGTTCTGACTTAAGTGAATGAAAATCTTCTACCTGAATAGAGTCGATTTGAGAAATAATCGGCACTGCTGAATGCTTGTGCTCAATCACAATTTCGGTTGGATATTCCTCTAAAGCAGCCTGATCTCTCCAAATAGAATGAGTGGACACACTTTGACACACTACATCTTTAGGAATCCAAATATCAATTCCCAAGGTAGCCAATATGTCACGCTGATGCCCTATCATCTTTTTTCATCATTAATTGAATATTTCATATTCTAACGAGAATACCAATAATTTGCTGACCTTTTCTAAAGAATTAGTTTAATCATCATCCAACTCTGTCTTTTATCTTTGGATCTATACAATGATTAAACTATTTTTCTTTTGCATTTCATCAATGATGTCTTCCGTCTGAAAACCTAAACGCCAATAGAGCAACTCTAGTACGTCCAGTTCATCTTGAGTAATAATCCGATCATTCCATAAACATATTTCTGCCACACTTAAAATACTTAAGCGATCTCGAAGCAATAGACCTGCAATATCATTTAAAATTTCAGACAAATCAATGGGTTCATCTGAAATCTCGGTATACATTTCTATTTCTTTAGACGTTAGAACTCGTTTTAGAATTTTTTCACGGACATCAATCTGTTGCAAACTATTAATTTGCTGGACATGCAGTAAAGCATCAATCAAGCGCACAATTTGTGGTTTCACTTCTTCTAAAGCAGTTGGTGCATGTAAAGGGAGTAAATTTAATTCAAATTTCACACATTCAATTAACAAAGCATCTAGAAGTCCAATTTCTCCATCTTCTTGAATAATGCGTGCCAATTTCATTACAAATTGGCGTGCTATGCTTGCTGGCATTGAACCAATATTTTTATAAGCATCATGAAATATTGCAATATGAATACGGCCATCCAAATTTAGCAATGAATCCACAATTGCTCGGCTCACTTCTGCTTCAGCAGGAATAAATTCACGGTATTGGCGAATCATCAAAATCGCCACCATTACTTCCCTAGACCCGGTTGAAGTTTGTAAAGCTCTTTTAATTAATTCTGGACGTGGAATTTTATTTCGAATTTCTGGTTTTAAAGGTTTTATCGCATCATTTATAGCAAAACTGATTGGTGATAGACGCAACAAAGGTAATGGTTGTGGAGAATTCCAAGGAGAATTAAGCTCTCCATTCATCTCATCCAGTGATCTAAATAAGCTAAATAGTGGCTGATTTTGAATTTTTCTTAAATTTTCAAGTTGTAAATCTTGGACTAAACTCGGGTTTAATTCATAAATTCGCTGCTCTATACTCGGATGAATATTCATCCAATTTTGTGGACTCAACGAATTGGCAAAGCACATATGTGAAATAGACTCTGCGTATTCACTATGAATTTGTGAACCAGAGTGATGCACATAAATTCTGAGTAAAGTCTGTATGTTGGCATCATTTTGTATCAAGCGTTTGGTCTTCTGATCATTTTTGTAAGTTCGACCGCCCAGCGTAATGTATTTAATGAAACGAGTAATTAAAATTCCAAGACTGCCAATCAGCCAAATCACGCCACCCATCGCTACAAACGATGTAGCAAATTTATGTCTTTGTACTTGCCCGTGTTTGGTAAACCCGAGCTTAGCAATTTTACCGCCCCATTGACTAAATGTACTTAAGCTACTGTAGAGAATTTTTAAGCGCGTATTTTCAGCAGTTTGACCTGATAAAATTTTATTGAATTCATGGCTTAATAATCCATATAATTCCATTTCATCTAAGTTTTGCAACGCTCCCCACGTCAGAATAACTACAATATCACGCGGGTAAAATCCTGCTGTTAATGCATTAACGCCCACTTCATCTGGCAGAACATAAACAGTCGGGGTTTCAATTCGAAAAGTATTGGCCAATTGTTCAGTAATTTTTAAGACAATACTTTCTTCAGGAATACTTTCTATTAGACTTAACTGGCGTGCGCCCAATTGTTTTGCTAATGAATGTCCACCTGACCTGAACACGTAAAATTCATAAAGGATGGAAGTCAACATGACACTTAATATCAGCAAAATACAATACGGACTTAATACATGCCAAAAAATAGACTGTGTCTGATCAATATAAAAAACCAAGAGGCCTAAGATGATATTTAAAATAAAGAGTGTGAATAATACCGCCAGAATACACACGCTCGCAGACCAGACCATATTTTTATTTTGAATAAAAGAATAACTTACACTCTTCAATGTAAAGACCCTTTATTACATTGTATTTGTTGAACTATCATAAATTAAAAAAGCGGGAATTACCCGCTTTTCCTTACATTAAAGAAAATTTTATTCTTCTCTTACGCCAGTTAAATCTACTGATGCAGCATCAATATTTACATCAATATAACCACCCACTGCTTTCTTTGCTGAGTCATTACGCTTGCGTTCAAGTTCATCTAAATAAGCATCATCGATACCGCCTGCCACATAGACGCCATCAAAAACTGAGCAATCAAAGTCTTGTACCGCAGGAACTTTACTGGTACGTACTGCACCTTTTAAGTCTTCCAAATCTTGGAAAATCAAACGATCAGCACCAATAATTTCACGAATTTCTTCAACACTACGTCCAGATGCAATCAGTTCATCTTTAGCCGGCATATCAATACCATATACATTTGGGTATTTAACCATTGGTGCAGCTGAAGCAAAAAATACTTTTTTTGCACCTGCATCTCGCGCCATTTGAATAATTTCATTACATGTCGTGCCACGAACAATCGAGTCATCCACCAGCAATACATTTTTATCTTTAAATTCAAGCTCAACAGGATTGAGTTTTTGACGAACCGATTTTTCTCGTTGCTTCTGACCCGGCATAATAAAGGTACGTCCGATATAACGGTTCTTCATAAACCCTTCACGGAATTTAACACCCAAAATTTTTGCCAACTCTAAAGCAGAGGTACGCGACGTATCTGGAATAGGAATGACCACATCAATATCATGTTCCTCACCCCACTCACGCGAAATTTTATAGGCAAGTTTCTCACCCATTTTCAAACGTGCTTTATAAACTGAAATACCATCAATGGTCGCATCTGGACGTGCAAAATACACATATTCAAAAATGCATGGACGATATTCAGGATTAGCCGCACATTGTTTGCTAAACAATTCGCCTTCAGAAGTAATAAAAATTGCTTCACCTGGCTCAATATCACGCTCAACTTTGAATCCCAATGCAGTAATTGCAACAGATTCAGAGGCAATAATATACTCCATGCCTTTTTCAGTTTCACGCGAACCATAAATGAGTGGACGAATACCATTTGGGTCACGAAAACCCACCAAACCATGACCCGTAATCATAGCTACAACACCATAAGCGCCTTTACAACGATCATGTACGCTTGATACACACTGAAAAATGTCTTCAGGTGTCGGATTTAACTTGCCACTTTTTTGCATTTCATGAGCGAATACATTTAAAAGGACTTCAGAGTCTGAATCGGTATTCATATGACGAAGATCTGTTTTAAACAAATCTTCATGAATTTCTTCAGCATTGGTCAAATTACCATTATGTGCCAAAGTAATTCCATAAGGTGAATTCACATAAAATGGCTGTGCTTCAGCACTACTCGAAGAACCTGCAGTAGGATAACGGACATGTCCAATACCATAATTTCCTAGCAATGCACGCATGTGTCGCGTATGAAAAACATCTCGCACCATCCCGTTGTCTTTGCGCAAAAACAGGCGTCCTTCATGACTAGTCACTATTCCGGCTGCATCCTGACCACGATGTTGTAACATCGTTAATGCATCAAACAACATTTGGTTAACAGGTGATTTACCAGCTATACCAACTACTCCACACATAGCAACCTCGCAAACAAGCTAGGATTAATAAAAAGGATTATTTGTTGATTCATCTGTACGCGTTTCTGTTTTCCGCGATTGATCAGATGATGAGTTTGAAGATTTCTGAGCATCTTCAGACTTGATATGTTCGAGGGCACCATGCGCAGCATCTTTAGAAAGTTGTGTTGCCCATGGTGCGTAAGGCATCAGCATATGTATCAGTTTAGATTGTTTCCAGTGGGGAGAACTTTCCACCCAAGGACCTAGTCCTTGCATAGTAATCAATACAATCAAGAGCCCTTTTAAAGAGCCAAATGCACCACCTGCCAATCGATTCAGTGGCCCAAGTTTTAAACTTTTGAGTATCTTATTCAGGAAAGCAGTGACGATCCATGTGAACACGACAATTAACAAAACAATAAATGCAAAAGCCGCGATTTTTTGTACGACCGGATCTTCACTTAACGAGACCATCGAAGGTGCCAGAATGGTCGCATATTTTGCACCAAGAATCAGTGCAAAAATCCATCCTACCAAGTTCGCAAAGGCTTTAACAAATCCTTGTCGCAAACCGTTGAGCCCTCCAATGAGCAAAATAATCAGTATAAAGATATCTAAGACATTCATGCTGTTTTTAACGCATCAACACAATCTTTAATGAGTGTTGGGCCTGTATATATGAGGCCACTATAAATTTGTACAAGGTTTGCACCCGCATTTTGTTTTGCGACTGCTTGCTCGCCTACCAAAATCCCCCCAACACCAATCAATGGAATTTGACCTTGTAATACTTTTGAAAATTCAGCAAGACATGCTGTACTTTTTTCAAATACTGGTGCGCCAGACAACCCACCCGCTTCATCTGCATGAGGTAAATTTTCTACACCTTCACGTGATAGCGTAGTATTGGTGACAATTAAGCCGTCAATTTTAAATTGAATTAATTGTTTTGCTATAAAATGAACATCTTCAGAACTTAAATCTGGCGCTACTTTAAGCACTAAAGGTACATAATGTTGATGTTCTTCAGCCAATTCAAGTTGACGCTTTTTCAAAGTTTCTAACAATTCAGTCAGAGCATCGCCACTTTGTAAGCTACGTAAATTTTTGGTATTTGGAGATGAAATATTGACCGTGATATAAGAAGCATAATTATAGACTTTTTCAAGACAGATCAAGTAATCATCGACTGCTTGCTCAACAGGTGTATCAGCATTTTTACCGATATTAATCCCTAAAATCCCTTTAAATTTTGCAGCTTTAACATTCTCAATCAGCTGATCGACCCCATCGTTATTAAAACCCATACGGTTGATAATCGCTTTGGCTTCAGGCAAACGGAACAAGCGTGGATGCGGATTCCCAATCTGTGGACGCGGTGTAATGGTTCCAATTTCTATAAAACCAAAACCCAAACCTGCTAAAGCATCAATATAGGCACCATTTTTATCCAGACCTGCGGCCAAACCTACAGGGTTTGGGAATTCAATACCCATACATGTAACAGGTTTAGAGGCGATGCTTTGACGCATCATGCCCAAGCGATGAGCTGATTTCAATAACGATAATGTCAGCTCATGTGCACGTTCTGGTGCTAAAGAAAACAACAAAGGACGTGCAAGAGAATACAACATATCTGTAAAAGTCTACTGCTTTTTAAGTCGCCATATTATAGGCATAGGCTATCGAAAACACCATGCTTCACTATGCTTTATTTTTCTACTTTATTGCACTAATGCGGTTAATTTGATCTGTCCTGCTTCAGAACTTAATTCTAATTTTTCGAGACTTAGCCCCATTTGTGCAAGTTGTGTTAAAAAGTTGGCTAAAATTGCATAATTTTCATGTGCAACCACAATTTGGATTTGCTCACCTGCTTGCTGTGATACGACCGATAAACCTTGTTGCTGGGCCACATGCTGTACTTTATCTACTGCACTTAATTGTAAGTCACTGGCAGGTTTCATCGTCACTGCATTGCTTTGCATCCACACGATCATATCTTTCAGATCATTGACACGGTTTTGCTGTTTATTGGCTGCCGCATGCATAAACCACAGCGCAGCACCCACAGCAACCACCAGCACAAAGAGCGTGGTAAAAATAACCATATAGCGTTCACGGCTAGATAATTGCTCTAAATAGTCGGTTATTTTTTCAATATTTTGATCAATCACATTTTGCATTTTTTCTGATGTTTTCATTATTGTATTTTCACCAATCCAATTGCACCCGCAGCATCTGGTTGAATATTACCTAATTCAACCTTAAATCCTTGTTGATTTAACTGTTCTGTCAAATTTTGTAAAGTCGCAGCAGAATTTGCTTTTAGCTCCATACTTAATACTGAAGCATCATATTGAATACGCTGGGCAACAATCTGATTTTGCATTAAAACAGGCCCCACGCGACTGATTAACTGTAAAGCTTGAGTATTGGCAACTTTATTTAAACGCATCTGACTTTCAAACTGGCTTTTCAAGTTTTGCTCAGTCACTCGACTACTTTGCCCAAACCAATATTTATATTGATCTACTGCTTGTATTGCAGTCTGATCTGCTACTTTTTTATATTTGTACCATCGAGTTGCATCATAAATAAACTGTACCATTAGAGCTGCAAAAAATAGAACCATACATGCCTTCCAGTAACCTGAAACTGCAGTGTTATTTTTAGCTTTAGGTAAGATATTAAAAGGATGAGCTTTGGCTTTTTTTAGCGCTGGTAATGCATAATGAAAAGATGTTATCTGTTCATGTGTTGCTCGCGCTTCTAAAGTGTGCATTTGCTCAGCAGTCAAATTGCTAATTCGATATTCTTGTTCGAGCGGCTGAAAATCTAAATATAGCGCAAGGTCATCAACTGAATTTCCTATAAACTCATTCTCACGAACCAATAAACGCCCCGAAACATTAGCTATTACCGTTTCACCAGCTTCGGGTATCGGTAAAATCAAAAAATCAGGTAATAAAGAAATAACCTTAACAGGAATCAAGGTTAACGCGTGTTGTAAGGTTTCAACTTTATGCTGTGCGACACCCAAAATAAACAATTGATCTGGATGCTGAAATTGATGCAACACCTTCATGGAATCTATAGGTAAAACCACAAATTCTTCTAATAAATATTTAACCCCTTCCACACCCAATTTTTTATATTGCGACTTGGCTAAGGTTTGTTGAAGGATTTGCACATCACGGCTGGGGAAAAAAACAACTGCTTCTTCCCCGTGATATATTTGTGTCTCTTGAATTAAATGTTCAAGACTAGAGGCCTGATACCAGCTCTCACCAGTTGACCACTGCCAAACCCCACTGGTTTCAGGCATCCATAAGTACAACATTAATATTTTTCTGCCGTTTTAATTAATTTTTTAGATATTTGGAATAAAATTGCTAAATTCTGTAGATAAGCCCGCTGCAATGACAGATTGTTCATACAAACGTACTTCAGCCAGAGCATAGGGCTGAAAAGGTTCTAATGTCAACAAAGCTGAAATATGAGCCACAACATTCATATGACATACCACCACAATCGACTCATAAGGCAATTGTGATAACCATTCGACTGCTACTTTTGCATCATCTTCTGGCTTGATGTGATTACACAACATCACGGGCACATCTTTAAAATAATGTTGTATATGGGCCAAAGTTTCTTGTGCCCGTAACAAAGGACTCACGACAAACACATCGGGCTGGATCAGCGTTTTTAAATAGTCTGCTGTTTGTTGCGCTTGATGATGTCCGCGCTCGGTTAATGGACGCTTGTCATCATTCCCATTAATGGCGGGAGAAGCCTCTCCATGTCGAACCAGAGTAAGTTGCATAAAATTCCTTTCTATCTAACTAATGGATATGCCGTGAGTATAACCAAGCTTTATGACAATGATATCGGTGCCAGCTCTCAATCCAAATTAAACTTCATGATGGGGTAAAACAAACTCTACATCACTACGATGACCATTTTTCATCAATGAAAGTGCAATCGTTAATGGTGGAGCTCCCTCAAAAATCACATCATATAATGCAGCAGTAATCGGCATGTAGACGTCTAACTCCTCAGAACGACTTCGCACTTGTACAATGGTATTAATGCCTTCTGCGGTCTGACCCAATTCCTGAGTGGCCTGCTCCAAAGTTTTGCCTGAACCCAATGCGAAACCAACCTGATAATTACGGCTTAATGGACTACTACAAGTAGCAAATAAATCACCCACACCCGATAACCCCAAGAAGGTTAAAGGATTTGCGCCTAATTTCACGGCAAAGCGACTCATTTCTGCTAAAGCACGTGTTAAAATCATACTTTTGGTGTTTTCACCAACTTTATAAGCCGCTGCCATTCCCATCGCCACAGCATAAATATTTTTTAATGCACCACCTAGTTCTACGCCATGCACATCATCACTCGCAAATACACGAAATAATGCACTGTGTAAAGCCTGCTGAACTGCATAACGAACCAAATCTGATTCGCTCGCAATAACCGTACCCGCAGGTTGTCCGGCCATAATTTCTTTGGCTAAATTTGGGCCTGAAAGTACACCATAAGGAACCTCGGGTAATTCCTCACGAATAATATCGCTCATAAAATTAAACGTTTTCGCTTCAATTCCTTTGGTTAAAGAAACGATGGCTTGCGAGCTAATAAAAGGTTTAATCTGTTTCAAGACATCGCGAAAGGAATGGCTTGGAATAGCCACCAAAATAATATCACGATTACAAACAGCAGCTTCCAAATCAGAAACTGCCTTTAAACCTGACTCCAAAGTAAAATCAGGCAAATAGCGTTGATTAATATGCGTATTATTTATTTCGTCTGCAGCTGCCTGATCGCGAATCCAGATAATAGTATCGCAACCATTTCGTACTGCTGTATTTGCCATTGCAGTACCAAAACTTCCACCACCTAAAACTGTGACACGTAATGCTGTTTTATCGGCAACTGGAACCGACTCAACAAGATCTGTAAACTTCAATTCTGACATTCTTTTTATATCTCAACTCATTGTTCAAAAAAATTACTGATTCCAGTAACTCACATAATTTTCTGTTGCCACTTCTGCACGTGCAGAAATCACTTTTGCTGCTGTACCAATATAAATAATTCCAGAAATTAAATCATCTTTGGTTAAACCCAAATTTTGCTTCAATAAAGTGGATTCAACGACAGCTCCACTGCGCCATATGGTTGAAAAACCTTGAGCTTGCAATGATAAAAGAAAATTTTGGATCGACGCCCCTGTACTTAAAGTCTGTTCAAAATATGGAACTTTAGGGTGAGGCTGGAAAGAAGTTAAAGCCAACACCAATATTGGAGCACGAAATGGATGGTTTTTTACGCGTTCTAATTGAAAATGGTCTGTCTCACCCAAATCCATCAGGGCCTCTGAAAGCAAGTTGCCAAAAGCCTCTCGCTGATCAGCAGAAACCACTAAAAAACGGGTGGGTTTTATACGATGGTGATCTGGTGCAGTCAATGCAGCTTGAAAAGCTTTTTCAAGTTGTGCTGCACTCGGAGCAGGTTCAATTAAATGACCAATCGACTGACGTTGATGAATATTTTGATGAACTATATCTACCGCTAAATCCGTCATTGGCTTGTATATCTTAAAAATATTTTAGCAAGATTAGCATATTATGATTTAGATACTCTAGCGCATTTCAGCAATGTCCGTTTTATCTTACATGCTGAAATCCTGAAATCCTGAAATCCTGAAATCCTGAAATCCTGAAATCCTGAAATCCTGAAATCCTGAAATCCTGAAATCCTGAAATCCTGAAATCCTGAAATCCTGAAATCCTGAAATCCTGAAATCACAAAGCGTTATTATAAAACTGCATATTTCATACAACTTTTCCAAAATTCATTTGAAAAGTTATGCTCAAATACTCTTTAATCTTTTTTAAAACAAAGCAGAGAAAAAAATGAATAAATTTTTTGTACTTTCTTCTACAGTCGCGATGACCTTAGCACTTACTGCTTGTGCATCAAATCCGACCAATTCTTTAGCCATTCAAAAAGAAAATAACCAGTACGAAGTTACAGGTATAGGCAAAAGCAATTTAATTGCTAAAAATAATGCAATCAGTGCTGCAAATACGACCTGTGGGAAAAAAGCAACGGTTGTGGTGGTCGATGAAAAAACAGAATATAACGGTGCATTGAAAAATGTCGTGGATGAACAAACTGGACAAATGATTCAAGCTGCAGCAAGCGTCATTGGTACTTTAGCAGGCAAAAACACCAGCATCGCACGTGATGAAGACTACCAGACTGTGTTAACTTTTACTTGTCGAGCGAATTAATTTTATCGTATCCATATTCGATAATATTAAAAATATCATCAAAAAAGCCGCTTATATTACCAAGCGGCTTTTTAGTTTCTATGTATGTTTTAACGACAATTAACAATAACCATCTAATCGGGTCAATGGTAACTTCTGCCCAATCGCTTTTTCAATTTCTGGAAGATAGAATGCATCATCTTCAGATAAGAAACTAATACTTACACCACTTGCACCCGCACGACCTGTACGACCTATACGATGTACATAATCATCTGATTGTTCAGGTAATGTAAAGTTAATCACATGTGAAACACCATCGACATGAATGCCTCGACCCGCAACATCGGTCGCAATCATAATATTATGCTGACCATTTTTAAATTGATCTAGCATTTTGGTCCGTTTATCTTGGGCAATTTCACCCGATAACATCACGACTTTATAACCGTCTCTTTTTAAATGATCATATAATTTACGCACTTGATCACGACGATTCGCAAAAATCATGACTTTTTCAATCGGTTCATCACGCAATATTTCTTGTAGCAATTTATATTTATCTGTTTTCGCAACCATATAAACACGTTGCTCTACATCTGCATTGGTTTTCTTTTCAGGCTCAATTTCCACTGTTACTGGTTCAAATAACCATTGCTGCGCTAAATTTAAAACATCGTAGCTAAATGTTGCAGAAAACATCAACGTCTGGCGCTGTTCTTTGCGTGGTGAATAACGCACGATTCGCTTAACAGAAGGAATAAACCCCATATCCAATAAACGATCTGCTTCGTCAATCACCAAAAATTCGATTTGATCTAACCAAACTTCTTTCTGCTCAACGAAATCGATTAAACGACCAGGAGTTGCCACAATAATATCGACAAATTGTTTATTAAGCTGGGTCTTTTGTTTATCAAAGTCCACGCCACCTAATAAGGTCACGAAATGCAAGTCAGTAAATTTGGTTAAGTCTTTAACATCATTTTCAATTTGCAAAGCCAACTCGCGTGTTGGAGCAAGAATAAGCGCACGTGCTTCACCGCGAAAACGTTGTTCCTTGATTGGATTATTAAGCAAATCATTAATGACACTGACTAAAAATGCAGCAGTTTTCCCCGTTCCTGTTTGAGCACGACCAATAGCATCATGTCCAGCCAATGTGAATTTTAAAACCTTTTCCTGAATGGGCGTCATTTCTTTAAAACCTAAAGCGTCAATAGCTTGTTTAAGTTTCGGATGTAAATTTAAGGTTTCAAAACCAGATGACATAAAAGATGCTCTAACTTAATAATCACTAAAATAGACGTCTATTATAAACAAAAACGCCCCAAATTACATTGGGGCGTTCTCATGAATAATCAGGCGATTAGTCTAAAGGTTGTACTTCTTCAGCTTGGAAGCCTTTTTGACCTTTAACTACGCTGAATTCAACGCGTTGACCGTCACGAAGTGAACGGTGACCGTCACCTTGGATGGCACGGAAATGAACAAAAACGTCATCGCCGCCGTTACGTTGAATAAAGCCGAAGCCTTTAGTGTCGTTGAACCATTTAACTACGCCTTGTTCACGAGCTGTCATAAGTTAATCCTCATTGTATTTAATAGAAGGACCACCCGGTGTTGCAAACAGCAGAGTAAACAAGGTTTAAAAATATTTATTATTTCTAAGCTTGTAATCATTCTGTATTACTATTAACAAAATCCCGGTTATATCCATTGCAGTATTCATTTTTAAGACGTTTTTAGTCATGTCTTTAATCTGAATACGCAACGAGCTTAACATGGGTTTCTGACAATTCATACTGTTTTTTTTGATTAATTTTCCTTTTAATTCAGCTTCCTTTTTGGTTTAAGTATCACTTTTTTTCTAAAAGTATCTTTATGTTGTTATTCAATAAATTTATTTCTGTTTGGCATTAAATTTGCTAACATTTGTTTAAATGATTTTGATTTTAAAGCGATGAATAATAGATCAGAGCTAGCAGTTATTATTGATGCGATGGGCAAACCCTGCCCAATGCCTTTATTGATGTTGAAACGAGCCTTCAAGAACAACTTAGAGCGTTTATTTCTTCTTAAGTCTTCCGACCCCCATAGTCAGCAAGACGTTCTACGCTATTGCCAAATTCATGAACTTAAATGTGATATGAGCAAAATTTCTGATTTTGAATACCACTACTTAATTGAATCTTAATTATTTTCAATTAAACTATCCTTTTCAAATCTGTAAAAAAAATTACATTTTTATACCCAATCTTTCTCAATTTAGTTAAATATTGGATGTAAGATAAAATTAAATGATTATGTCATCCAGCTCTCAAGGAGAACACATGAGTGACAGCAGCAATCGATTGATGCCCCTGTCATTATCGGCGCCAGGGGTAAATCTCGGTGCTTATATAAGTACTGTTAACCAAATTCCGATTTTAACGGCTGATCAAGAAAAAGAATTGGCTGAACGCTATTATTACGATCAAGATTTAGATGCTGCAAAAATGCTTGTGATGTCGCATTTACGTTTTGTCGCACATATTGCACGTAGTTATGCGGGTTATGGTTTACCACAGGGTGATTTAATTCAAGAAGGTAACTTGGGCCTAATGAAAGCCGTTAAACGTTTTGACCCCAACATGGGTGTTCGTTTAGTGTCTTTTGCTGTGCATTGGATTAAAGCTGAAATTCATGAGTACGTCATTCGCAACTGGCGTATTGTTAAAATTGCAACGACGAAAGCGCAACGTAAATTATTTTTTAATCTGCGTAGTTTGAAAAAATCGAGTAAAAAACTCACCCTTGAAGAAGCCAAATCGATTGCCAATGACTTAAATGTCACGCCAGAACAAGTCTTGGAAATGGAAGGACGTTTAACTGCATACGATGCTGCTTTTGAAGCACAAGGTGATGACGATGATGAAGGTTCAACGCATTTAGCACCTGCTTTATATTTAGAAGACAACCGTTATGATCCTGCACGCTTAGCTGAAGAGGAAGACTATGAAGAACAGAGTAGCTCTGCACTTCATAGTGCAATGGATCAGCTGGATGATCGGTCACGCAATATTTTACAACGTCGTTGGTTAGATGATGAAAAATCTACCTTGCACGAACTAGCTGCTGAATATAATGTTTCTGCTGAACGTATTCGTCAGTTAGAAAAAAATGCGATGGAAAAAATTAAAGTCGCTATGTCTTCCAATTAATAGTTTAAATACATTTTAAGAAAGGGCTGCGTGCCCTTTTTTTAATATTTGAGCTTTAGTTAAAGTTCGCTTTTGTCTTTTGAGTAAAACCTAAAATATGCTAAGGTTGGTCGCAAATTTACTCTTACGATTATTGCTTATGTGGATTGCAATTGCCGCTCTTAATTTAGCTGTAGCTGTGCTATTAGGTGCATTTGGAGCACATGGGTTAAAAGCACATGCAACTGAGGTGCAATTGAGTTGGTGGCATACAGCAACCGACTATTTTTTCTATCATGCGCTTGGAATATTTGCGCTGGCTCTTTTAGCTAAAATTATTCCGCAGTTACCGATCAAAACCAGTTTTATTTTAATGCAATTGGGCATTTTATTTTTTTGTGGCTCACTCTATCTGATGGCTTTGGGTTTACCTCGAATACTCGGTGCAATCACACCGATCGGTGGCGCTTTCATGCTCGCAGCTTGGTTATTATTGGCTTGGAATGCATTAAAATATGCAAAATAATGAAGTGGAACAGGAGAATCACATGCATATTTATTTAAATGGAGAGTCAAAAAATACCACGTGTCATACCCTCTTAGACTTGATTCAAGAATTGGCATTAGATGGAAAACGCTTTGCAGTTGAACACAATGAAATGATCATTTCTAAAAGCAAATTGGCACAGACTCTCATTTGCGCTGAAGATCATATTGAAATTATTCATGCCGTCGGCGGCGGCTAATTCGGAGCTCTTATGCAAGACACCCCATTGATCATTGGTTCTCGTACTTTTAATTCACGCTTGCTAGTCGGTACAGGTAAATATAAAGATTTAACTGAAACTGATGTAGCCATTCAAGCCAGTGGCGCAGAAATTGTAACCGTGGCAATACGCCGTGTGAATATTGGACAACATCCTGATCAACCGAATTTACTCTCTGTTGTACCCCCTGAAAAATATACCATTTTACCGAATACGGCAGGCTGTTTTGATGCCAATAGCGCAGTCCGTACTTGCATGCTTGCACGTGAACTTTTAGACGGTCATAACTTGGTTAAACTGGAAGTGCTGGGAGATGAAAAAACACTTTACCCCAATATTACCGAAACCTTAAAAGCAGCACGCACTTTAATTGACGATGGCTTTGAAATTATGGTCTATACGTCGGATGATCCAATTGTAGCTCAAGAGTTAGAAAGCATGGGCTGTGTCGCAATTATGCCTTTAGGCAGTTTAATTGGTTCAGGACTCGGCATATTAAATCCGCATACCATTTCAATTATTAAAGAAAATGCTAAAGTTCCTGTACTGGTTGATGCTGGCGTAGGAACGGCTAGCGATGCTGCTATTGCCATGGAGTTAGGTTGTGACGGCGTACTCATGAACACGGCTATTGCTGCTGCACGAAATCCTATTTTAATGGCATCTGCGATGAAAAAAGCGGTTGAAGCTGGACGTGAAGCTTATTTAGCGGGTCGTATGCCACGTAAACGCATGGCTAATGCGAGCTCACCCGAAACTGGTTATTTCTTTAAGTAAATTCAAGTAAATATAAAAAAGGCGATTAATCTCGCCTTTTTATTTAAGCATTCAATTCGTGTTTAAAATAATTTATATATGCAACCCCTTTTGCATAATCCTTATTTTCACACCTATCACATCACCTTTGACCTGTTCTTGATAAGCTTGCATGTGCGCTGTTTTTAAATGAGCATTCAAATGTTGCATACTTTCCCAATGCTCTAACAGGGTAATTGAGTCAGGCACTTTGGTTTGAAAATCGACCTCTGTTAAATAATCTGTCAATAACTCATAGCCATAACACCCCTTCTCTAACAATACTATCGGCATTATTTTTTTAAATGCTTGACATACATTTTCATAATGTTTCGCCCCAGAACGAATCTGAATTTCAGCAATAATCGTCAACATAATTTATTCTCTATTGCTTATCCGCTAGGCAAAAAGATCTATAAGATGTTGACGATATTCACTTTCATATTGCTCAACATTTGGCATTTTAATCACATCATGCACAATGAAAGTGTTTAAACCTTGCATTCCTAAAAATTGATTGGCCTTATGAAATGGTAAATAAACACCATCTACCCCCACACCTTCAAAAAACTGATCGGCTTGGGTAAAAGCTTCTTTAGGTGCGTTCCACGTGAGTGACAGCATGTATTTTTTATCGTGAATAAGTCCACCTGAACCATATTTTTTAGAAGTATCACTTCGTGATCGACCATCACTGGCATATAAAGTCCCATGTCCTTCCGTAAAAATATCATCAATATATTTTTTGACCGTCCAAGGCGCACCCATCCACCAGCCCGGCATCTGATAAATGACAACATCTGCCCAAATATATTTTTGTATTTCTTCTTGAATATCATAGTTAGAATCTGCACGTGAAATTTGAACCATGTGTCCTAATTCAACCAACACCTGTTGAGCTAAGGTCGTTAAAGTGTCATTTAACTCTCCATTTGAATGTGCAAATTTTTTTGCGCCATTAATAATCAAGATATTAAGCATGATTTACTCTGAATAATTGGTTTCGACAGTCAATATACTCAATTTTTTTATTGATAAAAATTCTCAATAATGCAAAATATTATTGATTAAAAATCAATAATATTAAATTTATAGATTATGAAACTTCAAAGACATTTAAAAAAAAGTGAAGAAAATTAAAATTATGATGCCGAAAGCAGATACAAATATTTTTTATTAGATCAAATAAAAAAGCACCCTCAGGTGCTTTCCAATCAAAACTGGATTAAGGAATAAGCCCTTCATCACGCATTGCAATTTGTACAGATTGACGCCCTGCAACTTTATTGCGCAAAGCTACAATATGAATATAGGGTGTTAAATCATGTTCGATATGATTTGACCAATTGGTGAGTACAAATAGATAAGCATCGGCTGGACCAAAATTATCATCAACCAAATAATCGTTATTTGATTCATTAATAGTTTTATCAATGTGTGTCAGTAAACGATCAATTTCTGCATAGGCTTTTTCTTTTGCTTCAGCAGACAACGGTGCGCCAAAGAAAACGGCATATGCATCATGTAATTCTGAGTTTAAGTACCCTAACCATTCTAAAACTTTGGCACGACCTAAGCCAGATGGTGGAATCAAATCTTGTTTAGGATCATGCTGTGCCAAAAAGGGTAAAATTGCTACATTTTCGGTGAGAATCAAGCCAGGATTAATTTCTAATGCTGGAACATAGCCCTTGGGATTAATGGCGTAATAGTCAGCCCCTTTTTCTGTTTTATGGGTTTTTAAATCTACACGCTCTAAATCAAAATCGACATTAATTTCATTTAAAATAATATGTGATGCTAGTGAACACGCGCCAGGGGCATAATAAAGCTTCATATTTGATCCTTGTTATTTAACTATTAACTGTTTTAAATCTCTTCTAACAAACTTTCAAGTGATCGAACCTGTAAATTGCAAAAAAGCATCAATGAATAAAAAATATTTACCTTTTGAATATTGTCTAAAATTGAGGTTTTTTCAAGTCTATCTGCCCTGCTTTTTTCTCTAAAGATGTTTTAACATACCTAACTTTAAAGTTTGATGAAAATTAATCTCGTGATTAGTCTGAAAAAAGAAGAATGGTTTTCCAATATTCGTACCGATATATTGGCTGGCTTGGTGGTCGGTTTAGCACTTATTCCTGAGTCTATCGCTTTCTCAGCAATAGCTGGGGTCGATCCGCAAGTTGGTCTGTATGCGTCATTCTGTATAGCAGTAAGCATTGCTTTCTTTGGTGGACGCACCGCCATGATTTCTGCTGCGACGGGTGCAATGGCTTTATTGATGGTGACTTTAGTTAAAGACCATGGTTTACAGTATTTACTCGCGGCAACCGTTTTAACGGGGATCATTCAGGTCATAGTAGGATATTTTAAAGTCGCCAAATTGATGCGTTTTGTATCTCAGTCTGTGGTGTATGGCTTTGTAAATGCACTGGCAATTTTAATTTTTGTCGCACAACTTCCAGAATTAAGCAAAATGGATAGCTTAGGCTATTTTTTTGTTGCTCTAGGCTTGTTGCTGATTTATTTATTTCCGCACGTGCCTAAAATTGGCAAACTGATTCCCTCTCCCCTGATTTGTATTATTGTTTTAAGTCTGATTACACTTTTCATCGGTTCAGATATGCGTACAGTCAGTGACTTAGGCACATTTCCTGACACCTTGCCTATTTTTCTGATTCCTGAAATTCCACTCAATTTTGAAACGCTGAAAATTATTTTTCCTTATTCTATAACGTTGGCAACTGTTGGTTTATTAGAAACCATGATGACGACAACCATTGTCAATGAAATCACTGAAACTGAGGGGGACCGTCATCAAGAATGTCGTGGTCAAGGGTTTGCCAATATTGTCAGTGGCTTTATGGGTGGCATGGCAGGGTGTGCCATGATTGGTCAATCGATTATTAATGTATCTTCAGGTGCACGTACTCGCTTATCAACGTTGGTTGCTGGTGTATTTTTATTGTGTTTAGTGGTTTTTCTGAAAGACTGGCTGGCTTATATTCCTATGGCGGCTTTAGTGGCAATTATGATCATGGTGGCATTTACCACTTTTAATTGGGATTCAGTACGAAATTTTTCTAAGCACCCGAAACAAAGTAATATCGTCATATTCACGGTCGTCATCATGGTACTCACTACGCATAATCTTGCACTCGGCGTATTAGTAGGCGTTTTACTTTCAGCTCTATTTTTGGTCAATAAACTTGAAAGCGAAGTCAAGGTTAGCTCTACCCTTTTAAATCCAAGTACACGTTATTATGTGATTTCAGGTCAAATTTTCTTTAGTAGTTCAGACAAATTTTTTAATTTTTTTGACTTTAAGGAAAATATTTCTCATGTAGAAATTGATTTAACGCATGCGCATATTTGGGATATTACATCAGTCAATATGCTAAATAATGTGACAAAGAAATTTGCAGATCAAAATATTACAGTGAATATCATTGGTTTAAATGAAGCCAGCAATGTCTTGATTGACCGTTATAATCCAAATTAAGTTTAATGATTTTAAAAAGAGCCTCTCGTGGCTCTTTTTTTTAACCCCTGATTTCTTCATTTAATTCGATTCGGTGAAGTAAAAAATTTGACTTACACCTCTTAACACTTAAAATACCGCATTGAAATTTTTTACATTTGCCAAAGTTATGTCGAACGATCAATTAGACCAGCAAGTCGTCGAGCTGGATAACCTGAATGAACATCGTGAAATTGTTACTTTCATGCGTCGTTCTTCTCCGCTCAATACCTCTCAACGTACTGCGCTTGAACAATACGCTCACTTAATTTTGGAATATCCTGTCGCTGATGTACGCCAACATTTTGAACATCCAGAACGCCCTTTAACGGTGGAAATTGGTTTCGGTATGGGTCGTTCATTAGTCATGATGGCTAAAGCCAACCCTGAACGCAATTACCTCGGTATTGAGGTGCATATTCCTGGTATCGCCCAGTGTGTTTATGAAGCAAGCATGGCGGATTTAACCAATTTACGTTTGCTTGATGCCGATGCCATTCAAGTCTTACGTGAAATGCCAGATGACAGCATTAACGCAGTACAACTGTATTTCCCTGATCCATGGCAAAAAAAACGTCATTTCAAACGCCGTTTTGTTTCACATGAACGTATGCCACTGGTTGAACAAAAATTAGAAATGGGTGGTACATTCCACGCGGCTACCGATTGGGAACCCTATGCTGAATGGATGCTAGATGTGTTAGATAATCGTCCGAACCTTGAAAATATGGCAGGTAAAGGCAATAGCTATCCACGTCCAGATTGGCGTCCGCAAACCAAATTTGAACGACGTGGCTTAGAGGAAGGTCATAAAATTAATGATTTTCTGTTTAAGAAAATCAAATAAATAAAATTAATCAAAATGGCTCATTCAATATGAGCCATTTTTTATTTGCTTGGCTTTTAAAAACTTAGTTTTTAAAAGCAATAAAACCTTGATAGGCCAATATTTGGGTAAACGGCATGATTGAATTGAAACCGCTTTTATTGAGCTGATCACTTGTTTCCTGAGATGAAAGAGGATAGAAGTCATCAGTTAAACGGCGAATCATGGCTGTAGATTGCGCGCTACTCAAGCCATTTATTTCGACCACATTTTTTAGCGTTTCCAATTCTTGCTCTGACTGCATTTGAGTTAAATCAAAAGTAATAAAAATGCCCTGCAATTTTAAACTTTCATAAATGGCTTCAAAAAAATTTGACTTATCCTGAAAGCTGACAAAATGTGTGACTAAAATAGAGAGAGCAGCATCATAAGATTGCTCATTTTTTAACTCGGTAACATCACTTAAAATGAATTGAGCTCGATGCGAGGCATTTAAGGGCTGAATATATTGTTTTGCCTTCTCCAGCATAGTTGTAGAGAGATCAGTCGCAGTAAATGTCCAGTGCGGAAATAGTTGCAATAAATAACCCAGCTCATAGCCCGTTCCACAACCCACAATCAAAATATGCGCATGTTCTTTCACATAGGTTTTTAATAAAGCTTGAATTTGCTGATGAACCACCTCATAACCTGGAATGAGTTTACGAATATGTAAATCATAACCATCAACCACGGATTGACTCTTAAAATCCTTTGCCATTTTGCTCTCCAGATAAATTCAGAATGTACATTGCTTGATTTAATTGAGAATTCAGATTATTTCTGATGTGATTGCAAAATCTGTTGACTCAACAATGTATAAACCTGTTTTAAATCGTCTCGTTGTTCTTCATTCAACATATGTTCATGCATATTCAAAATATTCAGATCACCACGCATGGCAGGCCCAGTTTGCATTTGCTTAGGATCATTACTGAGTGCTTTATTGGCTGTTTCTAAAATCAATGGATAAAGCAATGAAAAATCAACGTGTTGAGTATCTACAATTTGCTTGGCCATATCGTAACAATAGTTGGTAAAATTACAGGCAAATACTGCTGCTAAATGTAAACTTAGACGTTGTGCAGAATTATATGGATAAACTCGTTGACTCAATTGATTTGCTAAATCCAGTAATAGGATCAAATCCTTTGGCTGCTGTGCTTCTATAAATAATGGTGTTAAGGACCAAGCTACCTCTCTCCCTAAACTAAAAGTTTGCAACGGATAAAATACACCTGATCGTGCATGCACTTGGGTTAAAATTTCAATATCTGTACTTCCTGATGTATGCACAATCAGAACGTCAGACAATTGTGGAGCTATATCTGCTATCACCGAAGCAATCGCGTAATCACTCACAGCAATAATCAGCAAATCAATTTCGGGATTAAGTTCTGTAATATTCGACGTAGCCGTTGCATTTACTTTAATCGCCAGTGTCTGTGCAGACTCAAGGCTTCGACTACAAATTTGAATAATTTGGTGATGGACATTTAGAGCACAAGCAAGTTGATTCGCAACTCGTCCTGCACCAATAAAACTAATATGCATATTGTTTTCACACTTTCAGATTAAGCACAGCATGCCAATAAAGAAACTACGAATCAATTCTTCCTTTTCTTTAACATTCTTTCATTGGGATCAGAGAAGTTTGTTATTTTAATAATTTACTTTTTTAAATACTGATCACTTCTCTCGTTTGATTAAAACACGAGCGTATAGCCTCTTTACATCTGATTGAAGCAGGGCAGCATCTTAATCATCGTTGTTTCAATTTAGAAATAACTTTGCAGCTTTAAAATATAAATGTTTTCTATTCTCATATTCATCTACAAATAAATTTAAAACGTAAAACATAAGTAATATTTTAAAAAAAACTCTGTTATTAAACAGAGTTTTTTTTAAATCTCTTATTTATTGTTGCTTGATCCCTTCATCATTGACTTCACGGACCACACCGGTTTCAGTATTTAAAACCTCAAACTCTATACGTCGATTTTTAAATTGACCCTCAGGGGTTGCATTATCCGCTACAGGCTGTTCTTGACCATAACCCACTGGTTGCAGTTGTGCAGGATCTACACCTTGTTGTACCAAATAATCGACCACTGCTTGAGCGCGTTTTTGCGATAAAGTTTTATTTGAGTTTGCATTTCCTACCGCATCTGTATGGCCTTTAACTGTTAATTTAACCTGAGGGGCACGTTTCATTAATCCCGCAGCTTGATCTAAAATTGCTTTATTAGCATCTGGAATCTGAGCACTGGCGGTATCAAAATTAATAATTTGTAAATTCAGTGCCGTTGCTACATCTAAGGCACGGATATTATCTGGATTAATTTCAGCTAAGGCTTTTTCAGCATTGTTATTTCCACTGGTAATTGCCGTATTGTTATCCATAGGCATACTGGCTGCCATATCTGCCGCAGGTGTAGTCACTGTCATATTTCTAACAAGCGGTTGCATTTTTGCCGCCAATTGCTGAGCGTCAGTAGGATTAGCCGCTTGAATAGAAAGTTGATTTCCTATCCAAGTTAATGAAGCATTCGGCACACCTTTTACGAGTTTTAATACACTTGGAATAGCATCTTGATCAATAAATTCCGTATGATAATTTGCAGTCGTTTCTGCACCACAGCCTAAATTATGATTAAAGATTTGCTTGATATTTTGTTGTAAAATATCAACATAACTTGCATTACCCGAATACAATTGGCAAGTGGTTAAATCCCCTGTTGCACCCGTGCTTAATTGTAATTTCGCAGGTTCACTGGCAGCCGTTTGGGTAGCCATCGTTGTCGGTTCAGTTTCTTTTTTATCTGAACACGCTCTAAAAATTAAAGCCAGTAGTGCGGCTAAAATAATTAAAGCAATTAATGGCAGTAAAAAGCCAGTTTTCTTTTTTTCTTCAACAACTGGATAAGGCTCTGTTTCAGGTGCTTGATGCAGAGAATGTCCAGATGCTGTGCTGATTCCTAAAGCACTTAACAATGCTAGTGCCCAATGCGGTAAAGCATTAGACACATCATTCCAATGCGTTTCAATTAAATGAACAATTGCATTCGGCTCACTCGACCCTGCCTCTTCTTCTAAAACGCCAAGCGTTGGTGCAATCGATCTGTTTAAAGTAGATTCAATTACGGCTGTAGGAACAGTTCCTGAAATCTGTTCTAAAAATTGATTTTTTAATGCAGGATTGGCGCTAAAAATATCTGACAATCTGGGATTAAGTTGATTTTGTACATTGCTAATTAGTTCAGGTTTAGATTTAAAAATAGACAGCAATATCGGGTAAAAACTGCTTAAAGCCTGACTTTTCTCACTGAGGTGTTCGGTTTCACCTTCTAACACCACCGCAGAAACTTTCTGCTTAAGTAAATCGATTAAATTAATATTCATTGATTATTCCTCTTATTCTGTTTTTTTCATGGATATTTGTAGTTTATCGGGTGATTTTTTAAACAATGTAAATAATTGTATAACTTGAATACTATTATTTTTCTTCAATAAAAAAAGTCAGCCGAAGCTGACTTTGATAAAAACTTAACTCAATTAAGCTGTAAATGTTTGAATGACCTTACCAACCACTTTCTGATGAATCAACGGTGTGTTTTTACCCTGAGAAAGAAGCGATTCTTTAGTGACTAACCATTCTAGTTTAGGATCAACCAAAGCCCAACCAGACTCTTTCACCCAACGATCAACCATATTGGCTACTTTTGCTGGTGCAAGCGTAACTTTTTCTACCCATTCCAATGGCTCAAATAGACCTTCATTCACCAGCTGAATACCAAATGCAACATAAGTATCAAAAGCGGTAATACCTGACTCAGTTTCAGCAAACGGCGCCAATTTTGCGGAACTGCTGAGTGGTTCGTGATGCGTACAAATCGCATCAATGATGCCATCTTTTAAACCTTGACGTAAAAGTTGTTTGTCTTTTTCAGCACGTAAAGGTGGGCGTACATGAGCTAAAGCATTAAAACCATCAATTAAGTTTTCAGTTAAATGTAATTGATGCATTGCCACATCTGCAGTTACAGGCAGACCTTTGGCTTTTGCAATTTGAATCAATTCAACTGCAGCACCACACGACAACAAACCAAAATGTGCACGTACTTTGGTCACTTCGACCATCAATAAATATTTTGCAATGGCCACGGTTTCTGCCAAAGCTGGAATCATGGGTAAACCCTGTCGTGATGCAATAAAACCTTCATGCACGCAACCATCTTTTGCAATTTGAGGTTCTTCAGCATAAAACACAACCGTCATCCCTAAACCTGCTGCATACTCTAGAGTCCTTAAGACCACATCATCATCTGCAAAAGGTGCGTTAGCATTAGACACAGCAGTACAACCGCCTTTTTTCAAAGCAGCCATATTGGCAGGTTGTTTACCTTGCAAACCTTGTGTTTGGGCACCAATCACTTGTAAATAAATACCGCCATCCAACATCGCTTTGTCAACCAAGCCATGAATCAGGGCGCCATTGTCTTGCACAATCGGTTTTGAATCTGGCGGAGTAAAGACATGCAAAATACCGTTTTCAAGTGCCGCTTTTCCTTCAGACTTCAAGGTTCCATGCTGTTGTTGTCCTGGTTCACGTAATCGTGCGCACAAATCAACCATGGTTGGCATAAGCCATTTACCATCACCATCAATAATTTCATCTACCTGATCTGTAGCTGCAACCAATTGACCATGTGCTAGATAGACAGTTTCTACGCTATCCTTTTGTTTGATTGGATCGAGGACACGTACATTTTCAATTTTGACTATACTCATGACTTTTTATTATCCCGCAATCGCTTCAATTAAACCCTTCTCTTGCAACTGACCTTGCATCGAAAGTGCAAGTACAGCCATACGCACTGCAATCCCATTGGTCACTTGATTTAAAATCACAGCTTGTGGCCCATCTGCAATACTGGAATCAATCTCTACACCACGGTTCATTGGCCCCGGGTGCATGACAATACAATCAGGTTTTGCCATTGCTAGACGTTCTTTATTTAAACCATACATTTTGTAAAATTCAGCTTGTGATGCTAATGCAGGTGAGTCAATTCGTTCATTTTGAATCCGTAAAGTAATAATGACATCACAATCTTGAATGCCTGCTTCCATATTATTGAACAGGCGAACATCTGCACCATATTCCTCAAAACCATAAGGGAGCAATGTATTCGGTGCAATAACGCGAATATCTTTACAACCTAGAGTTTGCAATGCAGCAACATCTGAACGTGCTACACGCGAGTGTTTAATATCTCCAATAATAGCAACACTCAAAGCTTCGAATGGCTTTTTAGTTTCACGGCGAATCGTTAACATATCGAGCATCGCTTGGGTTGGATGAGCATGACGACCATCCCCTGCATTGATAATCGCAACCTGTGGGCAAACTGTTTGCGCTATAAAATGTGCTGCGCCTGAAGATGAATGACGGACCACAAAAATATCGGCTGCCATGGCTTCAAGATTCCACAAAGTATCGCGTAAAGTTTCACCCTTAGATGTACTAGAACGTGCGATATCAATGTTTAATACATTGGCCGATAAACGCTTGGCTGCCGCTTCAAATGTGGTACGGGTACGAGTCGAATTTTCAAAAAACAAATTCATCACCGTACGACCTTCAAGTAAAGGTAGGGTGATCAATTGATTTTGTTCATTAAAAAAAGATTGGGCTGTATCAAGTATTTTGGTCAGGGTTTCTTTAGACAGACCATCAATAGTCAAGAAATGTTTAAGATTACCCTGTGAATTGAGTTGAATCTGGCTCGGAGTATGCAATGCCGCCAAGTGCATGAGAGATTCCTTATTGTTAAGTCAACGTATTATACAGAATTCCCCTAAAGATGGCAGTTCACTCAATCAACTTCAATTGACGATTTAAAGATGATGCAGCACCCATGCATAAACGATAAATGTATAGTTAGGCTCAAAATAATCTGGAGTATTTTGAGCCTAAAACTTAACGTAATGCACCAATATAATGATGAGATACTTGGGCTTTATAAATTTCTTCTTCGGTTATTTCAGGTTCAATCACATCCTCTTGCTGCGGGATTTCTGGTAATACAACGTGTTGTATTTTTTCGCCAAGCCCCATTAAAGCCTGCAACCGCATTGCATGTTGATTGAGTTCCAAATCCTGAGTTGATGTCGCTAATTCAATCACATATTGGGCATAGACTTGATCTTGCACTAAATACTTTACATCAATTACCCGACCCGTGACTCGTCTTAATCGCGCATACACGAGTGTTGCAATAGAAAAAGATTCAGGATGAATTGCATCTCCACTTCCACTTACAAGTTTCATTTAACATCCCCTTGTTAAATCAAAATTCTAAAAACATGCATTTTGTTCAAAATCACCTAAGTGATGCATTTCTCTACACTGGAGACTGCAAAATATATACCACTTCTATTTGTTAAATGAATAAAATATTAATTTTTTCAATCTGACTTACTTCTTTATTCCAATTTAAAAACTTTTATCCGCTAAAATACGTTAAAATATTCGATTGCTTAACTGCTTTTGGAAATTTGCATGAATTCGAAACCACGTCTTTCTACATATTGGGTCACCTGTGCAGATGGGCTTGAAACCTTACTCCAAGAAGAATTGGAAGGTTTAGGTGTTCAAAATATTGAACGCTTTCCGGGACGTTTAGTTTTCCAAGGCACGTTAGAAAATGCATACCGTATTTGCATGTGGTCTCGCTTGGCTTCTCGTGTACTTACGCCTATTCACACTCATGAGCTTGAATTCACTCATGATGCACGTGATGTGGCAGAAGAGTTATATGAAGGTGCAATGAATTTTGATTGGTCACTCATTTTTGCACCACAAAGTACCTTTGCCATTCGCCTTCATTTAGAACGTGATATTCGAGTAAATAGCCAATTTGCCACTTTGCGTGTCAAAGATGGTGTGGTCGATTCCTTTATGGAAGCGGTGGGTAAACGACCAAGTGTAGATATTAAGCAGCCTGAAATTACGCTTTATGTGCTCGCAGGTAAAACTCAGCATACCTATTGTTTAGATTTATCTGGCGATTCTTTGCATAAGCGTGGTTATCGTCACTTTATGACCGATGCCCCGATTAAAGAAAATTTGGCAGCAGCCATTTTACAGAAAGCCAAGTTAATAGAACGTAATCCCGATATTATTTTAGATCCAATGTGTGGTTCAGGTACGTTTATTATTGAATCACTGATGATGCTGACAGATCGAGCACCAGGTCTAGTACGTCGTTTTGGCTTTAATGGTTGGAATGGACATAACCATGATTTATGGATGTCCATCAAAAATGAAGCGGCTGAACGTCATCAAGCGGCATTAGAAAAACAGCTACCACGTTTCTATGCTTTTGATGCAGATTGGGAAGCAGTCAAAGCGACCAAGCAAAATATTATTGCAGCAGGATTTGAATCGGTTCTTGATCAGATCAAAATTGAAGAACGCACCCTTGCAGATTGGCCTGATTTCCAATCTGAAGGTAAAACTGCATTTGTGGTGACCAATCCACCTTATGGTGAACGCTTAGGTGAGAAAGCTTCAAACCGTGCTTTATATTTAGGTTTGTCTGCGCTGTTGCAAAAAAACTTTGCCAATCAATATGCGGCAGTGATTGCGTCACAAGTTGAACAAGCTGATGTCTTGGCATTTAATGATCCACAACTTTTACGTTTAATGAATGGTAAATTACCAATTTATATCCGTTTCGGTACCATTAAACCCACCACAGTAAGCCAACCCTTTTTAACCACTTGGCAAACTCAGCAGTTTGATCCGATTGAAGGTGCTGAAGACTTCACCAATCGTTTGCAAAAGAATATGCAAGCCTTGAAAAAATGGGCTGTGAAAGACAATATTTATTGTTTACGTTTATACGATGCTGACTTGCCTGACTTTAATGTGGCTGTCGATTTGTATGGTGATCGCCTGCATGTTCAAGAATATGCGCCACCTAAAATCATTGATCCAGAAAAAGCAAAAAAGCGTTTTAATTTAGCTTTAGCTTCGATTCGTGCGGTTACAGGCTTAGGGCGTGATGCGATCTTTATTAAAACTCGTGCTCGTCAAGAAGGTAAAACTCAGTATGAAAAACAAAGTACTGCGTCTAAACGTTTTATTGTTCAAGAAGGCAAAGCCAAAATTTTGGTTAATCTGACTGACTATTTAGATACAGGTTTATTCTTGGATCATCGTCAAATGCGTTTACGTATTGCGGCGGAAGCCAAAGGTAAACATGTATTGAACTTATACAGTTATACTTCGACTGCAAGTTTACATGCTGCTTTAGGTGGTGCTGCCAGCACAACCAGCGTGGATTTATCCAATACTTATTTAAATTGGTCTAAAGAAAACTTTGTCCTCAATGGTCTGACCGTCGATCATGTTGACCAGCAACATCAGTTCTTTTCAAGTGATTGTTTCGAATGGTTAAAAGAAGGTCATGAGCAATATGAGCTGATTTTCATTGATCCTCCAACTTTCTCTAACTCGAAAAAATTTCATGGCACATTTGATGTTCAGCGTGATCATTTATCGCTCCTTAAACGTGCAATGAATCGTTTAACGACCGATGGAACGTTGTATTTTTCAAATAACTATCGTGCTTTCGAAATGGACGAAGAAATTTTGGCGTTCTTTGATGTACAAGAAATTACCAGTGAAACGATTGGTTTAGACTTCAAACGTAATACTAAAATTCATCGTGCATGGAAAATCAAACATCCTCAAAATTAATTTTTAATTGCCCAGAGATGAAGTGCGCGTTAGCGCATCATCTCTACGGTAATCCCATCATCATGATATCGCTTTAAGTTATCTGATGTATTGTCCGTGTCGAATAATCCGATAATCGCTAAAATTGCGTTCCTCTTTTCATTCGAACTGGCTTGCTCAACCATTCTTTTCTTTTGTAATTGATACTCTAGCACGACAGCTTCATCCATAGACTGTGGTTGAATACTGTGAACATTCAAATCAATTAAATGTTCACTTTCTTGTTGCTGTTTTTCTAAAGGTTGATCAATACTTCTAAGCGCACGCTGAATACTTTTCAAATCTACATTATTTGAGTTACTGGTTAATTCCGAAAGTTGATCATCCGGCAAAGCATTTTTTGCATTGCTGAAAGAGCACACGAGAAGAAGTAAACTTGTACTGATAAATGATTTATACCACTGTGTTCCACAGTTTTTCTTATTGCTCATCTTCATGATGGAGACTGTCCTTGTTTTTATTTATAATGCAAGCTAGCAAGTATTTTATATAACAACAATCACTTTCTAAATTTCCCGATATACAGCAAGAAAAAGGGAAGAATATAACATTCTTCCCTTTTTTTAAATTTCACTTTAATTTAAAAATTTCTTTTCCCCAAATTTATATTCGAGCGACATTTTTAAAGTATCTCCATCACGCTTTACTTGCCCAGACTGCTGCATTGTAGACAACATATTTTCAAGATTTTGCTCAGTCATTGGGCTGCCTGCTTTTGCCATATAATTATTCATGACACTCGACATGATATTTTTATCAAACTCGACATCGGCTTTATATTCCATGAGACTTGGCATCATTTTAACCATACCCATCAAATTAGACTGATGACTTGGCATAATCCGACCACTCATACTGGCTTTGGCGACACCCTTGCCCATCTTAAATTGATTATTCTTAGATTCGAAATAAAAGCCTTCGTTGATGACGGCCAACAAAGCAGGTTCGATATCTTGCACCAATTTTTCTTTCGCCAAACAGCTTTTTTCACCTTTGACGACAAGATCGAAAAAATGCTGTAGTTTTTGTCTATTCAAATTCGTGACATTAAAATTAAGCTGTAGATTTTGCATGGCAGGTACAAAAGGCATTGTCATTTCATCAAGTTTGAGCGACGTACTGGTATTTAAAATACGTTCTTCTAGCTCACTTTGAGTTTCTATGCTCAAATTCTTAAGTTCAGCATTTATCGGAGTTTTAGTCTCACGGCTAGACATTTTGAGTAAATCCATTTTTATTTTGGTTTTACCCGATTCTAGATATTGGCCGTTCAGACCTTGATTGGTTTCTAGTTTAAGTCCTGTCATTTGAAAATTTGAGTTGGCATCAATAACGCTCAGACTCGGAATTTCAAGCTGTAAATCCAATATTTTTAATTGTTGATTGATCTGTTTGGCATGAAATTCTAAGGTAATTGGCTCTAATCTGGATTGTATTTGAGCTTCATTACGAGAGATGAATGGTGTGGTTAATGCAGTATGCATTGTACCTAACCAATTGATTGTAGTTTTTGCTTTGAGCGGTTCTTTTAAGAGAGATTGAAGCGAACCCTGCGCTTGAGTAATTTTAATATCAGATTGAACGGAATAGCCATTCCAACTACGTTTAATCGTATCTTGACCACTAAATTTAATCAGGTCTTTTGGCTTACACGGATCGAGCACCAATTCTGCTGTCCAATCAGCATGACCTTTTAATGACCCCATATGAAAGTTCTGATATTTTACACTCAGATTTTTGGCTTGTTGATTCCCTTGCTGATAATAAGTCTTTAAATTTTTATCCGCATAAAGATTCCCCCCTACTGCTGCGACAGCAAGCGTAAATATTCCACCAACACCCCACTTTAATTTAGACATTTTTTATCTCACGTTGTTTATTTGTTATTCAAATAAAGTATAGAGAGAATTATTCAATTATGATAATTATTTTTTAAATAAAGGACTTAGGTTCTTTTTACATAAAAAAATGAAAAATTTTGTCATGTTTTGACTAAAAAAGTCTTTTTCAATATTTTTATTAAAAAAACCTAGCCGAAGCTAGGTTTTATGCCTATTTAAACCATGCAGTTAACTCAATTTCATTTTCTCAAAAATGAGTTGACCATTTTCACTGGTGATTGAGATAGTATCCCCTGGTACAAAATCACCTTTTAAGATTTTTTGAGCCAAAGTATTTTCAACCTGTTGCTGAATAGCTCGTTTTAATGGACGCGCACCATAAATTGGGTCAAAACCAGCATCAATCAATTGATCAAAAGCACTATCATCTACAGAAAGACGCATCTCTTTTTCACTTAGTCGTGAGCGTAAACGATTCAATTGAATATCGGCAATACCTCGAATTTGTGATTTTTTCAATGAATGGAACACCACTAATTCATCAATTCGATTAATAAATTCTGGACGGAAATGCTGTGAAACAGCTTCCAAGACGACTGTGCGAACATCTTCCTCGTTTGGATTATCGCCCAATTCTCGCACGTCTTGAGAACCCAAGTTAGAAGTCAAAACAATCACTGTATTTTTAAAATCAACCACGCGACCTTGAGAGTCTGTTAATCGTCCATCATCCAAAACTTGTAGCAAGATATTAAAGACATCGGGATGTGCTTTTTCAACTTCATCAAAGAGCACGACACTATAGGGTTTACGACGTACGGCTTCAGTTAATATGCCGCCCTCCTCATAACCCACATAGCCTGGAGGTGCACCCAACAAACGGCTTACAGAATGTTTCTCCATAAACTCGCTCATATCAATACGCACCATGGCATCATCACTGTCAAATAAGAAGTTTGCCAATGCTTTGGTCAATTCGGTTTTACCCACACCTGTCGGCCCAAGGAATAAAAATGAGCCACTTGGACGATTAGGATCGGATAAACCTGCACGTGAACGACGAACTGCATTTGATACAGCGATTACAGCTTCATCTTGTCCAACAACACGATGATGTAAGAAGTCTTCCATTTGAAGTAATTTTTCACGTTCACCTTGCAGCATTTTTGTCACTGGAATACCCGTGGCAGCGCTGACTACTTCTGCAATTTCATTTTCAGTCACTTTGGTCCGAATCAGTTTAGGTTCTTCATTGCTTTCCTCTATCACTTCTTCAGCATCTAAACGTTTTTGCAACTCAGGAATTACACCGTATTGCAAACGACTTGCTTCTGCCAAATCACCTTCACGTTGGGCTTTTTCAAAAGCAGTGCGTGCTTTTTCCAACTCAACTTGCGCTTGACTGGTTCCTTCTACCAATCTTTTCTCGGAAATCCATTGTTCTTCCAAATCACTATATTCACGTTGAACATCTTGAATCTGTTTTTCCAGATGTGAAACTTCGGCTTTACTGACTGAATCAGCATCCTGTTTCACCGCCTCTAACTGTATTTTTAATTGAATCAAACGCCGGTCTAAACGATCAAGTGGCTCAGGTTTAGAGTCAATTTCCATTTTAATCCGCGAAGCTGCTTCATCAATTAAATCAATAGCTTTATCGGGAAGTTGACGGTCTGTAATATAACGATGTGACATTTTCGCTGCAGCAATAATGGCTGAATCTAAAATTTGAACGCCATGGTGCGTTGCATATTTTTCTTTTAAACCACGCAAGATTGCAATGGTATCTTCTACACTTGGCTCATCCACCAATACTTTTTGAAAACGACGCTCAAGTGCAGCATCTTTTTCAATAAATTGTCGATATTCATCCAGTGTCGTGGCACCGACACAACGTAATTCTCCACGTGCTAGCGCAGGTTTGAGCATATTACCCGCATCCATTGCACCATCGCCTTTACCTGCACCGACTAGAGTGTGCAACTCATCAATAAATAAGATGATTTCTCCATCATATTTTGCCAAATCTTTGAGCAGTGCTTTCAACCGCTCCTCAAATTCGCCACGATATTTTGCGCCAGCCAACAATGAACCAATATCTAAAGATAAAACACGCTTACCTTTCAGGCCCTCAGGTACTTCACCATTAACAATACGTTGTGCCAAACCTTCAACAATAGCGGTTTTACCTACGCCTGGTTCACCAATAAGCACAGGATTGTTTTTAGTTCGACGAGATAGTACTTGAATGGTGCGACGGATTTCTTCATCACGTCCAATCACAGGATCTAGCTTTCCTGACATCGCACGCTCAGTTAAATCAATGGTGTATTTATTTAGTGAGTCACGCTGATCTTCATGGTTATTGCTCATGACTTGTTCACCACCTCGAATATTTTCAATTGCTTTGCGTAAAGCATCTGCTGTAACACCAACACTGTTGAGCAAAGTTTTTGTCACGCCCGTTTCAGCCAAACTTAAAATAACCCAATCCGTCGATAAAAACTCATCTCCTGCTTTTTGAGCATAACTGTCTGCTAAGTTTAAAGCACGGACAGCTTCAGGATGCAGGTTAATATCTCCTGTTGGATTAGAAAGAATAGCTGCATCATTTAATGCTTGCTGTAACTTGGTTTGAAGGTCTCTTAAGTTTGCACCCGCTTGTTGTAATAAACTAATATTGGCAGGTTCTTGCAATAATGCAGATAAAATATGAATACCTTCAATTGCGGTATTGTCTTTAGTCATTGCCAAAGATTGAGCATCTGATAAGACTTGCTGCAAGCGGTTTGTAAATTTTTCAAATCGCATTTTGTTATTCCTCACAACAAATTTTGTACTTGAATAATAAATGGGAATGGTTTGCTATTTTTCAATATGATTTCTAAAAAATATTTTATTTTTCAATAGTTAATAATAAAAAAGATAGAAGTTATTTATAATATGGGTGTAATGAATAATTTTTTCAAGTTGAATTAAGTACGATATGTATCAAATTCTATTTTAAAAAATAGTTCACATATCCTTCCACAATCTCTCTGGGATAATTCGTTATTTTCACCTGTTGATTTAAAAAATTTAATTAACTTTTTTGGTTTTTGGTTTTTGGTTTTTGGTTTTTGGTTTTTGGTTTTTGGTTTTTGGTTTTTGGTTTTTGGTTTTTGGTTTTTGGTTTTTGGTTTTTGGTTTTTGGTTTTTGGTTTTTGGTTTTTATTTAATAATAAAAAAATTTAAGATGAAAAATGCAAAATTTGTGCTTAATGTGAATATAGAAAAATGATGTTCTCTAAAGTCATTATAATTTTATAAAAAAATGGTGATTTAATCATCAATCACCATTTTGAATTTTTTGCTTTACACAGTTTCAATAATTTCAAAATCATGAGTAATTTCTACCCCACCATCTGACAACATTTTACTGGCGGAACAATATTTTTCAGCAGAAAGCTCGACAGCCTTAGCCACTTGTTTCTCTTTTACTTCTTTGCCTGTGACCACAAAATGTAAATGAATTTTAGTAAATACAGCAGGAATAGTATCTGCACGATCCGCTTTTAGCTCACATATGACACCTATCACATTTTGACGAGACTTCTTTAAAATAGTCACAATATCAAAGGAAGCACAACCACCCAGTCCCATTAATATCAATTCCATGGGACGTGGGCCACGGTTTTCACCGCCATAGGCTTCCGCACCATCCATAACAATTTGATGACCACTTTCCGATTTTGCTTCAAAAGCAACATTCTCTAGCCAATGAACACTTGTTTGCATTGCAACTACCCAAAAAAATCTATAAATTTACGAAGTGCCTTAACACTAACATAAATTGAGTTGATACGGAATTTCATCTCTTATATGGCAAGTTCAGATTAGGTCTTGTGCGATCTATTATTTTATCCATAATCGGGAAACCGTTAGCATGACTGCAAACTTTTCACAACTCAGTACAGACGCCCTTTCTCCTGGTCAATTACCAGAGTCTGTTAAAGCATTGTTAAAACGTGCCTATATTAACCGCTACCCAAAGCGCACTGCGATTGTAGATGCAGGTACTGAATCTAAATCACTGTATTTAATTTTAAAAGGTTCAGTTTCTATTATTTTACGTGAAGATGATGAACGTGAAATTGTGGTTGCCTATTTAAATGCAGGGGACTTTTTTGGGGAAATGGGCCTATTTGAAGCTAACTCACAACGTACTGCCGAAGTTCGCACACGTGACGTATGTGAAATTGCTGAAATAAGCTATGAGAATTTCCATGAATTGAGCAAACAGTATCCCGATTTAAGCTATGCCGTTTTTGCACAGCTCGTACGTCGCTTAAAAAATACCACACGTAAAGTGACTGACCTTGCATTTATCGATGTATCTGGACGTATTGCACGCTGTTTAATCGACCTTTCATCTCAACCTGAAGCTATGATTTTACCCAATGGTCGTCAAATTCGGATTACGCGTCAAGAAATTGGCCGTATTGTCGGCTGTTCCCGCGAAATGGTCGGACGTGTTTTAAAAACGCTTGAAGAACAAGGCATGATCGAAACAGAAGGCAAAGCCATTCTTATTTTTGATGTGGCTTCAGAAGAGATAGATTCTTCCCTCATTAAAGATGAGGATGAAGAATAAGGGCTCATATCAATTTAATAAAATGAAGCCATAAAAAAAGCAGATCTAAGATTTGCTTTTTTTATGCCTTCATTTTATCGGTATCATTTTGTAAATTTTATAGCCATGCTAAAACAATTTATGATTTAACTCATATAGATAAATCAGCACGTTTTATTTGAGATATTTTTAAATTTGATCATGAAAAAATGAAAGGACCATTCTGCATGCAACTTAAAGCTTTAGCCAATACGGGTATTCTTCTGCCTGAAATATGTTTAGGAACCATGACTTTTGGTGAACAAAATACCCAATCAGATGCTTTTGAACAACTTGAATATGCACTAGATCAAGGTTTATTTTTTTGGGACACTGCGGAAATGTATCCTGTACCACCTAAGCCTGAGACTCAAGGTGCAACTGAAACGATACTAGGGAATTGGATTGCGCAGCGCGGGCAGCGTGACCAACTTTTTATCGCGTCTAAAATTGCTGGCCCTTCACAAGGCGGTAGCCATATTCGTGATGGACAAACACGATTTAATGCTGCTGACATTGGTTCTGCAATTGATGGTTCTTTAAAACGTTTACAAACTGATTATATTGATTTGTATCAATTACACTGGCCTCAACGCCCTACCAATTTTTTTGGAAAATTGGGTTATGGCAACACTGAAGCACAGAATACTGATGAGATAACCGCTTTAGAAGAAACACTAACAGCTTTAAGCCATGAAATTAAAAATGGGCGTATTCGCTATATTGGTCTTTCCAATGAAACTCCATGGGGAACTTTGAAATTCTTACATTTGGCAGAAAAATTAGGTTTGGAAAAATTCGTGAGTGTACAAAACCCTTACAACCTACTAAATCGCACCTATGAAATAGGCATGTCAGAAATTGCACATCATGAAAGCATCGGCTTACTAGCTTATTCACCATTAGCATTTGGTTATTTAACAGGAAAATTTCGCCATGGTGCACGTCCTGTAAATACTCGGATCAGTTTATATTCTCGTTTTAGTCGTTACAGCAATCCACAAAGTGAATGGGCAACCGAGCAATACGCACAACTTGCAGAACAACATGATTTAACTCTGACACAACTGTCATTGGCTTTCATTAAACAACAATTTTTTGTCAATACTACAATTATCGGAGCCACCAATTTAAATCAACTGAAAGAGAATATTCAAGCATTTGAAATTGAATTGTCTACCGATATTTTAGAAGGGATTGAAGCCATTCACCGCCAACAACCGAATCCAGCGCCTTAGATTAGTTTTGATACACAGCTTTCTACACGAATCGGAAAAAGCCAACAATGTAAGCTTGTGATTGGTTCTAAAATTTTAACTTTACTGCCAAATGCATGGCATAAAAAAGGATGCTTAGCGCATCCTTTTTTATTGATCAAATCAATAATTAACGCTTGTTATAAATCGCTTGTGCAGCAGGTAAGTTTTTACGCATCGCTTCAATACGTTGGCTGTTTGATGGATGAGTAGACAAGAATGATGAACCACCTGCACCATCTAATTTATTCATCTTTTCCCAAAGTGTAATAGCTGCTTGTGGGTTATAACCTGCACGGGCCATAAGAAGCAATCCCCCTTGGTCAGCCTGACTTTCCAGACTACGTGAATAAGGCAAGCCTACACCCACTTGTGAACCCAACTGTGCAGCAGCAGCACCAAGTTGTCCTACATTATTGCCTGCAGCACTCAGTCCAATATTTAAAGCCAAATTTGTTAAAGCTTGTGCACCAATTTTATTTTTGGAATGCTCTTCTAAAGCATGCACCATTTCATGGCCCATCACTGCGGCAATTTCAGCATCAGTTAGATTCAGTTTATTGACAATGCCTGTATAAAATACAACCTTACCACCGGGTGCCACATAAGCATTCACTTGATCTGACTTTAAAACTGCCAATTGCCAGTTAAACTTTTGGCCCGTTTGATTGATCTGATCACCATAGGGTTTTAAACGTGAAAATACCGAATTAATTCGTCTATAAGTTGCAGATGAAGTATCTAAGGTTTTATTGGCACTGGCTTCCTGAATGGTTTTATTAAAACCTTGCGCAGCTGCCACATTGAGAGTCGCTGAATCTGCCCCCGCCATGTCAGCAACTGTCGTACAACCTGAAATTGTAACTATGCCTGCCACACACAAACTTAATATGAGTTTGTTATTCATTATAATAATCTCCGCCTTGAAAATAGATATCAGTTTTAAGCAGATTATAAGTAATAGTCGCTCTGCTTTAAATTATTATTGCATCCACATTCATATCATTTATGTAAACGTACTTAGTTAAGAAACTGAAAAATAAGCCAATAAATCAGACAAAATGCATTTAAAACCAAATATACTTGGCAAAGTGGTTTGATTTTCTGCTCAAGCTGCTCATTTTTTCTTTTAAAAAATAAAATAGCATTTTGAATAAGAATAACAGGCACCAAAATACACGCTAAAATCACCGTGAGTCCAATAAATGCACTATATATAATCTTTGGGTCTTGCGTTTGTGCTTGAATAATCAGCATTGCAATCGTTGGAGTCCCCCCCATCGCAAAAAGTAAGGAATAAAAAATCGTTCCCGAAATATTTTTATGCATTCCGCATCGCCTGCTTTTCATTTTATATGCTGTATTTTAACAAGCACGCATGATTTAAACAGAATTCTTTGTTGCAACTTTAGTCTCCCCAAAATTTCCTAAAATATATAAAAGAATAAGTGTTTAGAAATAGCTGACTCAAAAAAGCCTCACATTAAGCGAGGCTTTTTCATATTTGATTAACTTAGCTTAAGCATCAAATGGATGACGCAATACTATTGTTTCTGCACGGTCAGGACCTGTAGAAATAATATCAATTGGACATTCAATTAACTGTTCAATACGTTTTACATATGCAATCGCATTTTCAGGTAATTGCGCAACATCGGTTGCACCTACTGTCGATTCAGACCAACCTGGCATACTTTCATAAATTGGTTTTAAGCTTTCAAATGCAAGCGCATCGGATGAACCGACACAACCTGAATCTGCTGCTTCATAACCTACACAGATTTTTACTTCTTCCAAACCATCTAGAACATCAAGTTTAGTTAAGCAAATACCAGAAAGTGAGTTTACATCGACTGAACGGCGTAAAATTTCTGCATCGAACCAACCACAACGACGTTGACGACCAGTTGAAGCACCAAACTCATGACCAATTACACCTAGGTGCTTACCAATTGCATCACCTACGTCATTTGCAGCGTCATAAACCAATTCAGTTGGGAATGGTCCAGCACCCACACGTGTTGTATATGCTTTAGTGATACCAAGTACATAATCAAGATGTAACGGCCCTAAACCCGACCCTGAACTTACGCCACCCGCAGTCGTGTTTGAAGAAGTCACATACGGATATGTACCATGGTCAACATCCAGAAGTGAACCTTGCGCACCTTCAAACATAATGTTCTCGCCGTTTTTACGGTAATTATGTAATTCAGTGGTCACATCTACGACCAGTGGAGCAACGACTTCGCGCCATTGGTCGCAAAGTGCAATCACATCTTCTAACTTGATCGCTTCAACACCATAATATTGAGTCAATTGGAAGTTATGGTAATCCAACAATTCAGTCAGTTGAGCAACGAGAGCTTCACCGCCACGAACCAAGTCCGCAACGCGAATAGCACGACGTGCTACTTTGTCTTCATACGCCGGCCCAATACCGCGACCTGTGGTACCAATTTTCGCGTTACCACGTTTTTTCTCACGCGCTTGGTCAAGTGCAATATGGTTTGGAAGAATAAGAGGACAGTTTGGAGAAATACGTAAACGTTCTTTAACTGGAACACCTTCTTTTTCAAGAATGTCCATTTCTTCAATTAGAGCAGCCGGTGAAAGTACAACACCGTTTCCAATTAAGCAAAGTACGTTCTCACGCAAAATACCCGATGGAATGAGGTGTAATACAGTTTTCTTACCACCAACCACGAGTGTATGACCAGCGTTGTGTCCACCTTGGTAACGAACTACCGCAGCCGCTTGATCTGTGAGCAGGTCAACGATTTTACCTTTACCTTCGTCGCCCCATTGGGTACCAAGTACCACAACATTCTTGCCCATAATAGCCTCATTGCATCATGCTGTTAAAATTGAAAACTTAAATTAGTGGTTTAGAACCAACTCAAATCATTAAATCTTTTCGACCTTCCACTCACCCGCCACATTCACCAATTCATGGGTGGCATGTGGGATTGAACTTAGACTGTCATTACCGAGTAATTGGATTACACTAAAACCTTGGGTACGCGCATTAGAAATGGCTTTAAGCAAATCTGTATCTACACCTTTTGGTGCGACCACTACATTTAAATCTGTAAATTGGCCTGCACTTAAGGCATAAAGATCACAACTAAAACCTGTTGCAGGACGCGCACGTCCAAAATGCTGACCAATACCATCATAGCGACCACCTTGTGCAAGCGGTGCAGCACGGTTTGGTGCATAAACGGCATACATTAAACCCGTGTGATAGTGATATGAGCGCAGCTCTACCACATCGATCCCAATATGTAGATTGGGCCAACGGTTCTGAATTTGATTTTGGGTGGTTTTTAATGCAGCAAACGTTTGCTTAAATGCAACATCAGCAAAAATTTCAGCACTTAAATGCGTTTGCAATGCGTCTAAATCACTCGCATAACGACCCAAAGTGTAAAAATCTGCACCAAATTTTAATGATTGTGTAAATTCTGCAAGTTCAGGCAAGGCTTTGCGCTGATACAGGTCTGAAAGCAAACCTTCGATTTCTTTGCTTAAACCTGCTTGTTTAACCATACTACGGAACAGACCAACATGCCCTAAATCTAAATGAATGCCGTCTGCTAATCCTGCTTGTTCAAGCAAATTAATCATGACATCAATCAGTTCAACATCAGCATCAATACTGTCTGAACCAAATAATTCTGCACCTAACTGTAAAGGTGCACGTGTAGTATTAAAACCTTGAGGTTTAGTATGTAAAACAGTTCCAGCATAGCAATAACGTGCCACACCTTCTACTGGGTTCACATGCGCATCAATACGAGCCACTTGCGGTGTCATATCTGCGCGCACACCAAGTAAACGACCTGATATTTGATCGATAACTTTAAAAGTGGCTAAGTCTAAATCTTGATTCGATTCTGAAAGAGAAGATAGAGATTCGATGTATTCAATAAATGGCGTATACACCAATTGATAACCTCGAGAGGCGAGGAAATCGAGTGCGTCACGACGCAAAGTTTCAATCACTTGCGCCTGTTCGGGTAATACATCAGCTACACCATCAGGTAATAACCATGTCTCTGAAATGGGCATGTTGTAAACCTAAATTCTGTCAGCGCGGAAGTTATCCGCATAAAAAAATCGGGAACACACCCGATTTCTCATATTTTAGCACGATAATTATAGCGATGCACCTGACTTTTTCATAAAAAGACGGTTAATCCTGATTATTCAATTAGAGTAGATGACTCGATTTTATTAAAACATCTAGTATGATTAAAAATAATACAAAACAAGCGATTAACAAAAGTATTTGGAACGTGATGTCTTGCGATGAACTGACTATAACTAAAGGATATGCGCTGTATGTCAAGTTTTCGATTACTTATCACTATTCACTTGCAGAGCGTAAGGATTTTTGAAACACCTGATCGAACCAGAAGTGTTCGCTTATTCTACTCTTTACGGATAGAGGTGACCACTTTTGCCAACAAATGCGTTAATTCTGCATTTTGGAGTTCGACCTGACTTAATTTAGCTGTAGTTTTATCAAGCACTTCTTGTTGGATATGCATTTTCTTAGCCAAATCTTGCATGATTTCTAAAGATTTTTTTAGATTATTTTCTAAATGAGCCACTTTTTCTTTCAGTTGATGATTCACTTTATGGTCATTGATGGCATTATTTTGAGTTTTAATTTCCATCCAAATTAAAAATATAACAGCTATCGCCAGTAGCAGAATAAAGCCCCAAATCATGATTAGCATCTTTTTTACTCTTATTGTGTTTTATTATTTCTCACTCATCATATCCAATTTAATCTTAAAATTTAACGCTTCCTCTTTATTTTTTATCAAATAATAATTCGCCCCTTCAATTCATCTAATAAACCAAAAAAACAAAGGAGTAATTACAGGCAAGCTTGTATAAACAAATAAACTCAGCTTTTAAGTGAATGATTCACACAAATCAAGTAAGCGATTGGCATAGCCCCATTCATTGTCATACCAAGCAAAAACTTTAGCTTGATGACCAACCACTAATGTTTGACTCAAATCGACAATTAAAGAATAAGGTGAATGATTAAAGTCCGATGAAACTAAAGGTTCATCGGTCACCTCCATAATTTCAGCATAATCAAATTGTGCCGCTTTAATTAAAACTTCATTCATTTTATGTACTGTAATCGGTGACAACGAAATGAACGTTAAATCAATAGCAGCGACATTGATGGTCGGAACGCGAATTGAATAACCATCAATGCGGTTTTCCATTTTGGGCATGACTTGTTTAAGTGCACCCAAAGCTGAAGATGTAGTAGGAATAATATTTTGACCCGAAGCTCTTGCACGACGTAAATCACGGTGTGCATGATCGAGCACCGATTGATCTGCTGTCACCGCATGTATTTCGGTCATTAAAGCAGTATCAATTCCAAACGCATCATCAATGATTTTGACCAATGGAACCAAAGCCTGTGTAGTACACGATACACTAGAAATAATTTGATCTGTGCTTTTGACTTCATGGTGATTGACGCCATATACAATCGCTGCATCAACACTATCGAACGGTGCAGCACCAATAATCACGCGTTTCGAGCCTGCATGAATATGTTGAGTGGCAGCCTCTCGTGAACGAAATAATCCTGTGCACTCAAGGACCACATCAATATTTAAAGTATTCCAAGGCAATCGTTCCGGTTGTGCTTGGCAAAAAACCTGTACTTTTAAGTGTGCTACACCCGCTGAAATATTCAAATAAATCTGTTCATCTTCTATTGAGACTTCAACTTTTCCTTTAAAACGTCCATGAGTACTATCATATTTAAAGAGATGGATTAAGGTTTCCACATCTGCCACATCATTGATCGCTACGATATCAAAATGAAAATCTTTAGGATTTTCAAACCAAGCACGTAAAACATTACGGCCAATTCGCCCGAAACCATTAATGGCTACTCGTTGCATCAGATATCCTTAACTTTGGGGTAAATGTAAACACCTGTATATGTTAATAGATTTCAGCGTATTCTCCCTACTCTTTTTAGCAATTGTGCTTATCAAATAGAATAATCCCTCATAAAACCTATTTTACAGCTCACTTTACTTTTGCTTATCTTTAAAATATTTGCTTAAAATGCCTACACTATCTTTATCTCAAAATACCGCTGAAGACCTGTATTATTTTAAGGCTAAAGCTACGATTTTAATAAAAAATGCATGACATCAATTCAATAGAATTATCATTAATTCAACTTAAAGTGATTGGTGCATACGGCTTTTTCCGTTATAATTTGGCGTTTTAAATTTTTAAGCACAGTGCGTCAAAGCAGTTCATTTTCATGAAAATGCTTGGCACACTATTCGCCAATACGAAATATATGGAGTGACTTGGTTGTGAGTACTCGTTTTATGACATCAGCTGAAATTCGTGAAGCATTTTTGCGTTACTTTGAATCGCAAGGGCATACACGTGTCGCGTCGAGTTCACTTGTACCCGCCAATGACCCGACCTTATTGTTTACCAATGCTGGGATGAACCAGTTTAAAGACTGTTTTCTTGGTTTGGAAAAACGTGATTATGTTCGCGCAACATCGTCACAAAAATGTGTTCGTGCTGGTGGTAAACACAATGACTTAGACAATGTTGGCTATACCGCACGTCATCATACATTTTTTGAAATGCTGGGTAATTTCTCGTTTGGCGATTATTTCAAACGTGATGCAATCAAATTTGCATGGGATTTTCTGACGGGTGAAGAATGGTTGGCTCTGCCTAAAGACAAACTTTATGCCACTGTCTACCACACCGATGATGAAGCATTTGAAATTTGGAACAAAGAAGTTGGCCTAGATGCCAGCCGTATTATCCGTATTGGCGATAATAAAGGTGGCCAATATGCTTCAGACAATTTCTGGGCGATGGGCGACACAGGTCCTTGTGGTCCTTGTTCTGAAATTTTCTTCGATCATGGGGATCATATTTGGGGTGGCTTACCAGGTACACCTGAAGAAGATGGCGACCGTTTCATTGAAATTTGGAACAACGTCTTCATGCAATTCAACCGCACTGCTGATGGTGTATTGCATGCTTTACCTGCTCCTTCCGTCGATACAGGTATGGGCTTAGAGCGTATTTCAGCTGTTTTACAACATGTTAATTCTAACTATGAAATTGACCTGTTCCAACATTTACTCAAAAATGCAGCCGAAATTATTGGTTTAGATACCTCAAAAATTGAAGCAGACGCTGCGGCAAATAACAAATTAGTTGATTACCCTGCCTCACTGAAAGTTGTGGCTGACCATGCACGTTCTTGCAGCTTCTTAATTGCAGACGGTGTAAATCCTTCTAATGAAGGTCGTGGTTATGTATTACGTCGCATTATTCGCCGTGCTGTCCGTCATGGCAATAAATTGGGCGCTACAGGTTCATTCTTTTACAAAATGCTACAACCACTTATTGAAGTTATGGGTGAGGCTTACCCTGAGCTGGCAATTCATCGAGCGCGTATCGAAGCGCAATTACTTAAAGAAGAAGAACAATTTGCCAAAACACTTGAGCAAGGTTTGAAATTGCTTGAAGGCGAATTGGCTCATTTAAAAGGTAATGTAATCCCAGGTGAGACGGTATTCAAACTTTACGACACTTATGGTTTTCCTGCAGACTTAACCGCAGATATTGCACGTGAACGTGATTTAACCATTGACGAAGCAGGCTTTGAAAAAGAGATGGCTGCGCAACGTCAACGTGCACGTGATGCAGGTAAATTTGCTATCGATTACAACAGCATTGTCAATGTTGAAGGTGAAACTCAGTTTGATGGCTATGACCTGACTCAAGGTCAAGGGCAAATTATTGCACTCTACAAAGATGGCGAGCAAGTTGATGAAGTTCATGAAGGTGATGAAGCACTTATCGTTTTAAATCAAACCCCTTTCTATGCAGAAAGTGGCGGCCAAATTGGCGATACAGGTTTATTCAAAAACGATACGGGTATCTTTGAAGTTCAAGATACCAAAAAATCAGGTGGTGCATTCGTCCATCAAGGTATTGTCACGATGGGTAGCTTAAAAGCCGCTCAAATTGTTGAAGCGATTGTAAAAGCAGATATTCGTGCAGCGACTGCGCGTAATCACTCTGCAACTCACCTTTTACATGCAGCACTTCGTCAAGTTTTAGGTGCACATGTTCAGCAAAAAGGTTCATTGGTTGCGAGTGACATTTTACGTTTTGATTTCGCCAATGATCAACCTGTAACCTTTGAACAACTTCAACAAGTTGAACGCCTTGTTAACCGTGAAGTGATTGCCAATACCTTAGTCTCAACTGAACTTTTAGACATCGAATCTGCCAAAGCAAAAGGTGCAATGATGTTGTTCGGTGAAAAATATGGTGATCATGTCCGCGTGCTTTCTATGGGTTCAGTGATTAAGGAGAAAAATTTCTCGATTGAACTGTGTGGTGGTATTCATGTCAAGCGCACGGGTGACATTGGGTTATTCAAAATTACCTCTGAGGGTGGTGTTGCAGCAGGCATTCGTCGTATTGAAGCTGTGACAGGCACTAAAGCAGTTGAAGTCATTCAAAAAGCAGATGCCGATATTCAATCCATCAATGGCCTCTTAAAAGCACAAAATCATCAAACTGTTGAAAAAGTTGAAGCAACTGTTGAAACAGCGTATCAATTGCAGAAACAAATTGAACAACTGAATCAAAAACTGGCTAACTTCCAAGCATCGGAACTTTTAAACCAAGTTGAAACTATTGCTGGTCGTTCTACATTAATTACCACTGTGCAAAATATGGACGCGAAAGCGCTTCGTCACTTGCATGATGGGATTAAATCTAAATTAGAACATGCAGTGATTGTGCTTGCAGGTGTAGAGGGTGATAAAGTAAGTCTTATTGCCTCGGTAGCAAAAGATTTTACTAACACTATTAAAGCAGGTGACATTATCAAACATCTAGCCACGGAATTAGGTGGTAAAGGTGGTGGTAAACCTGATTTGGCACAAGGTGGCGCGCCACTGAACGAGAAGTTTGCAACAGTGATGGCAGATTTAAATGCTTGGCTTGCTGCAAAATAAAACTTCACTTTTTGTGTAACTGATGCTGAAGAGGTAATTCAGCATCATGGCTTTTATGGAACAACTATGGCATTAATCGTTCAAAAATATGGTGGTACCTCTATGGGTACTCCAGAGCGCATTTTAAATGTTGCTCGTCGTGTAAAGCGTTGGCATGATCACGGTCACAAGATTGTTGTGGTTGTATCGGCAATGAGTGGTGAAACCAATCGCCTACTTGCTTTAGCCAAAGCCATTACCGAAACTCCTGATCCGCGTGAACTTGATCAAATGGTCTCTACAGGCGAACAGGTTACGATTTCCATGTTAGCGATGGCATTAAACTCTATTGGGGTTGAAGCTAAATCACTGACTGGTCGCCAAGTCGGTATTAAAACAGATAGTGCTTATACTAAAGCACGCATCGAAGCGATTGATACCGATGTCATGACTGAGCATCTAAATGCAGGCCGTGTCATTGTCGTTGCAGGTTTCCAAGGTTTCGATGAAAATGGCAATACCACCACTTTAGGTCGTGGTGGTTCAGATACGTCTGGTGTTGCCCTTGCTGCTGCACTAAAAGCAGATGAATGCCAAATTTATACAGATGTGGATGGGGTGTATACCACCGACCCACGTGTTGCACCAAAAGCAAAAAAAGTGGATCGTATTTCTTTTGAAGAAATGCTTGAAATGGCCTCTTTGGGTTCTAAAGTTCTTCAAATTCGTTCAGTTGAATTTGCTGGTAAATACCAAGTGCCTTTACGTGTATTATCAAGTTTTGATAATGACGACGATGGTGCATTTGACGAAGACTTTAAACAAAACGTCGGCACTCTTATTACTACTGAATTGGAAGACAACATGGAACAGCCAATTATCTCTGGTATCGCATTTAACCGTGACGAAGCAAAATTAACGATTCTAGGTGTGCCTGATGAACCAGGTATTGCAGCTAAAATCTTATGTCCAATTGGCGATGCTAACGTTGAAGTGGATATGATTATCCAAAACGTTGAAGAAGATGGTACAACTGATTTCACTTTCACAGTTAACCGCGGTGAATTGAAAAAAGCCACAGCTATTCTAGAAGATACAGCACAAAAAATCGGTGCACGTGAAGTTGCTACCCGCTCAGATATTGTAAAAGTATCAATTGTCGGTGTTGGCATGCGCTCGCATGCGGGTGTTGCAAGTAAAATGTTCACAGCGCTAGCTGAAGAAGGCATTAACATTTTAATGATTTCGACTTCAGAAATTAAAATTTCTGTAATTATTGAAGAAAACTATTTAGAACTTGCCGTTCGCACCTTACATACTGCATTTGGTTTAGACCGTGAACATGGTGAATCTAGCGTCCGCGCATAACCTATACTGTCAAAAATCGTCATTGTTAGACAATTTTTAAAAACGATACAAAAAATCAGGGCCACTCTAGTTTTTTTTATAGTGGCTCTGTTATATTAGCCCTAAGATTTTAAGAAAATTTTAACAAGATAGTATCTAATGCGATGTTTTTTACATGGCCTAGTTAAAATTTTCTTTGATACTTATTTTAAGGTTGTGTTTCGTTAATTTTAGATCAATTGCAGGTTTAGCATTTTGCAAGGAGATAAACATGCTGATTCTGACTCGACGCGTCGGAGAAACGTTAATGATTGGGGATCAAGTCAGTGTAACTGTACTTGGTGTTAAAGGAAATCAGGTTCGAATTGGTGTAAATGCTCCAAAAGAAGTGTCTGTTCATCGTGAAGAAATTTATCAACGTATTCAACACGAACGCGCTATGCATGAACATCTTCAAAATCTCGATCAAGATTACCAGCCCTCTTTTGAAGAAGAGAGTTTCACCCCAAATACTGAAAATAGTTTTAATCGTTAAACATTAAAACTAGCATTCTCTAAAGCGGCTTTCATAAGCCGCTTTAAATTTTCTAAAATTTAATTTTGTTCAAGTAAAGCCAAAACTTTCTTAACAGGTGCATAACTGCGACGGTGCTGCTCAATTACGCCATGCACAGCAATCGCTTCAAAGTGTGCCTTGGTCGGGTAGCCCTTGTGTTTAGCAAATCCAAATTGTGGATATTGCTGATCAAGTATTACCATTTCACGATCACGCGTGACTTTTGCCAAAATACTGGCAGCAGAAATTTCCGCATGAATTGAATCTCCCCCTATAACTGCATCACAGCTCATCGCAAGTCCTTGCGGAATTTTATTGCCATCTACCAAAACATGTTCAGGCGAAATATTTAAGCCTTCTACAGCTCGACGCATGGCCAGCAATGAAGCTTGAAGAATATTCATCTCATCGATTTCGGCATGACTTGCTTCAGCAATTGCCCAAGCCAGTGCTTTTTCCTGTATCTCTACAAATAATGATTCTCGCTTTTTTTCGGAAAGCTTTTTAGAGTCATTTAATCCCTGTATTGGATTATCAGGATCCAAAATTACTGCAGCAGCCACTACTGAACCGACTAAAGGACCACGCCCTGCCTCATCCACACCCGCAATTTTCACAACTTAACCTACCTATTAAAAAAAAGGCTGAACCAGTCAGCCTATTTACTCTCGTTCTAAAGAATTTATTGTACTGCTTCAGCCACACATGCATTAATGGTTTTAGTGACTGCATTTGAAACAATTGTATTACGCGCTGCGGGATCAATTGCAGCAGTCGCTAAATCTACAGCAGTTACACTTTGAGGTGCTTTTTCACTCACACAGCCACAGATTTCACTCTGAATATTTTGTTTTTGTGTATCCGTCATAAGTCGAGTTGCAGTTTGCCATGCAGGTGTGTTGTTTAACTCAGTAGTACATTTGGTATTAATCGCAATTTTAAGCGCTGCAGTGCCCAATTGCTGAGTTGCTGATTGAGAACCTGTTGTTCCTGTTGTATTGGTCGCTGTGCCTGTTGACACACATGCTGTTAAAGCCAAAGTTAAAGGTATAAATAAAGCAATTATTTTTTTCACAATTTAATCCAAAGATCTACAAGATGTTGGGCGTATTCTGACGAATCTTTTTGTGATAAGAAATGTATATTTCGTTATAATTTCAGTTCTTAAATTGATTTGAGTAAAAAGCATACCATTCAGAGTGTTTCAAAAATTATACGCTTCGTTCTATATTTAAGATTTTTTTAAAGATTGAATTTGATTAGCATATTTAAACTAAAAAATAATGTGTTGGAAAAACATGAAGAATTCTTCACCCTATTATACGCGTACTGCACAAATGCTGCATTGGATCATGGCCATCATTTTTATTGCAGCTTGGCTGATTGGATTTTATAGCGGCAATTTTTTAAGCTATGACGTCGATGGTAGCTTTAAAGGACAAGTGATTAGTTTGCATAAAAATATTGCAACCACCATTATATTTTTAGTGGTGATTCGGTTGTTCTGGCGTTATACACATCCTGCCCCTCAACTTCCAGACAGCATGTCAGCCACAATGAAAGTTCTGGCACATCTTGGACATTTAGCACTGTATTTAATGTTACTTGCTCTACCAATTACAGGTTGTTTATTTAGCTGGAGCGCAGGACATCCTGCACCTGTTTTATATTTATTTGAAATTCCACGCTTGGTTCAAGATAATCCAGAACTACTCGCCATTGTTAAACCTGTACATATTTACTTATCTTGGTTTGCAGGTTTTCTCGTGATTGGACATCTTGCTGCTGCGCTAAAACATCATTTTATTGATAAAGACAATGTTTTAAAAAGCATGACACGTCAGAAATAATCTTTTAAAAAATTTGAATAAAATGTCGCCTAGGTAGATGCACGGACTGAGGCGACTTTTTATTTAAAAGATAGAGCTAATACCTCTTGTGTACAGCCTGATAGACTGTTGAAAACCACTTGTTTCGTGAGCTTTTTTTTGGCTGATTGATTGACTAAGGCATTAAGTAAATCTTTACTTGGAATATCTTTGAGTGCGTGATGACCAACACATGTACAAATTTGATTTTGTAATTCTGTTTGACGTGTTTTACCGACAAAAAATGCAGTGGACTGCCAAATTTTCGATTGATTTAATTCAGTTTTACAGCTTTGCTCGACTGCAGGTTTTAGTATTTTTTGTGTTAATGAATATTTTGAATCGGTGATCAACAACCACACTAAAAGTACCAACAAGCCAGTCATGAATATCCAAAATAAAAAATTTTTCATGTCAAAACCTCATGGATGCAGAACATTAAAGTGCTTATTCAGCCCACCTATTTAAACAGATAGACTGAATAAAAATTCAATTAGATACGCTTGATTAGATTAAAGCGTCAATCTGTTTTAACCACTTCTGTTTTTCATGATCAGTAATAAAAGAAGCTTCAAACGAATTTTTGGCCAATTGCTTTATTTCTTCATGAGACAAATCTAAAGCTTCCGCAATTGCTATGAAATTATCATTCATATAACCACCAAAATATGATGGATCATCTGAATTTACAGTTACATGTACGCCCTGTTGCAATAAACGGCGAATATTGTGCTGCGCCATATCATCAACCACACACAGTTTCAAATTGCTTAACGGGCATACTGTTAAAGGCATTTTCTCACGAATTAAACGCTGCATCAGCTTAGGATCTTCTTCAGAACGCACCCCATGATCAATACGGTTGACTTTCAAAACATCTAAAGCCTCCCACACATATTCTGCTGGCCCTTCTTCACCTGCATGTGCGACCACCAAAAAACCTTGTTCTCGTGCTTTTGCAAATACTCGTTCAAATTTGGCAGGCGGATGTCCCACTTCACTTGAATCTAAACCAACAGCGATAATTTGGTCTTTAAAGCGTAAAGCTTGTTCTAAGGTTTCAAATGCTGCTTCTTCACTTAAATGACGCAGAAAACACATAATTAAATGTGAACTAATCCCTAGTTTTGTTTGTGCATCATCACAAGCACGTTGCAAACCGCTGATAACGGTTGCAAATGCAACACCACGATCTGTATGCGTTTGTGGGTCAAAGAACATTTCTGTGTGCATCACCTTATCTTCAGCACATTTTTCAAAATAAGCCCAAGCCAAATCATAAAAATCTTGTTCAACCACCAAAACAGCAGCACCTGCATAATAAATATCGAGGAAAGATTGAAGATTATGAAAGTTATAGGCCTGTCTGACTTCCTCGACGGATTGATAAGGAATCTCTATTTGATTACGCTGTGCAATCGCAAACATCAGCTCTGGCTCAAATGTCCCTTCAATATGTACATGCAATTCTGCTTTTGGCAAAACACGAATGAGCTCAATTTGATTCATACCTGATCCTTAATAAATAAAAAAGGGTGCAAACTTGAGTTTACACCCTACTGTAAATTTAGAAAATTAACCGCCAAATAAGGCAAATTTTAGTGTCCATAACACAGCGATAATCCACACCATATAAGGCACAGTTTTTGCTTTACCTGTAAATAATTTAATTAATGCATAACTGATAAAACCCATTGCAATACCATCAGCAATTGAATAGGTAAATGGCATAAATACAATGGTTAAAAATGCAGGGACAGCTTCCGTAATTTCATCCCACTCGATATGCACAATTCCCTGAATCATCAACACACCAACAAATAACAAGGCAGGTGCAGTGGCAAAACTAGGTACAGATTGTGCAAGAGGTGCAAGAAAAAGACAAAGCAAGAACATTATCCCAACAACAACTGCGGTTAAACCGGTTCGCCCACCTGCAGCTACACCTGCAGATGATTCAATATAGGGCGTTGTAGAGGACGTTCCCAATGCTGCACCCGCTACAATAGCAGTAGAATCAGCAAATAATGCTTTCTTTAAACGTGGTAATTTACCATCTTTTAATAGACCTGCACGATGAGAGACACCCACTAATGTGCCTGTAGAATCGAACAAATCGACCAAGAAAAAGACAAAAATGACACCAATCAAACTTGCAGTAAATAGACCTTCAAAATCCATTTGCAAGAATGTAGGTGCAATAGATGGAATTTCTCCCACCACGCCTTGAAACTGGTTATAACCCAATGCGGTAGAAATTGCGGTAATGACCAGAATACTGATAATAATCGCACCACGAACCTTAAACTGATGCATTACTACAACCATTAAAAATCCGAGCAATGCAAGTAACACTGAGGGTTGTTTTAAATCACCTAAACCCACCAAAGTCGCAGGATTATCGACAATAATACCGGCATTTTTTAATGCAACCAAAGCAAGAAAAAGACCGATTCCGCCTCCAATGGCCAACTTTAATGACATAGGAATAGCATTTACAATCGCTTCACGAATTTTAAACATGCTGATCGCGATGAAAACCAAACCCGATACAAATACTGCGGCTAAAGCAGTCTGCCAAGGAACGCCCATTCCCATACAAACTGAATAAGTAAAGTAAGCATTCAAACCCATGCCTGGTGCAAGGGCAATTGGATAATTGGCAATCAACCCCATCACTAAGCAACCAATCGCAGCTGCAAGACACGTTGCGACAAAAACTGCACCATGATCCATTCCCGTTTCGGATAAAATCATAGGATTGACAATAATGATGTAACACATGGTTAAAAAAGTGGTTACACCAGCAAGAACTTCGGTACGAAAATTAGTTTTGTTTTCGCTTAACTTAAATAAGCGCTCAAGCAGATTCTCTGAAGATGGATTAGGAGCCATCATGAACTTCACCCTTTAAAGTAAACTTTATGCCGTCAGCATGCGACAAAAGGAATGAGTGACTAGAAAAATCAATCATTCCTTTTATAACTATCTAAGCAATTGATATATTAGTATTTCTATAAAAAATTCAACCATTTTAAAACAGCTCAAATACATTAAATGGAAAAACTTTAAACAAAAAAGCCGCATAATTTTTATGCAGCTTACTGAGCTCAGAAATCAAATATTTGGTGAATGAATAAAATGATTCATTTTTGATTCGAACAAATTATAACACAATGATTTTTGATTGTTTCTAAAATTTATTTTTAAATAAGATTCAATAAGATATAGTTTTTTATTTGATCAAAAATCCTAGAATGCCAGACTTTTCAACGTTATTTTAAGCGAATTAAAAAGAGCACCTAGACGCTCAGTGAGCGTATGACTAAATCATGAAATATCTAAAATTGAGTGAATGAATCTGTACATTTAAAGCAGAAATTTCATGGATGATGCGATTTACTTCTTCATTTTTTGTTTTTGATTCTTGGAAAATAAAATACCCGAGAAGAATGACAGCCATGACTAAAATGGGAATCAAGAGCTTTTTCATAATAATAATGTTCTAAAAAAACTTTACTCATCATAACAAATTTTTTAGAAGAATATAATCAAAAGTATATTTTAGTTACTCAATTTATTGCCAATTCAGTCAATATTGAAATAAAAATACTGATATCAAATTCTGTTTTAGACTTTTAAGTTTAGATTAAAATTTGTTTCCTCTTTTTTGAATTTTCTTGTTTATAATTCTTTTATTTTAGACTACCGACTTAAGGTAAAATAGATGCAACTACTTTGGTTCAGACAAGATTTACGTCTAAATGACCACGTTGCGCTTTGGCACGCAACACAACAAGGCCAAACAGCTGCGCTTGTCATTTTATCTCCTGAACAATGGGCATTACATGATGATGCCGATATTAAAATTGATTTTTATCTACGCCAGTTAAACGTATTAAAAGTGGATTTAGAACAGCTTAATATTGCTCTGATTGTATTAAAAGTTCCTCTATGGAAAAATATTCCAGAAGCAATTGCTCAAGTGTGTGCAGAACTAAAAGTTCAAACAGTACATGCCAATATTGAATTAGGGGTTAATGAACTTAAACGTGATTTTGACTTGCAATATTTACTTGAGAAAAAAAATATTTCAGTTGAGCTTTATCATGATCGGACTTTATTCCCGCTTGCCACAATTCGCAATAAATCTGATCTCCCTTATAAAGTATTTGGCGCATTCAAAAAAAACTGCTACGAGCGCTTAAGTATCAGCTTACCCACATGCTATCCAAAACCTGAAAAACAAAATTTATCCTATCAAATAGAAAATTTCTCTCAAACTGTTCCAAGTTTTGAAGCGTTGATGGGCCGTGCCTCTTTTTGTTCAAGTGCAGAATTATGGTTTGTGACTGAACAGCACGCAGTAAAATTGCTCGATGATTTTATAAAAAATAAAATGTGTACCTATCAAACTCTGCGCGACTTCCCCAATTTAGATGGCACCAGTCAACTCTCAACTTATTTAAATATCGGGATATTGTCTATTCGCCAATGTATCCAAGCATTATTTTGTGAACAACAAGGTCATTTTCACATTGATCATGAGGGTCAACAAATTTGGCTGGATGAACTTTTGTGGCGTGAGTTCTATCAACATATTTTATTTGACTTTCCTCAAGTTTCTAAACACTTACCCTTCAAAGAAAATACTTTAAAGCTTGCTTGGATTGAAGATTCAACAGCTTTAAACGCTTGGCAAATGGGTCAAACGGGTATTCCTATTGTAGACGCAGGCATACGCCAGATGCTTTCGACTGGCTGGATGCATAATCGTGTTCGCATGATTGTAGCGATGTTTCTGTCTAAAAATCTTTTAATAGACTGGAGGCTAGGCGAACAATGGTTTATGCAACATTTAATTGATGGAGATTTGGCCGCAAATAATGGTGGCTGGCAATGGTGCGCCTCCACAGGTACGGATTCAGTGCCCTATTTTCGTATTTTCAATCCAGTGAGTCAGTCACAAAAATTTGATCCACAAGGTGATTATATCCGCACTTGGTTACCTGAATTGGCACATTTAGATGCAAAGAGTATTCATGATCCCTATGCACGAAATCCTGATCTCAAGCTCAATTATCCCAAACCCATGGTCGATTTAAAACAAAGCCGACTGCGTGCACTAGAAGCATTTAAGGGACTTTAAGCAAGGACTTTAAGCCTTTTTCGTTAAAGCATTCACGAGATTTAATTTGGCTTGTTGTTCTAATTTTTCATGTAAAAAGCAAGTATGATATAAGGGTTGTTGCTGATAGAAAGAAGTCAGTACTTGCTGACGTTTTTTTCTATAAATATCTGGTTCAACCCATTGATACTCTTGCCAGATTTGATGTTGATATTGTTCAAAACGCTCAACAGAACTAGCCAAAATAGCCAAATCAATATCCAGTAAATATTGTAAATCCGTTTCAAATGTAGGTAGATGTTGCTCCGTTGCTTCAATCCAGCGAAACACTTTTTTGAGCTGACTTGAAGTCAAAATATCGGCACAATAATCACTCATGAGTTGTGCACTCTGCTTTTCATTATGACAAGCTTGTGGTTGGTAAACCACATCATGAAACCAGATTGCAATTTCCACGGCAAGAGGATCATTCAACTGAGCTTTGATCTGATGAAATAGAGTCAGACATTCTACAATATGCTGTACGCTATGATAGTACCGATGCGGCTCTGTATAAGCCGCCTCAAGCCGCTGATAGACCTTTAAACTTAAGCCATCGGACCATTGATGAGCGATAGCCAGCAGACTCCAATATTGCTTAAACTGTTGAAGATCTGTCTGCATTGGACTCTGCCTTTTTGATAATATTGCTTAGGCTATTCGCTCATTGCGTTTAAACACCAGTTCGCCTTTTAAGGAACTGGCCGCATCAAAAGAATAACCATCAATATCAAATGATTTCAATTCATCAACCTTCTCAATTTTATTTTCAATCATATAGCGTGCCATCAGGCCACGTGCTTTTTTAGCATAGAAACTAATGACTTTGTATTGACCATTTTTTTGATCCAAAAATACAGGCTTAATAATCTCAGCCTTCAAATGAGTTGAGATCACAGCTTTATAATATTCATCCGAAGCAAGATTTAACAACAGATTAGAATTGGTTTCTTCCAAATCTTGATGAATTAAATCTGTGATATGACTACCCCAAAACTCATATAGGTTATGCCCACGGGCATTTTTTAATTTGATTCCCATCTCTAAACGATAAGGCATCATTAAATCGAGTGGACGCAATAAACCATATAATCCAGACAGCATACGCAAATGTTGTTGAGCAAACTCAATATCCGTATCTTTAAGATGATAGGCATCTAGACCAGTATACACATCCCCTTTAAAAGCAAAGATTGCCTGACGTGCATTTGAAAAATTGAGCTCTGATTGCCAATCATTGAAGCGTTCGACATTCAGTTTGGCAATTTTTTCACTAATGTGCATTAAACTGGATAAATCTGAGACAGATAACTTACGACTTATGTCTATAAGTTCTTGTGAATGTTCCAACAATCTTGGTAATGTAAAAAGATCCATGGGTAAAGCAGATTCATAATCTAACGTTTTTGCAGGAGAAATTAAGGCGAGCATGGACAACCTGATCAAAAAATAATTAAACAGACTATAACAGCAGCGTTATTTTATTTCCAATTTGTGTTTTTACTGAACATTATCGGTAAAATAGCCTATTCTCCTGTTATTAGTCGGTTGTCATATGTCCGAGCAAATTTTCATTCAAGGACCTGCTGGAAAAATTGAAGTATTTGTAGATTATCCACAGGGTGAAGTGAAAGGATTCGCGGTTGTATCTCATCCTCATCCATTACAAGGCGGTACGCCCCAACATAAAGTTCCTACACTTTTGGCACAAATGTTTATGGAGCGTGGTTGTATTGTGTATCGCCCCAGTTTTCGTGGTTCTGGCCAAAGTGAAGGTCTTCATGATGAAGGTTTTGGTGAAACTGACGATACTCTAGAAGTCATTAAACAAGTTCGTTCTAAGCATATTGGTCTGCCTTTTTATGTCGGTGGTTTCAGCTTTGGCGCTCATGTTATGGCAAAAAGCTACCACGCCCTGCCAGATGAAATTAAGCCAGTACAAGTCATTTTATGTGGTTTGCCCACTGCAACTGTTGCTGGTTTACGTCACTATGTCACCCCTGAAATTAAAGGTGATATTTTGTTCATTCATGGTGAAGGTGATGAAGTGACTTTATTATCTGACCTGATTGTTTGGGCAAAACCACAACGCCATCTGATTACTGTTTTACCTGGTGCGAATCATTTCTTTACAGGTTACTTAAAACAGTTACGTATTGCGATTACACGTTTCCTGCGGATTTAACGCATTACTAAGTTCAAGAAAGAAATGGCTATCTAACATTAGTCCCTTTCTTTCTTGAAATTTTTATTTTTAATCTAGACGTATCTCTTTTTCTATTCAAACGCTTAATACGCCATTTCAAGCAGCTTCATTAGTCGTCCGTTATATTTATTGTCTTCCCAAAATAATTTTAAGCTTTCTTTTGAGCGCTAAACTCAATGAGTATTATCCCCATCAAATGCCTGTTTAAAAAGTAAGTAAGAGTTTAATTCTACTAATGGTAGTTTATGCAATAATCTACTCTTGAACTTGATATATTCTGCATATCATTATTCAAATAATAAATTATACAATCAAAATCTTAGCTCGTGAGAGCTATTCATTTAAATAATTTTTAAAATATTCAGGGATTTTATGAAAACAATTCTCGGGGCAATTTTAGTCACTATAGCCACCACATCAGTCTGTGCTCAGGACATTATAGGGACTTGGCGTTATATCGATGATAAAACTGGAGAACCCAAAGGTCTGGTGAAAATTGAAAAGCAAGCCAATGGGACTTATGCTGGAACTGCACTGAAAGCAACTCCTCGTCTAGGTTATACACCAAAAGAGTTCTGCACCAACTGCCCTGCACCCTACACAGATAAGCCTATTATTGGTATGCAAGTGATTACAGGTTTAAAGACTGAAAATAATATTAATATACTCATGGCAAAATCATTGATCCCGTTTCAGGCAAGCTGTATAGCCTAAAAGGTAAAATTAGTCCAAATGGGAAAAAACTATTTTTGAGAGGTTATTTAGGCGTTTCTGCTGTGGGACGTAGCCAAACTTGGTTACGTGTGGAATAAGTCTTATAGCACATCCAGTTATAAGCGCGTTGACCCATCAAAATATTAAACTTGTTCTGTCCTAAAAAATGCTGAATTGTGAAAAACCAATTCAGCATTTTTTTATCTATTCAATTAGCCTTTCCACTCAAACTCAGCAAAAGATTCGTCTTGCTTTAACGTATTTTCGACCGCTTGCGCCAGTTGTTTAATCACGCTTTGTATTTCAATCCTTGAAAACCAATCCTGCTCCTCTTCAGGATGTGAAGAAATTTCACACATCAATAGGCCATTTTCAGGCTTTTTTCGACAAGTGACAGATAAAGGTAATGGATGATTTTCCACACTTACCGACAATTGCTTTGAATCTGTGCAGATATTTTGAGTCTTAAAGCCATATTGTTCAAGTTGCTGTGCCAAAAGATCCGCTACATAAGCTTGAGTCGTATCACAATCATTGGACTGTGCTGAAGCCAGATTATGCTTTTCACAATGTGCGGTAAATTGTAGTTTTCTCATTTCCTGATCCAAGTTCATTTTTATTGTATGGTTTTAGAATAAGCAATAAAAACAAAACAACCAAGCAAAAGCTTGGTTGTTTTCAAACAAATAACAAATATCAGACCAATTATTCACTCACTTGAATAGTAAGCCCTGCTTGATTGGTCAGTTCAGTAAAGGTTGGGAAACTGGTTGCAACCGTTTCTGTTCCTACAATTTTAATTGCACCTGAAGTACGTAAACCCGCCATACTAAAACTCATGGCAATACGATGATCATGATGTGATTCAATTTCACCACCAGTGAAAATTGCAGACCAGTCACCCGCTTTGCCCTGACCTTCAATAACAATGCCATCATCCGTCGGTGTGCAGTCAATTCCCATCGTTTTTAAACCATCTGCCATCACTTGAATTCGATCAGACTCTTTGACTCGAAGCTCCGCAGCTCCTGTTAAAATGGTTTGACCCTCAGCACATGCTGCTGCAATAAAAAGTGCAGGAAATTCATCGATCGCCAAAGGAACTTGATCTTCAGGCATATGAATACCCTTTAAAGTACGTGTGCCTTTAATGCGAATATCTGCAATCGGTTCACCGCCTGCAATCCGTTCGTTTTCTACAGTTAAGTCTGCACCCATTTGTTTCAAAATTTCAATTACACCTGTACGTGTTGGATTAATACCAACAGCTTCTAAGGTAATATCTGAACCTTCAGTAATTGCAGCACCGACCATAAAGAAAGCCGCTGAAGAAATATCTGATGGAACCTGAATGTCAGTCCCAATCAGCTTTCCACCGCCTTGTAATGAAATACGATTTCCTTCAGTTTTTACATCATAACCAAAAGCACGTAGCATACGTTCAGAGTGGTCACGCGTAGGTTCAGGCTCAGTAATTGAAGTTTCACCCTTTGCCCATAGACCTGCCAATAAAATACCTGATTTCACCTGTGCAGAAGCCATAGGCAAATCATAATGAATGCCTTGTAGATTTTGACCACCCATCATAGACACAGGTGGTGTACCACGTTCGCCCGTGGTTTGAATTTGCGCACCCATTGCACGCAAAGGTTGAGCAATTCTTTCCATTGGGCGTTTAGACAACGATGCATCACCCGTCATCACCGAATCAAACTTTTGTGCAGACAACATACCTGAAAGTAAACGCATGGAGGTTCCAGAGTTCCCCATATACAAAGCACTAGCAGGGGCTTTTAAACCGTGCATGCCCACCCCATGAATGGTGACTTCACCATTTTTAGGCCCCTCGATACTGACACCCATATCTCGAAAAGCCTGCAAAGTCGCCAAAGCATCTTCACCCTCCAAGAAACCGGTAACACGCGTTGTACCTTCTGCAATTGCGCCAAACATGATGGAGCGATGTGACACTGATTTATCACCGGGTACCGTAAATTTACCTTGGAAAGTTTTCGCACCGGGTAAAATAGTAAATTGTTGTGTCACTTTATTTTTCTCCATCAAAGGTTTATTGGCAAGCATATGATTGAAATGTTGTCGTGCGGCTTGCGCATGTCCCAACACCCCCATTAAAGCCTGTGAGTTTTCATCTTCAATTAATTGACGTAACGTTGCGAGCTGTTTTTCAAAGCCGTCTACCGCCTTCAAAATTGCTTTTTTATTGGCAAAAAAAATGTCATGCCACATATGCGGATCACTGGCGGCAATTCGGGAAAAGTCTCGAAATCCGCCCGCAGCATAACGAAAAATATCAAAATTATCTTCTCGGCTAGCCAATTGTTCAACCAAGTTAAATGCCATCAAATGCGGAAGATGACTGGTATGTGCCAACACTTCATCGTGTTTATCAACATCCATGCAAATTACATCTGCTTTCGCAGCTTGCCACAATTGAATTAATTTATTTACAGCCCAGTCACCACTGCTTGGAAGTGGTGTTAAAATCACTTTATGATGAACAAATAGATCAACCTTACCTGCATGCACACCGGTATGTTCTGCCCCTGCAATCGGATGACCTGGAACAAAACCTGCCGGCAAGTTTTCACCATAGACAGCTTTGGCTGCTTCAACTACATTACCTTTGGTACTACCTACATCAGTGATAATGGTCTGATCTGATAAATACGGTTTGATGGTTTCCAAAATTTTCTGTGTCGCACGCACAGGCAAAGCTAAAACCACAAGGTCTGCACCTTGTACAGCATCTATAGGGTTGCTATAACCTTCTTTAATCAATCCGAGTGCTTTAGCATCATCTAATGTTTTTTGCGAACGTGTCGATGCCACAATTTGATCTGCTAATTTTTCAGCAATGATTACTCGAGCCAAGCTTGAACCAATCAATCCGAGCCCAATAAATGCAACTTTTTTAAATAGAGGTTGTGACATGACTATTTCATAAACCCTGATTACAATACCGCGATTGGATAAGAACCCAAAACTCGAACTTCTTTGACCAAAGGACGAATTTCTTCAATCGCTGCCTTAACATTGTCCTGTTCAACATGCCCTTCTAAGTCCACAAAGAAGACATACGCCCATTTTTCAGGTAAGGCTGGACGTGTTTCAATGCTGGTAAGACTAATATTGTGTCTTGCAAAAGGCGCAAGAATCTCAAGCAATGCTCCTGCACGATCGTGTGCAGAAATAAGTAAAGACGTTTTATCATTGCCACTTTGCGGCACTTTTTCACGTCCAATGACCAAGAAACGCGTGGTGTTTTCTGGATTATCTTCAATGTTGCTCTGTAGAATTTCTAACTCGTAAATATTTGCAGCGACATCCGATGCAATCGCAGCCGAATGCCATTCATTACGAATACGACGTGCCGCCTCTGCATTTGAATTTAATGCAACGCGTTCGACCCCAGGATAATGCGCATCAAGCCAGCCACGACATTGCGCCAATGTTTGTTGGTGGGCATAAATTTGTTTAATACTATTTTTTTGCGTATTCGATGAAACTAAAAACTGATGATGAATGCGCAGCTCTACTTCACCAATTACATTTAAAGGTGAGGCTTTAAAACAGTCTAAAGTATGATTAACAATACCCTCAGATGAGTTTTCAACAGGCACTAACCCATAATGTGCACTACCCGCTTCCACTTCACGGAACACTTCATCAATGGTAGGCAACGGACGCACAATGGCATCTTGACCGAAATGTTTCAATACTGCTGAATGAGTATAAGTGCCAACTGGCCCTAAAAATGCAATACTTTGAGGTGCTTCAAGCGCTAAACAAGCAGACATAATTTCACGAAATAAACGCGCCATAGTGACATCAGATAAAGGGCCTTCATTCCGTTCCATGACATTACGTAAAACTTGTGCTTCCCGCTCTGGACGATAAAACATTGGATTTTCTTCTGATGCAAATTTTGCTTTTGCAACAGCCTCCGCCAATTTTGCACGGCGATTGATCAGTTGTTGAATCTGCTGATCGACAGAGTCAATATCTTCACGGATTTTAGGAAGGTCTAGAGAAGTCATCGTGTTTTGATCATCGTTGATCATTGTTATATCGCCCTGTTACAAAAACGGTTTATGCAAACAGTATAACAATAGTTAGCTTTTAAATGTTACGCAATCAAACTTTGCTTGATTCAGTCTTAAAAACATACAGTTGATTTATTCATCAATTTTAAGGCATTTAAAATCACCATCATTTTAATTTTTGTTTGGTGAATAATTTGAAGTTTCATTTCAATCTAGAACTCATTTCAACATATATGTCTGCATCATTTATCGATCTAATCAGCCTTCTTGAATAATCATTTTAAAACTCAGATCAGGCATTAAGTTGAATTGGTCTTGAGTTTAATCAGATTTTTTATATTTTAGATTGTACAATGAGAAATGAGTGTTTGATTTTATTCCTGATTTTTTTGCAGGGCAATCAAATGATAATGAAGTCTCAAAAATTATCAAAATATTGAAATTAATCATTATGTTGTTTTTTTAATCAATATTATAAAATTCTCAATAAAGCACTCGGAGAATAATAATGTCAAAAAAAATCGCTAATTTAGTCACTTGTAATTTTGAATTTGTGATCGCTCTTCACTTCTAATTAATACTGAAGTAGTCAATAGTCCCTTAATAGCGACCATTCAAAGGATTGCACCCGATCTTATTCATGCGGGTACTGTTTACCGTGATGCTGGCGTAGTGAACGATAATAATTTATATATTTCTTCTCGCTCACCCGAGGATTTACCCGCATTTATTCAAGAAAGTTTGCTGGTTTTAGGGCGTTAAAAAGAGTCCTTCAACTCTTTTTAACGCAGTAATTAACGGCCCAATAAGCTACGTGCGACAATTTCTTTCATAATTTCATTGGTTCCGCCATAAATACGTTGAATACGCGCATCGACAAAGAAACGTGAAATTGGGTATTCAGACATATATCCGTAGCCACCAAAAAGTTGCAATAAATTATCGGCAATCTTCATTTGCATATCGGTTGCAAAACTTTTTAAGGCAGCTGCAGTTTCTACATCCAATTTGCCTTGCATATACAGTTCGACATTTTGATTATAAAAAGCAGCGGTGGCTAACTCATCTATTTTTGCTTGAGCAAGAACAAAACGGGTATTTTGGAATTGACCAATCGCTTGACCAAATGCTTGGCGCTCTTTAACGTAGGCAACGGTTACATCAATAGAACCACGAATTGCCCCGATTGCCGTTGAAGCAATCGCAGTACGTTCACGTGGAAGTTCCTGCATTAAGTAAGCAAAACCTTGTCCTGCTTGCCCTAAGAGTTGATCTTTGGGCACTTTAATATTATCGAAAAATAACTCTGAAGTATCTTGTGAATGTAAACCAATTTTATTGAGATTGGTTCCCTTTTTAAAACCGTCTAAATGGGTATCTAACAACATTAAAGATACGCCTTTTGCGCGTGCTTGAGGATCAGTTTTTACTGCTAAAATAACCAAATCGGCATGCTGACCATTTGAAATAAATGTTTTTGAACCGTTGAGCAGGTAATGATCAGCATTTAAAATGGCATTGGTTCGCATCGCCTGTAAATCTGAACCTGCACCAGGTTCTGTCATCCCAATTGCACCAACAACTTCACCAGACACCATTTTAGGCAACCAGTATTGTTTTTGTGATTCTGTACCAATGTGCAAAATATAAGGTGCTGCAATTTCAGAATGGCATGAAATTCCCGTTGATAAAGCACAAAACCCCGCACGCGCAGACTCTTCAACCAACATCAACGAATAATGCGTAGGAACGCCATAACCGCCATACTCTTCTGGCACATCGATACACAAGTAACCATTCTCACCCAATAAATTCCAAATAGAACGCGGCATAATGCCTTCATGTTCCCATTGTTCATAATGGGGAGCGACATGCTCACTCATAAAACGTTTGAAATTATCACGAAATAGTTCTAAATCAGCATCATAAGCCAACATATAGCATCCTTGTATCGGGTTATTGTTTATTTTCTTCTGCTCATCCTATTCATTTTAAAGTGATCTGTCATGTTCCATTTGCCTCATCATGCGTGATTTTTTAGCCAATAAAAAAGGAAGCCGCAGCTTCCTATTTTTTAAATGATATTTTAATGATGTGCTGAATTGGTTTCTTCCAGCATTTTGGCATCTATATATTCAGGGTTATTTAAAGCATGATGAAGCTTTTCTGTGTCTAATTGTCCGACCCATTTTGCTACAACAATCGTCGCTAAAGAGTTACCTACAAGATTAGTCAATGCACGTGCTTCTGACATAAAACGGTCAATACCTAGAATCAACGCTAAACCTGCTACTGGAATATGTCCAACTGCAGATAATGTTGCAGCCATCACAATGAAACCTGAACCCGTTACACCCGCTGCACCTTTCGAGGAAATCAAAAGCACAATCAGCAATGTCACCTGATGTGAAACATCGAGTTGTGTATTGGTCGCTTGTGCAATAAAAATAGCGGCCATGGTTAAGTAAATAGACGTCCCATCCAAGTTAAATGAATAACCTGTTGGAATGACTAAACCGACGACTGACTTTTCACAACCCGCAATTTCAAGCTTTTTCAGCATGCGGGGTAAAACCGATTCTGAAGAAGATGTGCCCAATACAATCAGCAGCTCTTCACGAATCATACGAATCATTTTTAAGATACTAAAACCGCAGAAACGGCTAATAGATCCTAAAATAATGAAGATAAACAGTAAACAGGTAATATAGAAACAGATAATCAACTGAGCCAATTGTGCAAGGCTACCAATACCATATTTACCAATCGTAAAGGCCATGGCACCAAATGCACCGATTGGCGCAAGTTTCATAATCATGTTCACAATATTAAAGAATACATGTGATACTTGATCAATAAATTTCAGTACAGGTTTGCCTGACTCGCCTAATTTATGTAAAGCAAAACCAAATAAAATTGCAAACAACAATACCTGAAGAATTTCGCCTTCCGCAAAAGCCCCCACCACAGTATTTGGAATAATATTCATGAAGAAATCAAGAGTAGACTGAGACTGCCCTGATTCCACATATTTAGAAATACCCGAAATATCTAAAGAGGCAGGGTCAATATTCATGCCTACACCGGGTTTAGCAATATTAATGACCAGCAGGCCAATTAATAAGGCAATAGTCGAAACAATTTCAAAATAAAGTAATGCAATACCACCGGTTTTACCCACCGATTTCATACTTTCCATACCTGCGATACCACTCACGACAGTACAGAAAATAACAGGTGCGATAATCATTTTGATGAGACGAATAAATCCATCACCCAAAGGTTTTAATTGTTCTCCCAGACCGGGTACATGTTTTTCAACACCATTAACGAGTTGTGTTCCACTTGGAAAAAAATGACCGATGAGCACGCCGGCAATAATAGCGACAATCACTTGAAAATAAAGTGATTTGTATAAAGGTTTTTTAGCCATAATCATAACTTCTTCATGTATTTCCGCACGCAGAAATATCTATTTTGTCTTGCCTATTCTTACGAATATACAACCCTGACCTTTTTACAAGATGCAAAAAGACAATGAGTTCTTGTGAAAACCCGATCTAAAGATGAGAAAATATTCATAAGTGAAATAACCCATTTTACAGCTGGTCTTTAAATGAGCTGTCATAAAAATGGATTAAGGAGATCATGAAAATTTAAATAAATTCTATAAGCAGAAAGTGTACTTGAATTTAGATCAAAAAATGTTAACACGTATCCTTTTCGATTGTTTTTCACACAAAATCCATTCAGACATTAGTCTAATATAGATATTATTTTTTTCTTCATTTTATTTTTATGTCATAGTGAGGAAACTCATTTTGATACGAAATACTGTGATTGGCATGGATACAAAAAGAAATCTTTATAAAAATATTGAGCATCCATTTGCCCAATTTGTTCGTATTGTTGGTAAAGGCAAAAGTGGTGCTCGCTCGCTCAGTTATGAAGAAGCCTATCAAGCGTTTAGTATGATCTTAAATGATGAAGTTTTAGACGTACAGCTTGGGGCATTCTTAATGCTGTTACGTGTCAAGGAAGAGTCTGTTGATGAGTTAGCAGGTTTCGTGCAAGCAACACGTGATCAACTTCATTTTAAAGCGTTGCATGTAGATTTAGATTGGTCTTCTTATGCGGGCAAACGTAAACATTATCCTTGGTTTTTACTGGCAGCATTAACACTGGCACAACAAGGTTATAAAATCGTCATGCATGGTGCTTCTGGACATACCCTTAATCGCGTATATACCGAACAGGTATTAGAATACTTCGGTTATCATATTTGCCAAAATGAAATAGATGTGGAACAACAATTACAACAATTTAATTTTGCTTTTATTCCTCTACATGTCATTTCACCCAAATTAAGCGATTTAATTGCATTGCGAAATGTGATGGGTTTACGTTCGCCCATTCACACGCTTGCACGTTTAATTAATCCATTCAATGCGAAAGCAACCTTGCAGGCTATTTTTCACCCTGCTTATCGGAGTTCACATCAACAAGCTGCTTTTAAATTAGGTTATAAAAATAGTGCTGTCATTAAAGGTGAAGCAGGCGAATTTGAACGTAACCCAGATGCTAAAACTTTAATTTGCGGAATTCAAAATGGTGAACTTTATGAACATGAATTACCAAAATTAACGCTTAACCGTAGCCCAATAGAAGAACAACTCGATTTAGATGTATTTAAAGCGGTATGGGAAGGTAAACAAAACCATGAGTATGGTGAAATAGCCGTTACTGAAACAATGGGTATTGCTTTATATACCATGGGCGTTTATGACTCTTATGATCAAGCCATATTAAAAGCCAAACAGCTTTGGGCGACACGTTTCAAAGTGGATTAATTTTTTAATGACAAAACAACATTTCATCATATGAGATCGGTGTTCTTGCGGAGTAGCACTCCGCATTTTACCCTGTCACGAATAAAATACACCTAAACAATACTTCTTAAAAGATTGAAACTTGATGTGACCATCATAGGCTTTGATTTAAATCATTAACTCATAAAAAAAAGACACCTCAGTGTCTTTTTTATCTAAAAGTAAATATTTAGACAAAACGAATTGGTTTAAATTCAGGTTCTGGAACATGCGAATCACACTCTTCACCTTCCTCTTTATGTCCTTTATCAATATAACCACTACGTTCTTTTTCAGGTAAATACTGAGCTTCCCATGCAATCACGGCTTGCATACAAATTTGACGTTGTTCTTGAGTCAATACAATGCCATTAGGCCACTTTCCAATTTCTACTGCTGTCTTCAAGCGCGAAACAATATCAGGATCGAGTACAGCCAACATTTGTTCAATATTCATCATTTAATCCTGCTGTTGTAAAGAGTCAAAGTCTTGATTCCAGCCAAGTTTAGTTCGACATGCCATATAAAAGTCGTAACCTGGCGGATGAAGTAGATTCAATTTAAATGGATGTTTACGGATATGTAAACTGTCACCTACACTCAGTGAAACACTATGTTGACCATCTGCACTAACCATCGGTAGCACACGATTTTCACGAATGATAATCTTGATTTCACTGTGCCCACCGACCACAATCGGTCGTGAAGACAAAGTATGCGGATGCATTGGCACTAAAGAAATTGCATCCATCCCTGGATGAACAATCGGTCCACCACCTGATAAGGCATACGCTGTCGACCCTGTCGGAGTAGATACTATTAAACCATCACTATGTTGCCGATATACATATTGTCCATCAATATTCATTTCAAAATCAATCATATGTACCGAGCGACCTGAATGCAACACCACATCATTCAATGCAATCGCATCATAGATGATTTCACCTTTAGACCGAATTTCCATTTCCAATAAAAAACGACGATCAAGCTGAAATTCACCTTTCAAAACTTGATCGAGTTTATAAATCACTTCAGTTGGCTTAATATCGGTTAAAAAACCCAAACGACCACGGTTTACGCCAATGACGGGGGTATTGTGTTTAACTAACGCTCTTGCGGCATGCAGTAAAGATCCATCACCACCCACCACAATCACCAAATCAACCACTTCACCCAATAAGCTACGACTGACCGTTTGTGTATTGCTATAAGGGACTAATTTCGCTGTTTCCGAATCAAAAACAGGATGTAGACCCAGATTTAAAAGATGATCATGAATAAGACTTAATGTTTCAACGACGGAGGATTTATCTGGACGCCCTATCAACCCAATATTCCGAAAACTTTTATGTGAAATTTGCACCTGCATCATCGCTCCGCTACGACCCATCTATATCATAGCATTAACCCTCTGCATTTTAAAAAAATTTACAGGGCATTTAAAGTCTGGTTTATTGAACTTTTTTGAACACCTTATACATATCGTAATTTATTTATTATTCACCTAAATAGCGATTTAATTCTTTATAGAATTGCTGAATAAAAAATCACACGTCTAATATGTCAAAAATCGTGATCTCTATTGAAAGATAGATGATTTCCTGTTGTGTTCATAAACTTAAGCTCATTTAAAACAGTTATTCTTCATTATATCTTTTCAAGAGATTCAATTAAAAACGTAATTTAAAAATATTCGTCAACCCTCACTAAAATATTTAAAAAACAATCGTTGAACCCAATAAAATTGGCTTCTTCAGGATAATTTTTCCTGCTTATTCACAGATTAATTATTGCAAAATATTGAAAAGCTTCGCATGATTAGCACAATTTATTGGGATTTTAGAACAATTGATGAAGTCTGAACGCGGTATCGGTTTACTGGCCCTTATTTTCTCAATATTAGTCATCGGCGTTTTTATCGTTTTTAGTATCTACTTAATACGCATGGATAATATTGTAAGAGATAAATTTGAAGGACAACGTTGGGATATTCCAGCCAAAGTTTTTGCACGTCCTTTGGAGGTTTACACCAACGCACCTGTAAATCAGACAGACTTTACTCAAGAATTAAAGCTACTAGGCTACAAAAACTCGGAAAGTTATACAAAATCTGGTAGTTATGTGACTTCTGGAAATGAGTTATACGTTCATACACGCGGTTTTGATTTTGGTGATAGCGTAGAACCTGAGCAAATTCTCAAAGTAAATTTTGCTAATAACCAAATTTCAGAAGTGAGTGCAACCAAGCCTTCTTCTACAGGAATTGCGCGTTTGGAGCCTTTATTAATTGGCGGAATATATCCCCAACATAATGAAGATCGTGTCTTAATCAAACTCAAGAATGTACCAAAACCTTTAATCGAAGCTTTAATTGCCACAGAAGACCGTAATTTTTATCACCATCATGGAATTTCAATTCGGGGTACAGCACGCGCCTTGGTGAGTAATGTAACCGGTGGGAAACGTCAAGGCGGTTCTACGCTGACTCAGCAATTGGTCAAAAACTTTTATTTAAGCCCTGAAAAAACTTTAAAACGCAAAGTGAATGAAGCCTTTATGGCGATGTTGATTGAGCTTCATTATGATAAAGATGAGATTTTAGAAGCTTATCTTAATGAAGTGAATCTGGGGCAAAATGGTAATTATTCTATTAATGGTTATGGTTTAGCTGCCCAGTTCTATTTTGGTTTGCCTTTGCGCGAATTAAATACTGCTCAGCAAGCCTATTTGGTTGGGTTAGTACAGGGACCTTCTCTTTTTAATCCATGGAAAAATCCAGAAGGTGCAAAAAAACGTCGTGATCTTGTTTTAAACAATATGCTGGTCATGGGCTATCTTAGCCAACAACAGTTTGAGCAAGAAACTGCACGACCATTAAATGTGATTGCCAAACCTACACTTGGGCCTGCACGTTTTCCAGATTTTCTAGATATTGTACGTCGCCAATTGAGAACAGAATATCAAGAAGGTGATTTAACCAATCAAGGTTTAAAAATCTTTACCACGCTTGATCCAATTGCTCAAATTCAAGTACAAGATGCCTTTAAAAACTCTGTTTCTCGTTTAAGCAATGCTAATCCTAAAAGATTAAAAGATTTACAAGGGGCAGTTTTAATTTCTCATCCAGAAAACGGTGAATTGGTTGCAGCTGTCGGCTCGACCCAAGACTTTACTGGTTTTAATCGTGCCTTAGATGCTAAGCGTCAAGTCGGTTCTTTGCTTAAGCCCGTCATCTATTTAAGTGCAATAGAATCGGGACGTTATACATGGGCAAGTCCAATTGAAGATAGTCATATAACGATTGGAAGTGAAGGAAAAAGCTGGACACCAAAAAACTATAGCGGCGGCGAACACGGTATTGTGCCGATGGCTACGGCGCTAGCAAATTCCTATAACCTTTCAGCTGTTCGCTTGGGTCAAGAATTTGGGGTGTCGACCTTTAGCAATCACCTGAAAAAATTTGGTGTAACTTCAAATATTCCGAGTTATCCATCCATTTTCTTGGGTGCAGTTGATATGTCACCCATGGAAGTGATGAGTATTTATAGTAATTTTGCAACGGGTGGATTTAAATATCCGATTAAATCGATTCGTGCTGTTGTCGATTCTAACGGACGTTTACTCGAACGTTATGGCTTAAGTGTGCAAAAAACGATTGATCCATCTGCAGCCTATATTTTGAATTATGGCTTACAACAAGTGATGAGTTCAGGTACAGGGCGTTCAGCCTACAACACATTACCTGCAGATTTAAAATTGGCAGGTAAATCAGGCACAACCAATGATACACGCGATTCGTGGTTTGCTGGTTATTCAGGAAATTATTTAAGTGTTGTTTGGTTGGGTCTGGATGACAATAAAGTCACAGGTTTAACAGGTTCTTCAGGAGCATTGCCTGTTTGGACCAATGTCATGAACCAGCTACGCCAAAAGCCAGTGAATTTACGCCAAACTGAAAATGTGCAATGGCAGTGGATTGATCGTGCAACGGGACATTTATCTGCACAAGGCTGTGAAGGTGCAATGTACATTCCACTGTTGCGGAATAGCGTTCCACGTCAAGCAACTGCTTGCGGTCTACCCTATTACCAAGTCGAACCTGTTTACAATCCTGATACGGAAAATACTCAAGCGCCCGTCGATCCAAACGATAGTATTGAAAACTATATTCATGAAAGTGAAACTGAAATGCAACGCGATCTTTCGAGTAATACTCAGATTATTTCAAGTGGTCGTTATGAAAACTAATGGTGAAAATTGGTCATGAATGTTTGTTTGAATACTTGTACGAAAATAGCTTTAAGCTTGGGCATTGTGGTATTAGTAGGTTGTCAAAGCTTACCTATACCTCCCTCTCAAGATTCCAAAAAATCACCTTCTTCCGAAAAGCCAGAGACTAAAACCCCTTCTGGCGTTATTATTACACCTTATGAACGTGAAGAAATTCAGCGTAAAAAAATGCAAGTTGTTATACCTGAGCAAAGAAAGACTCAGCAATTTGAGGATGGTCGTCAACTTCCTGCCTTTAAAAAACTGATGCAAAACGCACAGCTTGCATATAAACAGGGTAAATGGAATGAAACCGAAGCGGCTGCTTTGCAAGCACAACGCTTAGCACCACAATCTGCAGAAACTTTTTTATATTTGGCGTTGGTTGCACAGAAAAAAAACAAACCTGTGAATGCCGAAGCGTTAGCCCAACGTGGACTCAGTTATGCGCAAAGCAATGCGATGAAAAAACAGCTATGGCTGGTTATTTTGAAAGCTGCACAGCAGCAAAATGATCAAAAAACCATTCAGCAGGCGCAAAAAGCACTCAAGCAATAGATAAGGGTTATTAGCCTAATACCAAGAAGCGATTCAAAGAGTGAATATCTCTTCTGATCGCTTCTTTTTATTTATTTCAAGGCTTATAAAAAACGAATGCCTGCGATGCCGTAAGCTCCATGTTGCTGTGCTAAATTCAACTCACTCGCTTTCATTCCACCTAATGCAAATACAGGAATATCCACTTGTGAAGCAAGCTTTTCAAACTGCTCCCATCCAAGCGTTGTCGCCTCTGAATGCGTTTCTGTAGCCAAAACAGGACTCAGTAGAAGAGCATCACAGCCTATTTTCTGAGCATGTCGAATTGAAGCTAGATCATGACAAGCCGCAATATATCGCTTACCTACTTTTAAATCTGCTGCACTAAAAGTCAAAACTTGCGTCTGTTTTAAATGAATTGTCGCTATATACTGCTGCTGAATGGAACTTAATTGCTGATAGAGCTCAGTATTTACAATAAGTCTCGATAAATGCTCTACACTTAATTCAGAAAGCTCTATGACACGCTCTGGAGTACTTTCTACCCGCCAATACAACAACTGGTCTTGCGTGAGTGATTTGGCTATTTCTAACTGTTCTGAAATTTTAATTTGATGTGGCCAGTACAAACGTTGAATCATCCCCTCATTTGCTTGAGGAAAATTTAAATCGAGTAATTGCTCACGGCTATACCACGACCAAGGCTGTTGAACTTCATTTAATAAGGCTTCAGGTACAATTGCTTGAAATAAATGTAAATTGACCACGACATCATCATATTCATGATGAATCACATCAAATGCCGACCAATCTTTTAACCCCACCCCCACTTCTTCATAAACTTCTCGTCGGCATGCTGCTAATGGGGTCTCACCCTCTTCCACCTTACCTCCGGGAAATTCATGTTTATTGCCTTGATGTTGTTTTGCTTCGCGCCAACCCACTAAGATTTTGTTCTGATGTAACAAAATCCCAATCGCAATATCAATACTCGGTTTAAACATGCTCTATCCTTTTAACTGGCAATATTACAAAGTGTAAGTAAATTTAAGTTTTTTATAAAATTTAAAAGAATTGATTGACAGGTCTATTCGATAATGATTATCATTTAAATCGTTCCCACATATACCACGGAGTCGACGGAATGAACGCACCATTTAGCTTATTTACCCGTAATAACGAAGCAGCCCATTCATTACCTATGCTGCATTCGAATAACTTATTTTCTTTAGGTCGAGAAATTAGAATTATGCATGCTGGTGAAGAATATCGTTTACGTTTAACACGGAACAATCGTCTCATTCTGACCAAATAAAACAACAAAAACCTAAATAATAATAATCGTGGAAATAGGCAGTATGTGCGCAACATACTGCTTTTTAAGCGTGTAATGTTAAGGGTAATTGAAGTAAAACGCTTAAACCACCATAGCTTGATTGAGAAAAAGAAATATCCCCCTGATGTAAATCGATAATTTTTTTACAAATTGAAATTCCTAAGCCTGAACCTTGCGTTTTTGTTCCTAAAACTCGATAAAAACGCTCACCTAAATGAGTCAATACCTCAGGCGTTACACCTTGTCCATTATCATCAATCCTGATCATGATTTTGTCTTCATGCTGATAAACCTGAATCATGACTTGTCCATTGATTGGGGTGTAGCGAATAGCGTTATCAATTAAATTTCGCAGACAGCTAAAGAGCAATTTCTCATTGGCTAAAATAAAAAGTTGAGATTCTACCTGACTGTTAATATCTGTTTTTTTCTCAAGTGAAAATGGCTGCAAGGCACCTAATACCTCTGTTACAAGAAGCTGAAGATTAACCTGAGTTTTAGGAAGCTGACTGGTATTCGTTGGATCCAATCGGGCCAGTAAAAGTAAATTCTCTAAAACTTGTGTGCCCCGATTGACATCATTTTGCATACTCACTAAATCTTGACTTAAATCGGGATATTTTCGTTTTAAAACCTGTAAACGCATTTGAATTGCAGACAATGGTGAGCGCAATTCATGCGATGCGTCAGCTGTAAAACGTTGCTCGGCAAGCAACGATTGCTGCAAGCGTTGTAATAACTGATTGAGTTGCCATACCATCGGCTGTAATTCTTTTAACTGTGGGGCTTTCTGTTGAATAGGGGCTAAATCATCTGCATTTTTTTCAGCAATATCTTTGGATAATTGATGAATGATTTTAAATTGTCGCTTTACTGAATAATGTAAAATCCCCCATTGTAACAACCACAATAAAATTAGAATAACGCCATATAGCAGCATATTTTGAGCCAGTTCTTTAAAGCGCTGACCGATCGGTTGCATCACCCATACCGACATTTTAAGTTCTGAATCTTCGGCTACATAAGTGCGCCACAATTGCTGATCTTGCCAAATAAAGTGATAACCCGGAATCCAGTTGTCATCAAAAGCTTTACTGTGCTTTTCTATGTAGAAATCTTTGGATTGCGTTAGCACTTGGTGTTGATCTTTTAATAGATATTGAATATCAAATTCATCACTTAACTCATCAACCTGTTGTCCAGCAGCCCGCGTCACATCAGAAATTAACAGCATATCACTCACTTCATCCATGAGTTGATCTTGCACTTGCATGGTTTGATACAGTGAAATCGCGACAAAAAGAAGTAAAGCCAACATACCCGCCACCATTGAGCTAAACAATGAGGTTTTGACGAGTTTGCTTTGTAAAGACACAAGATTTGCCATATTAATTCTGACTCATACGATAACCTAGGCCACGAATGGTTTTAATCAGTGTACTGCCTATCTTCTTACGCAATTGATAAATAAATACTTCAATTGCGTTACTTTCTATTTCATCGCCCCAAGCATAAAGAGATTCTTCTAATTGATCCCGCGTAATGACATGTTCAGGTTTTTGCATCAATTTAAATAAAATCTGAAATTCTTTGGCCGTTAAATTGATAGTCTCACCATTTTGACTGACTGTTTTTGCGTGTGGGTCTAACACTAAATTGGCATAGTGCAAACATGGTCCTACACTCGTCTGATGCTGTCTGAGTTGTGATCGCACTCGTGCAGAAAGCTCTTCCAAACTAAAAGGTTTGACCAAATAATCATTTGCACCCAAATCTAAACCTGTTACACGGTCATTAATGCTATCGCGCGCGGTAATAAAAATAACCGGGGTTTGCTGTTCCTGTTGCCGTAAGGCTTTCAGAATATCATCCCCTGTTGCTTTAGGGAGACCACGATCCAGAAGCACACAATCATAACGATGTTGTTCAATCGCTAAAATAGCATGATCCCCGCGATCGACCCAATCGATATTATAACCGTCCATTTCTAGCCATGTTTTGATGCTTTCTGCTTGAGATACATCATCTTCTGCCAATAAAATCCGCATCTCTTGTACCCGAATTCAATCCTGATTGAACCTTAACATATCATGCTTTATAGATGACTTAATTTAAAAAACCACATGAGCAACTCATGTGGTTTTTGGAAGAAAATCCGCTAATAAATTTGAGATGGTTTGTCTGATTCTCTAAATAAATTCTTAACTAGACAAAGTTCTCAATTTAAAACTGGACAGCATCTACATCAAGTTCAACACGTTTTGCTGGTTTATAATCAATATCAATTTCACCAATCAGTGTTACAGGTGTGGTGGCATTGACAGGTTTACCTTGCCATAACTCATCATCAATATCGACTGTAATACTGCCAGTCGTATCGCGGAATTGATATTTTTCATCGCCAACAGATTTTACAACATAACCTTTTAATTGCACTTTGCTGTCATCTTTTAAAGTTAAAGCTTGTTTGACCGATGTGGTCGTCGTCGGTGCAATCGCTGTTTGATTAATGGCTGTATTCGCCAAAGCAAATGTAGAAGCTCCGACTAAACCGGTAATTAAAGCTGCTTTAGAGATCATATTCATTGTTACATCCTCATTTTGTTGTTCATCATTTCGATAAAATGATTAAAACAAATAAAGATGAGGTGAATCTTAAGATCTCTTCATTTTCAAGAAATTAATTTAGAGGTACCACACGCAGTACTTCTTCTAAAGTCGTCATACCATCGAGGACTTTACGTGCACCTGCAATACGCAGCGGTTCGATCCCTTCTTTCTTGGCTTGTTCACGTAATTGATTCAAGTGAGCATTTGCCCCAATCAATTGTTTTGTTTCTAAACTTAAGGGCATAAACTCATAAATACCCACCCGTCCTTTATATCCCGTCTGTCTACATTCTTCACAACCCATTGCTTGAAAAACAAAATCGGGCATTTCAATAGAGTAATCGAAGGTTAAATGCTTCCATTCTTGCTCATTAATAAAGCTTTCCTGCTTACAATGTGGACAAAGTTTACGGACTAAACGTTGTGCCAAAACACCTAAAATAGTCGCTGCAGTTAAAAATGGCTGGATACCCAAATCATGCAATCGAGTTAAACTTGAAGGCGCATCGTTGGTATGTAAAGTAGATAATACCAAATGTCCTGTCAAAGCTGCTTGAATAGCCATATTTGCCGTATCATGGTCACGAATCTCCCCCACCATAATGATATCAGGATCTTGTCGCATGAGTGCTCGCACGCCATCCGCAAAACCCAGATCAATACCTGCATTGACCTGCATTTGGTTAAAGCTAGGTTCTAACATTTCAATCGGATCTTCAATGGTACACACATTCACTTGTTCCGTGGCCAACTGTTTCAATGAAGAGTAGAGTGTGGTGGTTTTCCCTGAACCCGTTGGTCCAGTCACTAAAATAATGCCATGACTATGTGCAGTTAATGCCTGCCAATCACTCAGTAATCCCCCCTCAAAACCCAATTGTTGAAAACTGCGAACCAATACTTCAGGATCAAAAATACGCATGACCATTTTTTCACCAAAAGCGGTGGGTAAAGTCGATAAACGTAGCTCTGTTTCTTGTCCTTTAGGTGTTCGCGTTTTCAAGCGTCCATCTTGAGGTTTGCGCTTTTCTGCGACATTCATACGGCCTAAAATTTTAATCCGTGAAATGACCGCAGTTAAGGTATTGGCAGGCATTTTATAAATAGTATGCAGCACCCCATCAATTCTAAAACGCACTTTACCTGCATCTTTGCGTGGCTCTAAATGAATATCACTGGCGCCTTGTTCGAAAGCAAACTGTAAAACCCAATCCACCAACTTCACAATGTGCTGATCATTGGCATCAGGATTTTGAGTATCTCCCAATTGCAACAGTGCTTCGACCCCTTTATTATCTCGGTCATAGGCGCTGGCTTTTTGCGAAGAATTCACCGCACGACTAACTTGATAGTATTCAACTAAATAACGCTGTAACTGATCTGGACTAAGCAATACACGCTGAATTTTTTTGGGTGCAATACTATGTTCAAGATTTGCCACCCATTCATTTTTAAATGGTTGATCTGTTGCAATTAATACTTGATCAGGCTGTATTTCAACTGCCAAAATTCTGTTGCGTACAGCAAATTCTTGCGACATGACATTGGTCAACGCCTGCACATCTGCTTTCAAAGGATCAATAATATAAAAGGAGATCTGGGCTTTTTCTGCCAGCCACTGACATAAGCGATTTAAAGTTAAAGTGGATTGTGGATGGAGTTGATCAATCAAATTAAATTGAGCAATCCATTGTAACGGATGCCATTTAAGTTGGTCTCGTTGACGATGCGTAGTTTGTATCAGTAGTTTATTGCGTTCAGTAATGCGTCCATCTTTTTGTAATTGTTCTAAACACCATGCAGTATCTATTTCAAAATTAAAATTCATTGTGCTGCGCCCCCAGATCTCATTTCACTATAACAAACTAAAACTCATCTCGCTTAAAATCACGGGATGAAAAGAAACACCCTTATTTTTTAAATTGCTCAATTGGAATAAGGTCTACAATCATGACTTCACTTAAACCTACCGTAAAACTGATATCCATCTGCGCAAATTTCATTTTATAAATGCGCTCTGGATTATTTTGGTAAGCAGGACGCGGGTCGAGTGATAAAACCTGTTCTAATTCATAAATCATTTGATTCTTTAAAATCTGATGTTCAATTAAATATTGTTTTTGTTGTTCTGCCACATCTTTCCAGACCACCACCTTTCTTTCAGGTTCATCTTGTGCATACCCACTTTCTGCCTGTAGAACTGCATCTGAATATTGAATATAAGGTTTAATATCAATAATCGGTGTGCCATGAAGTAAGTCACTTCCTGTCACATAAACACGAATGGACTTACCTATTTTTTTGACAGATTTTAGTTGCACTACAGATAAACCAATCGGTGCAGGACGATACATACTACGTGTTGCAAACACGCCTATCTTTTTATTTCCTCCTAAACGTGGCGGTCTCACTTGTGGACGGAATTTGGTCTGTTCGTGCTGATTCTTATTGTCATGAAACTGCCACACGAGCCACAGATGACTAAATTCTTCAATTCCTTCAAAAGCAGATGCATCATTAAAGGGGACTTCCATTTCAATATAAGATTCCACTTGCACCAAATTGGGTTGTCGAGGAATACCAAACTTTTCAAGATAAGGAGAATTCATATACCCAATAATAGGCAGATTTAAGTCTGTCATAATCACTTTTTCTGATAAGTTCAATTCATTATATTCAGTTTATCGAGAATGATTTTAGATTAGAATAGTAAGCTGTTCTAATTTGATAATTTATTGAGACCTTTAATGGCTGCTTTCAACGTCGAAAAGATTACTCACGTACACCACTGGAATGACACATTATTCAGTTTTAAAACGACACGCGATACAGCGCTACGTTTTAAAAATGGTCAATTTGTGATGATTGGTTTGGAAGTAAATGGTAAGCCTTTAATGCGCGCTTATTCTATTGCTAGTGCTAACTATGAAGAAGAGTTAGAGTTTTTCTCTATTAAAGTGCCAAATGGGCCACTTACTTCCATTTTACAAAAAGTAAAAGTAGGCGATGAAATTTTAATTTCCAAAAAACCTACGGGTACTTTAGTACATGACGATTTGAATCCAGGTAAAAATTTATACCTGCTTTCTTCAGGTACAGGTCTTGCTCCTTTCTTAGCCACGATTCGTGATCCTGAAACTTACGAACGCTATGAAAAAGTCATTGTTGTGCATGGCACACGTTTTATTTCAGAATTGGCTTATCAAGACTTAATCCTAAATGAACTTCCAAGTCATGAGTTTTTCCAAGAATTGGGAATTCAAGACAAACTCATTTATTACCCAACTGTAACTCGCGAAGAGTTTCGTAATCAAGGGCGTGTCACGACCGCAATTGAATCGGGTGAACTTTTTGAAAAAATTGGTTTAGAGCGTTTTAATCCTGAAGTTGACCGCGCAATGCTGTGTGGCAGCCCTGCTTTTTTGAAAGATGTGGTAGCGCTTCTTGATCAACATGGGTTGAAAGAATCACCTCGTATGGGTCAACTAGGCGATTATGTGATTGAACGTGCATTTGTTGAAAAATAAGACGTAAAATATTAAAAAACCGAACAATTTGCTCGGTTTTTTTTTAAATTCAATTATTTAATTTAATTTAATATTGTTTAAATTATAATCAAATCAATATTTTTTCGTCAGAATTTACCAAAAATTCAGCTCAAATTGTTGTCTTATGGAATAAAACTATCTATACTCTCAAACATAAACAGACAGGTCTGTATATACTTGTTTTGTTTCATTGAGCTGAATTAATAATACATCCAGAGGGCACTTTAGGAGCATAAAAATAATATAAGAAAGGAGTTTTCAAACTTCTCATAACATTAATATTTTAGTCAGTTTCATTTATGAAAATGATTAAAATATTAAATAAGAAACTTTCAGCGAGGCGTGATATAAAAAATATACACGCTTTTTTATTTTCTAAAATTCCATATTGATCAAAAAGAATTCACTTAAAAATATTAATTGGGCATTAATTCTAATTGAATCAACTGAGCAACCCGTTTCCAGTACTCATCAATATTAACTGAATTTTTATCAATTTGAGCCTGTATAGTCATGCCATCTAAAATGCTTGTCAACAGGATTGCCAATTGTAAAGGCTGTTTAATCTGCATCTGTGCTAAGGCAAAACGAATTCGTTCCAATAACCATTCTTTGTATTCTGTCGCAGGCTGCATGGTGGATGGATAAATTTTAGATATTTCCTCAACTGCTTTTTGAAACATACAGCCGTTAAAATCGTCCATATGAAACCAAGCCTGATACCAAAAAAATATGGTTTTGATATGTCCTAAATAATCATCTTTTTCACACTGCGCAATCGCAGAACCTAAAGAATCTTGTATATTCATATTCCTACGATGCAAACACTCTTCAATGAGTTTCGCTTTAGAAGGAAAATATTTATAAAATGTCATCTTAGCAACACCGGATTCACTAATAATCCGGTCAACTCCAATCGAGTTATAGCTATGAGAATTAAAAAGATACAGTGCAGTATGTATGATGTCGTCTTTTTTAGACATTTTATTTACCTATCAACCTTATCTTCATTTTAAGAATAAACCGTGAAAAAAATTAAAAAAGGACATTTTTATAATATTCAAATACCTACACGTAATAGTATATCATTTTTTTATGACATAAAAAAACTGATGTGTAAGATTCACTCACATCAAGAAATGGCAATGCCAAATATTTGAAATAAATGTATTTTATATAAAACAATGTGGCGTATTGATATTTTTTTTACTATGATTAAATATCTTAAAATTTGATCTCTACCTTATGAGTACGCTTTCTTTCACACAATCTGAATATGCACGAAAAGCAGCTTTAGAGTTTATTCAACACTCAATTCCAGCATCTTTGTGGAATAAGCATGTGAATGAAGTTCGGCAGCTTAAACAAAGCTGTACTCAGCACCCCTTGTTTGAACATCCCATTTTAACGCGTTTAAATAATCAGATGTTATCACTTGATCAATTAAAATTTATCCATCTTAATTATTTTACAGCAATTGTAAAAACCTTTACCGATATTTTAAGCATGGTCATTTATCAAGCCTTACAACTTGAGCAGCATGAGAATATTCATCATGCAGACCGTGTTCATGCAAAAGCCCATGCACGTTATTTGTTATCGCTGAACTTAATAGATGAATTGGGTTTTAACACGCATGAGCTAAGTTTGAGTTCGCCTGCAAAATCACATCTCATTTATTATATGGATTTATTGAACTCCTTACAGGTTCAACCGCTTAATTCTGAACAGGTGGTTTTAGAAGCACATGCTTTAAATCAGTTTATTCAAGATCAGCTATCCTCTTATAATGGTCTCTTGTTAATTTTAGCTTGTGCAGAATTACAAGTTATTCAATTTAGCGAAGCGCTGAGAGTAAATTTGGAGAAATATAATCCAGAATTCACAGAAGGTTACTATGCTTGTCATGGTGTAGTCGATCATTCAGAAAAATTAGCCAACGATAATAACCATGAAGAAGATTTGTGGGCCCTTCTTACTCAAAGCTATAGCTGTGATCAACAATCTCAGTACGAGAAACTCATTCAACAATATTTACAGCTTTGGGAAAATTTTTGGAGCAAAATGCATCAAATGACGCTTTAATTTTTATAAATCTGAATTTGATGCACCACTCTTCTTTAAACAAAATGATGATAATACTTATAACTGAATGAAAAATACGTAAAATTCAATCTATTTAGGATGGTCTTGTTGTTCTTTAATTGCTTTTTTAATGACCTGATAGCCACCTGTTAATCCTAATATTGACATGATCAAAGCGACCAGCATATCTGGAATTAAACTTCCAGTTCCAAATACACCCATCGCAGCTAAAATTACCGCAACATTTCCAATTGCATCATTTCGGCTACACAGCCAAACCGATTGCATATTAGAATCACCATCTCGAAAAGCATATAAAAATCCAGCAGATATAACATTTGCAATTAAGGCGAACACCCCGATTATCCCCATTGTGATCGCTTCAGGTGGAATACCCTGTGTATAGGCAGAGATCGTTTTCCCGATGACTACTACACCAAAAGCAGCCATGGTCATGCCTTTGATTAAAGCCACAGTTGCACGCCAATATAGACTCAGGCCCAATACCGCCAGTGAAATACCATAATTCACAGCATCACCCAAAAAATCTAAAGAATCAGCCCATAAGGCAGAAGAATTCGCATAGGTTCCTCCAATAAACTCAACCAAAAACATGACTGCATTAATAATCAATGCAATCCATAATGCAGTCCTAAACTTGCTGTTTATGCGAGGCGGTTCTGGGGTGCAACCACAAGTCATACTTTTCTCCATTGCTTTTAAAAGCAGTTGTATTATGCTCATTCAAAACTATGGACTAACTCCAAGGTCAAGTCTTATGATGAAAATTACGCCACATTATTTAATTAAAGATTTGGCAAAAAAGGCACAACTCAGTCCAGATACTATTCGTTTTTATGAAAAGAAAAATCTGATACAACCCAGTTTTCGCGCAGAAAATCATTATCGTTATTATAATGATGAGGTCTTAAAGCGTTTAATTTTTATTAAGCGTTGTCGTGCCTTAGATATGTCTTTGAATGAAATTCAATTACTAATAACACTTGAGCAGCAACCGAATCGGGATTGCAACGCAGTTAATCATTTGATTGATGAGCATTTAAAACAAGTAGAAAGTAAAATTTTTGAATTGCAAAATTTTCAAGTACAGCTTCAATTGCTGCGCCAATCCTGTATCACACAAACCACAATAGATCATTGTCAGATTTTAAAAAGCTTAGAATCGGTAGATTGAATGATTAGGCATTTAATTATTTTAAATTTTATAACTCAATTTCTGTATAAGTACCTGATTCTATATACTTACAAATAACTTAAACCGTTATTTAAGTTAATAAGAAGAGCGCTATTACTTTTATGATGTTCTTGTCATCTTTTGATCATAATTAAGCATTAAGCTAAGCGTAAATAAAGACAATAGATAAAACAAAAAGAGAAAAAAAGAACTTAGGCTAAGCGTTCTAAATTCCGATTAAAAGTAAAAAATATAAACAAAAGCCAAAGTATCTGAGAAATACTTTGGCTTTTTTCTTAAATTATTACCCCTCAGCGCGGATCAAATAATCAAAGGCAGATAATGCAGCCTTCGCACCTTCACCTGTCGAAATAATAATCTGCTTATACGGTACAGTCG
>NZ_FMBK01000003.1 GCF_900095025.1 Acinetobacter albensis | reverse complement strand
AGGTTGTTTTCAATGGCAAGCTGACGGATTTTGATTGCAGCAGATAGACCCGCAGGGCCGGCACCTACGATTACAACGTCAAACTCCATGGATTCGCGTTCGATGTGTTCCATGTAGGACTCCTCATATAATTAGAAGGTGGCAACCGTAGTATTTCACTCGGTGCTGCCATGAGTGTTCTTAATGCCCAGACACAATTTTATTATCGTGTCTTTTATATTGTGGGCTAGTATAGTTTTAAACCTTGATCTAGCCAATTGGCTGAATCATATTATTTTCCCGTCAGTAGGGTCTTCAACTATGGTTAATCCAAATAATTCACCACATTCGACGGAAAATGTCTCTGTGGTTGATGATAAAAATTTAATGACTATTGCACAATACTTAAAAGATGGACAGAGCGGTCACAAAAGGTCAATACCACCTTTAGAGCAATGGCATCCAAAGCATTGTGGCACAATGGATTTAAAGGTAAAAGCCAATGGAGAATGGTGGCACGAAGGTCAATTGATCAAACGTCAAGCACTGATTGATCTATTCTCTACTGTCTTGTGGAAAGAACAAAATAAATTCTATTTAAAAACGCCGGTTGAACAAATTGAAATTGAGGTGGAAGATGAACCGTTATTTGTCAATCAGGTCGATCAAATCCAAATTGAAGCCAAAACCTACCTGCAACTGACCACGACGACTCAAGATATTGTGATTGTCGATCAAGAGCATCCGATCTTTATGCGTAACTATTCTAATAAGGACGGGAAAGATGAATTACGTCCTTATGTGCATGTTCGTTTTGGAATAAATGCATTAATTCAACGTTCTGCTTTTTTTCATTTAATTGAAATGGGAAAATTGCTTGAAAATGGTCAGGGTGAAACCATTTTAAGTCTACAAAGTGGCGATTTTAACTTGCAATTAGGCACCTGATGTTTAAGCTTTGCTTTCTCCCTTTTTGAATTGCTAAAAAGTGAAGTTATGACTGCTATTGATCCTCTTCATCCTTTAATCGATCCAATGCCTAAAGCAAAAGCTGATGCACCCATTGGAATTTTTGATTCTGGTATAGGAGGATTGTCTGTTGCACAGGAGATTGCACGACATCTCCCCAAAGAACGTATTCTTTATTATGCCGATACCGCGCATGTTCCCTATGGACCACGAGATGATCAGAATATTCGTGAATTGACTGCTCAAGCGATTGATTGGCTTTATCGACGTGGTTGTAAAATTGCTGTAGTGGCTTGTAATACAGCATCTGCTTTTAGTTTAGATTATTTGCGCGAGCATTATGGGGCAGATTTTCCCATTATTGGTTTGGTGCCCGCGCTCAAACCTGCGGTTTTGCATACCCAGTCTAAAACTGTGGCGGTACTGGCAACACCTGCCACGTTTCGAGGCAAATTGATTCAAGAGGTGATGCAAGGTTTTGCGGGTCCTGCTCAGGTCAAAGTGATTGCTGTGACCTCTCTCGATTTGGTGCCTTTTGTCGAAAGCGGCGCTCAAATGAGTACAGCATGTTTAGCCACATTAAAAGAGATTTTACAGCCTGTGGTGGATCAGGGGGCTGATTATTTGGTTTTGGGTTGTACACATTATCCTTTTTTAAAAGCTGCAATTGAGAGTATTTTTGGTCAGAAATTGACATTAATTGACTCTGGAGTACCTGTTGCGCGACAAACAGCACAAATTTTGATTAAAAATGAGTTATTATTTGAAAATGATCAAAACGAAATCGCTCGTATTGAATGTTATGTCAGTGGTAATAATGCAGAACGTTTAAAAGTGGTGTTGCAACATCTAATTCCATCCGATTTAAGCTGGAATATTCATAACATTACGGTTGAATAAGCCTTAAAACGTGACTCATCTTTTGAAAGATACTAAAAAAATTACTTTTATATTGGGATCATCACCTTGCAATCTTTGGGAACATTAAAGACCCAAATTTTGTAGCGTGGAATTGGAAGAGGATGACCAATGCTCGATAAGCGTTATCAAATTTTTATTTCGACTTCTGGTCGTGAGATGCAGCCAGAACGTATGATTTTGGCTCAGACCTTAGTGGGCATGGGTTTTTTTTCTTGGGGATTGGAACAACGAACACCGCTTTCTACTGCGCTTGCACGTCGTCAAATTGATGATTGTGATTATGTGATCATGCTTTTGGGTAGCCAATATGGTGAGCAGTCGGTGTCGGGTGTGGGTTATATGCATTTAGAATATATTTACGCAGTGACCAAACAAAAGCCAATCATCGTTTTTATGCATGATGAACCAGCAGCAAGAGACAGCTCGTTACATGATCAAAAACCTGAGTTGCGTGAAAAATTCTCAGAATTTCGCAAATCATTACAGCACGATGTAGATCAGGTTTTTACCTATCGCACTCTGCGTGATTTAGAAATGGCAGTGCGTTTAAATATGCCCCAAATGTTAGAGCGTTATCCTGTTTCAGGTTGGGTTCGTCCCCAGAATACTCAGTTGTTGCACGATGAAATTGATCAGCTCAAAACTAAGATTGAGCAATTAGAAACGGAAGTTGGTAAAAGAGAAGTCGATCCCTTTTTATCATTACCCAAAGTCTCGATGCATGAGTTTTTTGCTTTTGAATATCGTATGCATGCTTACCAAGATGGTAATTTTAAAGAATTAAAAATTCAAAAGAAATTAACTTGGGCACAATTGTTGGGCATTTTAGGCAGCATGTTTGTTCATCCGACGCCAGAAGAGTATTTTTCGAAGTGTATAAATGATTATTTAAATGACACAGGGCTAGAAGATGCACGGCTAGAAATGCCACGTGCGCATGCGATTGCACGGTCACAAATTAATATACGCGCCTTGCACAGTATTAAAATGCAGATGCGTCAAAATGACTGGATTATTCAATCTGGACGAGATGATCGCCAACGGATGTTGTGGCAATTGACCTCAAAAGGACAAAAGTTACTTGAGAGCAATTTGTTAAACAAGTCTCAAGCGTCTGAACAGAAATCATGGCATTAATTTTTTAGAGCACTGATAGAAAACTGTTAAAGTAAAGCAGTTCATTTATGTTGGAAAAGTTTTGATGTTTTCTGCACCTCAGGCAAAAGTCACGATTATTTTGGCCAATTTAGGAACGCCAGACGAACCTACGGTTGCTGCAGTACGTCGTTTCTTGAAGCAGTTTTTATCTGATCAGCGGGTTATTGAGATTCCGAAACCCATTTGGCAATTGATCTTACGTTTATTTATTTTACCTTTTCGTCCAAAACGTGTCGCACATGCCTATCAAATGGTATGGCGAGATGATTCACCGATGCGTGAAATTATGTTGGCGCAGGTTCAAGCAGTTCGAGAACATTTGGTTCACGCCTATCCTCAATTTGAATTAAATGTGGTGCCTGCGATGAGTTATGGTCATCCTGGTATTCAAGGTTTGCTTGACGAATTGAGTACTCATACTCAAGATCAGATTATTTTACTGCCTTTATTTCCGCAATATTCTGCGACTTCTACTGCACCGCTGTATGACGCTTTGGCAAAATGGATTCCGAGGCAACGTAATTTGCCCGGCTTGACCATTATTCGTGATTATTATCAGCATCCATTGTATATACAGGCTTTGGCTCAAAGTGTGCGTGATCATTGGGCTCAATATGGACAAGCTGAAAAGTTATTGATGTCATTTCATGGGATTCCACAACCTTATGCAGATAAGGGTGATCCGTATGCAGATCGTTGTCGTATTACAGCGCAACGGGTGGCAGATGCTTTAGGCTTGAGTGAGGATCGCTGGGCAATCAGTTTCCAATCGCGTTTTGGAAAACAAGAATGGGTTAAACCCTACACTGATGTTCTCCTTGAAGAATGGGGACAACAAGGCGTGAAATCGGTCCAGATTATGAGTCCAGCATTTTCTGCAGATTGTCTAGAAACCTTGGAAGAGTTAGCCATTCAAAATGCGGAAACATTTAAGGCTGCCGGTGGAATGGATTATCAGTATATTGCTGCACTCAATAGTCGTGCAGATCATCTGATCTTGCTCAATCAACTGCTTCAAGCTAATCTTGATGCCTTAACGCAGACTTTTGCCCATTAATTTTATTGAGGTTTAGCCTTTATGTTGCAAGTCAAAATTGTCCCTGTCACCGCATTTCAACAAAACTGTTCAATTGTTTGGGATGCAGAGACGAAAGAAGCAATTTTAATCGATGCGGGAGGTGACGCTGAAAATTTAAAGGCCGAAGTCGAGGCTTTAGGGCTAAAGGTAAAAGCTTTATGGTTAACGCATGGACATTTAGACCATGCTGGTGCTGTGGGGTGCTTGAGTAAAGACTGGAATATTCCTGTGATTGGACCGCACAAAGAAGATGCTTTTTGGTTAGACATGATTCAAGAGGTGTCTGCTCGTTATGGTTTTCCGATTCCAGAAAAAGTTGAAGTGAACCAGTGGCTTGAAGGTGGAGAAACTTTAACCCTAGGCAAAGAAAAGTTTGAAGTCCGTTTTGCTCCTGGTCATACACCAGGTCATGTCATGTTTTATAATCAGAACTATGGGCTGCTCTGGACAGGAGATGTGTTGTTTAAAGGTTCTATAGGGCGGACTGATTTTCCGCGTGGTAATCATCAACAGCTGCTAGATTCGATTCAGCGTGAATGTTTTAGCTTGCCCGATGAAACGCAATTTATTTCAGGACATGGTCCAATCAGTACCATCGGTTTTGAAAAAAAGCATAATCCATTTGTGGCTGGAAAAGCGGGCTAATTTTTAAATATAAAAATTAATGGTCTGCTCATGCAGACCTTTTTTATCGCTGTTTAAAATCAATGAATTAGAATTGATCTTCTTCACGGCCACCATCAGCTTGCGGTGCATCTTGGGTCGGCAAGGTATATTCATCATTTGCCCAAGCGCCTAAATCAATCATTTTACAGCGTTCTGAACAAAATGGACGAAATTCGTTATCTTGCCAAGTCGAAGGTTTGCCACAACGTGGGCAAGGAAAAGTACGTGGCATCTTATGCTCCAGATAAAAATGATGATTCGATTAGGCAAACACAATGGGGCTTGCTAGACTTGAGCCGATTTTTGTTAGTTTGATCTGATTATGCCAATTCGTCAATTTCAAGCACAGCGTATGCATGCGCCTCGTGACTTTCAAATGATTCGCCCAGAGCCAGTATGTGTGGAAATTGGGGCCGGTAAGGGGAAACATGCCTTATTGTTTTCAACGCAAGAGCCTGAAAAGCAATTAATTGCCATTGAACGTACACGCGAAAAATATTTGGCGATGCAAAAACAGCATGTCTTAGAAGGACAAAAAAATTTACAGCCCATTCATGCCGATGCGATGCCTTGGGTCGTGCATGCATTAGTGCCTGCACAAGTTGAACAGTTTTTTATTCTATATCCGAATCCAGAACCGCATAATTCAGCGCAACGTTGGTTAAATATGCCATTTTTTGAGTTTTTATTGTCGCGTTTACAAGTGGGTGGCACGATTACATTGGCCAGTAATATTGCTGAATATATTGCAGAAGCCGAACAGCAGTTAATGAATATTTGGAAACTACCTTTTGTAAAAGAAGTCATCACCAGTACATCAGCTCGAACGCATTTTGAAATTAAATATTTAGAACGTGGTGAACTGTGTCAGCAATTGATCATCACTAAACCAACAGATTATTCAACGCGATTTGATGATTTTATGCCGCTACAAGGTCAAGTTGTAGTTGAATCAATACCCTTACAAACTGATTTAAATAGAGGTCAATAAGGCTGTTATGAAAAAACGTGTTGCTATTATTGGTGCAGGACCAGCGGGGTTGATGGCCGCGGAAGTGTTAAGTCAATATGATTATGACGTGCATGTATATGAGCAAAAACCGTCAGCAGCACGTAAGTTCTTAATGGCGGGGAAAACAGGGTTAAATATTTCACATGCCGAGCCAATAGAACAATTTATTGAGCGTTATGATCAAGCAACATGGCTTGAACCTTGGGTCAAACGTTGGGATGCACAATGGATTCAGCACTGGATGAAAGGGTTAGGGATTGAGTCTTATGTTGGTTCATCTGGTCGAATCTTTCCGCTTGAAATGAAAGCTGCTCCATTATTACGTGCGTGGCTGAAAAGATTGCTTGAAAAGGGGATTCAATTTCATTATCGACATCAGTGTTTGAGCTTAAAGGCTTCAATATTACAAGTAAAAGACCTATCCAATCATCAGATGACTGAGCAATATTTTGATGCCGTTGTGATGGCCTGCGGTGCTATTTCTTGGTCACAACTGGGCAGTGACGGAGCATGGCAGCAATGGTTGGCACAAAATGAAATTGAAACTTTTCAAGCCAGTAATGCAGGGGTGGAAAGAGCTTGGTCTGAATTTATGCAGCCTATGTTTGGACAACCATTAAAGCGTGTTGATGCGTGGGTGGATAATCAAGCTAAAACCACCGGTGATATTGTGATTAGTCATTATGGTTTAGAAAGTGGTTTGATTTATAAACAAGGTCGTGCACTGCGTGGACTGGTTAAAAATGGTCAAACTATGCAGTTATATCTAGACTTATTACCTGATCAAAGTATTGAGCAGTTGAGCAAAAAATTAAATCCCAGTAAAAAACAATCGTTGAGTAATGTGTGGCGTAAAGCAGGTTTAGATAGTGCTAAGGCTCATTTGGTGCGTGAATTGGTGGATAAAAATCTATGGCATGAACCTTTGGCTTTAGCCAAGCAGATTAAAAATTTAGCGATTTGCTTAGATGGATTTCGTCCGATTGAAGAAGCCATTAGCTGTGCAGGCGGTATTAAACAAGAAGTCTTATCTGCCCAGTTACAACTTAAATCAAACCCTACTGTATTTTGTTGTGGGGAAATGCTGGATTGGGATGCCCCTACAGGTGGTTATTTACTCACCGCTTGTTTCGCGACTGGACGAGCTGCCGGCGAAGGTGTACATGCTTATTTGAATGATGAAATTTTTGAACGGCCAATATAATCAGTCAAAAAGCACGTTTTGAAGCGCTTTTAAAATTATGCTAGTTTGGACGTCTGATTATTCTTAAAAGATAGCCGTTATGTCTAAACAAAACCAATATGCAGGAAGCTGTTTGTGTGGCGGTATTCGCTATGAAATACAAGGTGAAATTGGCGAAATTGTTCAATGCCACTGTCAGCGATGTCGTAAGGCCAATGGTACTGCGTATGCAACCAATGCACCGATTCGCAAAGCAGATTTTAAAATTGTAGACGGTGAACATTTATTGAAAAAGTTCCAATCGACAGAAACCACGCAACGTTGTTTTTGTGCTGATTGTGGCTCACCGATTATTAGTATTAAAACAGAAACACCAGAGGTGTATCGTTTGAGAATTGGGACATTGGATACACCGCTTAATCACACACCGACTCATCATATTTTTTGTACTTCCAAAGCTGAATGGGAGACCATTGGTGATGCTTTGCCTCAATATGATGAGCGTCCTTAAACTATATAAAACGATGAAGCTAGAAAGAAGTTAAATCCTCTTTTTTATGAATTAGAATCAAGCGTTTCATGTTTACTTAGAGCTGGGTATTGTGACTGCCAATATTCAAGTTGTTCTTGTGCATGTAAAAAACCACCCAGACCTTTGACTTGATCTTGTGAAAGTTTTATTTTATCTGCCTTGCTCGTGGTCTGCTCATGATAAAGTTTGGCCTGAGTTTGCCAATATTCAGCGATTAATCCTTGGATATAGCGGCCTTGTTCAGTTTTTAAATCCAAATCTTTCAGCATAGTTAAAGCAGATTGAACATTATCGCGTTTACGATTATGGACAAAATCATCCGTTAATTCGCCAGACTTTTGCATTTTGCTCAGCTCATCTTCCATATCATCACTCATTTGTGTAAAGCGAGTATCGAAGTCGGTCAGAAGGGCAATATCGTGCAGGTCATCTGGCATCTTTTCAAATGCTTTTACAGGTTCAGTAATTAACTCCTGCATGACTTTATCCTGAGCTTCAATACTGCTATTTTCCGTTGAGCTATTTTTACTGTTATCGCAGGCACTCAATAGTAAGCTTGAACATAATAAAAATGGCAAACGTAAGTATTTCAATTGCTGTTTTATCATGATAAATCCTTCATTTCGGGTCAATTTTTTTAAAATTATAGGCATAAGTCACATAAGGGAAAATAATTTCATCTTGTGGATGCCGTCCTGTGTACTGTAAAACAATGTGTTCAAATTGCTGTTTTAAATGTTGCTGTTGTTGTTCTGGCATGGCAGCAATAAAACTGGTGGAAAGCAATCGCTTAGACACCACATTTTCTACCGTACCGACATGATGCTGGGTAAATGTGTGCACATTTACCCATTGAAATAACGATTGATGCTCAAACACCACTTGCCACTGACCACTATGATAACGTGGTGTGTTACTCTCCAAAGGTTGTAACAGATCTGCAAGGGCTTTGACCCAATCAACTTGTATATCGCGTTGATTCCAGATTAGTGCCAAATGCCCCTCAGGTTTTAAGACTTGATGAATTTGTTGTAATGTTTCAAAATTGGCAAACCAATGAAATGATTGAGCACAAACAACTGCATCGATACTGTTTGCTGTTACGGGTAAATCATTGCTACAGGCTTGTCGCGTTTCGATGTGTGGATAGCTTATTTTTAATTGAGCTAACATTTCTGCAATAGGTTCAATCGCAGTAATATGCGGCGTTACTTGTTGGAGATAGGCTAAAAATTTGCCAGTACCCGCACCAAGATCAATCACCTGCGATGTTGGATTGAGATGAAGCTGATTTTTTAGCCAGCCGACCAGCTCTTGTGGATAACTCGGACGGCTCTGTTGATAAAGTTCTGCAGCAGAACTGAAGCCTTTTTGAGCAGTAGGATGGAGTGATTGTGTCATATTTTGCGCTTTTTAATCTGCTGAGCATCTATAAAATAACATAATCGTTTTTCGTAAATAGGCAAGCTGTCTATTTGTTTTATTGATACACAAAACAAGGGCCGATTTGCTTCGGTGTGGAAATGGAAAAACACATTATTTTTGAAGACGAACAAATTCGTGCCATATTTTTAAAAGGCTCATCTGATGCGTTGATTTTCTCTTTTGGCGATTTAATTACCCGTGCTAAAGGGTTATCAATCAATGCCGAAAAATCACTTGCTAAACATGAGTTTAATGTCATTGGGATTATGCCTAAGCAGAAATCTTGGTTTCCTGAAAGTTCAATCCTTGCAATGTTTGCATCGATTGAAGATTTCATTGCACCCTTTAAAACCCGTATTGGCTATGGCGGTTCTATGGGCGGGTACGCAGCGATCAAATATTCGGCTCTATTGCAGCTTGATCGGGTAGTGGCACTGGTCCCCCAGTACTCGATTAATCCAGATCAGGTTGAAGACTTACGCTATAACATGTTTTTCCATGCTGAACTAAATGCCACTATGCAGATTCAAGCGCATGATGTTTCTGCTGAGTGCGAATACATTGTGGTTTACGATCCGTATTGCGAGGAAGATCGTGCACATTACTTGAAACTAGAACAGGTTTTGCCGCAGATACAGACATTAAATTTACCCTTTACTGGGCATGATGCGATTGCTGTTTTAGCCAGTTCGGAACTTTTAAACGATTTCTTGCTACATGAATTTGATGCGCCTTATTTTTATCAAAAAATCCGTCAAGTTAAAAAGAACAGTAAGTTTTATTATCGTAAAGTCATCGAAAATTTATTACCGAGACATAAAAATGCCTTAGGTTCGATTTTAATTAACAATGATTTACAGTTAGATCATCAATTTTTTGATCCAAAACTGAAACAACATTTACTCAGAGCCTTACTGAGTAATAAGCAAGTCAGTCAGCAAGATCTGTTAAAGTTAGGCATACAGGTCAATTTGCCACAAGAAAATCGCAGCCAACTTTTGGATTATTTTGGTCACGGCTTAGTTTTTAATGTGATTAGCCAAAAAATTGAAAGCTATGCTGCCAGCGCCATCGCTTTAAATCATAAGTTTCTCATTCCGATTTTTGCCAAAGGGAGTGGTTTGGTTCAGATTAATTTGAATGATGAGCGCTATGTAGTCGCGATGAACGATCGTCAAGTCATGAAATTATTTAAAGAACAAGATGCTTTGACTGTGGGCATGCATCCGATTGTCATAAAGAAATACAGTGATTTTTATTTGCTCAGTTATAAGCATTTAAACTTGAGCACCAATGAATATGGCAATCACGATTTTATTGAAGATAGCCCTGAAACCACGCAATTTGTGACTCAATCGGAACAACTTCAACCGCCTTTAAATACTTAAAAAGGTTTTCAGATACCTCGACTTTGGTCTAATTTTTAACCACTTGCTTTATATTTTAATCGGGCTAAGATAGAAAATATAAGGTGAGTAGTGTAGCTCTTAGAAATTAAACAAGAAAAAGGCGCTGAAGGATGAGTCGTGATTTTGTATTGTTTTTATGTTTAGCATTATGTTTCTTAACCCTATTATTTGCGATGATGCGCTATCAACCTGATCCGACTTATTTGATTATGGGAAGCGGATTAGGGGTGGTTCTGGCACTTGGTCTGTATGTCTTTTTTGAAGTTCGAAAATCTATTCAATTATGTATCACTAAGCCCACCAAGTAGTGGGTTTTTATATTGAAGTTTAAAAGAGCAAAGCAAAAAATTCGTTTGCATAAAACAAAATCATGAATCGCTCATTTTAACGGTAGCGCAGGAAAAGCTGAATGAAAGCGGTATTTTTAGATTATGAATCTTTAGATCAACATGATTTGGATATCAGTGCACTAAAAGTAGTTTTTACTGAACTTATTTTATTTCCGAGTACGCAGTCATCTGAAGTTTTAAACCGTGTACAAGATGCGAATGTGATCATCAGTAATAAAGTTATGGTCGATGCTCAAACTCTTCAGCAATGTCACAATTTAAAACTGATCTTGATTTGCGCGACGGGCACGAACAATATTGATTTGGTCCAAGCCAAAGAACAGGGTGTTGTGGTATGTAACTGTCAAGGTTATGGAACATCTGCGGTTGCGCAACATACGTTGATGCTCATGTTAGCTTTGGCGACTTCTGTATTAAAATATGATCATGCAGTAAAACAAGGCCAATGGAATCAGGCTTCACAATTTTGTTTACTGGATTTCCCCATTATTGAACTCAGCGGTAAAACACTGGGAATTATAGGCTATGGAGAATTAGGCAAAGCCGTGGCTCAGCTAGCACAAGCATTCGGTATGAATATTTTGATAGGTTCCCTGCCAAATCGTCCTGCTGATGATCAACGTGTACCCTTTAGGGAGCTTTTGCCTCAAGTTGATTTTTTAACCTTACATTGTCCCTTAACAGAACATACTCGCGATTTAATCAATACTGAAGCTTTGAATCTTATGAAGCCAAGTGCATTTCTAATTAACTGCGCGCGTGGCGGAATTGTGAATGAAACTGCACTTGCCAACGCTTTGCGCCAAGGTGAAATTGCGGGGGCTGCAACAGATGTGCTGACGATTGAACCACCTAAAACAGGCAATGTACTCTTGGCCGATGATATTCCTAACCTGATCATTACTCCGCATAGTGCATGGGGTAGTGTAGACGCACGGCAACGTATGGTTCAGCAAATGCTTGAAAATGTGATTGCCTTTAAAGCAGGTCAACCGATTCGTCAGGTCAATTAACTGCTTTTAGAGCTTTTAAGCGAATAATCAAACCACGATTTATAGATGAATAATTAATTGGTCATACTACGATTTTGCAAAGAAGGTAGTTGTACCGCAGGTGCTGACTCTGGCGCAAAGGTCACCTCGGTCGAAGACTGGCTCAAAGGATGTGAAACAATTGGCGCAGGCTGCTGATCAGGACTCCCCATAATTCCTACTTTGGCATCATTTACTTTTTGGTTAATTGTCGCCGCAGCGTGTTGCGATTTTTCTTTGGCAACCGCAGTTGTTTCAGTACCCAATACTTTGGTTTCTTCCCACACATTGGCAACTTTTGGTCTTATTTTTTCAATTCCTTTTTGCGCAGCCTGATCAACTTTTGTGGCTGTACTTTGCGCAGTTTGTTGAGCTTTATGGCCTAACACTTTAAAAATATTGGGATTGTCGCCATAAGGAACATCTGTTGTATGTGTAGATACAGGCGTAGATGTTGCTGTTTGAGGAGGTGGAGTTTGAGCCAAGAGGGACATTGAAGCTAAAATGGTGCTGCTCATCATGAGCGTTTTTATCATTTTCATGGTGATGATTCTTCCGTTAAACAATGATTTTTTCAAATAATCATTTTCAAATAATACCGACTTAATTTCTATTCAGCCTGACAGCAATTGAGCTGATCAATACAGTAAATCATGATGAGTTTGGCTTAAAGACCCAAAAATAATATAAAAATATAAAAAATGAGGTACAGAACAAGTACATCAAAATGAACTTTTCCTATACCCCATCGTAATTAAAAATTATTTAGAGTGTCCAATCCCAGCTTCTGTAGAAATACCCACATTGGCTTTTGCTGCTGGCGTATTTAACTCAACATTGGTTTTACCATTGACATGCGCATCGCCTGAATGAGAGCTCACTGCATCTTTACCTTTTTGCCATTTTTCACTGGCATATGTTTTGGTTTGATCTGCTTTCTTCACGGTTGCATCTTTAACTTTTTTTGCTTTATTTTCGACTGCCTGAGACTTTTCAGCACTAAAGTCTTTGGTGTTTTCCCATGCATTTTTAGTGACAGTTCGGGTTTTGTCCACCCCTTTTTCTACACCGTGATCCACTTTTAAAGCTGTGTTTTGAATGCCGTGTCCAGCTTTATGCGCGGTATTTTTTACCCCTTGCGTCACATTATGCAAAATACTAGGTTGCTCAGTTTTAATATCTGCTGTTGCGTTGACCGAGGTGTTCGCAAATAGAGGGCTAGTGGCTAAAAGTGCCGTGGTAATTAGAGTGATTTTAAGCATTTTCATTTTTTGAATTTATCCTATAGAACTCAGCTCGACTATGCACCGAGTGATCAGAGGAAATCATCATAATGTGTTTTAGGAAAAAATCATGAGCCTGAGATTAAACTCACACGTTTATGCAACAGCGCATTAACACTTCGGCAAGAAATGTGCAGAGAACTAATCATTTTAATTTATTTAATATATTGAATATTAAGGTTTTTATTAATTTCTTATTTTTAAAAATATACAATTCATATTTTAGAGAAGAATCCTAATGAGTATAAAAACAGATTCAGCTGAAGATTAAGGCAGGGGAAAATTGAATCACTCAATCAAAAATGAATCAGTGATTCGTAAATACATCAGTTACATTGTGCTAAAGCATCTTTATGGAAGTGATTACGGAGGATCAAAAAGTTTTTTTGTACTTCTGCTGCATGTAAGTCAAAATTGGCTGCTGTACTTGAACCATCCTGAGCAAATGTTGCAGAACCACCCGAAATAAGGGTTAAGCCTTTAAATGACCATTGTTCAACTGACTTTCCTGTTGCCAAATTGCCTGTAAATTCGATCACACATTTATCTGTAAATTTGGTGAGTTTAGCTTTGTTGTTGGTGGTTTCAGGATAGACTTCCAAATTTTGGACTTCTTGCAAGACCCCTGTTGCAAGCTGTGGAATTTTAGGCGCAGATGTACACGCTGTAAGGGCAATACCCGCAAGAGCAGTCAAAGTAAGCATTTTAAGTTTCATAAGATTCTTTCTTGTTGAGTGTTGTAAGTTGAGTATATGAAATTAGTGGAAAAATACCTATAGTTTTTCTAGTTCAATAAAACAATTAATAAGCCAAATCAATGGGCATAAAAATTAAAGTATAGAGATTAGATCGCTTATAAAGATCAGATTTTCACATAGTAAAAGATTTATAGGCAGTAATTTAAAATTTAAGGATTTGATAGGCTGCGCTACTTTGATCATAGATTTTGACTTATATAAAGCGGCTCGGATGTAAGCTTCGTTTTTAATAGACTTTGGCATTTGGATCATAAATTCTAATTTTATGGACAGCTTCCACATACACAGTAGTATCTGTTCCAATTACATCCTGAACAGGACAGTTTCCTTTCAGTGTAATATGGATATGAGGTGCAGGGATCGTGACATTACGACCTTCACAATTGTAGTTGGCAACAACTGTATCTGGAGCATTAACTATAATTTCAGTCCGCGTTATTTCAGCATTTGCTTGTGCATGACTGATGTTTAAGACAATGAAAATAGAATGTTATTTTGTTAGATGATCATAGCCATATATTTGATATGGCTATGATCTAGTAATGTGATTATTGCTATAAATTGAAAAAATTATTGTTCAATCACCAAAACCATATTTTGGAAAACTTTGCCTTTATTGTTTTTTAATACACCGATACATAGATTCTCAGGTGCTTCAATAAAAGTAAGATTAGCCCATGCAATTGTTGATTTGCATTGTTTCTGTTTTATTTCGCTGGCAGCCTCTAAATTTAATTGATGTTGGATATCTAAAGCCAGAACCTGTGATAATGCATCAAAAGCGCCATTGGTCTGGGTAAAGAAAAGCGCATTATTATTCGCATCCCATTCAGCTAAGGGCGCTTTTTTTTGACTGATGTAATTATATAAACGCTTCGTAGAAGAATGCTGATCAGCAGCATTTTTAAATTCAGCTTTAAGACCAAAAGTAGCAGTTACGTCAGGTTTTTCTCTAAAAGAAAGTCGTGCAAATGGTACAATTTTGATATCAGAAGGTTGATTTAATGCCAATATTTTAAGTGAAGGATCCTTTGAATTTTTTTCTAAAGCAGAAATAATTTTTGTATTTACTAAAGCATCAAACTTAATAGCTTGTTTTAAATTGCTTTTAGAAATCGCAGATCCATTCATCTTTTTATCAATTGCTGTAGCTACGCCTACGCCAACAAATCCAAACATACTTGAGGCGGGATTGGAAAGGGCATTACTTGCATCACCAACAGTAATTTGACTGCCCTCAATAAAATGATCACCACCGCCAGATTCAGTCATTGCTGAGATTTGTTCTGATGATACAGAGAGTGTGGTATTGCTGCCTGTAGCTGGGTATTGGATTGATTTTGTTGCTGCACACCCAGTTAAAATTAAAGTGCTTGCGATTAAGCTTAGAAATGTTTTATTCATTTAAAAATTTGACCTGAAAATGGTTTATATATTAAAAATATGCAGTATTTTTTTAGAAATTTTGCCAAATAATAATATCTTATAATTATGACAATAGTTTGATTTATAGACCTTTATTTAAGCAAATAGTATTGAGAATTATTTATATTTCTTAGTTGGAAAAATAATAAAAAACCCGCTCTAGAGCGGGTTTTTTGAATTAATCAGCACTTAGTGTTGAAGTACAGAAATATCCGCCACTTTCGTAAATAAATCACGGAGCTGTACCAGCAGACGTAAACGGTTGGCTTTCAATTCTACATCATCTGCCATGACCATCACACCTTCAAAGAACGCATCGACTGGCGCACGAAGGGAAGCTAAAGCAGACAACGCAGCAGTGTAGTCTTTGGCAGCAAATAATGGCTCAATCACAGGCGTGATTTTCGCCAGTTCAGCGAATAATGCTTTTTCAGCATCTTCTACCAAGTTCGCTTCAATCACATTACCTGTAGGCGCAGCTTCTTTTGTCAAAATGTTAGCCACACGTTTGTTGGCAGCAGCAAGTGCAGCAGCTTCAGGCAAGTCACGGAAGTGATTTACCGCAGTTACACGCTTGTCAAAATCAAGTGGAGATTTTGGAGACAAGGCTTGAACTGCTTGAATCACATCAACCGCAACGCCTTGGTCTTCGTATTTGGCACGGTAACGACCTTCTAAGAATGCAACAGCATCTGTCAAAGTCTTGTCGTGATCTTTTAAGACATCACCATATGCATTCAGCGCAAGTTTGATGAGTTCTTCAATTGACACATCAAGCTCGTTTTCAGTCACTAAACGCAAAATACCAATGGCAGAACGACGCAATGCAAACGGGTCTTTCGAACCTGTTGGTGCTTGACCGATCCCAAAAATACCGGTCAATGTATCTAAACGATCTGCAAGGGCAATGGTTGTGCCTGTTTTGGTTTTTGGTAAAACATCACCTGCAAATTTTGGCAAGTATTGCTCACCCAAAGCATTGCTGACTTCAGCATTTTCACCTTCAAGACGTGCGTAATACGCACCCGCGATGCCTTGAAGTTCAGGGAATTCACCCACAAGTTCAGAGGTTAAGTCACATTTTGCAAGCAGTGCTGCTTTTTCAGCATCAGTTGCATTTGCACCTGTAATGGGTGCAAGTGCTACCGCGAGTTTTGCAATACGTGTCGATTTATCCCAAAGCGTACCCAATTGTGCTTGGAACACCATGTTGGCTAATTTTTCTTTACGAGACGCTAGCGGTTGCTTTTGATCTTGTAAGAAGAAGAATTCAGCATCAGACAAACGTGGACGAACTACTTTCTCATTGCCTTCAATGATTTGAGCTGGATCTTTAGACTCAATGTTTGAAACAGTAATGAAATACGGTTGAAGCTTTTTATCGCTATTGACCAAACAGAAGTACTTTTGGTTGTCTTGCATCGTCGTAATCAAAGCTTCTTGAGGAACTGCCAAAAAGCGTTCTTCAAAACTTGCACGAAGTGCCACAGGCCATTCAACCAGTGCGGTTACTTCGTCACGAAGGTCAGAAGGTACAATCGCAATCGCATTCACTTTATCAGCCAACGCTTTGACTTGACCATCAATGATTGCTTGACGCTCTTCAAAGTTGGCAACCACATAAGCTGCTTTTAACTTCGCTAAGTATTCATCTGCATGACCCAAAGTAATCGCTTCAGGCGCATGGAAACGGTGACCAAAGGTTACGTTGCCTGTTTGAATGTCCTGAATGGTTGCTTCAATCACATCATTGTCTTTCAGTAATACGACCCATTTCACAGGGCGCACGAATTCAGTACGGCTAGCCGCAGAACGCATACGTTTTGCAATTGGAAGATTGTCCAGCGCATTTTGTAAAATTTGAGGTAAAAGAATATCAATGCTTTGACCTTTCACATCTTTTAAGTAACAGACTTTTTCAACTTTACCTGCTTGGAAAGTCGTGACTTGCTCTACAGTGATGCCTTGACCACGCATAAAGCCTTCAAGCGCCTTAGTTGCATTGCCTTCAGCATCAAAAGCGGCTTGTTTAGCAGGGCCGTCAAAACGTTTTTGTGTATCTGCTTGTGCACCATTAACATTGACAATCTTCAATGCCAAGCGACGAGGTGCTGCATAAGCTTCGATAGAATCAAATGCAAGACCTGCATCTTTTAAGCCTTTCACTGTTTCAGTATGCAAAGCATCACGTAATTTTTTTAAGCTTTTTGGTGGAAGTTCTTCACAGCCCAATTCGAACAAAACGGTATGTTTAGACATTATTTGCTCTCCTTGTTTGCTTCTTTCGCTTCTGCTTCAACTTGTGCTTTTAATTGTGCCAAAACTTCATCACGAAGTTCAGGCTCTGCCATTGGGAAACCGAGTTTCGCACGAGCAGCCACATAACTTTGTGCAATTGAACGCGCCAAAGTGCGTACACGTAAGATATAACGTTGACGCTCAGTGACTGAAATTGCACCACGTGCATCGAGCAAGTTAAAGCTATGCGATGCTTTGATGACTTGTTCATAAGCGGGAAGTGGAAGTTCTGCTTCAATTAAGCGTGTTGCTTCAGCTTCGTAGAAATCGAACAATTCAAACATTTTTTCAACGTTTGCGTATTCGAAGTTATACGTCGATTGTTCTACTTCGTTTTGATGAAACACATCGCCATAGGTGACTGTACCGAACTGACCTTTAGTCCAAACTAAATCGTAAACCGAATCAACACCTTGTAAGTACATCGCAAGACGCTCAAGACCATAGGTGATTTCGCCTGTGACTGGGTAGCACTCCACACCGCCGACTTGTTGGAAGTAAGTGAACTGAGTCACTTCCATACCATTTAGCCAAACTTCCCAACCTAAGCCCCAAGCACCGAGTGTTGGAGATTCCCAATTGTCTTCGACAAAACGAATGTCATGAACGAGGGTATCAATACCAATGGCTTTTAAAGAATCTAAATAAAGCTGTTGGATGTTGTCTGGATTTGGCTTTAATACCACTTGGAATTGGTAGTAGTGCTGCAAGCGGTTTGGGTTTTCGCCATAACGGCCATCTTTGGGACGACGTGACGGTTGAACGTAGGCTGCGTTCCATGTTTCAGGCCCTAAAGCACGAAGGAAAGTCGCTGTGTGGAATGTTCCTGCGCCCATTTCCATATCGTAAGGTTGTAAAATAACGCAACCTTGTTCAGCCCAGTAGTTTTGTAAGGCAAGAATTAAGCCTTGAAATGTATCAATATGCGATATGGCGCGACTCATGGTCATCCACTTAAAATTAGAGAAAAATTGTGCTCAATTATAAGGGCTTTGATGGTGGGTGGCAAAGGATATAGATTAACTTGCTCGATTTTCATCTGAGTGTATAGATTTGATGATAGAAAATTTTAAAGATTGATATTTTCGGCTCAGTAAATTATCAGACTCTCTCAACATAATAGAATGATTAAATCAAAAATAACAATGGATTGCGAGTAGGGATTCACCAACATGGTTCAAAACTAAGCGCTTCGAGATGTATATAAAAATATAAAATAAATACATCTTATAAGATGATCACTTTATAATGGTTTCATTCGTTAAAACAATCCTCAAGGCAAACAGTGTTTCACTCTAAAGCAGACTGGCTGAATACCCTAAAACCTAATTTTAAAGTCCTCCCCTTAAAAGACCGATTACTGTGTGGAATAGGCGCTCTGCTCGGACTTGCACTTTCATCCTTGATCAGCTGGTGGGTGCTCGGTGATATTAATGCGTGGTATATCGCACCCATGGGAGCTTCTTCAGTATTGTTATTTGCTGTGCCTGCTAGTCCCTTGGCACAGCCATGGAATATGGTGGTCGGAAATAGCATTGCAGGTATGATTGGCGTGACCTGTGCACTGTATATTCCAAATTTAACCGAAGCTTTTAGTGTTGCCGTAGGTCTGTCTATTATTTTAATGATGACGACCGATTCGCTGCATCCACCCAGTGGAGCAGTTGCTATTACCGCTGTATTGGGCGGTGATGTGGTACATCAGTTGGGTTATCATTTTATTTTTTATCCAGTTTTACTCAACTCTCTTTTATTACTGGTCATCGCGATTGGATTTAATCGACTCTTAGGTAAACAGTATCCAAACGTTGCGCAAATCAATCAGCGTTCAAAGGATCCAACGCCCACTCAAAAAGTTACCATTCAACCGCAAGATATTCAGGATGTGTTAGAGCATCAAACCGAGTTACTCGATATTAGTGAATATGACCTGCAAAAAATTATTTTAGAGGCACAGGAAATTGCCAATTCACGATCAATCAATCATTATGTCTGTCAAGATATTATGACCAAAGATGTGATTGTGCTGCATGGAGAAGATGATATTCATGAAGCTTTGGATAAATTTAAACATGTAAATTTAATGAGTTTACCCGTGGTCAATGCACAAGAAATTTTGGTCGGCACTTTGGCATTGTATGAAGTAGTGGAATGGTTTAAACGGGCAGCAGATCCTAAAGCCACATGGGAACACCGCGTGCGCCATATTATGAACCCGAAAGTGGTTACTGTGCAGCCTTTACAGCCTATTCAAGATTTGGTGCCTTACTTTGTTGAGCGCTCATTTAATTATATTCCAGTCGTTGAAAAACAACATTTGGTGGGCATCATTAGTCGTGCAGATATGATCGCTGTCTTAAATCAACAACTCATTCAAGTAAAACAGCAATCATAAATAGAAACTAAAAAAAAGCTACGACTCTTTGGGGCAAAAGTCGTAGCATAAAACAGGAATAGACTAAAAGAATTAAGGTTAAGTTTTTGAGTCTCGGTTTACAGTACGAATAGGATTTTGATAGCCTTCAGCCGCATCTATTTGAAAAGGTTTTTTAGGCATAATTAGCCATAAAACCAAATAAACCAAAATGCCAGGAAATGCAGCACTCATGATTGAAATAATCACGAAAATAGTGCGTAACAAATTTGCATTCCAACCAAATCGTTCAGCAATACCACCCATTACCCCAGCAATCATATTTTGTCGGTGAGAGCGATATAAACCAACATTGGCCATCTAAATCTCCTTAAAAGTTGAAGAATAAAATATCTTTATAATAAATAGATGGTGCTTTAAATGATCTTTTAAAGCCAATAAATAGAGATAATGGTTAAGTTATGTAACCAATAGTGAATTCTCTTCACGCTGCACATAAACTGCCAGCCTAGGCATTATTGGGTTTTATTTTTTTTTAAAATTACACATTGGAAAAGTATAAGCAGCTATTAAACTGCGAATGTAATCAGCTCTGTAGTGGTATTCTGAGCGGATTAAGGGAAGATTTAACTGACTTTAAGGAAGAATGATTTGTACTTGTCAATCTGTTATTTTCGCTGGGGTTTAGTCTTTATTGCTTTGGTTGGAGTGATGGCCTGTGATTCTAGCGGAGTGGTAGAAAATTTTTCTCAAAATCCGAATAAATCTCCCCAGTCGCTCGAAGCTGAACAAGCCAAAACGCTCATAGAGATTGCGGGTCAAGCCACTCTTCCTGCAATGACACATGCGCGGAAATCACCCATTAAATCTTATGAAAAACCTTTTATTGGCCGCTATCATGCCCATATTCCGTGTGATGATAATTTTGTGCCTTGTGCTGCGGGAACGGCAGAATATATTTTAAACCTCAGTGCTGACGGTTCGGTACATCGAAGCATTGTGCAGTTTGGTAAAGTATTTGCTGAGAATACTCAAACAGATTCGCGCAATGCAAATTATCGCCGTGATACATGGTCTATCAATGTGGAGAAAACGGAATTGGTGGTACATCGCAAGGATGGGGTAAATTTCTATTATGATATTCAAGACCCACAGCATTTGATTATGAATTTGGACAAAATTAATCGAGAAAACTCAGGTGGGGATAAATATTACTTTAAACAGGGCTATCGTAAACCTTTAAAAGCCTATGTATTGCTCAAGGATTAACTGGAATTTAAAAAATGTGGATCAATAAAATACAGTTTTAGTTGAGTAAATATTAAAAATAGACTTTCACTCAATCAACGCTGAGTCGATAAAATATGAATTTATACAGCTACATTATTCTTTAGTGCCACTTTCTTGGATGAATCAAAAAAATTAAACATGATTTGAAATAGAGTATTGACGCAAAAAAATCTCAAACGAGAGAAGATATAACGAGAATTGAGCTGAGAAAAACTTTGAGATAAATGGTGGGTCGTCCGCGATTCGAACGCGGGACCAACGGATTAAAAGTCCGCTGCTCTACCAGCTGAGCTAACGACCCATTTAAAGATTGCTTTAAAAGCTAGAAAACTTCAGGTCAGAAGTTTTAGAAGATGGTGGGTCGTCCGCGATTCGAACGCGGGACCAACGGATTAAAAGTCCGCTGCTCTACCAGCTGAGCTAACGACCCATCTCTAGGTGATCAAAATAAGTGGTGGGTCGTCCGCGATTCGAACGCGGGACCAACGGATTAAAAGTCCGCTGCTCTACCAGCTGAGCTAACGACCCTAACAACATTCAAGAAGTACTTGAATGTACAGTGTAAGAAAATTAAATTTTCTCAACACCACTTTGTTTTGATGTCGCGTATTGTAGCAAGATATCAATCGAGCGCAAGTAAAAAATAGCAAACTTGTTGATGTTTGATTATAAATACAACAAATTTGCCGAATCGACTGCAAAAAACCAATATTTGAATTAAAAGCGGTATTGATAAGCTTCAATATTGCTAAATATTTCTGGCGTCAGATCACAATATCCTGTGGCATTTGGAAGCAAAACCAGCAAGCGCTCATCATTTTTATTTGGGTCAAAAGATTGTTCTTTTAACTTATTTTTTTGGTATTTGAATGTTCCCGTGGTTTCAACTTGCTTTTGAATACGTAAAAAAACAGGAACGGCATAGGCAGGGATGCATTTTTTAAACTCAGTCGCCATCTGTTGCAAATCTTGCTCGGTTAATGTTGTACCTTCAGACAAAGTGATGGCAGCCATTCCGGCGCGACCATTAGTATTCGGAATTTCAACCCCATATACGACTGCTTCAGCAATTTTTTCATATTCACTGACTGCATTTTCAACTTCAGTGGTGGAAACATTTTCACCTTTCCAGCGGAAAGTATCACCTAAGCGATCAACAAATTGAGCGTGACGGAAACCAATATCACGTACCAAATCACCCGTATTGAAAAATGAATCGCCATGTTTAAATACATCCTTCATGATGACAGATTTGTTTTTTTCAGAGTCGGTATAACCATCAAAAGGAGAGCGACGGGTGATTTTTCCAATCAATAAGCCTACTTCACCTTTTTTAACTTTTTTACACCAGCCTTTAGCATCTTTTACTGGGCTATTGCTTTCTTTGTCAAATTCTACAATGGCATACGGTGTCGGGGAGAAGCCGACGGTATTGTCAAAATTAAAGACATTGCTAAAACCCACATTGCCTTCACTTGAGGCATAGAGTTCGAGAATTTCTTCCACTCCAAAGCGTGCTTTATATTTATCCCAAATATTCGGACGCATCCCATTACCAATCATTTTTTTGACACGATGCCGTTGTTCATTTTCAGAAGTGGGTGCATCCATCAAGTAACGACACAATTCACCGACATAACCGATGGCTGAAGCATCAAATTTTTGGACATCTTTCCAAAATGAAGAGGTCGAGAATTTTCGACGTAGAGCCAATGTTGCATGACCTGCAATCACGCCACACCAACAGACCACAATTCCAGTGGCGTGATACAGCGGCAAAGTCACATACATGACATCATTTTTATTCAGATTTAAGACATGACCATACGTGCCGTAGGCCAAAGTCCAACGACTGTGAGTGAAAATGACCGCCTTAGGTAAGCCCGTCGTACCTGAAGTATAAATATAAAATAAACCATCTTTGCCTTGGACAGTATGCGTTGTTGGCGTATTAAATTTTGGAAAATGATCAATTTTCTCTGCTAAATTACTCCAGCCTTTAGGTGCTGTACCTGACTCAACACGGGTTGGCTGGTCTGCAAACCAGTGGAAACGGTCTGTTCCAACGTTTAAATCAGAGCGTACTTCTTCTATTGCAGCACGGCATTCTTCGCCAGCAATTACAGCAATAGGTTTAACCAGATTAATACTGTGGGTCAATGCCTTAGCTGTTTGTGAGGTATTGACCAAAGCGGTGGTCACCCCAATTTTGGCTAAAGCAATGACTGTAGCCAAAAGCTCAGGACGGTTTTCCACCATGACTGCAATCACGTCGCCTTTACGTGCACCAATTGATAAATAAAAATGTCCAATCTGATTGGCCCATTCATTGAGTGCTTGATAACTGAATTTTTGTTCTTCAAATAATAACGCCATTCCATGTGGATTGTGCTTAACGGCTTTCTCAAAAGCGATACCTAGACCTGTTGCTGTCGTTGGTGTACGTAAGTAAGCTTGTTTTAGGCCACTCAATAAATGAGGAACTTTATTGATCAGTTTAGGTAATTTTGTGGCAACATCAGTAAGCTTAATTAGATCACTTTGCGGGTTGTGGTTCATAAGAATCCTATCTATTTGTCATAATCCAATATATTTAATTGTTTGCGTTTCTATGTACAGTTGTCTTTCTAATCGTTTAATCGTAGTGCAATCAACCTAATTTGACAAAAATAACAAAAAAAACCTAGTCACCGAAATGACTAGGTTTTTTTATTTTACTGCATTAGAGCGAATTAAGACTCGCTTGCAGGCGTTGCTTTCTTCGGTGGACGGCCGCGTGGACGACGAGGGCGTACAGGTTTGTCTGCTTCATCCTCTGTTTCGGGTTTGTCTGCATCCGATTTTGGTTCAGCCAAAGCTTGTACATCTTGAGCGGCATCGACTGCCAACTCCGTTTGTACAGGTTTTTCAGCGACTACTTTTGCACTGGGTGCTGCTTTTACAGGCTGAACAGTAGGCGTTGGCTCTGCTACGGTTTCAGGTGTTTCAATCACCTCAACAACTGGTGTTTCGTCTATTGCTGATTTTTGCTCAACTTCAACCTTGCTTTCACTAGATGGGGTTTCATCTGGCACGGCTTTTTCAGCTGAAGGTTCGCTATGCGATTGCTTAGCTTGCTCTAAAGCTTGTTCTGCAGCCAATTTTGCCAAACGACGACGCTCACGTGGATCATTGGCAACACGGTTGTCTGAAACAGTACTTGGTGGTGTTAAATCTAACACTGGTGCAGGTTCAGCTTCTGGTGTCGCTTTGGTGATAGCAACATCACGTGTCACGGGCTGTGCTGCAACATCCGTTTCAGTTTCCTGATGCGAAAGAGTGGCTGCATATTGCTCAGTAAATTTAACCAAGGCACGATTGAACGTTGGAATTAAACCAAATTGTTCAATTAAAACGGAACAATCTTCACCATAGACATGACGAATTAAACTACCCACAGTGTACTGCCCCAAAGTTGGAACTTGAGATGGGTTTAGTTTTGGTGCTTGGGCCTGTTTTATTTGAGCGCCACGTTTCTGACGACGACGCATACGTGGATCATTACTCGCGCGCTGATCAGCAGAACCTACTTGTTTTGACTCTGGTTTTGATGGAGCAATTGCTGCTTTTTCCGCTACTGCTGCAACTGGTGTTTGAGTCACTACTTCTTTAGATTCAACTGGTGCAGATTGCACAACAGGTGTTTCAGCAATGGATTTTGCTGAGTGAAGTGCCACAATTTCACTTTTCGTTTCATCAATATTGACCACCAATGCAGTTGGCATAACCTGCTGACGAGGTGCGTCAATCACTTCAACTCTAGGTGATTGCTCCGTTGCTGTTGGTAATGCGCTTACCACAGTTTCAGGTGCGATTTGCTCATTCAGAACGCTCTGATCGCGATGACGATTTGGGCGATTCGGACGTTGCTGGTTATTACGGTCACGGCGCGGAACTGCATTTTGTTCGGTTGGAGTGTCCGAATTTTGCTGTTCTACCTGTTGACGTCGAACTGGACGTTTATTTTCACGTGAGTCCTGACGTGGTTCATGGCGTTGGTCTTGACGCTGTTCATGACGAGGAGCTTGAACAATTTCTTCATGCACTTGGTTATGTTGATTGTCATGTTGAACTGGTTCGCGTTGCTCTTTTGGCTTGTTTACGCGTTTTTTATTATGGCGTTGCGATTTTTCTTCTTTATCAGAATAACGATCGTTCACTTCACGTTGTTCTGGTTTCGGAGGAGTAGGCGCACTTGGAGCCAAATAAGCATTATTATTTGCCGTTGAAACAGGGGTGTGAGCAACAGGCACAGACGCTGCAACTTGGCCAAATTGTCCGCGACTAACAGCACCACCATTAACCATTTGTTCAATTGCTGCGGCTGCATTATTGGCTGAACGTGACTGATCTACAGTCGCTGCTTGTTTTTGTACAAACAGGTTTTCAAGCCAAGCGCATGGACTGGTTGATGGTACAGCAGGCGCAATCGCTTGATGTTGTGTTTGAGCTGCCTGTTGATGTTGTGGCTGCTTTTTGTTATTGCGCTCTGGTTGTTGTACTGTTTGAGCAGTATTTTGAACGTGTTGTTCTTCTTCTAAATGCCATTCAGAAGATTCATAACCCAATTCTTTTTCACTTGAACGCGTTGCTTCTGTGCGTTCATAGCTAGTCGGTGCAAAGCCTTCAGCATTATAAGTGATTTCATAATGTGGCGTTTCTAAGTGCGGATGAGGCAACACAGTGACACGTACATTTGAGGTTTGTTCTAAATAAACCAAAGTATGACGTTTTTCATTCAACAAAAATGCTGCAATTTCAACTGGAACTTCAACTTGAACCTCACCATGACGCTCACGAAGCGCAATTTCTTCAACTTTACGCATAATTGAGAGTGAAAGAGAGCGTAAGTCACGCACCATACCTGTGCCATGACAACGTGGGCACACATAACCTGTTGCTTCTTCAAGCGATGGACGTAAGCGTTGACGGCTCATTTCCATTAAACCAAAACGAGACAATTGGCCGAATTGAATACGAGCACGGTCGCTTTGCGTTGCTTCACGAAGTTTCGCTTCAACCATACGCTGGTTGCGGTCTTTGGTCATGTCGATAAAATCGATCACCACTAGACCGCCAATATCGCGTAAACGTAGTTGGCGCGCGATTTCTTCTGCCGCTTCTAAATTAGTACTTAAAGCCGTATCTTCAACGTCATGACCACGTGTCGATTTTGCTGAGTTAATGTCAATTGACACCAAGGCTTCAGTTTGATCAATTACGATTGAACCACCAGATGGCAGTTTAACTTCGCGTTCATAAGCGGTTTGAATTTGGCTTTCAATCGCAAAATGAGCAAATAATGGCTCATTTAAAGTATAAGTTTTTAGTTTTTCTAATTGGCGTGGCATCACTGCTTTTACGAAGTTATAAGCCTCGTTATAAGCTTGTTCAGAGTCAATTAAGATTTCTGCAACATCATCACGTAAATAGTCACGAATAGCACGTGTCACCACGCCTGCTTCTTGATGAACTAACATTGGCGATGGGCCAGAACTTGCTGTGGTTTGGATTTGTGCCCAAAGATCCATCAAATGTTGTAAATCGAGTTGTAATTCTTCTTGCGAACGGCCAATACCAGCAGTACGTACAATTACGCTCATGCCGCGTGGAATATTGAGTGATGCCAACATTTCTTTCAATTCTTCACGAACTGAACCTGAAATTTGACGACTAATACCGCCACCTTTTGGGTTGTTTGGCATAAGGACCAAATAGCGACCTGCAAGTGAAATAAAAGTAGATAACGCTGCACCTTTATTGCCTCGTTCTTCTTTTTCCACTTGCACTAAAAGTTCAGTACCTTCAGTGATTAATTCGCGAATGTTTGAAGTTTGGCGAGGGTCTGCTTTGTAATATGAGTTTGCGATTTCACGCATTGAGAGAAAGCCTTGACGACCTGCACCGTACTCAACAAAGACAGCTTCTAAAGAAGGTTCAACGCGAGTCACGTGACCTTTATAGATATTGGATTTTTTTTGTTCACGGGTACGATTCTCTAAATCAAAATCGTAAAGACGCTGACCAGTGACAAGTGCAACGCGAATCTCTTCGGCATGTGTTGCATTAATCAACATACGTTTCATGGGTGTAACACCTAATAGCGATACACAACAAAACATCGCTATTCACGTAGCGAACACCATACATTAAGGATCAACACCCAGATCTCAAAATACTACAATTGTGGTCTGAGCTTTTTTACCGGCCTTTTTTGTTGGGCTTCGGTTTTTGATGTCCATATTGATGATGGCAATACGGCTTTAATCATGAGTTGATTAAAGTAACCTAAACGATTCACTGGCGGACAGACGGTGCATTGGATGTGAGTAACTTTCACTGTCACTTAGCTTAAAGATCATCTCTTCATTTACAGATAGAGTGTCTTGATACGGAATTATCATCGTATCAGTGCTTCATGTGCAGATCCAATACATCAACGTTGTAGCCTGAATGCGACTTTAGGACGCGACTTATCTGATGTGTATCAGTTTACGTTTAAAACCAACTTTTGGTTGGCGACATATTTTTTGCGGCAAACTGATTTATGTACCGAAATACAATTAAACGCAACAGTTTGCTTTTTTGCCGATATAATAAAGCCTTCGGCGTCGGCATATTCTTTAGGGACCTTTCCGTATTTAATGTGAATTGAGAAATTTAATATCGAACTCCAAAAAATTGAAGTTTTTAAATTTTTTCACACTAACGGTGGTATCCATGCGCTGACTATATCAAACCTTGCATCATCTGCCTATGGGTTAAGCTTACCTTTATTGGGTAAAGCATAGCCTAAGTGATCAGTTTTTAATCAATTTTAGTATTTTTTGGGTCATCGTAACTGTATGAATTCTACGCAAGAATGGCAAAGTGTCACTTGGTTTGAAGTGGACGAGCATCAATCGGGTCAACGTATTGATAATTTTTTATTTTCCAGACTGAAAGGTGTGCCGAAAAGTCGGATTTATCGTTTGATGCGTGAAGGGCAAGTTAGGGTCAATAAAAAGCGTATTAAAGCGGAAACCAAACTTGCGATTGGCGATCAAATTCGAGTCGCACCCATCCGTTATGAGCCTAAAGATGAAACTGCGGCACCTGTGTCTGATAAAGTCGCACAAAGTTTACTGAGTCGTGTCATCTATGAAGATGAAGGTTTGATGGTGGTCAATAAACCTTCAGGGATTGCTGTACATGGCGGAAGTGGTGTGGCCTATGGCTTAATTGAGGGCTTACGTGCCGCAACAGGTAAAAAATATTTGGAATTGATTCACCGAATTGACCGTGATACTTCTGGTTTGGTGATGATCAGCAAAAAGCGTAGTACCTTAAAAACGCTACAAGATTTATTGCGTGAACATAAAATTAAAAAAACCTATGCAGCCATTGTGAAAGGGCAGGTCAGTTTGGATAAACAACTGATTGATGCACCTTTACATCGTTATGAATTGGCCAATGGTGAGCGTCGTGTACGCGTATCTAAAGAAGGTAAGCCAAGTCAAACACAGTGGAATGTTGCTGAGCGTTTTCGACATGCGACTTTGGTTTATGCCTCACCGCTTTCAGGACGGACTCATCAAATTCGTGTACATGGATTGAGTATTGGTCATCCTCTGGTGGGTGATGATAAATATGGCCATCAAACTGAATATAGAGGCCCAGCGGCACGACGTCTGTGTTTACATGCCTTGCGTTTAGAAATCCCAGGTTATGACACCATTGAAGCGCCTTTGCCTGAAGATATGCAAAGTGTGGTGGCGCAATTACGTGCGCAGTCAAAGGATTAAGACACCCTATTTGACATGGGCTGTTAGGTCGAAAACGACATGGATGTCGTTATTAGGCTGTAGGACAGAAATGAGCAACTGAGTAATATGCTTATTTTGTAAGTTGCATGTTTAAAATTTGAGTCATATTAAGCTGTTAATATTTGATAAATAATGGACGAAAATAGTGATTTGAAATTTTTGAACTTTCCTTGTCATGATGAATCTCAATCTATTTCTTCAAGGAGAAGAAATAGATTGAGATTGAATTTCAAATAAAGTTGCAGTTGACATCTTTTACTTTAAAGGACGTTAGAGTGGGATTGAAAAAGCTGAATTTAACTGAGGAACTGAAGATGAACAAACCTGTAGAACTGATTATTTTTGACTGGGATGGCACTTTATTCGATTCAGTCAGTCAAATTGTTTCTAGCCTAAAATTTGCAGCGCAGCAATTTAATCAACCGCTGACCGCAGAGGCTGCACAAAGTATTATCGGTCTAGGTTTGCCTGAAGTAGCTCAGGTTTTATTTCCAGATGTACCTGAATTACATCATGAAATTCTGCAAAGTTATAGCGACCATTATGTGGAAAATTCTACTGATGATGTTTGGTTTAAGGGGGTCGCTGAGCTTCTTATAGATTTAAAAAATCATAACATCAAGTTGGCTGTTGCGACGGGTAAAAGCCGAAGAGGGCTAGATCGTGTCTTGGCTCAAACGCAAAGTCTAGATATGTTTGATGTAACACGTGCCGCCAGCGAAACCAAATCTAAACCTGACCCACTGATGTTGGCTGAAATATTAAGAGTTACAGGTGTAAAGGCTGAGCATGCAATTATGGTCGGTGATACGTCTTATGATTTAGAAATGGCACAAAATATTGTGATGCCAAGCATTGGCGTGAGTTATGGCGTTCATACAGTTGACGTATTAGCACAATTTGACCCAATCGCAATTGTGAGTGATGTCGCTGACTTACATCGATTTCTAATGCAGCATATCCGCTTAAAAGAAGCAGGTTAACTCAATCACGATTGATATCCAGATAAAAAATTTGAGTGAGTAATTCGATAAATTTTCGTACCGCGACAGATGTATTGCTTTTATGGTAGCTGACATAGAGGTCGACATAAGGCAACTCAACCTCTAATGGGCGAATAACGCTATTTGACGTGATCAATGGAGCAGTGTAGGCAGGTAAAATGGTACAACCTAAACCCATACCCACTGCATTGATATTGAATAAAATATTATCGGCTTTTTGGACAATATTTAAAGTAATACCCTGTGTTTTGGCAAAATCAAGAATATGGTGATGAATGGTGTGAGATTGTTCCACCGCAGGAATAATAAAATCGACCCCATGAAGTGCTTGTACAGGAATTTTTTCATATTTTGCCAAAGGATGGTCTTCTGGCAAAATAAACACCATGGGTTCACGTAAAACAAATAAGCTTTTTATTTCATCACTGTTTAAATTGTGCCGCGTAAACGATATATCCAATTCGCCTTTTTTTAAGCGCTTCATTTGCTCAGTATTGTTTAAGCTGAGGAGTTCTATTTTAAAATCTGGATGTTGAACCCGTAAATTGGGCAATACCGAAGGAAAAATTTTTACCTCCGCCACAGGTACAAAACCAATACGTAACATTTGTTGTTTGGCTTGTGAAACTTGACGTGCCATAGCAACGGCTTTATCGGCTTGTGCGAGCGTTAAGCGTGCTTGTTCTAAAAATACTGTACCTTCTTCAGTCAATTCAACTTTTCGTTTTGTTCGATAAAAAAGTTGGACCCCTACATCTTCTTCTAGGTCTTTAATTTGCTGACTTAAAGAAGGTTGTGCAGTAAACAGCTTTAAAGCGGCCTTACTAAAATTGAGTTCTTCAGCAACCGTAATAAAATATCGTAGGTGACGTAATTCCATATACTTAAGTCCAATAAGTAATCCAAAAAATGTCTTACTATAAGTTGGCAAGAGTATAATCTATAAACAATGAGCGCATGATGATGATTGCATTTAGTAAATAAATGATATTTCTATTTTTATTAATATTTTTGTATATTAAAACGCGGTATTTATAGTCAATAAAACCGATAAACTAAAATAAAAAGATTGTGCTAAATCATAAAATTTAATAAACGGTATAAATTAATTCTCATTATTTTGAATAAATGAAACGCACAATCAACCCAATATTTTTATCTAAAATTAAACTAAAACAAAAATCCTCATCTAATGAGTGACCTATACTTTATCCTCCATTTAACTTGCTCTAAATGAAAAATGCTTCCCTGAATGATCGAATGCAGCAGGCTTTAAAGAGAACAACAAAAAATAAACTATTGATACCGAATGTTTGGTTAAGATGAGTCCAAATAAAGATAAAAATTGAATAGTACTATTTCAATAATGCTACTCGATGATAATAAATCTAAGGCGCGTTTAAATGTCGGATTCAAATAAAATTGTGGTGTATGCTGCTCTGGCGGGCAATTTAGCGATTGCCTTGGTCAAGTTTGTTGCAGCGTATATCACCAATAGTTCCGCTATGCTGAGTGAAGCGATTCATTCAGTGGTGGATACTCTAAATGAAATTCTATTGCTGTACGGCATAAAAAAATCGCAACAATCTCCAAATGCACAGCATCCGTTTGGTTATGGACGCGAACTTTATTTTTGGGCCTTTATTGTTTCTTTAATGGTGTTTGCACTGGGTGCTGTGGTTTCGATTTATCAAGGCATACAGCATGTGCGCTATCCTGAGGAAATGCTGAGTCCAAATTTAAATTATATTGTTTTGGGAATTGCGATTTTATGTGAAGGCATATCATGGTTGGTGGCGTTAAAAGCTTTTCGTAAAACCAAGGGGCAGCTCGGTTACTTCGAAGCTTTTCGTCGGAGTAAAGACCCCACGACTTTCACCGTATTATTTGAAGATACTGCAGCGCTATGTGGACTTTTTATTGCCCTAATCGGAATTTATCTGGCGCATGCCTTAAATATTCCAGAGTTAGATGGCGTCGCTTCAATCTTCATTGGAATTGTGTTGGCGATTTCTGCTATTTTATTGGCGCGAGAAACCAAAGGTCTATTGTTGGGTGAGTCAGCTGATCCGCAATTGCGTGATCATTTGTTATTGATTGCTCAAGAAGATGATGCCGTATTTTCTGCAAATGGTGTTTTAACTGAACAAATGGGCGCAGATCAAGTGATTGCTTCTTTAAGTTTAGAGTTTGAAGACCATTTAACTTCCGATGATATCGAAGCTTGTGTCAATAGAATTGAAGCGAAAATTAAACAGATTCATCCTGAAATTATGGCATTGTTTGTTAAGCCACAAACGAAAAAAGTTTGGTTACAACGTATGAAAGGTCGTTTAGAATAAAAACGTGATATACATAACATAATATTCAAAATATCGGATTTTGAATATTTACGTCACTCTAAGAAATTGAATGTACATGAAGCAAAATCCCGAACAATTACACTTTCAACTGCCTACGACAGAATGCTGGTCACATACTTGGCGCCAGCCTTCTTTTCAGTTTATGCATTCTAATCATCATAATGGTGAGCGATTCATCAACATGCTTCCTCGTCCTGCAGGGCGTGGTCGTGCAGATTTATTAAAATGGCTCATCACACGTAAATCCACTACTTGGAAGATTGATGTAGAAAAAGAAGAAGCTGAACTCCATACGACCAAACGAAGCCTTCCACAGGATCGCCCACAGGCGAGCATCGATGATTGGCAGGTATGGTTTGTAGGGCATGCAACAGTGCTTTTACAAATTGGTCCTTATAACTTACTCACCGATCCAGTTTGGTGTGAATATGTGAGTCCACAGCAAGGCAAAGGTCCAAAGCGTGTCATTCCAGCAGGTATTGCATTAGAGGAATTGCCGACTATTCATGCAGTTCTACTTAGTCATAACCATTATGATCATATGGACTTGTCCAGTTTAAAATGGTTGCATGATAAATTTGCTATGCCCATTTATACCGGTTTAGGCAATTCGTGGTATTTACCAAAAAGTTTTCATGTTTTAGAAATGGATTGGTGGCAGTCTTCGTTACTTCACGATTTAAAAATTATTTATACGCCCGCACAACACGGTTCAGGGCGAGGCTTACGTGATCAAAACCGAGCACTCTGGGGTGGTTTTTCTATTTTGGCAGGTAAAGATCATTGCTTCTTTGCGGGTGATACTGGATATTCACCGCATTTTAAAGAAATTCAAAGCCGTTTGGGTGCACCGCGTATTTCGCTTTTACCCATCGGTGCGTATGAACCACGTCAATTGATGCATTATATGCATATGAATCCGCATGAAGCTTTTCAGGCACATCAGGACCTGCATTCTAAATGCTCATTGGCCATTCATTATCGGACCTTTCAACTCACCGATGAAAACCGTGAACAACCTGAGTTAGATTTGAAAGTTGCAATGAAAAATACTTCGAAATTAATGGCGCCTTTTTATTGTGTTCGAGAAGGTCGGCGTTTGGTGGTGTGATGGTCTATTTGAGGATATTGAACAGACGGTTTTATTCGCTTGAAAAATGAATGACATGGGTGGTGATAAGAAATTTTAAATTTGATTATTCAAATTTGAGATATCGCAGCAAATTTGCAAAAAAATCATTATCCGAAGCAAGTGTCATTCAATCGTTGAGTTCAAGATATCGAGTAGATATAAAATACGCTTAAAATAAAAACCACCTGACGGTGGTTTTTATACAACTCTAGTTAAAAATTAAAGCCAACCTGGATTATTTCGGCCTGGATCATTTTCGCGTGCCGCTTGAGCATCAGCAACACTCATCCCCAATGCTTTTGCCACACCTTCACCATAGGCCGGGTCACAGGTATAACAGTTTCGAATGTGGCGATATTTAATAAAATCTAGGGCGTCACCCATTGCGCCAGCAGTATTGTCAAATAAAGCCTGCTGTTGTTCAGAATTCATTAAATTAAACAGGGCGCGAGGTTGACTGAAATAATCGGCGTCATCAGCGCGGAAGTCCCAATGAGCGGCATCACCTGAAATTTTTAACGGTGGCTCTTTAAATTCAGCTTGTTCTTGCCATTGGCTGAAACTGTTTGGTTCATAGTGCGGTAAGCCGCCATAGTTGGCATCGACACGACCTTGACCATCACGGTGATTGGAGTGAACAGGGCAGCGTGCGGCATTGACTGGAATTTGCTGATAGTTCACACCTAAACGGTAACGCTGCGCATCAGCATAGTTAAATAAACGTGCTTGTAACATACGGTCTGGTGAAGCACTAATGCCTGGCACTAAATTGCTGGGTGCAAAAGCAGATTGTTCTACATCCAAAAAGAAATTTTCAGGATTTTTATTCAGCTCAAATTCACCGACATCAATTAATGGATAATCAGCATGTGGCCAAACTTTGGTCAAATCAAAGGGATGATAAGGCACTTTTTCTGCATCAGTTTCAGGCATGATCTGAACTTGCAGTTTCCATTTTGGAAAATCACCTTTTTCAATTGAATCAAATAAATCACGTTGATTACTTTCACGATCTGCTGCAACCACCTCAGCAGCTTCAGCATCGGTCAAATTTTGAATGCCTTGCTGAGTACGGAAATGAAATTTAACCCAAAAGCGTTCATTTTGGGCATTGATGAGGCTATAGGTATGGCTACCAAAACCGTGCATATGACGATAACTTTTCGGAATACCTCGATCTGACATCACAATAGTCACTTGATGCAGTGCTTCAGGTAATAAGGTCCAAAAATCCCAGTTATTGGTCGCACTGCGTAAATTGGTTTTTGGGTCGCGTTTAACCGCTTTATTCAAATCAGGGAATTTACGCGGATCACGCATAAAAAATACGGGTGTATTGTTACCGACTAAATCCCAGTTACCTTCTTCAGTATAAAATTTTAATGAAAAACCGCGAATGTCTCGTTCAGCATCGGCTGCACCACGTTCACCTGCAACTGTGGTAAAACGTGCAAACATTTCGGTTTTTTTACCAATCTCCGAGAAAATTTTTGCTCGGGTATAAGCGCTAATGTCATGGGTAACCGTAAATGTACCAAAGGCACCTGAACCTTTAGCATGCATACGACGCTCAGGAATAACTTCACGAACAAAATTGGCCAATTTCTCATTGAGCCATAAATCTTGGGCAAGTAATGGACCACGCGCACCTGCCGTTAAACTATTTTGATTGTCCGTTACCGGAGCACCAAAGGCAGTCGTCAGGTGGGATACAGGGCATTTTTTAGAGTCTTCGCTCATGGTCTTTCTCCATTGTTATCAGTAAGTTTAAAATAGGAAATAATTTCGGATTTAACCTACTTTATCTTTTTAACATGACATTTTTAATATGTTGCTCATTCCATTAAAAAGCAATTTAAAATTCAGTCGAACAATTGAATAGATCGCCTGAATGTGACTTTAAAAACAGCAGAATCTATTTAGACTTTAAGCGCAGAATGAAATAGATACAAATGGAATATTCTATTCTTGGTCAATGGAATATCCGATAAATCAAATCCTAGATTTTAATAGGTGTTAAAGAGTGGAAATGGAGCACTCCAATTCAGCAATTAAGCCTTGGATTGAGCTTAAAATATCTTGTTCTAATGTATCCCATGCGTTGAAATCTGGATGGAGCAATAGGGTCTGAGAAATAAATCCATAAATAATCCGATGTAGATTTAAAGCAAAACGTTGCCGTATGTTTAAATTTGCCATAAATGGCGTTAAAAGACCATTCCAAAGATCGAGCATAAGTTTATAGTGGTTTTGATAGGCCTCAGGCGTAGAGATTTGCCGTTCAAGACAAAAAAGTTGTGACCAGATTCGAGACTGCTGTTGAATGTTCGTAATTTGAAAATGAATCAAATGGCTTAAATAAAGAGAAAGTTCTTCATCTATGGATAACTCAATTCGACTTTGTGCATAAGTTTTAAGTGTGATTGCATTTTGTTTAACGTGTTGATGAATCGTCAAGGCAATCAAATCTTGTTTTTTAGCAAAATATTCATAAAAAGTACCCAGTCCTACACCTGCTACCTCAGTGATTGCACGAATCGTAATCGTTTCGGCAGATTGTTGTGCTAAAAGCTGAACAAAAGTGTCTATCAGCGCCTCTTGGGTTACTTTGGCACGTGATTGACGTGGCTTTCGACGTACTTGAGCTGCTGCAATTTTCATAGCTGAAAGCTGAACATCCTAGTTCTCATTTTTCTTTATACTGAAGTGAAAGTACAGAAATAACAAGACAGAGAATCAGTATGCAGACATGGACCACACACCAAATTTCAAATCAGTTTGATGAACAGCAAAACTACAATTTGTTTAACACGGATTTGATCTTACAAGAAATTTTAATGCGTTATAACAGCAGTGATCAGCAGCAGTTATCTGATTTGGGAAAAACGGTGGGATCTGCTGAATATTATCACTATGCCGATTTAGCCAATCGACATCCACCAATTTTGCATTGTTTCGATGCTCGCGGTCACCGTAAAGATGTACTAGAGTTTCATCCTGCTTGGCATCAATGGATGGCCTTGAACCGCCAGTTTAATACGCATGCACATCCATTTATAGCAACTCAATCCGCCAGTAAATGGGTAGATTGGGCAGCACGTTTTTATTTGAGTGGACAAGTTGAAGCTGGAAATTTGTGCCCCAATGCCATGACTTTGGGCAGTATTCCGTTGATACAACGTGAACCCGAACTGTGGGCAAAACTGGGCCAAAAACTGCTCTGTAATGAATATGATGAACGTGATCTCCCCATTGCCCAAAAAAAGTCGATTTGGCTGGGTATGGGGATGACTGAAAAGCAAGGCGGTTCGGATGTACGGGCCAATCGGACCCTTGCGCGTCCTGTTGCGCAAGCAGGGCGTGGTAATGCTTATTTGTTAACGGGACACAAGTGGTTTTTTTCAGCCCCCATGTCAGATGCCCACTTGGTGGTTGCACAAACTGAGCAGAATGGTGTGGCTTGCTTTTATGTGCCACGATGGTTAGAAGATGGAACTAAAAACAGCATCTTGATTCAGCGTTTAAAAGATAAAGTCGGAAATTGCAGCAATTCCAGTTCAGAAGTTAAGTTTCAGGATGCGTGGGGCGTGATGATCGGTGAAGCAGGACGTGGTATTCCCACGATCATTGAAATGGCAAATTACACTCGCCTAACATGTTCCATCGGTAGTAGCGCAATGTTACGTCAAGCCTTGGTTCAATGCATTGCCTATACCCGTCAACGAAAAGCCTTTGGAAAACCTTTAGCCGAACAACCCTTGATGCAAGCCGTGTTAGTCGATTTAGCTTTAGAAGCTGAAGCAGCCACACAGTTGAGTTTTCATTTGGCACATTGTTACGAAATGGAAGATCAACTCTCACAAGCATGGAGACGCATCTTGATTCCAGCTGCTAAGTTTTGGATTTGCAAGCGCACCGTTGAACTGAGTGGCGAAATGATGGAAATTTTTGGTGGAAATGGCTATGTAAATAACGGCATCATGGCGCGTATTTTTAAAGAAGCTCCAGTGAATAGCATTTGGGAAGGTTCAGGCAATGTCATGTGTTTAGATGTACTTCGTGCCATGCAATATGATCCAGATTCAGTCACCATTTTATTTACCTCTTTGGCTGAAATAACGGCACAAGAAGCTGTACTACAACAAGAACAGGATGCCTTATGTATGTTATTTCAGCAAAATTCAGAAAATTTACAATTTATGGCACGTCGTTTAGTCAGTCGTTTGGTCATTTTAGTACAAGCTGTTTTACTCAAAAGATATGCCCCTGACTTTGTTGCGCAGGCTTTTATCCAGTCTCGTTATCATCCCTTTCATGGACAAGTGGTTGGAATGTTAAATCCTCAAGATATTGATGTAACCAGATTATTAGCACGAAGTTTTACTGCTTAAGTTAAAATATTGTGTATACAGATCTGAAGAAAAAGAAGGAGAGGTATTTTTAAGGTAGTTTAAAAAGTGAATTTTAAAAAGACTTTAAATTTTGAACAGCTGCCCCATTAACCTACTTGTAAATTGCGCGAAAAGGTATATGATCGCTTTCCCATCAAGATGGTGGAAAAGACAACAAAAAACCGAACCTAAAAGGTGAGTAAAATGGCGAAACAAAAGAAAAAACCAGAAATTGTGTTGAACAATTTTGTAGCGAAACATATGCATGAAGCTAATCAAAGTCAGGTGTTTGTAGATCGTAAGAAAAATGCAAAACGTGGCTATAGCAAACATAAACAAGGGCGATATTCTGATGATTATCGCCCTTTTGCTTTAATACTTTTTAATTTAATTTTTGTCGCAATTTAAGCACCAACGATTCGGGTGGCAGACTTCACCATATCTGCTAAACCATGGGTTTTAAAATAATATTCCATCCAGCTTTTTACCACCAAAGGATTATCCATTTTCAATACATGCGCAAGCTGCACCTGTGCATCTGACATTGGCACATGGCAAATGGCTTTGCGAACACGCAAAATATTGCTTGAACTCATTGAAAGGGTATTAAAGCCCATCGCCATTAACAAGATTGCCGCCAAAGGATCTCCCGCCATTTCTCCGCAGATACTGATAGGCTTATTGTACGTGTGGCATTGTTGTACCAAACGGGTTAAGGCACGCAGTACCGCAGGATGAAAATGTGAATACACGTTGGCAACACGGGGGTTATTGCGGTCCACTGCCAATAAATATTGGGTTAAGTCATTAGAGCCGACAGAAAAGAAATCCACCAATTCAGCAAATTCTTCAATTTGTAAAAGCACACTCGGCACTTCGACCATAATCCCGATCTTGGGCTTGGTAATTTTAACTTGCTCTTCTTCTTGGACTGCAATCCAGTCTCGTTCAAGTAAATACAATGCTTCTTCAACTTCACTGACACTGGTGACCATCGGTAATAAAATGTGCAAGTTATTTAAACCAATACTCGCTTTAAGCATGGCACGAATTTGTGAAGAAAAAATTTCAGGATGATCTAGTGTAAATCGGATCCCACGCCAGCCCAGTGCTGAGTTTTCCTCTTCAATCGAAAAGTAAGGCAGGTCTTTGTCTGCGCCGATATCTAAAGTTCGCATCACCACAGGTTTGTTGGCAAAGTGACTGAGCTGTTGACGGTAAATTGCGCGTTGCTCTTCTTCACCTGGGAAACGGTCACGCAGCATAAACGGAATTTCGGAGCGATATAAGCCTACCCCTTTAGCACCTCGTTGTACGCCGCGTACCACATCAATCATCAAACCAGTATTCACATAAAGATTGACTGAAACCCCATCTGGGGTAATAGCATCTTTAGTTTCATATTGCTTTAAGTCTTTGGCAATTTGTTCTTCTTCTTTTTGGATTTCTTTATAGCGGGTACGCAAACGACGTGGCGGATTAATAAAAACCCGACCTTGATGCGCATCGACAATCATCTCGACATCATCCAGTGCATTTACTGGTAGTTCAGTTACTCCTACGACGGTCGGAATACCTAATGCACGGGCTACAATCACCATGTGTGAATTCATCGCGCCTTCGGTGGTCACAATAGCCGCAATTTTATCGACAGGCAATTCAACCAGTGCAGCGGTAGAGATTTCTTCGCCAATCAAAATACTTTCATCGGTAAGTTCACGATGACTGGCATCTGCTTCTTGTAGAAAAGCTAAAATACGCCGTCCCAAATCTTTCAGATCGGACACGCGTTCTCGTAAATAATCATCTTCCATCTGTGCAAACAGAGCAATATGCGTGTCAATGACAATGCGTACCGCACCTTGCGCCCAGTTACCATCACGAATTTCAGCTTTAATTTCAGCAGGCAGCGCATTTTCATCCAACATACGCAAGAACACACTAAATAAAGCACGTTCTTCAGCCATTAAGGCGTCTTGCATTTTATCATCAAGAGATTGAATTTCTAGCCGAACCGAAGCAATCGCATGGTCAAGTAGTGCTAATTCTTCACTAATATCATCTGCTTCACGGTCTGGTACCGACGCCAAATCAGCAGGTGGATACAGAATGACGGCACGACCTAAGGCAATGCCGCCTGAACCTGAAACGCCTTGAAAGGTTTTGTAGGTGGGTAGATTATTGGGCTTACGAAAAACGTCAATATTGCCGACTGCATGTGCATGGGCAATTACCCCTGAAAGCTGAGCACATAAGGTAACTAGAAAAGATTCTGCGGCTTCACTAAAGTCATGAGATTCTTTATTTTGAACCACTAAAACACCCATCACTTTACGACGGTACATGACAGGAACGCCTAAAAAAGAGTTGTAAATCTCTTCTCCAGTTTCAGGCAGATACATAAAGCGTTCATGTTTAGGTGCATTGTCTAAGTTGACAATTTCTTCACGTTGTCCAACCAGACCGACTAAGCCTTCGCTAGTATGCAATGAAACATGGCCCACTGCTTCAGGTTTTAAACCTTTAGAAGCCATGAGTAAATAACGTTGGTTACGTTCATCAAGTAAATAAATAGAGCAGACATCCACATGCATGGCATTGGCCACTCGATTGACCATAATGTCGAGTGATTCATGCAAACTGGTCGACGCATTGATTTCTTGTACAATCCGTCTTAGGGTATCCAGTTGCATATTCGACATAAAAATTTGCTCCAAAAAAAAGTCTAAATCTATTTTATTTATACAACATAATTTTTAAAAAGCTGCACATTTATGCAACTTTTTTATCTCTAAAGCGCAGGCAACTGGTGACATAGCTCCACCATCGCTTTTCGGTAGACATCGCGTTTAAAATTGACGACTTGACCCAGTGGATACCAGTAGCTGACCCATTGCCACTGGTCAAACTCTGGAGGCTCAGACAGATTCAACTGAATATGTTTGACTGGCGCAGTCAGTTTAAGTAAAAACCACTTTTGTTTTTGTCCGATACACACTGGGTCTGAATCCGAGCGTATATATCGTTGAGGCAAACGGTAGCGTAGCCAACCTTTTGTTTGTGCTACAATTTGAACATGTTCGGGCAATAAGCCAACTTCTTCTCTCAGCTCACGATAAAGTGCCTGTTCAGGGGTTTCTCCATATTGGATACCTCCTTGTGGAAATTGCCAAGCATTGTGTCCAATGCGTTTTGCCCATAAAACCTGTCCAAAGTCGTTTGCCAAAATGATCCCGACATTTGGTCGGAAACCTTCTGAATCGATCATTTGGCTACCTAAATATTGTGTAATTTGTGACTCTGCATTCGGGGACTTATATTTCTGTATCCAACGCGAAAAAAGCAAAGTGTAAAAATGTTAAAATTGCTATGATCTTAACGAATTTCTATCGACTAGCGGAGATAGATTTACAATTTTTTTCTTAAATTTCAGTTTTTACGAGTATTTTCATGAAATTGGCTTTATTTGACCTTGATCACACCTTATTAAATACCGATTCAGACTATTCATGGGGTGAGTTTTTAGTAAACGAAGGTTTGGTCGATCCCATTCGACATCGTCAAATGAACGACAAGTTTTATGAGGACTATAAAGCAGGTCAACTTGATCCTATTGCGTATAACGAATTTGTATTTGAGTTTCTAACGCAACATGATGCTGAGTATTTAACCGATTTGCATGAATCCTTTATGAAAAAAGTGATTCGTCCTCAAATGCGTCCTGAAGGTTTCAATGCAATTGAAAAGCATCGTGCAGAAGGGCATGCCTTGGTCGGTATAACGGCCACTTCAGACTTTATTACCGCGCCTATTTTTCGCGAATTTGGAATCACTGAAATTATTGCGACTACGGCTGAAGTGATTCATGGCAAATATACGGGCAAGGTGATTAATATTCCCTGTTATCAAAAAGGTAAATTAGCACGTTTGGAGCAGTGGCTTGCGGGTCGATCTGTGACAGAATCATGGGCCTATTCGGATTCATTCAATGATCGTTTTTTATTAGAGTATGCCGATCATGCGATTGCGGTATGCCCAGATCAACGTTTGACTGAACTTGCAACACAACAGCATTGGGTTATTCAGGATTGGTCCCTATAAGGTGAACATGCTTATCTTAAAATAAGCTACAAAAAGACAGCCCTTAAAATGCTGCCTTTTAATTATGTACATAACATTCTTACAGTTTTATTCTTCATTTTTAGTGTAAAACTGTTATGTTCAGTAGAAGAACGACATGAATGGAGAAGACAATGAGTGTGTTACGCCCAAGAATGACGCATTTATTTGAACAGTTGGGTTTAGATGCTTCTGAACCCGCGATTAGCTTATTTATTGCAACCCATCAGTTACCCGCACACACCAAAATGACTGAAGCTGAATATTGGACTGAAAGTCAGCGTCAGTTTTTAGCCGAAAAAATTAAATCGGATGGTGAATGGGCGATTGTGGTTGATCAACTGAATGAATCCTTACATGAAGAATCCACCCATCGTTAAACACGTTAAATTTAAGTCGCATTCAAAAGTGATGCTATTTTGTTCTCGTCGTGATTTAGCTTTTAAGTTTCATCATCTCAATTAATTCTAAAACAGCTTTAGACTGAGTGCGTCCTGGATGCCAAACCATTCCTAATTCACGATTCATATCTACAGCAATATCAAGTTGTTGTAATTCTTGATTAACTAATGTTTTAGGTAAAACCGACCAACCCAATCCGATTGAAACCAGCATACGGATAGATTCTAGTGGATTATTACTCATACTGATTTTGGGTTTTAAACCCTGTTTTTCAAATTCAGCAAGCGTGATTTGACTGGTATAAGTCTGAGTGGCAGGCAAGAGGCTCGGATATTCAATTAAATCTTGCAGACTCAAGTTGTGTTGCTGTGCCAAAGGGTGAAAAGGCGCGGCGACAAATACCAATGGATCATTCCAGATGGTCACATAATTGAGCCGATCATCTCCTTGCGGCGGTAGCGTCAGAAATGCCAGTTCCAAATCACCCGCCAGTACTTTTTCATGGGCCTGTTCTGAATCGACAAAATGAACATCTAAAGTGACATTTGGAAATGTTTGTACATAATCACGTAAATGACTAGGCAAATGATGTAATCCAATATGATGACTGGTGCCAATTTTCAGTTTACCCTGAACTTGACCTTGTTGATGGCTTAAAGTGTGGTGAATATCACCCAGTTCATTAAGCCAGTTTTTAACTTTGGGTAGTAGGGAGTGTGCGGCATGAGTCGCTTGAACTCCGCGTCCAGCAGATTCAAATAATTTGACGCCAAAATAATCTTCTAAGCTGTGAATTCTTTTGGTGACCGCTGGTTGGGTAATAAACAACAGATCGGCAGCCATGGAAATAGATCCTGTTTCCATGACTTTAATAAAAGCTTCAAAAGCAGCAAGATTCATAGTGATAATCTGGTTATGATAAATTCACATAATTATAAAATATTTTTATAGATAAATGTTCAATTCATGCAAAAACCGATTAAAAAAATGTATGCAGATGTAAACTTGTATTTTCCAGTCAATCAAGATGCTCGACATAAATGTTTATATTTTAGAAAAATTTGAACATCTCGAGAATCTTTTAAATATTTTGTAGCGGTTCAGTTTTGCTTTGTGATGAGTTTGATGCTTTGGCTTCCCAAACTTTTTCGTGAAAGAAAAATGCAAAGGCTTGAACAGTCGGTTCAAGTAAACTTAAAGTCAGTGCCATCCAGATATTTCCTGTGACGAAATAACCCACCAACATGGCAATCGTAATATGCATGAAGTAATAACTTAGGGTCTTTTTTAACGTTTTTTGGTTGTAATCAATAAATTTTTGAATATGAGCCATCAGAGATCTACCTTCTTTTTCTAAAATAGAGTTAAATAATAATGAGTCTTATTTAATTTGTAAAAACGAATAATATTATATTATTGATTGGTTTTATGAATAATGATTTCAGTGTCAAAATTCAAATTAAAAACTTTGAATAAAAATAGATTTTTTAAGGATGAAGCGCATGGACATTAAACATATCAAATATCTTCTCGATCTGTTTGAAGGTGCAGTGGAAAAACGGACTGCTGTGTATGAGTTGGCTGAAGATGAGAATGATGAAAATCAAGCTGCCGCCGATTGTGGTAAAGCCAAAGCAGAGTTGCTGAAAGCGATTGAAGATCTAATCCACGTGAAAGAAAATAGATCGATCTAACGTTCAAAATCTAGATAAAGGCAGACTTTGATCTGCTTTTGTTTTTTTAGATTTTTATTTTTAATTTAAGCATTTTCATGATGAAAATATAGGCTGATTCATATCGGTTTATAGTTGTCTGAATGAAGAAACTTTTTATGAAATATAACTGGGTCAGTTTGAGAATTCATGGATATTCTCGGATTAAAAACTATTCCAAAAAGTTTTTAAACTAATAAAAATGATAAATTAGATTTATGTGAATAGACCGTTATAATCAAATTCAATAAAAGCATTACCCAGTTCTATGGAGCGCGTCGACATGGCAGGCAATACCCAAAAAGCAAAGACTTTATATGACAAATTGTGGGATGACCATTTGGTTAAACAACGTGATGATGGTTCAGCCTTACTTTATATCGACCGTCATTTATTACATGAAGTTACTTCACCACAAGCTTTTGAAGGTCTGCAACTTGCGGGTCGTAAACCTTGGCGTTTAAGTGCCAATGTTGCGACGCCTGATCATAACGTACCGACCTCAAAAGCGGAGCGTGATCAAGGTATTGCAGGAATTGAAGATGAGACTTCACGTATTCAAGTACAAACCTTAGATGATAACTGTGATGCTTTTAATATCGTTGAATTTAAAATTAATGATATTCGTCAAGGGATTGCGCATGTGGTGGGGCCTGAGCAAGGTTTAACTCTACCCGGTATGACGGTGGTTTGTGGTGACTCACATACAGCTACGCATGGTGCTTTTGGTTGTTTGGCACATGGCATTGGAACATCTGAAGTTGAACATGTATTGGCAACTCAGTGTTTAGTGCAAAAGAAAATGAAAAACATGCTGGTTCGTGTAGACGGGGTTTTAGGTCAAGGCGTGACTTCCAAAGACGTGGTTTTGGCCATTATTGGTAAAATCGGAACTGCAGGTGGTACAGGGCATGCCATCGAATTCGGTGGACAAGTGTTTCGTGATATGTCGATTGAAGGACGTATGACAGTCTGTAATATGGCGATTGAAGCGGGTGCACGAGTTGGAATGGTTGCGGTCGATGAAAAAACCATTGAATACGTGAGAGGTCGTAATTATGCACCTACAGGTGAACAATGGGACGCTGCAGTAGAATATTGGAACACTTTACATTCTGATCAAGATGCACATTTCGACACTGTAGTGGTATTGCAGGGTGAACTGATTGAGCCACAAGTGTCCTGGGGAACTTCACCTGAAATGGTCATTCCTGTTTCCCAAGCCGTACCTACTTTAGAACAAGCCAAAGATGACGTACAGCGTAATGATTGGACACGTGCTTATCAATATATGGGTTTAAATGCAGGTCAAGCTTTGGCTGATATTCAATTAGACCGTGTCTTTATCGGCTCATGTACCAATTCAAGGATTGAAGATATTCGTGCTGCTGCTGAAGTGATTCAAGGGCGTAAAGTGGCCAGTTCCATTAAACAAGCCATGGTGGTTCCAGGTTCTGGTTTAGTCAAACAGCAAGCGGAAGCGGAAGGCTTGGATCAAGTCTTTTTGGCTGCAGGTTTTGAGTGGCGTGAACCGGGTTGCTCTATGTGTTTAGCCATGAATGCAGATAAATTACAGCCAGGTGAACACTGCGCATCTACGTCGAACCGTAACTTTGAAGGTCGTCAGGGCAATGGCGGGCGTACGCATTTAGTCAGTCCAGCCATGGCTGCTGCCGCAGCGATTGCAGGTCATTTCGTTGATGTTCGTTCATTCTAATTGGGACTAGGAGCAAAATATGAAAGCTTATACCATTGAACAAGGTATTGTTGCACCTTTAGACCGTGCCAATGTCGATACCGATTTAATTATTCCAAAACAGTTTCTAAAGTCGATCAAACGCACAGGCTTTGGCGAAAATTTATTTGATGAATTACGTTATCTAGATGAAGGTTATCCAGGGCAAGATAATTCAGTGCGTCCAATTAATCCTGATTTCATTTTGAACCAACCACGTTACGCAGGTGCGTCTGTATTGTTGGCACGAGCCAATTTTGGTTGTGGTTCAAGTCGTGAACATGCACCTTGGGCTTTGGAAGAGTATGGTTTTCGTACTGTGATTGCACCCAGTTATGCCGATATTTTTTTCAATAACAGTTTTAAAAATGGGATGTTGCCCGTCATTTTGGCGGAAGACATTGTTGATCAGCTTTTTAAAGAATGTGCAGCGACTGAAGGTTATCAATTAACCATTAATCTAGAAGCGCAAGAGGTTCGAACTACTCAGGGTGACGCTTTTAAATTTGAGGTTGATCCATTTCGTAAACATTGTTTGCTCAATGGTTTAGATGATATTGGTTTAACTTTACAAGCCTCAGAAGATATTTGTGCTTATGAAACCAAAACCAAGCAATCACGCCCGTGGGTATTCCAAGAAATTCGCGGTTAATGCGTTGAAGTTTTAGCTCTAAGTAGTATCAGAGCCTAACTCTTGTTAATATCAAATCCATAAAAATATTTAGTTGGTTTTAACTGGCAGGGGTTAGGTTCGAACAATGATAAACATTTACGCTCGATTGGCTGTATTTGGCCTGATGGTTGCATCAGTAAGTGCATGCCAAACTATCGATACAATGCGGGTTAAAAATGTCGGAGAAACAGAATCAAGCAAATTAAATGCTTTGATTTTCTGTGCGGGAACAGAACAGTGTGAATTTGAGCGTTTCAACAGAACTCAAATTGTTGATGCTCTCAATCATCGTTTAAATTCTGAAGCCATTCAGCAAGGAATTGTACGTCTACAATCCAAATCTTTGAATGATCCCAATCCTTTATCTTTGTCTGTACCTGCTGGTCAGCATGAACTGGTGATTCGCTTTTATCCTGTATCGCCAGATCGTGCTGAAACCTTGCATGTCTTTCATAATTTCGGTGCTCAAAAAAGCTACACTTTTAAAATGTACCGTAATCGCATCAAACATGCAGGGAATTTGTTGGATGTCTCTGCACCGGATCCTTTGTGTGTAGAGCTGCAACAGGAACAAAAAACTATTCGGCGTTTCTGCAAACCCTATAATGTCCTGAATGGCTTAGGTGAGTTTGTAGAACGAAAAATTTAATTCTTTATCAGTCCAGAGACTGATTTTTATTATGGAAAATCTCATGTCAAAACATATTTTGATTTTAGCGGGTGATGGCATTGGGCCTGAAATTATTAAAGCTGCTGAACAAGTACTCACACGCGTTAATGAAAAATTCAATCTAGGTTTGACTTGGGAGCAAGGTTTATTGGGTGGTGCTGCAATTGACGCCCATGGTGAACCCTATCCAACGGTAACGGCTGAGCAAGCAAAAAAAGCCGATGCAATTTTACTCGGTGCTGTCGGTGGGCCTAAATGGGACAGCATTGAACGTTCGATTCGTCCAGAGCGCGGTTTACTTAAAATCCGCAGCGAACTTAATCTTTTTGCCAATCTTCGTCCAGCAATTTTATACCCACAACTTGCCGATGCTTCAAGCTTAAAACCAGAAATCGTCTCTGGGTTAGATATTCTGATTGTACGTGAATTGACGGGAGGGATTTATTTTGGTCAACCTCGTGGTATCCGTGAGTTGGAAAATGGTGAGAAACAAGGGTATAACACTGATGTTTACTCAGAATCTGAAATTAAACGTATTGCCAAAGTTGCATTTGAAATGGCAACACTACGTGGTGGCAAAGTTTGTTCTGTAGATAAAGCCAATGTACTTGAAGTCACTGAACTTTGGAAACAAACAGTCACTGCGATGAAAGAAGCAGAATATCCGAATATTCATTTATCGCATATGTATGTCGATAATGCTGCAATGCAATTGGTTCGCGCACCAAAACAATTTGATGTGATGGTAACCTCAAATTTGTTTGGTGATATTTTGTCAGATGAAGCGGCGATGTTGACAGGTTCGATTGGCATGTTGCCATCAGCATCACTTGATGAAAATGGTAAAGGCATGTATGAGCCTTGTCATGGTTCTGCACCAGATATTGCGGGTCAAAACATTGCAAACCCCTTGGCGACTATTCTTTCCGTTGCAATGATGCTTCGTTATACTTTCCGTGAAGAAGCAGCAGCACAAGCCATTGAAGATGCTGTAGGTCAGGTTCTAGACCAAGGCTTACGTACAGCAGATATTTTGTCTGAGGGAATGAACAAAGTCGGTACGGTTGAAATGGGTCAAGCTGTGGTTACAGCCTTGAACTAATCCTCAACTTTGCTTAAAACGCAGCCCATTTGAGCTGCGTTTTTTTGTGATCTGATTTTTAGTAAATCATTTTTAGCAAGTACGACCCGTGTAATGAACCGATTTTGCAATTTGATTTTCTAAAGTAAAAACAATGATGCATTGTAAATGTACATCGTAGCGTTCAGGATTGGAATTAACTTGTATTGGAACAGCTCCGGGTTGTGATCCTGCAATACTTTGGGGAATAGAGAGTGGAATCGCAATAGGACGAATAACCGTATACGTGATTCGGTTTGGCGTCACACTAGCAGATTGAACTTGTTGATAACCTAAACGTGTCAAATCTAAATTGGCTTGAATATACTGACTACTTTGTCCAATAAATTGCTCTAGATAAAGATCACGCTGCATAGCAGTTGTCTGAGAAGTAGTTGTACATGCGGTAGTAAGTAAACTAAAAGAGATGCAGCATCCTAAAATTAGTGCGAACTTCATGAGTTATCCTCACACCAAATAAAATCAGTTTAAGCAAATTACAGGGATAAATACTGTTGTGATTTGATACACGGTAAAAGTGTGTAGTTAGGATAAGATTGGACTTAATCATTGAAAACTTGTCACACATGATTCTTTCTGTTTAACAAGCTCGACCAGTGAAATGAATGGATTCGACAATCTCCTCTTTCAAATTAAAAGATACCTGACATTTCATCTCGATGTTATATCCACCATTTGAGGCGGTAGGCATTGGTGCGCCCATTGAAATACTGTGACTAATGTTGGGCGTACCCATGGGAATATTCATATCACGCACAATGATATAGCTAAGAGATTCTCTTGTTTGAATAGGTTTCTGAATGATTTTGAATCCCATTTGACTCAGATTAAGTTGGTTGCGAACTTGTTCTGCGGTTTGACCAACATATTGTTGCAAAGACGTGTTAAGGCGATGATGGCCTCCTGTTGCGCATGAGGTAAGGACTAAGCTAGAAAGCAGGGCTAAATACTTAAGTTTTATCATTGTTGTTAAACTTATCAAGATCATTTTAATTCAGTTGATAGTCGTGTCTTTAATAACTTTTGTCAAATTTATTTGATTGAATAATAAAAGCTTAAGGTAATAAAAAAGCCACTATAAAGTGGCTTCTGCTTTCGCTAAAACTTAGCGCGCACGATAAGTGATACGACCTTTAGTCAAGTCATAAGGTGTCATTTCTACTTTGACACTATCGCCCGTTAAAATACGAATATAATGTTTACGCATTTTACCAGAGATGTGTGCAATCACTTCATGACCGTTTTCTAAACGTACACGGAACATAGTATTAGGAAGCGTTTCGGTGACAACGCCTTCGAACTCGATGAGTTCCTCTTTATTGGCCATAGCCTACCTGATGATCAAATTGGAAAGGGGCAAATTATAGTCAATTTTTTTGTATAAAACAAGGTGGAATGGGCCGTCTACCGATCATCTGTCAGTTAAATAAGCGAACACGCGGTTTAAAATATTCTACAAAAAAGTGTATTGATCTGTTGTCAGTTTGGTCAATCGCAGTTAATCTAAAATTAATCTTTTTAAGTATAAATGAAGAACATACAAGGAAGGTCATTGCGTGGGTCAGTTAACGGATGCATCGGTAGTTTTACGATTGGGTTACCAAGCGATTCGTCGTGCTGGTTTACCAACGGAAGAAATTTTAACAAAAGCTGGGGTTGCCTTAAGTCAGGTAGGAACCAACGATCGTACTCCACTGAACGCCCAATATGCTTTTTGGGTCGCGGCAGAAGAGGTCAGTAAGGACCCAGATATTGGTTTACATTTGGGTGAACATCTTCCTTTATATCGTGGACAGGTGATTGAACACTTGTTTATTTCGAGTGAAAATTTTGGTGAGGGGCTCAAACGTGCTTTGGCTTATCAACGCCTCATCAGTGATGCCTTTCATGCCAAATTGGTGATTGAAGATGACCGTTGTTATTTAACCAATGGTGAACAAGGGCGCTGGGCAGATCATTTGGTCAATCGTCATTTTTCTGAATGTGCGATGTCTGGTATTTTACGTTTTTTTAAATTTATTACTGAAGGGCGTTTCGACCCGATTTATATCGATTTTAACTTTAGTCAAGGCGCTTTTGATGATGAATATTTTCGCGTCTATGAATGTCCTGTCAGTTTAGGACAAAAAGAAACTCGCCTTTATTTTGATCCTGCCATTTTAGATTATCAATTATGGCAAGCAGAACCAGAGCTATTACAGTTACATGAGCAATTGGCAATTGAAAAATTACAAGAGCTTGCACGCTACGATTTGGTGGGGGAGGTTCGTCGTGCAATTGGTTCAACGCTTGAAAGTGGCGAAACAACTTTAGAAACTGTAGCAACGCATTTAAATATCACTCCTCGTCGTTTAAGAACACAGTTAAGTGAGGCAAATACCAGTTTTCAACAAATTCTTTCAGATTATCGTTGTCGTTTAGCAAAAAAATTATTGGCTAACACCAGTGAGAGTGTTGAACGAATTGTATATTTAACAGGGTTTTCCGAGCCAAGTACATTTTACCGAGCATTTAAACGATGGACCAATGAAACGCCGGTCGAATATAGAAAACGCAAACAACGACAATAATTTTTTAAGTTAATCTAAGTTAATAACCTCATTTTATTTGGAGGGCTTAACTTATTTTAACTAGAAAGCAGAACAACGTATTTGAAGATGGAGTTCTCGATTTAAAAAGGAAATAGCTGAGCTAGTCAGGCATATTTAACCAGTGAGGTCCCAAAGGTGCTTTAGGCAAATCAAACTCTTCAGGATAGTGAGCTTGAATAAAGTATAAACCGTCAGGTGGCGCAGTTACCCCAGCAGCTTTACGATCTTCTGCTGCAAAAATATGCTCAATATGGTCAACCTCATACATTCCTTGTCCAATTTCAAGTAAGCATCCCATAATGTTACGCACCATATGGTGTAAAAAACCATCTGCTTGAATATCGAGTACTAAATAACAGCCATGACGAATTAAACGACAATGACTGACATGTCGAACAGGCTGGTTGGATTGACACGATGCAGCACGGAAACTCTCAAAATTATGAGTACCTTCAAACCTTTTGGCCGCTTCAATCATTTTATCGACATCAAGTGGATAGTAGGCATGAGTGACTTGTTTGTAGAGTAGTGCAGGACGACTCGGCGAATTGTAGACCACATAACGATAACGCCGAGATTGTGCTTTAAAACGCGCATGAAAGTCATGATCCATCTCTTTAATCCATTGGATGGCAATGTCTTTTGGTAAAGTGCTGTTTGCGCCCATAAGCCAGCCACGTAATGGGCGAATGGCTGAAGTATCAAAATGAGCCACCATATTGGTCGCATGTACACCTGCATCGGTACGACCTGCACCTTGAAGGCTAATGGGGTGATCTGCGATTTTACTTAAGATCTTCTCCATGGTTTCTTGCACGCTTGGTACACCAGATTGTTGAGTCTGCCAACCTCTGTAGTGAATTCCACAAAACTCAATACCCACTGCAAAACGTTGCATACTTACCTCAAATTTATTCATCATACCAATGCGTATACCGTTCTTCGGTACTATCGTATTGTAAATACATTTTTAGTGCTTTTGCATAAAGATCTGCATGTCCAAGCGCGTCGCCACGAACAATTTGACTGTCTTTTAACCATTGGCTAATTGCATATTGATGGTTGATTGCTCCAAAAGGAACTTGGGTGGTGAGAATGATGAGACAATTATTCTGTTGTAGTTGTTGAAGAGCTTCAATCATTTCAGAATTACTGGCAATATTTCCTACACCAAAGCCTTGTAAAATTAAAAAATGAGGCGGATTCACGTTTAAGTTTTTAAAGGTTTTAATATGCTGATTGAGATCTAAGGGTTGCCACATTAAGCTTAAGCAACTAAAACTTTTAGCTTTCTCAAGATCTTGTTCTTGTACTGCAGAGCTGTGCTGAATAAGCGCAATAGGATGGTTTAAAGTTGAGCCTGTAAAAGCATCTAGCTCAGTACTATGTCGTTTAAGTGCAGTTTGAGCGTGAATCAGCTTTTGATGAAAAGCCAAATATACACCCATAGGTGTCTGTGTTACTGCATTTACAGCAAAATTGAGATTATCTGTAGCATCAGTAAATTCTCGAGGATGTGTCCCTGAAGTATCAAGTAAAGGATATTGGCTGCCTGTGAGTACAATATGTGCAGATTGTCCCATAAAACGTGCCAGCACCGCGCTCGCATAGCTTAAGGTGTCAGTACCATGAATAATAACAAAGTGTTGATAATGTTCAAGTTGTAAACTTTGAATCATTTGAATGAGTTGTAGCCAATCATTTGCGGTACAGGCGCTACTGTCTTTAATCACAGGAGCGACAAAGCACCCAATATTTAAATGTTGCGGAAGAGCGTGTTGTAGTAACGGAATAAATTTTTCTGCGGGCATCGGACTGAGTGGTTCACCAAAACAACCAAACGTCCCACCCATATAAATTAAAGCAATTTTTTTCATCATAAAAAAGCAGCCTATAAAGACTGCTTGATCATAAAACGAAATAACTTAAGAAGCTATCTGCTTAAGTAGTTCATCTGCTTGTAAGCGTTGTGTGGTTGTATATTCAGGCTCATTTTCCGTTAATAATTCACGAGCAGATTCAGCTGCCCCTAACAAAATATATTGTTCTGCTAACTCTAAATTTACACTTAGTTCATTGCTAGTGACAAGCTCTGGGAAAGATTGAGCCAGCGGATCATTAGGATTGATTTGAACGAGATTGGCAGTGGGTAGATCAAAGTGCTCATCTAAATTTTGTTCAGATGTTATATCTAATTGCGTTGCTTCAGTCGGAAGAGTATTTAAATTAAATTCTAAATTTGGCTGATGATGGTGAATAATTTTTGGTGCTTCGGTTGTGACTAAAGTATCTGTATTTGAAAAATTAAAATTGAATTCCGGGGTTTCATTTTGTTCAGATTCAGGCGTAAGCTTAGCTAAAACGGCTGTAGAAGATTGCTCTAGGGGGTTTTCGACACTAAAAGAAAAATCTAGAGGTTGAATATCCTCTACTGGAGCGATTTCTGGTTGTGGAGGTACAGCAGGTTGGGGTTCTAAAGAAAGGTTGCTAAAGTCTACAGGCTTAATCTCTTCAACCGTTTCTGGCATTTCAGCTTTTACAGAATCAAAAGTCGGAGTGAACGAAAAATCATTAAAATCGAGAGGCTCGATGTTTTTGACAGATTCGGTCTGTGTTGACTGTACATCTTGCTGCAATTGCTCAAAAGAAGGGGTATTTTCTGCTACAGAGGGTTTAGATGAACTCATCAGTGCATCAAAATCATCAGTACGCTTTGGTTCAGCAGGAGTTACTGTTTTGAACTGCGGCTCAAAATTAATGCTATCTCGAGACCCTTTTGTTTCTTGATCATATGCCGTTTTTTTTGCTTGCGCTTGTGTGAGAAAATCATCCAGTTCCAATGAACGTAAATGATTAATCAGTTGGTTAATCGCAAACTCATCTTTTTGTGAAATGTGAAGATCGAGTAACAATAAATAGAGTTCATGCTGTGAGTTGTCTTTATTTAATGCCTGATTAATTTGCGCTTCTGCAGAAAAAAAGTTACGTTCAGCGATGAGACTTTCAATTTTATTTCGCTGATCTTGAGAGAGGGGTGTGGTTTTTTTCTTTTCAATAATCGGATCGGCCACAATTTGAGTTTTTTGTGGTGTTTTTTTAGTGGAACTAACTTTTTTTCCTTTCGTCTTGGCTTTTGCTGTAGACGTTTGTTCTGCTTGTTTACTTGCTTCACGCTTTTTTAAGACAATTGCGATCACTAATAACAAGATAAACGGAATCACATAAATCAGCATGTTTTACCCCTTGCAAGATTGAGTTTTATCAATAAAACCCATCCAAAAATCATATTGTATAACACGTTAATGTGTTGGCTTTTTTTCGACTTGCTGTGCTTTCAACTGTTGTTGTAATTGGGCAAGACGAGCATTTAATAATTGAATTCTGTGATCCTTATGACGTAAACCCATTTCTAGTTGAGTTACGTCGCTCTGTAATTTAACGGTTTTTTCCCGTGATGTCATAACTTTTAATGATAATTCATTCGAAGTTTGGTTCATTTCTGTGTTCTTTTTAGCAGAACCACTCGCAGAGTCTTGTTCTTTCTCTGCCACCAAGCTCATTTCGGCGTGATTTAAACGATATTTGGCTTTGCCTGATTGATGTTGGGGGATTTTCGCTTGAGTTTTGGTGCTGGCTTTGAACTTTTCTTTTGCATCAAGATTGCTATTCAGATTTAAAGCAGCGCCACGACGTAAGCGATTGATATCGCCTTGAATGAAGGCATGCTGATTATTGGCCTGAATTTGTTTCATTACTTCATTAATTGGACGGTTTTGCGCAGTGGCTACGCGTGACGCGATTGCCCAAAGAGACTCATTTGATCGTACTACATGTTGATTGTTTTGAGGTGCATGAGCAGGTTGACCTGTAGGTTTTGACGCTTGTATTTTGGGTTTGACGGTGCTTTGCTCTGAAGCTTTATCCACACTTTGTTTGGAAGGTATTACACGCTTAACTGCAACATCTTGTGCTGAAATTTCCGCATATTTCCTCACTAGGGGATCTGCCGAAGCGTGTGGTTGAGGTAACTTCACTGAAGTACTGACCGTATTCTTCTGCGTTGTCAGTGTGTCCTTTTTATCTGTTGTGATTTTATCTGCTGTTGTTTTGTCTGTTGCTGCTTTATTTGCGATGACTTGATTGGTAGAAAGGGCTTGGGGCTGAGGCACATTGGCCTGTGCTGAAACCGTGGTATTTAAACGCGGTGGCGCTGATTGTTGTAGCGTTAATGGTGCTTCAAATGGTTGAGAAGATACTATTTTTTGTTTTTCTATCTGATATTGCGTACTTTCCGGTAATTGTAACGCAATCTCTTTTTCACTGACAATGCTAATTGGGTTTAAGGCTTTTTCATTGGTTGAAGAGCGTGTTTTGTTGGATGCCGTACTGCCTGCTAAAGGCGTTTTGATATGTTGTAAGCGCGTAGCCTTGCCTTCTTGAATCTTAATGATGATATTCAATTCGGCATCGGTCAGTGGACGGGAAGAAGTGATGGTAATCACACCGTTACCTGCACCATCTCGACGGGTAAAAAAATTAAGATGTCCAGGCGGCTGATGCACTACGCCTAAGGTTGTAATATCATCGGGCGTGGCTAAACTGGCTTGAATTTGTGCAGTCGGATCAGCTTGGCGAAAATTCATTTCGGCATACAGTAATTCGCCTGGTGCAGACTGGATTTGAATCGGATCAATAGTAATCGCATAAATATTCTGCGAAGCAATAATGGCTAAAATGGCGATCTTTAATTTGTTATATGCGGTCATTTTAATCTTTAGCTCGGTTTTATATCGCATAGCGAAAGTTGTAGATTAGCGAGATATACAGGTATTGTAAAATATTAACATAAAGAATACACAAAAAAGCCGATCAAATTTGACCGGCTTTTCATTTTCTTAAATTCAAAAATTAAGAATTTTGATACTCAATTAAAATGCGAAGCATACGGCGTAATGGCTCTGCTGCACCCCAAAGTAATTGATCGCCCACTGTGAATGCGCCTAGGTATTCTTTACCCATATTGAGTTTACGCAAACGACCCACTGGAACAGTTAAAGTCCCTGTGACTGCAACAGGCGTAAGATCAGTCATTGATGCTTCACGCGTATTTGGTACGACTTTAGCCCATGGATTGGATTGACGAATCATATCTTCAATTTCATCTAGTGGCACATCTTTTTTCAGTTTCAACGTTAAGGCTTGAGAATGACAACGCATTGCACCAATGCGAACACAGTGACCATCAATAGGGACAATTTGTTGATTACCTAAAATTTTGTTGGTTTCAACTTGCGCTTTCCATTCTTCTTTTGATTGACCATTATCAAGTTGTTTGTCGATGTATGGAATCAGTGAACCCGCCAAAGGAACCCCAAAGTTGGCAGCAGGGAAACCTTCTCCACGTTGCAAGTCAGCAATTTTAGAGTCAATGTCTAAAATTGGGGAGCGCGGATCGTCTAGCAAATCTTTGGTATTATTATATAAATAACCCATTCCTGTGATCAGCTCGCGCATGTTTTGCGCACCTGCACCTGATGCAGCTTGATAGGTCATCGCAGTCATCCACTCAACCAAGTTGTTTTGGTAAAGTGCACCCATGCTCATCAACATCAATGAAACAGTACAGTTGCCACCGACAAATGTTTTAGTTCCATTGACTAAACCATCTTTAATGACATGCATGTTGACTGGATCAAGTACGATGATGGCTTCATCATCCATACGTAAGGTCGATGCCGCATCAATCCAGTAACCTTTCCAGTTTTCCGCTTTAAGCTTTGGAAAAACTTCAGAAGTGTAGTCACCACCTTGACAGGTAATAATGACATCCATTTGCTTCAGACTATTAATGTCTGATGCATCCATAAGTGCTGGTGCAGTCTTACCACCAAATGCAGGGGATTGACCACCAGCATTACTGGTAGAAAAATAGAATGGCTCAAAATGAGCAAAATCATTCTCTTCAACCATACGTTGCATGAGGACAGAACCAACCATCCCGCGCCAACCGACCAGACCTACTTTCATGCCACTATGCCTCGGTACGTAAAAAATAAAAGGGGGCTTGAGTGTATCAAAAGCGACCACAACTGCAAGACCTACACAACGAAAACATCAATATTCTTGAGCGGAATATCTTGTTTATGTTACATACAAAATTGATAATGTTGTTACATAATACAAAAAATAGAAGATACAAGAGAGTAGGGCTTTATGGTCTGGGTGGAAATAATTGCAGTTATTGTCATTTGGTTGACTTTTTGGTCTCTCATTCCACGTGATGAATGGTGGTTTCGCGGTGCTGACTTTCCACGCTTACAAATTTTGGTTTTGGGTATTGTTGCTTTCGTTTTATTACTGGTCTGGGATCAGCCGTGGGATCTTTGGCGTGAACTTACTTTGATTGGCTTGATTGCTGCGCTTGCGTATCAACTCAAAATGGTTTTGCCTTATACGTTTATTTGGAAAAAGCAGGTAAAACATGTACGTAAAAGTCAGTTTAACCCAGATCAGCAAATCTCATTAATGGTTTCAAATGTACTGACCCCTAATCAAAAATACCATCTATTAATTCAGGAAATTCAAAAATATCAGCCAGATTTGGTTCTTACCTTGGAAACAGATCAGCGTTGGCAGAATGAATTGTCTGTGATTGAGCAGGATTATCCCTATCGTGTGCCTGTACCACTAGATAACCTATACGGTATGCATTTATATAGTCGTTTAGAGCTAAAAGATACTGAAGTGAAATTTATTTTAAGTGATGAAATTCCCTCAATTCATACTACGGTGATCTTACGATCAGGACAACCTGTACAGTTGTATTGCTTGCATCCAAAACCTCCTAGTCCAACTGAAGCCAAAGATTCGACCTTGCGTGATGCTGAACTACTGATTGTCGGTGATCAGATTAAAGATTTAGATGAAAGCTGTATTGTAATGGGTGATTTAAATGATGTGGCGTGGTCACGAACCACGCGTCTTTTTCAACGCATTAGCGGTCTGTTAGATCCGCGTGTAGGACGACGTTATGTCAATACGTTCCATGCCGATTATCCGCTATTACGTTGGTCTTTAGATCATGTTTTTCACAGTACAGATTTTGCTTTGGTGAAGATGGAGCGGTTACCCCATATGGGATCCGATCATTTTCCAGTGCACGTTGTGTTACAAACTGGACGTGTTTTTGAACAGGTGCAACAACCTCTAAAACAAACGGATGCAGATGAACAAGAAGCACAAGAGGCCATTCAGGAAGGGATTGAAAAAGCAGAAAGAGAAGAAAAAAGATTAACTGACCCAATCATCCAAGATTATCAAGGAGCTACAAAAATTTCTTAGGCTTCGCTGGATTAATGTACGAAATGACTTACAGTGATTTAGGCCGTTTGCGAATAGTGATTTAGAGCTCATTCATTTAACCTAAACTCATCAGCCAAGGAGTTGGGAACGGAAAATCCCCTTAAGGAAGACGATGCTGAAAGTGGATAGTCATCATGGATATGATGCAGCAATGGATAGCAAATTGCACAATAAATATAAGATTTGAAAGCACAACCTTATTAACCCGAGTTTTGCAGGAAGCAGAACTCGGGTTTTAATTTTTTAGAATTTCTTAAAAATAATAGGAATAAAACAACTTAAACAAAAACTTTGATTCTTAAGTATCGTAATTTTGAGTTTTAAATAGCTGGTTTCGTGCTTGTGAATGTATAGCCATAAGGCATACAGGTAAGATAAAGACGATTTATTGGCACTGTTTTAATCAATCTTTTCCATTAATGATTATTCGAAAAAAATACGACAACATATTGAATTTATTTTTTGTTTAATAAAGATTGATAGAGCTCTAAGGTTTGGTTACACATTGCTTTTAAACTGAAAATGCTAACAGGCTGCACTTTTTGGGGCTGCTCAATATGTTGTTGCAACGTATTTAAAAGTGAAACTTGGTCATTGATGGTAATTAAGCCTTGTGGATAGAGCTGTGATAAAATTTCAGCTACACCACCACGGTTCCAACCTATCACTGGGGTTCCTACCGAGAGTGCTTCTAAAGCCGTTCGACCAAAAGTTTCTGCCTGATTCGAAAGAGAAAGTACCACATCACTCAAAGCCAACCATTCTCGAATATCTGAACGATGTCCCACAAAGGTTATATTTTCTCGTAAGCCTGTTGCTTTAATAGTATTTTCTAGTTCATCTAAATATGTCTGTTTTTTTGCATCTGCACCGCCGACCACCACCGCATGTACGTTCGGATATTGCGTGTGGAGTTGCTGCATCAGTTCAATCAGTGTTTCATGTCCTTTTAAGCGCGTAATCCGCCCAGGGAGACAGACTAAAAACTTATTTTCCAGTTCAGGAAAGGATTGAAAGGTTTGTCCAAGCCACTGCGCAGAAGGTTGATAGCCATGCGGAAACTCCTGAGGTGAAATACCGCGATAAATTCGCACGATATCTTCAGGTGGGCAGTTTTTGTAATGATCGGTGATATATTGCACTACACTGTCCGAGACTGCGATGACTTTTTCAGCTTGCGTCATGATGGCGCTATAACGATTAATCGAATAAAAACCATGAACCGTAGAGACCAAATGTGGACGTTGAGCTGAAGGTATTCCTTTGAGCGCAAAATGGGTCAACCAAGCTGGAACGCGTGAACGGACATGCACAATATCGGGTTGATGCTGTTCAATGAGTCTGCGTAAGGGGCGAATTTGCCAAAGACTCGTTATAGATTTTTTATGAATGGCCAAAGTGAAGTGTTGTGAACCCTCAGCTTCAAGTTGAGATACCATCCGTCCTCCATTTGAAACCACCAACGATTCATGTCCTGCATCCACCAATGCGCGTGCAATTTCGAGTGTGCCACGTTCAACGCCGCCACTGTTTAATTCAGGAAGAAGTTGCATAATTTTCATGAAAAGTTCTCTTCAAGCTGGGTGGGAAGTAATCTATTTATAAATCTTGTCGTATCCTTCAGGACGAGTTTTAAAGCGACGGTGAAACCACATATATTGTGTTGGGGCAATTCTCAAATGTTGTTCAAAAAACTGATTGGTTCTTATCGCATCCTGTAATTCATTATCGCTGGGCATATTGTCTAACGCAGGTTGAAGTAACACTGAATATTGCGGATTTTTGATATCTCCATGACGATAAAAATACAAAGGAATGGCGACTGCTTTAGACATTTTGAGTAAACGCCGATGTGCCGTTACGGTCGCCGCAGGAACACCAAAAAATGGTGCCATGACTCCTTGTTTTAAGCCGAAATCTTGGTCTGGACTATACCAAATGGCGCGTCCATTTTTTAAATGTCGTACTAACCCACGCATATCATCATGGTCAATTTGATGGGCATAAATGCTGGCGCGACAACGATAAATCAGCATGTCTAATAATGGATTGTTTTGTGGACGATAGACAATATCAGGATCAAAATACTGTGCACATAAGTAACCGCCTGCATCAAGTAAGGTCGAGTGAAGTCCGATCAGTAAAACGCCTTGGCCTCCTGCTTGCGCATTTTGTAGATGTTCTAATCCTTGAATACTGACACGACCCTTAAACCATTCTGGAGAATACCAAGCATTTAAAGTTTCAAAAATGCCGATCATTTGATCGATGAAAACCTGTCGGGTGTTTGCCTGAACTTGATCATTTGTCCATTCTGGAAAGCATAACTCTAGATTCCGAATAGCCGTTTTGCGACGTGATTTCAAATATTTAAATGCAATATTACCTAATGCCGAAGCCAGACGATGTTGCAGTGCCCAAGGTAAAATGGCCAATATCATCAAAAAGACAATCCCAATCCAGATGCCCCAATATTGTGGCAACAAAAAAGACCATTGAAATTCATCAGGCTGATATTTGGGCGTTTTACTCATTTTGAAATGCTGTGACCTTAGGCAGACATTCATGCAGTGTACATGAACCTATTTTCAAAATAAAAAGGCATCTGTAGATATTTCTACAGATGCCCAGTTTAAACAGATCAATTAATGACCTTGCGTTAACTTTTCTAATTCATCCCAGCGCTCAAGTTTTTCTAAAAGCGCCTCATCGATTGCGCTCAAACGTGCGGAAAGTTGCATGGCTTGAGCATTGTCTGAAACAAATAAAGTACCATCAGCAAGTTTTGCATTGATATCTACTTGTTCTTTCTCTAAAGCTTCCATTTCAGCAGGTAATTGCTCTAAAGCACGCTGATCTTTATAGCTGAGTTTGACTTTTTTCGGTGCCGCTGCGGCAGCGGCTGCTTCAGCTTTGGCCAAGGCTTTTTTTACATCACTCTTTTGATCAACCGCAGTTTGATCAGGACGTTGTTCTAAATAATCCTGATAACCCCCAATATATTCATCGATATGGCCTTTACCATCAAAAACCCAAGTTGATGTCACCACATTGTCCATAAACGCACGGTCATGTGAGATTAAAAGTAAAGTACCTTTGTAGCCACCGAGCATTTCTTCTAATAGCTCTAAAGTCACCATATCCAAGTCATTGGTTGGCTCATCCATGACAATTAAATTCGATGGTTTAAGCAATAATTTTGCAAGAAGAATACGATTGCGTTCACCACCCGATAAAGCTTTGACCGGTGTGCGTGCACGTTCAGGGGAGAATAAGAAGTCTTGAAGATAGCTGTAAATATGACGGCGACCACCATTGACATCAACAAAGTCTGAACCTTCAGAAATGTTGTCTTTAACCGATTTTTCCAGATCAAGTGCATTACGCAATTGGTCAAAATAAGCGACTTCAAGCTGCGTACCTGTTTTCACAGTACCGCCATGTTCAAGTTCACCCAAAATGGCTTTAATTAATGTGGTTTTACCCACGCCATTGTCACCGACTAAACCAATACGGTCGCCACGAAGTACCAATGCAGAAAAATCTTTGATAATCGGCTCTTGGTCGCCAAAAGCAACACTCAGATTTTCAATATCAAAGACCAATTTACCTGAACGATTGGCATCTTGAGTCGCCATGCTCACTTTGCCTTGCTGTGAACGGCGCGCTCTTGACTCTTCACGTAAATCTTTTAATGCACGTACACGCCCTTCATTACGAGTACGACGTGCTTTAATGCCTTGACGAATCCAGACCTCTTCTTCAGCTAAACGTTTATCAAATAAAGCATTTTGCTTTTCTTCGGCTTCCATTTGCTGCGCTTTTAATTCGAGATAGCGTGAATAGTTACCTTCATAGCTGCGTAAATTACCACGATCAAGTTCAACAATACGTGTGGCAATGCTGTCAACAAATGAACGGTCATGCGAGATAAATAAAAGTGTCAGATTATTCTGATCGAGCAGGAATTTTTCTAACCATTCGATACTTTCTACGTCCAAATGGTTGGTGGGCTCGTCGAGTAACAAAACATCGGGTTGAGTCAGTAAAGCACGTGCAAGCAATACACGACGCTTACGACCACCTGATAAATCGGCTAAATCAGCATCTGGATCAAGTCCCATTTTGCTTAAAATAGAGTTAACCTTATTTTCTAAAGCCCAGCCATCGACTTGATCGAGCTTGTGTTGCAGGTTGCCCATGCGGTCACAGGCTTCCATATCACCGAGCACGCAGGCATCACTGGCTTCATGATAGGCTTTAAGCACAGTCGCTGCTTCACCCGCACCATCGGCCACAATATCGGCCACTTTACCCGAATCCATCGGTACATCTTGCGCCAGCATGGAAATGGTGATGCCATTTTGAATAGAAACTTCACCACGATCTGGCAGTAAACTTCCCTCAATGAGTTTAAGTAAAGTAGACTTACCTTCACCGTTACGGCCAATCAAACACACTCGTTCACCGCGTTCCAAATTAAAGGTCGCGCCGTCGAGCAGGGACGGTCCGCCAAATGCGAGTTGGACATCCCTTAACGTAATATAGGCCATACTGTTTCCTGAAATCCCAAATGAGGACTTAAAATGACTAAACAAAAAAATCTTAATGAACAGGCGTCATTTTCCGCACCCATAGAAGATTTGCAAGTCCGAATTACATTTTTAGATGATTTAGTTGAACAACTGAATGAACAAGTCAGTCGTCAAAGTGTGGAAATTGCTGATTTAAAAAAACAAATGCAGTTTTTGTATCAGCGAATCGAATCTGCAGATTTATCTGATGGAATTGCGACTTTTGACCCTTTGGCGGATCGTCCCCCTCATTATTAAGTAAATTTTAGCCTTCATTGGTTGAATTGATTTGACCTTTTCGGTCAAGCTCGTTCTAATGCGCGCTGAAAGTTTCCTTTATTTATTGCTAGTGAAATTATGACCAACAAAGTCGTTCTGCTTGATCTTGAAAAGAATATGCCAAACGCACAACTGCTGCGAGACATTATTCAACACTATGCTGTGATCTATTTATTTAATTGCACGGGAAAGTTTGAGTACGCACTTGAAGAAATGACCGAGTTTGCAAGTTGGGTCACGAGTGGGCAAGTGGTGATTTTGGAAACGGCTGAAGTTGAACATAAAGAATTCGAATATGCCGTTGTAGTCGGTCAGCTTATTGCCTTGTTAGAACCAGAATCGGTGGTCGAAGTGATTTCTGCGATGCCGAGTAGTGAAATTTTAGTTGAAATGATGCAATCATCGCAGATTGATTGTCAGCTCATACAGGTTCAAGCTGAAACCCTTGTAAAGCAAAAAAATAAAATGCCAAGTATTGCCAGCATTCAACAAAAGCCCGATTTATGCTTGGTCAAAAAATATTGTGATGCTTTGCATAAAATGAAAGGCAAACCGAATGCTCTTCATCAGCTTAAAAATTCGCTTATGAATACGTTGCAGATAGACAATGAGCATGCTCAAAATTTGGTTGGCTTATTAACCAATCTCAAAATTGTGAAACATGACGGTGAGCAGATTCACTTTCGTAAAAAAGTCTTAAAACAGTGGATAGAACTTCAGTTAAGTCAAAATCAGCAGAATATAGCCAGCGAAAATAATCAATCTAAAGATGCTTCAATTGCAAAAAAACTGTCGCTTCATGCAGAGGGAGAGTCGTCCACGCATCTACAGGACGTACAACAGGATTTATATAAAAATTTTTCTAAAATTGATCCCGTTCAAGTGGTGGTCGCACGTAAACTGCGTGAATTAAAATCAAATAAACCGACTGATATTTATGCTTTACGGGATTTATTGGAACAAATCTTTCCAAAATCCGATGTTCGATTGTTACTTAAAGAGTTGATTGAAAAAGGTTATATTTATTGGAATGGTAGTGAAATCTCGTATAGCCATGAAATGTTCTTAAATTAATTTGATCGTGTTAACTTGCGTTTTATATTCAGCTTATGCAACTCTAATAAAGGCATAAAAAGGTTGTACTATGGAAAATACTGGAATTTGGGTTACTGTTCTGATCGTGATCTTTGTCTTGGGTTCAATTTTTGGACTACGCGTGAGTCCGCGAGAAAAAGCCTTGGGACTGATGCGAGAGAAAGCACGTAAGATTGGGTTGCATCCCCGTTTAGTTGCAGCACCTGATTGGACCAAAATTCCAATGGCAACTGAAAGTCGTGCCAGTATGGTGGCGTATTATAGTGTGATCATTCCTGAGGGACGGCTTGCCTTAATGCGTGCACGTGTTGAAAATCAGCAGCTAAAGCTAGTGCAGGGCGATGATAAATTTAACAATTTGCCGATTACTTTAAAGGGCATTTATGCTATTGATATGCAGGCAAACTGTGTAGGACTCTATTGGGATGAAGAATCTGACCTTCGAGCGACACAGTTGGATGAGATTAAAACCTATTTGCAGTCTTTGGCTGAACTTTAATTTATATACATATTTAGTACACAGGAATAATGGTTAACTATGGCGAATGCTCCTCAGTCCACATCTAAAAGCACCACAGCCAAATCATCAAGTGCTGCGAAAAAGCGTGCCTTAGTGATTGTGGAGTCGCCTGCAAAAGCGAAAACAATCAATAAATATTTGGGCCCAGATTACATTGTAAAATCATCAGTGGGTCATGTTCGTGATTTGCCTACAGGTGCTTCGAGAAGTACAGAAAAAAAACCAGTCTCTCGTGCCAAATTAACTGAGGCGCAGAAAGCTGAAAAATCACAAATGGCTTTAGTCAATCGAATGGGCGTCGACCCTGAACACGATTGGAAAGCGCATTATGAAGTGCTTCCAGGTAAGGAGCATGTGGTTGCTGAACTGAAAAAACTGGCATCGCAAGTCGATGAAGTCTACCTCGCAACGGATATGGACCGTGAAGGAGAAGCCATTGCTTGGCATTTAAAAGAAGTGATAGGCGGTGATGATTCACGTTATCAGCGTGTGGTCTTTAACGAAATTACTAAAAATGCGATTCAAGAAGCCTTTAAACAACCTTCACGCTTAGATATCGATAAGGTGAATGCCCAACAAGCACGTCGCTTCTTAGACCGTATTGTCGGTTTTATGATTTCACCTTTGCTGTGGGAAAAAATTGCCCGTGGTTTATCTGCAGGGCGTGTTCAGTCGGTTGCCGTGAAATTGGTGGTAGAGCGTGAGCGTGAAATTCGTGCGTTTATTCCAGAAGAATATTGGCAAGTTTTTGCAGATACCAAATCAGCAAAGTATGACATTCGGCTAGAAGCCGTTAAACAAGGTGGTAAAACCTTAAAGTTACAAAATAAAGCACAAACGGATGCTTTGTTAGATATTTTAAAGGATGCTGAATATAAAGTATCCGCGCGTGAAGATAAACCGACCAAGGTAAATCCAAGTGCGCCTTATATCACCTCGACTTTGCAACAAGCAGCCAGCACGCGTTTAGGTTTTTCTGTAAAGAAAACCATGACGATGGCACAACGGTTGTATGAAGCAGGTTTTATTACTTATATGCGTACTGACTCGACCTTTTTAAGTGATGATGCGGTCAGCATGGTACGTGATCATATTGAATCTGAGTTCGGGAAAAAATATTTACCTGCCAAACCTACTCGTTATGGCAACAAAGCTGGTGCACAAGAAGCTCATGAAGCGATTCGTCCCTCTAATGTCGCGCTAAAAGGTGATCAATTAGTAGGGGTGGATCGTGATGCTCAGCGTTTGTATGATTTGATTTGGCGTCAGTTTGTTGCATGTCAAATGACATCAGCAGAATATTTGTCTTCGACGATTTTGGTTGATGCCAATGGGGTAGAACTTAAAGCCAAAGGTCGTACCTTGGTGTTTGATGGTTTTACTCGTGTACGTGCTGCCAACAAAGCAGATGATGATATTTTACTTCCTGCGGTCAAAGTCGGTGAAATACTTAAACTTGAAAAAATTGATCCTTCTCAACACTTCACTAAACCGCCTGCTCGTTTTACCGAAGCATCTTTGGTGAAAGAATTAGAGAAAAAAGGCATTGGCCGTCCTTCGACGTATGCTGCAATTATCTCTACCATTCAAGATCGCGGTTATGTGAAGCTAGATAACCGTCGTCTCTTTGCAGAGAAGATGGGTGAAATCGTAACAGATCGCCTCGATGAAAATTTTAACAATTTAATGAATTATGCTTTTACAGCCGATCTTGAAGGTCAGCTCGATAAAGTTGCGATGGGTGATCGTAACTGGAAAGAATTGCTCGATAATTTCTACGGTGATTTTAAAAAACGCTTGACCACCGCACAGGGTGAAAACGGTATGCGCCGTAATTTGCCTATAGAAGTGGAAACAGTACATTGTCCAGAATGTGAACGTGCGATGCAAATTCGTACAGGTACAACTGGGGTGTTCTTGGGATGTTCTGGTTATAACTTACCACCCAAAGAACGCTGTAAAGGAACTTTAAATCTGACGCCAGTCGAATCGCTTGCTGCTCTGTCTGATGATGATGCTGCTGAAACCGCAGATTTGATGTCGAAAAAACGTTGTCCAATTTGTGAAACGGCAATGGACAGTTATGTGATTGATGGTGGTCGAAAATTACATGTCTGTGGCAATAATCCAGATTGTTCAGGTTTTGAGCTTGAAGAAGGCGAGTTCAAAATTAAAGGCTATGATGGCCCAAGCATTCCATGTGACAAATGTGACGGTGAAATGCAGTTAAAAACCGGTCGTTTTGGTCCTTATTTTGCCTGCACAAGCTGTGATAACACACGTAAAGTCCTGAAAAGTGGTCAACCTGCGCCACCACGGGTCGATCCGATTAAAATGGAACATTTGCGTTCAACCAAGCATGATGATTTTTTTGTACTCCGTGATGGAGCCGCTGGCTTATTCTTGGCAGCGAGTAAATTCCCGAAAGTCCGTGAAACTCGCGCGCCTAAAGTTGCTGAACTGCGTACTGTAGCCGAGCAGCTTGATCCAAAATATCAATTTATTTTAAAAGCACCTGATGTAGATCCGGAAGGTAATCCAACCTTGGTAAAATTTAGCCGTAAAAACCAAGTGCAATATATTGGTTCTGAAAATGCTGAAGGTAAACAAACCAAATGGTCACTGGTGTACCAAGATGGAAAATGGGTTGAAGCTTAAGCTTTAAAACTTTGAAAAATGCTGACGAAAGTCGGCATTTTTTATGTCACAATCATTTTTTGATCATAATAAAAATAATGATTCGGGTAAGTAAATGGATATTCAAACCAAAAAATTTGCTGTCTTAATTGATGCGGATAATTCTTCTATTCATGCCATTTCTTCTATACTTGAAGAAGTGGCCAAATATGGCATTGCCAGTGTTAAACGTGTTTATGGTGATTGGAGTAGTGAAACCCTAAAAAGCTGGCGAGATGTGTTACTGCCGCATGCCATCACACCAGTACAGCAATTTGCTTATACTAAAGGTAAAGATGCTACCGATATGATCTTAATCATTGATGCGATGGATCTATTATATGCTGGTGCTTTAGATGGGTTTTGTATTGTTTCAAGCGATAGTGATTTTACACCTTTGGCATCTCGAGTTCGTGAAAATGGTTTAATAGTGTATGGTTTTGGCCGAAAAACAACGCCAGAACCATTTAAACAAGCTTGTGATAAATTCATTTCAATCGAAAATTTAATTACAGAGATGGATCTTAAACAAGAAGATGAGGAATTAACAAATAATCCTCCAAAAAAAATATTAATTTCAGATAAGATTTTGGAAAATAAAAAAAATCTTAATTTAAAGGAGAATACTGATATTAGTGAATCAGTTGATCGGACGACATTAAACTTAATTTATAAAGCTGTAAAAGATAATGCGGATGATAGTGGGTGGGCTAATCTTAGTATGGTAGGTAAGTATATTAGTGCTGTAAAACCTGATTTTGATTCACGAAATTATGGAAGGGCAAAATTATCAGGTTTAATAAAAACGCTTAATCTCTTTGAAACAAAAGTTGAGATGAGCCAGATGTATTTAAAAAAAATGAAAAAACAGAGTTAAACTCAAATGTGGAAAAAAATTCGAATACTGTGCTTAGTTATGATCTTATTGATTGTTGCGGTCAATACGTGGCGCGACCAGAATCAAGATTGGAACCAACCTATTTTTGTACTGTTACATCCTATTAATGCGGATGGACAAGCGCTGACTCAAAATTATATTCAACAATTATCAGCACATGAGTTGACCGATGCGCAAGCGTATTTGAAACAAATGTCGACTCAATATCGTAGCCAACCCATCTCTTTTTATTTTCAAATGGGGCGTGAACTGAAACAAATTCCTCCAAAAGTTCCTGAAAATGCAAATTTGCTTGATACTATTTTATGGAGTTTAAAATTCCGTTTTTATGCATGGAAACAGCATAAACGTGCAGATGGATCGCCCAGTGTAACCTTGTTTCTCAATTACTATGATCCTGCATTGAATAAACAACTGAAGCATTCTACTGCCTTACAAAAGGGGCGAATTGGCTCAGTGAATTTATTTGCATCGAAAAAACAGTCTGATCAGAATAAAATTGTAGTGGTACATGAGCTACTCCATGCTTTTGGTGCGAGTGATAAATATAATCTCAGTACAGGTCAGCCCATTTATCCTGTGGGTTATGCCTATCCCAATCAGAAACCTTTATTTCCTCAAGCCAAGGCTGAATTGATGGCAGGACATATTCCTGTGACAAATGATAAAAGTAAAATGCCAGAGTCTTTAGCACAAACTTTGATTAATGAAAGGACAGCCATTGAGCTAGGTTGGAAATAAATGCTTGTGGATAATGTGTAATTTATCCACAATTTAAACCTCATTTGTGGATAAAAGATATTTTAATGCCGCTCCGTTTTATTCTTGCACCAGACTCTTTTAAAGAAAGTATGACGGCTGAACAAGCTTGTAGTGCTATGCAACGTGGAATCACAAGAATTTTCCCTGATGCACATTGTATTCATGTTCCCATGGCAGATGGGGGTGAAGGTACTGTGGATACTTTTATTGCTGCTTCAAATGGTCAAGCCGTTCAATGTAAGGTGACAGGGCCTTTAGCTTCGCAGCATATTCGAGCTTATTTTGCTTTAATTGATCAAGGTAAAACTGCCGTAATTGAAATGGCACAAGCCAATGGTATTCATTTACTTGATGTGGCTCAGCGTAATCCTTTGTTCACCAGCACTTTCGGTACAGGCGAAATGATCAAAGCTGCACTAGATTTGGGTGTGACTAAAATTATTGTAGGCTTGGGTGGAAGTGTGACCAATGATGCAGGTGCAGGAATGGCACAGGCTTTAGGTGCGAGATTTTTAGATGTCCATCATCAACAGGTTGCTCTGGGGGCTGCATATCTAAAGCAAATAAAAAGCATTGATTTATCAAGTTTAGATCTACGTTTACAACAGACGGAAATAATCATTGCCAGTGACGTCAGTAATCCACTCTGTGGTGAAAATGGTGCGTCCTTTATCTTTGGTCCGCAAAAAGGTGCAACCGCTGAAATGGTGCAGCAGCTTGATGACAATCTTGGTTATTTTGCTGATTTAGTGTCGACTCAAATGAATAAAAATGTAAAAGATGTTGCGGGTGCTGGGGCAGCAGGTGGACTGGGCTTTGGCTTAATGATTTTTGCTGGCGCACACATTCGTTCAGGTATAGAACTGTTGATTGAGCAGACCAAATTGGCTGAAAAAATAGCACAAGCAGATTATGTTTTGACGGGTGAAGGCAAAATTGATCATCAAACCCAATATGGAAAGACGCCATTTGGTGTGGCACAAGTTGCCAAGCAACTCAATAAACCTGTGATTGCTTTTGCAGGCATAGTCGGGGACGGGATTGATGAACTTTATGATGTGGGGTTTACACAGATTATAGGTATTAATCCGCCAGACTGTACTTTGGTGAATGCGTTGCAAAATGCGGCAAAGCATTTGGAAGAAGCAGTCGTGGAAACCCTCAGTAATATTTTGCGAAATGAGGATGAATCTTTAGTGTAGTTCGAATGAAGCAATAAATTTAAAAAATCTACAGATGATGGGTGATCTTCAAAACCTGATTTCGAAGGTATAAATTACCCAGACAAATTGGGGCTTTCAGGAAGGATGAAAAGCATAGTTGAGTCAGGAGAATATTGATTGTTGAATTGAAGCTTATTCCTTATCTCCTCGATCTAACAGAGGATAATTATGCCATCTTAAGCATGAGTTTAGAGGAGTAAGCGCTTTAAATAATCACTGCTGTAAGGTGTAAAAATATATGGTCATTTATGCGGATGAAGTTTTCTGTGAGTAGCTCTGTTAGACTATCCACTGACTGAGTACGATGAGACACCATGAGTTTAGCCACCCTGATTGATGAATTAAACCCTCAACAAAAGCAAGCTGCCACAACTGAAACAAAACATAGTTTGGTCCTTGCAGGTGCAGGTTGTGGTAAAACTAAAACCATTGTGGCACGTGCAGCCTATCTAATTGATCAGGGCGTTCCTGCCAATCAAATTCAAATTTTAACTTTTACGCGACGTTCAGCCAGTGAAATTGTGGCGCGAGTAGAGTTAGCACTGGGTGAACAGGCCAAGGGCCTACGCGCCTCGACTTTTCATACCTTTTGTATGTATCTTTTGCGCCGTATCCCCAAAGCTTTTGGTTTAGAGCAATTCTCAATTATCGACCGTGATGATCAGTTGATGATGTTCCGTCTGATCCGTGGTAAGGATGATAAAAACCACCCCAATGCACTGCCTAAGCCTAAAGAACTCTGTGATGTCTATTCATTTGCCCGCAATACACGACAAAAACTCAGTTTGGCTTTAGAAAAACAAATTCCAGAATTTTTAGAATATAAAGATCAAATTGCAGCCATCATGAAGGAATATGAAGCACGCAAACAGGCGCGTAGCTTTCTTGATTATGATGATATTTTGGCAGTGGTTGCTTCAGCATTGGCACAATCTGAAGGCTTGGTCGACTATGTATCTTCTATCTGTCAGCATATGTTAGTCGATGAGATGCAAGATACCAATCCTTTGCAATGGGCACTGCTTGAACCGTTAAAAGATAAAACCAGTCTATTTTGTGTGGGAGATGATGCACAGTCGATTTATGGTTTTCGCGGTGCAGACTTTGAAAATATTCATCATTTTAAACAACGTGTACCCGATGCACAGATTTTTAAACTGGAAAAAAACTACCGTTCTACTCAAGAAATTTTAGATCTTTCCAACTGGTTGCTTGATCAAAGTGCGATTCAATATGATAAACATTTAGAGGCGTATCGTGGGGAAGGTGTTAAACCTCGCATGCATATTTTTCCAAACGAATTTGATGAAGCCAAGTGGATTGCCATCGATATAAAAGAGCGGCATTTACTACAAGGTTCGGCATGGTACGAGCACATGGTGTTGGTACGTTCAAGTTTTGCCGCACGCCATATTGAAGCCGCATTTATTCAAGCCAATGTCCCATATCGCTTTATTGGTGGCATGAAATTACTTGAAACTGCGCATGTCAAAGATTTGCTCAGTTTACTGCGCGTTATTGCCAATCCATTGGATGATATTGCTTGGATGCGCTTTTTGACCTTATGGAATGGTGTGGGTGATGTTGGTGCCAGTAAATTGGCGCAACAGCTACTACTTGCATCTGAGATTGATGAGATTTTTGAAAAATTAGACAAATTTGGTCGTATTCCAGATCAGACTTTGCTCATTATGAAGCAAATGCTGGTGCTAAAAGATCAAGTACAGGCTTGCGTATCTTTGGGGATCGACGCATTAAAACAGCAACTTGAAGAAAATTATGCCAAAAAAGATTGGTCAAAACGTGTGGGAGATTTTGAACTGGTGCAGCAATTGGCATCTAAGCATACTCAGCTCAGTGAGTTCTTAGAAGAATATGTACTCGATCCAGTCTCAATCAGTGAAATAGAACGTCAACAGCAAGATGATGTGGTCACACTCATTACCATTCATTCAGCCAAAGGTACGGAACAAAAAGTGTGTTATGTGGCCAATGTTTCTGCTGGGCAATATCCACATGCACGGGCACAGGGTGATTTTGATGATGTCGAAGAAGAGCGCCGTGTGCTGTATGTTGCGTTAACACGAGCTCAAAATGAATTGATTTTAACCAAACAAAACTTAAACTTATGGGCGCGCGATCAGGTCGATGCTCAAGGTCGTAAAATTGAAAGCTATTTCTTAAATGATTTAACTCGTCAATTGTGCATAACGGAAACGCATTATAAACAACGTCAGCAAACAGTAAAAAGTGCTTTAATTGAACGACAGTCGATTAATTTAGATTTTGGCATTGATCTCGATTAAACTATCACAATTGCGTTATTTTGTTTTTGTTGCGAAGTTCAAAAAGTCGAGTAGGCGAGTGCTTTTTGATGATTTTGCCTATTTAAAGGTTGTGAAATGAAAATTTTAGTTCGTAGTTTAGAACGTACAGTAACAGAAGCTGAATTATTGAAATTATTTCAAGATTTTGGCACAGTGTCATCATGTAAGTTGGTACTAGATACAGCAACAGGGAAATCGAAAGGTTTTGCTTTTGTCGAAATGCCGCATGGCCGTGAAGCAGTAAAAGCGATTAAAGGCTTAAACACCTTGCGTTTGCATGGACATGGTATTCGCGTAAAGCAGGCGGAAAATAAACCAGAAGATAAAGCTGAAATTAAACCTGAAGTGAAATAATGATAAAGAGGAGCGTAGGCTCCTTTTTTTATGGCTGAATGACAATGAAAAGAAAGTTTTCCGCACCCTCCATTGTGGCACCGAATGCTAGGCGTATTGCAGAGGCTATGAAAACTTTAGAGCTTCGCTCATGGCAACCTGAACAACTCCCTGTAAAAGATTTATTGATTATCGAAAATAAAAACTTTTTAAATCATCCTGAGGCTGAAGAACAGGAGGGCGCGTTGGCTTTGATTGATGTTGACTCAGTTCACATTTTGCAGCCTCATGAAGTTGGAGCTGAATGTGCAAGTGATTGTGCCGAAGGTTATTTTGCTTGGCAGCTGAGTAATATTCTCCCTATCAAAAACCATGTTGAAGCGAGTGCGAAGCGCAAAATCTATTGAATTGAATTGAATTGAATTGAATTGAAATGGATCATGTAGAATTTATATTGTGAAATGATCAAAATAATGTTTAATCTTAAGCCGTAAAAAACGCTAAAATTTAGGAATATCGCTATGTCCCGTGTTGCTCGCTTTCATGCTGATCGTACCAATCAAAAGTTGTACTTTGCCCGTCTTTCCTGTCAGCAAGCCGAGCAAACCGAGCATATTCAACAAGCTCAGGCACATCGTGAAGCGGCAGTCTTTCATTTGCACGGTGCAGCTTTAGCGTTTTTACAAGAACTCGTACGCTATTATCGCTTAAATGACCTCGCGCCCACTTTAAAGTCTATTGAAGAACATATGGCAGACAAAGGCCAGGTTTCGCCAGAAGTCGCAGTGATGCAACAGTTGGCAAAACAGGGTTTTCTTGCAGAGCTCAAACGTGCTTATCGTATGTGTCAGTATGCACCTGAACCGAGTACACCTGAGCCTGAGAATGAAACTTCATCTAACTTAATCATCAAAGTGACGCAAACTCCACAAGCGTGGTTACCGGACACCAAAATTTTACGTGAATGGCACCGCGATTTAACGCAGTTAATAGATGGTTTTCGCAATGAAATGGTGGAGTTTTAATCGTTATGATGCTCTTGAAGTTTTGAGTATTGACCCGATATAAATAGTCTACGCAATGCAAAGTGGATGAGCCCTTTGCCACCATGTTGAACATGGAGGAACTATGTCTATAGAACAATTGAAAGAATTATTTGGGAATCAAGAAGCCATTTTAGAATTGGTTCAACTTGAAGGTGGTGAGTTGGCATTGCGAAATGCAGGTTCGACAAAAGAGCCCTTGGTGAAAATTCATTTTAATGATGAAGTAAAGTCACTTTTGGGTGACCAGATGCCCGTGATTGCACAACATATGGTTCAGGCAGCTTTATTGGCTTTAATGGAAAAACAAGTCAATGAATGGCAGGCAGAAATTGTCGATGACCAACCGCAATACTTAAGTTGATTCTGCATAAAAAACGCACTCATGAGTGCGTTTTTTGATGTCAAAATTTAATGGGTTGGCTCTTGATGATGGGCAATCTGAATTTGATTCAAAATATGATTGGTCATATTTTTCGCCATTTCTTCTTTGGCAAAGTAAACCTCTCCAATCCCATCACGACGAATCACTTCGGCTTCCTCTTTGCTTTCTGCACACACTAAAACCTGAATTTGAGGGTTTAATGTTTTGGCGATATCGACAATTTTATGAATATCTAAAATATCCATTGGTGATAAAACCAGTAACCGAGCATGTTGAATATGCGCTTGAATCAATACACTGGGTTCTCTCGCATGTCCAGAAACCGCAGCAATGCCTTTTGTACGCAGACTCTCTACAATGTCACGGTTTTCTTCAGCAATGACCACCTTAATATCTTGTGCCATTAAGGTTCGGGTAATGCGTCGTCCTACTTCTCCATGTCCCACTATAACCACTTGGTCGCGAAGGTAGTCCTGTGACACATCATCTGGGAGCATCGCCAGTGGATCACCACTACGCTCTAATAAACGTGCTAAACGAGAACGTTCACGTATCCAGTTTTGAACAGGTTCGATAGCCGAAAAGATAAACGAGTTAAGCGTAATTGAAATGAGGGCGCCTGCCAAAATTAGGTTTTGCCCTTCTAAAGAGAGAAGCTGTAGCGAAACACCAAGCGTGGCCAGAATAAACGAAAATTCACCAATCTGTGCCAGACTGGCACCGACGGTTAATGCTGTGTTAATAGGATATCGGAAGAATAATACCAAGGCCATTGCAGCAATGGTTTTACCGACCATGATAATCCCAACCACGGCAAGAACGTGCATGGGTTGGTCGAATAAGATACGTGGATCAAACAGCATTCCAACGGAAACAAAGAATAAGATTGAAAAAATCTCACGCAAAGGTAATGTTTCTTCTTCTGCACGATGGCTAAAATCAGATTCTTTAACGACCATACCCGCAAAAAATGCACCGAGTGCCATGGAAACGCCAAAAACTTTATAGGCACCAAAAGCAATCGAAACTGCTGCGGCAACGACGGTCAGGGTAAAAAGTTCGCGAGAGCCTAAGCGTGCCACGATTTGCATGATAAACGGAACTAAGCGTTTCCCGATAATCAGCATAAAGGCAATAAAGCCTGCTACTTTCAGTAAAGTAAGTGCAAGAGTCATCCAAATATTGGCATCAGTATCCGAGCCTGCAATGGGTACTCCACCCAGCAGTACGGCGGTGGCAGGTAAAAGAACCAAAGCCAACACCATGACCAAATCTTCAACCAATAGCCAGCCTACGGCAATTTTACCGTTTACTGAATTAAGTAAACCCCGATCCCCCAAGGCCTTGAGTAAAACCACGGTACTGGCACAAGAGAGACTCAAGCCAAAAACCAAGGCAGAACCGAAACTCCAACCCCACATCATGGAAACGCCAATTCCGAGTAAAGTGGCGACTGCAATTTGTAAAATTGCACCCGGTAAAGCAATACGACGCACTTGCATCAAATCGCTTAAAGAAAAATGCATACCGACACCAAACATGAGGAACATCACCCCAAGTTCAGCCAACTGATTAGCAAGTTGAATATCACCCACCACACCTGGTGTGTTCGGACTAATTATAATACCGGCAATAAGATAGCCGATGAGAGGGGGAAGACGTGCGCGCGCCGCAAGATAGCCAAAAACAAGCGCTAATCCAAAGCCAACAGCCAATAAAATAATAAGATCTACGTCATGAGGCACTAAACACTCCTTAAGTCTAGTTAAGGGTAAAAATTTAAAAGCACACACAATGCCAAAACTGATCTAAAGTTTATCAAGTTGGGCAAAAAAAATGCAAAAAAAACGACCCCAAAAGGCCGTTTTTTTAAAGAAGTCAAAATTATTTAATTTTAGCTTCTTTGAAAATTACGTGTTGACGGATTTTTGGATCAAATTTTTTGATTTCCATTTTTTCCGGCATAGTACGTTTGTTCTTAGTGGTGGTATAGAAATAACCTGTACCCGCTGAAGAAACTAGACGAATTTTATCACGCATGGTTCAGACTCCTTAGATCTTTTGACCTTGAGCACGAAGGTCAGCAACAACCTTTTCAATACCCAATTTGTCGATAATACGCATACCTTTAGTGGTTAGACGAAGACGTACGAAACGTTTTTCGGTTTCTAACCAGAAACGGTGGTGATGCAGGTTCGGCTCGAACCGGCGTTTGGTTTTGTTATTGGCGTGCGAGACGTTGTTTCCAACGACTGGACGCTTGCCGGTAACTTGGCAAACCTTAGACATGGTGAACTCCATTGCTAGACGACACCAATTGTGCGCTAGTCATTAAAAGTAAACGGATGAAATCATTCAAGGGGCGTTTTATACCAAAAATACGCTTAAAAGACAAGCGAATTTAATAAAAACACGGCACGATCTGATTCGATAGATCATGCCTTGATCACTTATCGAAGAAGAGTCTTCGAAATGAGTCGGTGAATCGGTTTGTTAAACGGTGGGAGAATGAATTTTAAGCTATACAGCTTAGGATTAGACATCACTGACCGTTCATGCGACAAACTGAAGAAACCTTCTGGACCATGATATTTACCCATACCTGACGCACCGACACCACCAAAAGGTAAATCATCTTGTGCGACATGGGTCAATACCGTATTTTGCCCAAAATGCCCTGAATGAGTACGCTGTGCGACATAATCGGCACGCGCTTGATCAAAGTCGAAGTAGTATAAAGCAAGTGGACGAGGACGGCTATTAATAAACGCAATCACTTCATCAATTTGATCATATTCAAGAATCGGAAGCAGAGGGCCAAAGATTTCCTCTTTCATAATTCGCATATCTGGGCTAATACCCGTAAGTATGGTGGGTGCCATTTTTCGCACATGGGTTAAATCTTCATGAACTGGATTGATTTCCACCAAAGTTGCACCTAGCTTACGTGCATCTTCAAGATAACCTTGCAAGCGATTGTATTGTTTATCATTAATAATAGCGGTGTAATCTTGATTGTTTTGGATATGCGGATACATCTCTTCAACACATGCTTTAAAGTGTTGAATAAATTCGGCAGTTTTACCGCGAGGTAGAAATAAATAATCTGGTGCAACACAGGTTTGTCCAGAATTCCATAGTTTACCTGCGGCCAAACGTTGTGCCACATCGTGTAAATCACTCGAAGAATGCACTAGAGCTGGTGATTTACCCCCCAATTCTAAAATGACTGGTACTAAGTTTTGTGCGGCTGCTGCCATTACTGTTTTACCAATTTCAGTCGAACCCGTGAAAATGATTTTATCGAAAGCTAAATGACTAAAAGCATCGGAAATAGGGCCACCGCCATTGACCACAGCCACTAGTTCTACAGGGAACGCTTCATAGAGTGCTTTTTCCAGTACTTGACCAAAATGGCTAGAAGCACTAGATATTTTGATCATGGCGTGATTACCTGCGGCAATTGCGCAAATTAGTGGACCCACAGATAACAACAGTGGATAGTTCCAAGGTGCAATAATGCCGACAACGCCTAAAGGCTGATACTGCACCCAAGCTTTTGCAGGTTGATGAATAATTGAAACATGGCGCTTAGAGGGTTTCATCCACTGGGTCAAATGCTTGCTATAATATTTAATATGTTCAAGACAGGTGAGTAGTTCACCGATTTTGGTTTCACCAATAGAACGGTTACCATAGTCTTGATTAATTGCTTCAGCAAATTGATCTTGATATTTAACTAGGATACGCTTGAGACGTGCTAAACGGTCAATACGCTCCTTTGCACTTGGCAAAGGATGGTTTTGATAAGCGTATTTTTGTTGCGCCAACAACTCATCTAGCTGTTGGAGGTCAAAAGAATGTGGTGTCATTGAAGTTGTTTTTGTTTGACTGTTCATGACTTAATGTACCATTAAAGAAAAGCGATTAATTTAATTTTTAGAGTAAATGCTCTAAATAGTCAAGTTACTTTATACGTTAGTTCGCTAACCTATTGAATGAATGGTTACTTTAGGATGTCTCACTCCAAAACGGTTAAGACCAAAGAACGTATTTTACAGCTCAGTTTGCAATTGTTTAACGAGCGCGGTGAACGTTCTGTCACCACCAATCATATTGCTGCAGAACTCAATATGAGTCCGGGTAATTTGTATTACCACTTTCGCAATAAAAACGAAATTATTAAAGAGTTGATGGAAGAGTACCAACAACAAACCTTGGATATGCTGGCTTTGCCCGATGATCGAGTGCTTGATGCCAACGACAAGATTCATTATTTTCAGGTGTTAAGCAGTCAACTGTGGGCCTATCGTTTTTTACATCGAGATGTCTATCATTTGGTTGAAAGTAATGAAGATTTTCGAAAAATGTATCCACGTTTCGCAGGTCAGGTGATGCAGCAAGGCAAAAGAATTTATCAAGCTTTTGTCGATGCTGGCCTCATGCAAATGACCACTTCTGAAATTGAAGCTTTGATTATCAATTTGTGGATTGTGTTGACCAACTGGACTAATTTTTTATACATGTCTGGTCATATTGTCGATTCAAATCATTTGGAGGAAAAGTGGGTATGGCAAGCTTTGCGTCAAATGGTGTTCCTTGAAGGGGCGTATTTACGTGGTGAGAGTCGCCAAACGTATGAGCATTTGCTCGAAACGTTTGGATCTTCTGAACTTTTTGAAAGTTTATCTTCAAGTAAAAACCACGATACGCCCTAAGCTATTTAGAAAGCCTACAAAAAGCGTTAGAATGCTAGGCTTGATTTTCAATTTAACTGATTAGTGATATAAACCAACATGAATATGACCACTGCTAACACAGCACGTTTACTGATTACTTGCGAGGATAAACCTGGAATCGTGCAAGCTGTATCCAGCTTTTTGTATCATCAAGGTGCCAATATTACTGCACTTGATCAATATGCAACAGAAGCTCAGGGTGGACGTTATTTTATGCGTGTTGAGTTTGAGTTGGATAGCCTGCAAAGTCGTAAAGAAAGTCTGACTCAGACTTTTGCCGCCAATGTGGCTGGACGTTATGACATGCAGTGGCGTTTGGCATTGGTCAGTGACGTAAAAAAAGTCGGCATTTTAGTTTCAAAAGTAGATCATGCTTTGCTTGAGTTATTGTGGCGTCATTCGCGTGGTGGTTTACCTTGTGAAATCACCACAGTGGTTTCAAACCATGAAGATTTGCGTGAATCGGTAGAGAATTTTGGTATCCCATTTATTGTTGTTCCTGTCAATAAAGACAACAAAGAAGAAGCTTACGCGAAAATTGACGAGATTATGCAGGGTAATGATTTACTTGTGCTTGCGCGTTATATGCAAATCTTAAGCGAAAACTTTGTTTCTAAATGGGAAATGAAAATCATCAATATTCATCACTCTTTCTTGCCTGCTTTTGTGGGTGCTAACCCTTATAAACAAGCGCATGAAAAAGGAGTGAAGCTGATTGGTGCAACCGCACATTATGTCACTGCAGATTTAGATCAAGGTCCTATTATTGAACAAGATGTAGAGCGTGTGAATCATGATTTTACTGTTGATCAATTGCGTGAACTTGGACAAGATGTCGAGCGAAATGTTTTGGCACGCGCGGTCAGATGGCATTTGGAAGATCGAGTGATTGTAGACGGCAACAAAACAGTTGTTTTTCAATAAGAATTGCCTAAATAATCAATTTAAAAGGTGTGCTCATGGCACGCCTTTTTTATGTGGCATTAAAAAAACGCATCAAAAGTTTTCAATTAATAGTTGCAAATGAAAACACTTCTCATTTATTATTGCGTTGCTTTAATTGTACTAACCGATGAGTTTGATTGTTTAAATCTGTTTCGATTTACAATCGCTTGAATTAGGTAAATGATTTTAATGAGTCCATCTCCAGCTCTAAATATGCCAAATCCCAATCCAATCAAGAAGAAAATAATCACAGCACTTTTGGCTGTGGTGGTCGGACATGTGGCTGTATTATGGGCGGTTGGAAACATGAAAACCCCCGAATTAAAACCGATTGAGAAACAACCTTTGAAGGTTCGTTTTGTTAAAATTCAAGAACCACCAAAACCTTTGCCGCCTAAGCCTAAAGTTGAACCCAAAAAAGAAGAGCCAAAGCCCAAAGAAGTGAAACAAGTTAAAATTGTTGAAAAGCAGCTTCCGCCACCACCAAAAAAGGTTGAGAAGGTTCAACAAGTTAAAAAAGCAGAAACACCCAAACCAGTGATTAAGCCAGTAGAAGCCCCAGTCAAATCGACAGTGACGACCACGATTTCAGAAACTAAAGTGGCAAAACCTGTTGCCGTGGCGAAAGCTGAACCTGCTCCTGTTACGCCATCTGCACCTCCATCGCCAAAAAGCGTTTCGATTGGTGGTTCAGGGGTACAATGGAGCCGTTCACCAAAACCGTCTTACAACAATAAAGATTTAGACGGTCAAACACGCACTGTGGTGATACATATTGAAGCGAATGAAAAAGGGGTCATAACCTCTACCCGTATTTCACGTTCAAGTGGTCTTCCTGCTTTAGATGAAAAGATTTTACGCTCTGTGCGTAGTTCCAAATTCAAACCGTACAAAGAAAATGGCGTGGCCTATCCAATTAGTGCTGACCAACCATTTGAATTGACATTGAATCCACGCGGCTAACATTTATTAGGAGTTCGAGTATGAACTTTTCAGTTTATTGGCAACATGCTGATGCAGTGAGTAAAACACTGTATTTCATATTATTGGCAATGTCGATTATGACATGGACGATCTTCATTTTACGTTTAATGGGGACTCGCCAACTGAAGCAGCAAGCTTATGCTCAACTTTCTCAAGCTTTAGGCAAACTAAAAGCAAAATTTAGCCCATTAAATTTTGAGCAACGTAAGGCTGTTGCAGAACAAGCTTTATTGCGTCAAATTTCTGCCGAAAAATCGCAGGCTGAAAAAGGTGTAGCCGTTTTGGGTACGATTGCTTCACTTGCACCATTTGTGGGTTTATTTGGTACAGTTTGGGGTATTTTTCATGCCTTGGTTGCAGTAGGTAAAAGTGGTCAAGCTGGCTTGGCACAAGTCGCAACACCTGTAGGTGAGGCCTTAATTATGACTGGTTTAGGTTTGGCAGTCGCGATTCCTGCAGTACTGGCATATAATATTTGTACCCGTGTGAACCGTGGTTTGGCGCACGAATTACAAGATCAAGCACATAGCTTACTGATTGATACCATGTTGCAACAAGACAGCTCAACTGCTCAAGTAAACACTAAAGCGACTTCAGAGAATTTGGTTGGAGGTCAAGCTTAATGGGCTTTCAATTGGGTGAAGACAACGATGTAGGTATGAATGAGATGAATCTCATTCCACTCATCGATATTATGTTGGTATTGATGATCATCTTCTTGGTGACAGCCACCGTTGCAAACCCATCAATTCCATTAACTTTACCAAAAACTACAGCCGATATTATTGATTTGCCGCCTAAAAGTGTGACGATTAGTATTAATGCAGGTGGTGATGTTGCATGGGATGGTAATGTATTAACACTGGATGAGTTGCAAAGTAAACTGAAGGAAGCGGGTCAGGAAGAACGTCAGCCTACTATCGTTTTAAAAGCAGATAAAGATTCACGTTATGACACTGTGGCACAAGTGATGTCTCGTGCGAGCGAAGCCGGGCTCAGCGATATTGCATTTGCCAGTGATAACTAAAAACTGAGCGAAAAAAAGCGACCAAATAGGTCGCTTTTTTTATGTTTAAATATTGAATTTGAGAAGTAAGTTAATATTCAAACCATTTAATTCTGCACAATATATTGTCCAAAATAAACTTTTATTCAACTTTCAATAAGTCCTGAAATTTAGTGCGCAATTTCATTAGTTTAGGGGGAATAGAAAAGTTACAGTAGCCTTGGGATGGATTTTTGGCAAAGAAGTTCTGATGATAGTCTTCAGCAGGGTAAAATTTTGGAGCAGGACTGAGTTCTGTCACAATATTGAGTCCTTCTGTCTGAAGCGCCTCAATTGTGTTTTGTGCCTGTTGTTGTTGCTGTTCATTCAAATAATAAATGACAGAACGATATTGAGTGCCGACGTCATTGCCCTGACGGTTAAGTGTGGTCGGGTCATGAGTGGTAAAAAAGACATCAAGCAACTGCATAAAGCTAATTTGAGTTTCATCATAATCAATCAAAATGACTTCTGCATGTTGAGTATCACCACGACAAATATCATCATAAGTGGGCTGTTCGGTATGACCTCCAGCATATCCACTAACGACGTTTTCTACACCTTTAAGTTGTAAAAATATAGCTTCTACACACCAAAAACATCCACCACCGAATAAGGCTTGTTGCATCGTCGTATCCTTTGTTTATCTATTATTTTAATATAGCGATTATTCAGTAAGCCACAAGTTTTGTTGTGTATCGTTAAAATGAAGCTATTTAAAAATTTTATTGTGCTAAGACATTGCTTTGCATTTGAATCAGCGGGTTTCCATGACGATCAAGCAATTTTAGAGTTTTACCAAAAACTTGATAATTGGCGACTTTAGGCAGCGCATCTTTAAAAGTTTGTGATGCAGGATGACCATTAAAGCAAGCCATCTTTGTAGAAGCTATCTGACTTAAAACCAAAGTATCTCGACCAGCTTCATAACTTCCCATAAGACGATTACAGCCATCTGATCCCGTAACACGTTTGGTTGCTGCATCAAATTGTAGACTCGGCATATTTGGCATAATCTTCGCCTCACTGTTACCCACCTGGGTAATGAACCATGTTCGGTTCTGGAGTTGCATCAAATTAGACGCTTCTAGATGAGAGGATGATGTTGGAATGGATTCACAACCTGTCAATATCAGTGTGCTACCCAATAAGCCCAGTGCAAATAATTTGTTTAACATGTTGAAATACTCAATTTTCATTTAAATATAGCGTTATATAAGCAAAAAAAATGATTTTCCACCAGTTAAAAGCAATATTTTAAATTCTAGGTGGGATTTTTTTTGATTGCTGCGGTACAGGAACACCTTGGCGAATCAGCTTTGAATATTCATCACTGGACAAGTTGTTGTATTGGCTAACACGCGGATTTACATGGGCTTTTGTGTACCATTCTTGGAGGGTTAGATCATGAGAAATAGCATTCAAATCATAAAGATAGTTGGGTAAGTATCCCGAAGCCAAGAGTCGGTAATCCGTCGGCAATTGACGTTGAGAGATGGCTTGAACCATATCGAAAACCAAGGTGGTGCAGTTACTGGTCAGGGTGTTATACCACTTTGGTTGGTGTTTTAAATCATTCGCCTTGTGTAAGTATTCTTCAAATAAAGCGCTGCGTTCTTGTTTTGACATATACACGGGAAAAATATAGACCTGTTCACCTCGTGTGTTGCTGCGGGTGTAAATTAAGTCTTTTTCATCCGCTGCGACAAGGCTGAGTTCATACTTTCTAAAAAAACCACCCAGCGTTGAAAATTCTTCATTTTTTTCTTTCCGAATTTCAATCGAAAAAGTTAATGGTTTGTTATTGGCAAAATCAAAACTGACCAAGGTATGTGCGATATGCGGCCCCATCCAGTAAGAGGTAATGATATTGACCCCCGTAATTTGGTTTAAATCAAAATGACGGGTTTCCCAGCGTTCATCATAACTGCCATCTTCGTGCCAACTAAAATTACGTACATTGTGCAGCGTCACCTGATTGTTTTTTTGCTCAAAAGTGAGCACTTGAGCCACTTCAGGATTCCAGTCACGATCTTGTTTGGCTTCTAAACCAAAATACCAGAATAACCCAAACAGAAAACCCAACAGATAGATCAGCACATCGGTATAGCGACTAAAAAAATGCTGTGTTACGTAAATACCCAAAATACTCAGCGCAAAGATAATCCAAAAACCAATCACTAAGCGCGTCATTAACCAGCCTAGAGGCTCTTGAAACCATAAAGCAAGACACAACCAAATAGACGATAAAATGACAAAAAGACTGAATATGCCATGCAGTGCAGCCACACCCAAAGCTATAAAAAATTCTTTTTTTCCAATGTTATGCATAGATAATTGTTATAAGTGATTATGTTCTTTATTTTCGATAGGTTGCGAACTCAAAAGCAATCCCAGATTTGTCGTCAATATGTTGTTCAGAGGCTACTTTTTTAAATTCTGGTGGAATTTCGGGATAGTGTGCATCGCCTTGTACGTCAAGTTCAACATGGGTTAGCTCTAAACGATCTGCAATAGCAAGGGTTTGCTTGAAAATCTCGCCGCCGCCAATAATAAAAATGGTGCTTGTTTTTTCAGATGTCTGTACATCACAAATGGCTTGGGTTAAAGCATCTTCAATAGAACAAGCGACTTTGGTTCCTGCAAAGCTCCAATTGCGATCACGAGTAATCACCCAATTCACACGCTTTGGCAAAACACGACCCATAGATTCTAAGGTCTTACGCCCCATAATCACCACGCCACCTTGCGTAATTTCTTTAAAATGTTTGAGATCTGCGGAAATATGCCAAGGTAGATCGTTATTCTTACCAATACAACGTCGGCTGTCCATTGCAACCACATGTACAATCTCTAAATTTTGAAATGTCATTATTCAACCTTGATGTATTTTTCCGAATTAGAAGTTCCTTCAGTTGAAAGAAGGAACGAAAAGGATTTTTTTTCAATCGTTTGAAATCATCTTTTAAACGATTAAATCAAACAAAATTAGATTGCCACGGGTGCTTTAATTCCTGCATGAGATTCATAACCAACAATTTCAATATCTTCAAATTTGAAGTCAAAAATATTTTTAATTTCAGGGTTTAACTTCAATTGACAAAGAGTTAAAGGTTCGCGGCTCAATTGTAATTTGGCTTGTTCAAAATGGTTTACATATAAGTGTGTGTCACCACCTGTCCAGACAAAGTCACCCACACCCAGATCGCAGACTTGTGCAATCATATGCGTAAGAAGGGCATAGCTGGCAATATTGAACGGCACGCCCAAGAACACATCTGCGCTACGTTGGTATAACTGACAAGACAGTTTGTTGTCCTGTACGAAGAATTGAAATAAGGTATGGCAAGGTGGTAGTGCAACATTTCCGGCTTCATGTGGATTCCAGCCTGACACGATTAAACGACGTGAATTCGGATTGGTTTTTATTTCGTTGATCAGCCATTCAATCTGGTCAAAACCATTTTTCTCATATAAACCGTCTGCTTTTTGGGTCGCACCAAAATTACGCCACTGATGTCCATACACGGGTCCTAGTTCACCTTCAGGGCGACCAAAACGTGCTGTTTGCTCTGCGGTAGACCATTCATCCCAAATGGACACTTTGTGATCTTTAAGATATTGAACATTTGTGTCGCCTTTGAGGAACCATAACAGTTCAATGACAATAGAACGAAAATGCACTTTTTTTGTGGTTAATAACGGAAAACCTTGAGAAAGATCAAAGCGCATTTGATGACCGAACACAGAGCGTGTGCCCGTTCCAGTACGATCGCCTTTGTCGCCACCGTTATCGAGAATGTGTTGTAAAAGGTCTAAATACGCTTTCATAAAAATTCCAAAAAGTTAAATTCCCCAAAGCGTCTGCCAATTAATTAAGAGTAATCAATAACAGCTCTGCTAAAAATGGAGTCAAGTGAACGGGTCAGTTTATACTAAACTGATGGGGTTTTTAAGCGTCGTATGGACTAATTGGGGTGCAGGAATACTGAAGAAATCACAAATGTGAAAGAGAGATAACAAATCAATCTATTCAAAATTTTCTTAAGTCATCAAATAAAGGTAGATAAAATCGGATAGATATTAAATGGAATCAATTTTATTTTTCATTTTTTGCAATTTTAAAAATAAAACAAAAAGAGTGGCTTAAGTGATCTGTATTAACAAAGCAAAAATATCTTACATTTTTTTTATGAAAAAAAAATGCTCTGAGGTTAACATCCTGAGCGCATAAATCAGCACAGAGATGTATTGCCAAAGATGATTCTGATGTTCAAAGCAAGTTTAGAGGTTTAAATGATTTATGATCAACATGTAGCTTTGCATGATGTTTATGCACCTGCAGCCACAGAAATCATGATTCGTTCAAAGAAAGCAGGGCAAAACTATAGCGCTGATGCCGATTTTGAAACGATGAATAAACCCGAACCATCAAAGTATAAGAATTATAGTTCTGCCAATAATCAGCGCATTGATATTGATAAATTTATTCAAAAATTAAAAAGTATTACCACTCAAACCAGTACTCAAAAATGTGCCAAGAGTATTCGTATTGCCTTGGAGTCTGCGGGAGCTCAATTTAAAAGTCATCCTGTTGCTGCTGCAGATTGGGGGAATACTTTAATGAAAATTGGTTATCGACAAATCAGTCCTAAATTTGATGAACCTAAAGAAGGTGATATCTATATTATTAACCGAACCAGTAAACATACCTATGGTCATATTGCAGGGTTTTCTGGCAAGCAATGGGTCTCTGATTTTAAGCAAAGAAGTTACGACGTTTATAAAGAAAATGGTTTGACCTATCAATATTATCGTCTTGGTTTTTAGTTTTATTGGTTCCTTTTTAAAGATTAAAATAGTCTAAACAATAAAGCCTCTACGATAGAGGCTTTGTTGTTTATGGGCTTTTAAAAATATAAAAACGATATTTTAAGGCAAAGTTTTAATCGGACTTCCGCCTAAAGCTTGCATCAAAGTGACATAAGCATTGTATTGGCTTTGTTTGGTCTGAACCAAAGATAGACGTGCGTTACGTGTGGTTTCTTGTGCATCCAATACATTTTTAAGCGCAATGGCACCATTACGATAACGAACTTCAGTTAAACGCTCAGTTTTTTCAGCCAGTTGAACATTTCGTTCTTGTAACGCCACTTGTTTATTCAGTTCACTGCGTGCAGAAAGTGCATTTTCTACATCGGCAAAGGCCTGATATAAAGTTTGACGATATTGTAAAATCGATTTTTCATAATCTAAGTCGCTGATTGCCAAATCTTTTTTCATATCGTTATATTGTAGAAAAGGTAGGCTTAGGCTGGCACCCAAAGTTAAAGCAGGATTTTGCAATAAATGACTTAGCGAGGTACTCGATGAACCTAAATTTCCAGTCAAACTGATCGAGGGATAATAACTGGCTTTGGTGGCATCTTTAGTGGCTAAAGCTTTGCGTAAACGTAGTTCAGAGGCTTGTAAGTCTGGACGACGTGATAACAAATCTGCGGGTAAACCTGCTGAAATAACCGGTAAAGCAATTTGGGATAATCGACTGGGCTCTTGAATGCTGAGTTGCTGTACAGGCATTTGCATGAGAACAGCCAAAGCAGTACGGCTTTCTACTCGTAATTGCTCAATTTGACTCAAGCTGGCTCTTTGGCTTTGAACAGACTGTTCTGCCGCGGTTAAATCTAAACCTGACACTGCGCCAGCACGATATTGACTGCGGACCAGTTCATAAGTTTTTTGGGTACTGGCCAAGTTTTGTTGAGCAATTTGATAACGCTCATTGAGATAACCTAGTTGCCAGTATAAATTTGCGGTGGTCGCAATTAAGCTTTGTGCGGTACTTTGCAAATCTTGTTCTGTCGCAAGTGCTTCCCATTGACTGACTTCAGTTTGACGGGCTAATTTCCCAAATAAGTCGACCTCATAACTCACCCCACCATTTAAAGACAAACCGCGTGAAGAATTATCACCTGAATTTAAATCAATATTATGTCCAGTCGAGACACTGGAACTCACGCGTGGCCCTTGCTGATTTGCAGCTAAGCCTGCTTGTAAGCGAGCTTGTTGTAAATTAATACCCGCAACAGCCAAATCAGTATTGGTTGATAGAACCTGATTGACCAATTGATTGAGCTGCATGTCCCCAAACAGCGTCCACCATTGATCTGCATATACATCGGCATGGACCTGTTGATTGAGTGCTTTGTTGTTCTGAAAGCTGACTGGAATATTGACATTGGGTTGCTGATAGGGAGTTTTCACCACTGCCGCACAACCGACTAGTGTTCCACTTAACATCAAGGTAGCGGCAAGTTTGGTAAAATTAATGTGCATTTTTGAGTATCCTTATTCGCGGGACAGTGCATCGACAGGGTTAAGCTGTGCTGCATTACGGGCGGGAATAAAACCAAACACAATTCCAATCATGCTTGAACAAATAAAAGCGGCAACAATAGAGGTGGTCGAGTAAGCCATTTGGAAGGTGCCGCCAGCAAAGTGGCTGATTAACTGCCCAATCCCCAAGGATAGAAGTACGCCTAAAATGCCACCCAAGATACACACCAGTACCGCTTCAATCAGGAATTGTTGCAAAATATCACTTTGGCGTGCACCGACGGCCATGCGAACCCCAATTTCTTGAGTTCGTTCCGTCACAGAAACCAGCATGATATTCATTACACCAATACCACCAACAATTAGAGAAATAACGGCAATTGCAGACACCAGCAAGGTCATGGTCTGAGTGGTTTGTTGAATGGTTTCACGAATACTGTCTGAGTTCTGTGTAAATACATCTTGTGCACCGTGACGCTGCACCAGTAAATTGAGAATCGCATTTTCAGCAGCAGCACTCGGGTATTCATCTTTGACCCGAACAATAATACTGCGCACATTGGCTTGTCCCAGCATACGGCTCATCACAGTCGAGTAGGGTAGATAAACATTCAGGCTATCCGAATTCCCCATCATCGATTTTTGTGCATCAATGATGCCAATAATGCGACTGGGTACACTACCCAGTAAAATGACTTGCCCGACAGGATTGGTGCCATCGGGGAAAAAAGTATTTTTGGTGTTGTCGTCAATGACGACATCTTGAGCGCGCTCAGTGACAGCTTCTTTGTCAAAAGGCTGACCCGCTTGAAAGGTCATTCCTTTAACATAGAAAAAGTCTTCACTGACGCCATTCACTGTAGTGGATGCTTCGATATCTTTAAAACGAGCAGTAATACTGTTGTTAACTGAAGGGCTGACACCATCTACATAAGGTTGCTCGGAAAGTGCATCTGCATCGGCTGGAATCAGAGTTTTACTTTGTGAGGATCTGGAATTATCACCAAAACCACGCCCCTGATATACAGTAATGGTATTGGTGCCTAAGCTACTAATATTTTCTAAAATCTGTTTTTGAGAACCATTGCCAAGCGCAACAACGGAAACAACTGAGGCAATACCAATAATAATCCCAAGCATGGTCAAGAAAGTACGCATGCGGTGGGCATTCATGGCCAGTAAAGCCATGTGGAAGGCTTCAGCCAGTCGGTCTGCTGCAGAGCGCCAAGAGGGTGTTTTCTTTTGTGGGGTACGATCAAGCTGCTGTTTCTCAAGCATTTCGCCGTCTGTTTCAGGAATATTGGCACGGTCTGAAATAATATTACCATCACTGATTTCAATAATGCGTGAGGCATTTTTGGCAACATTATGATCGTGCGTGACTAAAATGATGGTGTGACCTTTGGCATTCAGTTCACGTAAAATACGCATTACTTCAATACCGCTATTTTTGTCTAATGCGCCAGTAGGTTCATCGGCCAAAATGACATCACCACCATTCATCAAGGCGCGGGCAATTGAAACACGTTGTTGCTGACCGCCAGAAAGTTGACTGGGGCGATTTTGAGTTTTTTCAGCCAAGCCTAAATCTGTCAATAACTGAGTTGAGCGTTGCTGACGAGCAGCAGCATCTACGCCCGCATAAATTGCAGGGACTTCTACATTTCCCGCAGCACTCAAATCCCCCAATAAATGATAACGCTGGAAAATAAAACCAAAGTATTCACGGCGCAGTTGTGCCAGTTCATCAGGCTCTAGTTTACGTGTTTCTCGGCCCTCAACTTGGTAACTGCCCGCGGTAGGTTGGTCTAAACATCCCAGAATATTCATTAAAGTCGATTTACCTGACCCTGATTGACCTACAATCGCAACCAGTTCTCCAGAGTAAATTTCTAAATTAATGCCCTTTAAAATTTGAATGGTGTTTTCCCCTGCGGGAAATTCACGGGTCAAATTTGTGACCTTAAGCAAAGCTTGCTGAGTTTGAGTCATGATTACATTCTCATCGGGCCAGCGCCGCCTGAACGGTTGCTACGTTTAGCAGAATCATTTGATGTATCTGAACCATCTGCAATGACCACTTTGTCACCGAGTTTTAAACCTTTGATGACTTGAGCTGTAGCGCGGTTGTTTAAACCAATCAATACCGGTTGAGGTTTTGCTGTTCCATCTGGCTGTAACACGCGAACCATGGCTCTAGATGCTTTACCTTGTTCAATTAAAGCTTTTTCTTCAGTCGATAATTCTAAGCGTGTTGGGCGCTGGTTTTGATGGGTGGTATCGTCGTTTGAGGTTTGTTGTTTTTCTGAATTTGTTTGACTACTGCGTTCGCTACGTTTGCCTTGTGGGCGATTTGAGCTTTGAATGGCTGAGGCAGGAATGGTGAGAACATTTTTGGCCTCATTCAATACAATATAAACCTGTGCAGTCATATCAATACGTAATTTGCCATCTTCATTCGGCACGTCAAAAAGCGCATTATAATAAACGGCCGTACTTGACGATGAAGTCGAAGAGTTACTGGTTTCGGTATTAATTGAATTGGGTGCAGGTTCTACTTGACGTAATTTTGCATAATGTTTTTTATCACTATTTCCTAAGGTGGTGAAATAGACCGTCTGACCTTGTTCAACTTTCATCACATCAGCTTCTGAAATTTCAGCCTTAATGGTCATGGTATCCAGTTTTGCCAACTTCACAATGGTCGGTGCACTTTGATTTGCATTCACAGTTTGACCTTCTTCAGTCACAATCGCGACAATTGTGCCATCCATGGGTGCCACAATTTGGGTGTAGCCTAAATCTTCTTTGGCGGTGGCTAAAGTGAGACGAGATTGCTCAATCTGTGCATTCATAGCTAAAATTTCAGCTTGTGCTGTTTTGTAACTGGCTAAAGCTGATTCTAATTCTGCTCGAGAAGTTGCATCTTGCGCGAACATCGCTTGTTGACGTTGATATTCTGCTTGAACTTTAGCGAGATTTGCCTGTTTTACAGCCAGTTGCGCTTGTTGATTTTTAATATTGGCTTCGGCGGTTTTTAAGTCATTTTCTTGACGAATAGAGTCAATTCGAGCAATCAGTTGACCTTGTTTAACTTGGTCGCCTAATACTACATACATTTTTTTAACCTGACCTGAAACCTGCGCGCCTACACTGACCATTTTGGTGGCTTCAAGTACCCCAGTTGCCAGTACTGAGTCTTCAATATCTGCACGAACGACTTCAGTGCTAATATATTGCGGTTGTTGTTGTTTCGGTTTTAAAAAAAACCATGCCGTTACTGCAAGCGCAAGAATACAGATCACAGCAATGACTATCTTGGATGATTTTATTTTTGGCATAATAGGCATGTAAATCAAGAAAATTTAACGAATTATAAAAGCTAAATAAGGATAAAGCGTGAACTTTTTAAAACAAATGAGAATTATTATTAGGGTGATCAGTTGAGCAAGATTCGAGAGTCGGATTTATTCTGAAGGCAAGTGGATGATTCAAAATTAATCAGCAAAAAGTAGTTTTATGAGGAACCACTTTATTCAACAAATAAACGTTGACCACACATACTGCTAATGGCTTGCAGAACCAAATGCTCGGCATTCTCAAAACCTAAACCTTTAATTGAAGCATCGATTCTTAATAAAAGTGCAGGCCAAGTTAAAAAACAGTTTGGATTTAAACGTCGTAATGCTTGTTGATATTGACTGACTTTATTTTTCCAGATTCCGAGTTGTAAAGCATTTTGTGGTTGTTCAAACAGTTGCATTAATAAGCGCATTTCTTTGCTAATGCTCCATAGAATCAGGCTCATTGGCTCACCTGATGCCATTAAATATTGAAAAATTTTAATGGCTTGAGCAAGATTCCCAGCAAGCAGGGAATCGTTTAAATCATAGGTGGTATAACGTGATTGATCTTGTAAACATGAATGTAGATGCTCGATTTGAATTAGATCAACTTCTGCAAACGTGTCACTCACACGCATTAAACTATTTTTTGCCGCCAATAAATTATGTTCATGATGCTGTTCAAGCCACTGCCATGCATCGTTGGCCAGCTTAATGCCCAGTTTTTCTGCTTCAATCTTTAAAATACGTTGCCGATCTTGCGGATAATTTGCGGTTAACGGCACTGTAACGCCATTGGCATCAATGACTTGGAAAAAGCTCGATTTTAAACTACTGCTGTCCTGTTTGGGCATGACCACCAGTAACAGGTTTTGTTCATTATGCTGAATATAGCTTTTAAGTTGTTTAATGCCGTTGGCATCGGGCTTAATCTGGCCATGCACTTCAATGGCAAGTTGATTCGAAAAAAGCGATAAACTATTTAAAGCATTAAATACATTTTTCCAGTCAATGGTATTACTGATATCGTAACGTTGACGCTCAATTTCTTGCTTGTGCCAAGTCTTACGAAAAGCATCCAGTAAATTTTGCTCTAGTAACGGTTCTTGACCGTACATAATCCAAGCCCCACGCGCTTCATCTACACGTTTGAGGGCTTGAGCGTAGTCAAGTTTCATAAACGCTGTCTATTCAGGCTGAGTGGTGGATGAGCTAGATTTGGTCACGACTTTAGGTAAGCGATTTGACGCGATTTGACGGACAATTTGCTGAGCCAAATCATCAATAATGACCTGATTTAAATATTTTTGTTCTTGATCATCTGTGTTAACCGTTTCCACATTGTATTGATAACTGCGAGAAGCAGTAATAGTGCGTGGCTCTGTCACAGGATGACCTTGTGCATCTTCTATACGAAATGTTACGGTCAGACGGAGTAAGGTTTCAACCAATTTACCGTTGAGTTCATGACGTTGTGGGGTGTAATCGAGTACACGCAATACATAGGCATCTGGGTTTTCACTCAGTTGAATACCCGTTGCACCTAAGTAGACCGCCAATTTTTCTTGTAGTTCTTCGGTATTGTTGGGAAGCACTAAACGCATTTTAGAATATGCGACAGGAGCAGTCGTCGGATTTGTTCCTTTTAAGTGAAAACCACAGCCGACCAAGCTGGCACTTAAACCCAAGGTTAATACAATCGCTGCCACACGTTGAACTAAATGCATGCTTTTTCCTTTGTGAAATTCTTCATCTTAAATATAGATTGAATCATCAGAGTGAATGATCCATGTGAATCATCATTTTTAAAATCTGCTTGATTTTAGAGTCAAAGCCCGTTGATTGACAACGGGCTTTGTTTGGTTTTTGTTGTATTGCTTAAAATTCTTGCTGGTATTAACCGCTCAGAAATCTATTCCATCAGATAAGAGTCCAACTCGCATCCTTGGAAATAAAGTCTTCACATTAAAACCAGAAGCGATTTTATAGTGATCAAACCACTAAGTTGACCAGTTTATTCGGTACTACAATTTCTTTTTTGGTTGCACCAGTTAAGAATTGTTGTACTTCAGGCAAAGCTTTTGCCAAAGCTAATATTTCATCTTTAGAAAGATCAACAGCAACTTCAAGTTTACCACGCAGTTTACCATTCACTTGAACCACAATGGTTTGCGTGTTTCGAGTTAAGGCAGACTCATCAACGCTTGGGAAAAGGGCAGAGGTTAACTCAATTCCAAATTCAGCCAATAAAACTTGGCTTAAATGTGGCGCAAAAGGTGCGAGTAATGTTAAAAGCGTGGTAATAGATTCACGTGCAACAGCACTGTCTTGATCATTTTTTACTTCAAACTTATTGTTTGCATTGAGCAATTCCATCATTGCAGCAATCGCAGTATTAAACGCATGACGACGCTCGATGTCATCGCCCACTTTTTGAATGGTTTCATGCGTCTTACGACGCAAGTCTTGTGCTTCTGTAGACAGTTGAGCAAGATCAAGAGGATTTACTGAATAGTCTTTTTCTAAGAAGCCTGTTGCTAAACGCCATACACGTTTTAAGAAACGGTTTGAACCTTCAACGCCCGCATCAGACCATTCAAGGGATTGGTCAGGTGGAGCAGCAAACATCATAAACACACGTGCGGTGTCTGCACCGTACTGGTCGATAATGGATTGCGGGTCGATGCCGTTATTTTTAGACTTCGACATTTTTTCTTGACCGCCAACCACAACTTCTTGACCGTCTCCCGTATATTTTGCAGAAAGAATACGACCTTTTTCGTCTTTTTCTAATTCAATATCCGCTGGGTTAAACCACGTTTTTTTACCAGATTCAGCTTCGCGATAGAACGTATCTGCTAAAACCATCCCTTGCGTTAAGAGGTTAGTGAAAGGCTCATTGCCTTGAACCACACCTTCATCACGCATGAGTTTATGGAAGAAACGTGCATAGAGTAAATGAAGGATGGCATGTTCTACACCACCAATGTATTGATTCACAGGTAACCAAGATTGTGCAGCTTCTGGTTTAACCATGCCGCCTGTAAAGTCTGGAGATGCGTAACGCGCATAATACCAAGACGATTCGACGAACGTATCTAAGGTGTCTGTTTCACGACGTGCATCGCCACCACAGCTTGGACATTGAGTTTCATAGAATTCAGGCATTTTATTTAAAGGGTTGCCTGAACCATCTGGAACTACGTCTGTTGGAAGAATCACAGGAAGTTGTTCTTCAGGGACAGGGACTTGACCACAGGTATTACAGTTGATCATTGGAATTGGACAACCCCAATAGCGCTGGCGGGATACACCCCAGTCACGTAAGCGGAACTGAACTTTCGGGTTTGCCAGTTGTTGCGGCTCAAGTTTAGCTAATAATGCATCATATGCTTCTTGAATGGTTAAGCCATTCAAGTCACCTGAATGGATTAGTTTACCTTCTTTCGCGCCGTACCAATCTTGCCATGTGGTTGAATCATATTCGCCATCATCTGCTTTGGCATTGTCAATCACTTGAGTGATTTGAAGACCGAATTTATTGGCAAATTCGAAGTCACGTTCATCGTGTGCAGGTACACCCATCACCGCACCAGAACCGTACGACATTAAGACATAGTTGGCAATCCAAACCGGAACTTCTTCACCCGATACAGGATGTTTTACAAACAAACCTGTGGCCATGCCTTTTTTCTCGGCAACAGCGAGGTCAGCTTCGGCCACTGAACCCATACGACATTCTTCAATGAATGCAGCAAGTTCAGGATGACCGGCTTCTGATTGAAGGGCAGCCGCTTTAAGTGCAATGGGATGCTCAGCAGCAACAGCCACATAACTCACACCCATTAAGGTATCAGGACGTGTGGTATAAACGCTTAAGCCTTCTGCATAAATTTCAGTATTTGCAGAAGGGAAAGTGACATCCATCCCTTGTGAACGACCAATCCAGTTGCGTTGCATGGTTAAAACTTGTTGCGGCCAACCATCTTTAAGCGAATCTAAATCGTCTAATAATTCTTGTGCATAATCGGTAATGCGGAAGTAATACATGGGAATATCACGTTTTTCAACCAATGCACCCGAACGCCAACCCCGACCATTTTCAACTTGTTCATTGGCAAGAACAGTCTGATCGACTGGATCCCAGTTTACGGTGGAAAGTTTACGGTAAATAAGCCCTTTCTTATATAACTGAACAAATAGCCATTGTTCCCAGTGGTAATACTCAGGTGTGCAGGTCGCAAATTCACGATCCCAATCTACAGATAATCCTAGTTTTTTGAGCTGATCACGCATATACGCGATATTTTCAAAGGTCCACTTTGCTGGTGCAACTTGATGTGCAATTGCAGCATTTTCAGCGGGTAAACCAAAAGCATCCCAACCCATAGGTTGCAGCACAGTTTCACCTTTTAAACGATAAAAACGGCTGATCACATCACCAATCGTATAATTACGCACATGACCCATATGCAGTTTGCCACTCGGATAAGGGAACATCGAGAGGATGTATCGATGCTTTCCTTCAACAGTATCGGCAACTTTAAAGGCTTTGCGAGATTCCCAATCCTGTTGGACTGTAGGTTCTATCGCACTGGCTTGATATTCAGGGTCAATGTGAGAAATAGTCATATACGTATATAAAGAACAAGGGTTAAAAAGTTTGTTGCACAGCATAGCGCAAAATGCACCTAAAAGTGAATTTTGCGCGAGACATAACGCATAAAATATAAAAGTTATTTAAAGCTCAAAAGCAGAAGTACGCTTGAAAATAGATTGTCCGCTCTATCAATAATTACTCGTTGGGTTTTGAATGCGATCTGCTTCACGCATGGAGGGTGCTGGAGGAATTGCACTCTCTGGAATTTGCGGGATTTCGACCACAGGTCTACTTTCTTGAGCTGCTTTTTCCGCTTCTTTTGCAGCCTCATGTGCAGTTGAATTTTCTGAACGATTGGGCGACGTCAGTGTTGAAGCCGAATTCCAGCCGTACGTTTCCACTTTACCTTTTTTCTGAGCTGATTTTGGAGGAGGTGTGGTGGTGTAGTGGGTAGAGCCTTTGGCATCAACCCACTTATAATATTCTTTGGCAAAACTTGAGGTAGAACCCAAACTCAATATTAAGCAGAGTGGGATAAACGTGATTTTAATGACAGGAAAAGAAGATGGCATGATGAGTAGTTCCTTATTTTAATCATTACTCGTATAGTATTTAAATCGACAGAATAAAGTTGGGTTATTTTATCTGTTTTTGATTAAAGAGCAGAAAGAATAAGCGAATAAAAAGCAGTCACAAGCAACAGGTTTTTTATCCAAACGATAATGTTCTTGCCTTAATCTTTAATGATCATAGAATTAAAAACTTAAACCGTCTTCTATAATGGTGTTGTTTAATGCTTGATCAATTGTAACCATGTCTATTTTAAACTATTCAATCAATTCTAAAAATTGATGAGAATAACTTATTCAATATATAATATTTTTTTATTAATAATTTCTTGGACTTAGCGAAGTGCTTGGTTTTTCTAGCAAAATATAACTTCATGAACATTTTAAAAGCAAAGGATTTAATCTAAAAAACCACAAGCTTGTAAATAAACAAAAAAAAGCCAATCTTTCAACTTGACTTTAACAGTCGAAACCACAAAAATGCTCACTGTAGTTTTATATGTATTTATTTGATCACCCTTCGAATAAATATCATGTCATGCAATGGGCACTCTCTCTAGCCGAGAAAGTGAACAGAGTAAACAACCAAATGTATTTATCCCAATACGTTTGAGGTCTCATTTTGCTCAAACAGCAAACAGACCAGATTTTTTTCCTATTGCTGCGAAAACTATGAAATATGTGTGCTATAACAGAGCGCACAATTAAATGAATGAATCACTGTTTATGTCTCCCATAACACAGTGAAAAAATATTAGGGTGAATCACGTTGGAACTTTTATCTGGTGGTGAAATGCTTGTTCGCGCATTAGCGGACGAAGGCGTTGAACATGTTTTTGGGTATCCAGGCGGCGCAGTACTTCATATTTATGATGCGCTCTTTCAACAAGAAAAAATCAATCATTACCTTGTACGTCATGAGCAAGCTGCTGGTCATATGGCAGATGCATATTCACGTGTTACAGGTAAGACGGGCGTTGTTCTCGTCACATCTGGCCCTGGTGCCACCAATACAGTAACGCCTATTGCAACAGCCTATATGGACTCAATCCCAATGGTGATTTTGTCTGGTCAGGTTGCTTCACATTTAATTGGCGAAGATGCATTCCAAGAAACTGATATGGTCGGTGTTTCTCGTCCGATTGTAAAACATAGTTTTCAAGTACGTCATGCGAGTGAAATTCCTGGGATTATTAAAAAAGCCTTCTATATTGCAGCTTCAGGCCGTCCAGGTCCTGTGGTTGTCGATATTCCAAAAGATGTGACGAATCCTGTGGACAAGTTTGCTTACGAATATCCTGAAAAAGTAAAGATGCGTTCATATCAGCCACCGCACCGTGGTCATTCGGGTCAAATTCGTAAAGCGATTGAAGAATTAATTAGTGCTGAACGTCCTATCATCTATTCAGGTGGTGGTGTGGTTCAAGGTAATGCTTCTGAACTACTGACTGAGCTTGCACATCTGTTAAATTATCCAGTCACCAATACTTTAATGGGTTTGGGTGCTTTCCCTGGAGATGATGAGCAATTCATTGGTATGTTGGGCATGCATGGTACGTATGAAGCCAATATGACCATGCACAATGCAGATGTGATTTTGTGTATTGGGGCTCGCTTCGATGACCGTGTCACCAACAACCCTGCAAAATTTTGTCCAAATGCCAAAGTGATTCATATTGATATCGACCCAGCGACGATTTCAAAAACGATTATGGCCCACATTCCAATCGTGGGTGCAGTTGAACCTGTACTGCAAGAAATGTTAGTACAGTTGAAACAAATGAATGTTTCAAAACCAAATCCGGAAGCAATTGCGGCATGGTGGTCACAGATCAATGAATGGCGCAAGGTTCATGGATTACGTTATGAAGCAGGCGTTAATGGTGTAATGAAACCACAACAAGTGGTTCAAGCATTAGATCGCATTACAAAAAGTGAAGCTATTATTACTTCCGATGTCGGTCAGCATCAAATGTTTGGTGCTAATTACTATACCTATAAGCGTCCACGCCAATGGATTAACTCGGGCGGTCTAGGCACGATGGGTGTTGGTTTACCTTATGCCATGGCAGCCAAGCTGGCCTTTCCAGATCAGCAAGTAGTATGTATTACAGGTGAAGCGTCTATTCAGATGTGTATCCAAGAATTATCAACATGTAAGCAATATGGCTTAAATGTGAAAATTTTATGCTTGAATAACCAAGCCTTGGGTATGGTAAAACAGTGGCAAGATATGAACTATGAAGGACGTCACTCAAGTTCTTATATCGATTCATTGCCTGATTTTGCCAAACTCATGGAAGCTTATGGGCATGTGGGTATTCAAATTGATCATGCAGATGAGCTGGAATCTAAGCTTGAAGAAGCGATGGCGATTAATGATAAGTGCGTGTTCATTAATGTGATGGTTGACCGTACAGAACATGTTTATCCAATGCTGATTGCAGGTCAGTCTATGCAGGATATGTGGTTAGGAAAAGGGGAGCGTACAGCATGAGACATATTATCTCTGTACTTGTAGAAAATGAGGCAGGTGCGCTTTCACGTTTGGTGGGTTTGTTTTCTCAGCGTGGTTATAACATTGAAACTTTAAATGTTGCGCCTACCGAAGATTCGACCATGTCACGTCTTACGCTAACCACGTATGGTGATGATCATAAAATTGAGCAAATTACCAAACAACTGAATAAATTGGTTGAAGTGGTTAAAGTGGTGGATTTGTCTGAAGGGGCGCACATTGAACGTGAGTTGATGTTGATTAAAGTCAAATCATTGGGTTCATCACGTGCTGAAATTAAGCGCACAGCAGATATTTTCCGTGCTCAGATCGTAGATGTTTCACCAACAACTTATACAATTCAAATTGCAGGAACCACCGAAAAACTGGATGGTTTTATTGATGCTCTGGCTGAAAATACCATTCTTGAAGTGGTGCGTTCAGGTGTTTCAGGCATCGCACGTGGCGAAAAAGTTTTAACAGTTTAATTTTATATTCCCAATTCATCCCCTTCTTAAATCAAGGAAAGGGGGAGCTTAGTCTTAGTTGATTAAGTTTGAAAGAACACAAAAGCATTTAAGCGGAGACAGCAATGCAAATTTTTTATGATAAAGACTGTGACTTATCTATCATCCAAGCTAAAAAAGTAGCCATTATTGGTTACGGTTCACAAGGTCATGCACATGCGCTTAACCTTAAAGACTCAGGTGTTGACGTAACTGTAGGTTTACGTGCCAACTCTACTTCTTGGAAGAAAGCTGAAAATTCAGGTCTTAAAGTTGCTGAAGTTCCTGCTGCAGTTGCTCAAGCTGACGTTGTGATGATTTTGACACCAGATGAGTTTCAATCACAACTTTATCGTGATGTGATTGAACCAAATATCAAGCAAGGTGCGACTTTAGCATTTGCACACGGTTTCTCGGTTCTTTATAACCAAGTTGTGCCACGTGCTGACTTAGATGTGATTATGGTTGCACCTAAAGCACCAGGACATACAGTACGTTCAGAATTCCAACGTGGTTCTGGTGTTCCTGACTTAATCGCCATTCACCAAGATGCGTCTGGTAATGCGCGTAATGTCGCGCTTTCTTACGCTTCAGGCGTAGGTGGTGGTCGTACTGGTATTATCGAAACTTCATTCCGTGAAGAAACTGAAACTGACCTTTTTGGTGAGCAAGCAGTACTTTGTGGTGGTGCAGTTGAATTGGTTAAAATGGGTTATGAAACTTTGGTTGAAGCAGGTTATTCACCAGAGATGGCATATTTCGAATGCTTACATGAACTTAAATTAATTGTTGATTTAATGTTCGAAGGCGGTATTGCGGACATGAATTATTCAGTATCAAACAATGCTGAATATGGTGAGTATGTAACGGGTACTGAAGTTATTAACGAACAGTCTCGTGAAGCAATGCGTAATGCACTTAAGCGCATCCAATCGGGTGAATATGCAAAAATGTTCATTCAAGAAGGTGCATTGAATTATCCATCTATGACTGCGCGTCGCCGTCAAAATGCTGAACATGGGATCGAAGTAACGGGTAATAAACTTCGTTCTATGATGCCTTGGATTCAAGCAAACAAAATCGTAGATAAAGAGAAAAACTAAGTTTTTACTTTGGTAAACGATAAGAAAAAAGCCGCTCAAATGAGTGGCTTTTTTTATGATACATTATTTTATATTCCGCATAATTGGATGTATTGAACAATGAATATAAAATTATTAATAAGTATAAGTGTATTTTCTTTTTCTTCTGTAGCTTGGTCTCAAGAGTCTACAAATAGTGCAAAATTTGAGCCGCTTAGTAATGTACGTGTTTCTATGCAGCGCATGTTACGTTCTGTTGAAGGTCGTTATTTCCTTGATTTATACGCAGGCATTTGGAATCCACATGGCACGCTTTATGATTTGAGAGATCAGAATGTGGTGGCTTTTAAAGGTTCGCAAAAAGCAGATCAACTTCATTTAAAATCTGTCAAAGTGAATGGTGATTCCGCTTCATCTGAGCAATATCAGCTTAGTGGGCATTTAGATGCCAATACTGGAAATATGGCGTCTACATTCAGTGCTTTGCACAGTTCATTGAAAACGCCAATCCAATTTGAACCCGCATTTAAAGCTGCTGAAAAACTACGCTTTGTCTTTAAATTTTATGGTTTAAAAAATATCAATTTAGCTGTAACTGATCGCTTAAAGCAAGTTGATGTGATTAACAAATTAGATCATAAAGTAGTGCAAAGCCTGACCAATTTTGATGCTTATCCTAAAAGTATCGGCTATATGGATATCAATTTTGATGGTTACTATGATGTAGTTTTATCTGATATTTCAAATACATATAAAGTGGAAGATAAACGGTTTATTTATTGGATGTATAACCCTAAAACAGGTCAATTCCAACGTTCACCTCAACTTGAAAATATTGTTGGCTTTCCAAGCTTGCATGGCGAAAAAAAACAAATTGATTTTGGAAATGGGCAAATCTATCAGGTAACAGATGGTTTGTTAAATCGCCTTGAGTAATTAAAGTTGAATATGATTTTAGATAAAAAATTTTATTTTCTATTGATTTTAAAAGGATTTTTTCAAAATTAAGAATAATTTGATTAATTTCAACAAAATAACAAAAAATGATAAATTTATTGAAAAATATTATAAAAATGATAACAAAGTCACATTATTTCTATTAAATATGAATTAAATTGCATAGTTTTGTAAGTTAAGTAACTTTAATGGACGTTTGTGTAAGTGATATTTTTTTTAAAAAAATCAATAAAATCAAACTTCTATATATTGTTTTGCTTTATGTTATCTGGGGTTTTGATTCAGATATTTTTTAATATTTGAAAACTCCTAAATTGAGTTCAAATTTATATAAAAAAACTTGATAAAAATAAATAACTTTGAGTATTTGTAAGTAAATATAAATAGTTAATAAATATATTGTGAATAATATCGCTATTGTGTTTTTTTTGATCAAGCATCTTAAGATGGCTTAACGGTTACACAAGATTACTCACGGAACAAAGAGTTAACAGGGTAATCGTTAAAACTCTTACAAATGCATATTCTTTTTTATAAAGAAATGGAGAAGACCATGAATAATATGACACAAGCTGCGTTAGCAGTCTTAGTACTCGGTGTTTGTTCAACAGGCGTTTATGCAGAGGATGAAGCAGCAAGAGGTGGTGGTTATAATTGGGGCAACTGTACAACTTTAGGTTGTGAAAAAGATATTCCAATTAAATTAGAAATACCTAAAAAATGTGAAATTTTAGGGGGATCAGCAATTACTTTAAGTAAAGATGGGGGTGCCAAAACCTCAAACTATACCGTTAGAAGTAATACGCATTATACCTTGAATATTCAAACAGCAAACACAGGTACTTCTGCGAGTACTTATGTCAAACATGAAGATGATAGTAGTGTACGTGTATCAACTACAATCGGTACAACTAAAGCAGGCGGTGGGGCTATCCCATGGGGTAATTCAAATCACAACGGTCTAGCGGATGATGTTTATACCGTTTCAGTGAATAACTCTGCTGTGAGTGCATTCCAACGCGCGGGTACATATACTGACACTTATCGTATCAAAGTGTTCTATTAATGCTGTTATAAAACCTAACTTGATCATCGTGTCGGGTTAGGTTTTTTTTAAATGCAATGCTAAGAATTATAAAAAAGAAGGTGAAGACATGAAAAAAATAATCGCTTTTTTAATTTCTTCGATATGTTATGTGTCAGGAACACAAGCTGGCGTTTCAGTTGATCCTGTACAAATGTATATCTTAAATCAGGGCAAGCAAAAAAGTACCACGGTCACATTAGAATCTAAAGATGAAGCTGAAAAAAGAATATTCGAAATTAAAGCCTTTAAATGGACTCAAAAAGATAATGGAGAAAATGTACTTGAGCCAGATAATAGTTTAATCATTAATCCCAAAAATTTTATTTTACAACCCAACGGAAAACAAACTGTACGTGTTGGATTTAATCGACCGATTGAATCGGTATTAAATGGACAGCAAGAAGGTACGTGGAGAATCATGATTGATGAAATTCCACAAGCGGTAAAAGAATCTTCAGTCAATTTTCTCATGAGTTTTAATTTACCTTTGTTTGTGGGTAAACAAGAAAATATTAAAATAAAATTTAATATTGATAAGAATAAATTAATTGCAACCAATAAGGCCAACTCACATATTCAAATCAGTAATTTAAAAATAGTAGATGCCAATAAAAAAGAAGTCTTTAAAAGTGAAACAATGAATTATTTATTGGCCAATAAAAGTCTGTCTTATGATTTAAGTAGTAGTCAAATAACCAATCCTAATAAATATTATGTTCAGTTATTTACGGACAAGAACGACGATATGGTGGAGCTTAAATTATCGGATTAAATTGATGTGGGGTAATTATTATGAATACACGAATAAAAATATTAATCTTTATTAATATTTTTTTTGCACTACAAGTGAATGCAAGTGAAAATATTTTAGAAGAAAATATTGCTAATCTATGGATTAATGAGCTTGATCATAATACTGATATCACTTTGTTAACCGATGGTCAGCTTTATTATATTGAATGTAATTTATTAACAGAACGACAAATTGATATTACTCAGCTTAAAAAATTATCTGCACGTCCAAATTATTGTTTAGTCAGTAATGGTGAAATACAATCTGTTTTTGATCAGTCATCACAAGCAATTAAACTCACCATACCTACACATTTTTTTCAAACCAATTTAAATAGTTTAACGGCAAATGTCATTCCTCAAAAAGCCAGTTTGGGTGGTTTTATAAATTATGATTTTGTCTATGCCAACAGTAATTCAAACAACTCTTATAGCAGTTTGGTTGAGTTGGGTATTTTTAAAAACTATTGGATACTAAAAAATTCAATGCTTTATCAAAATACACCTACAGATGAGCGCGTGGTCAGATTAAGCAGTAGTGTCGAGTTTGAATTCCCAGCAAAAATGACACGCTTAACGGTAGGTGACAGCACCACTGCCTATAATCCATTAATCAATTCTTTGCGTTTCGCTGGTTTAAATTGGGGAACCAATTTCACGGAGCGGCCGAATTTTGTGTACTGGAATATGCCGACACTACAGGGGAGTGCACGTATTCCATCCACAGTAGACTTATTTATTAATGGGGTGAATATTTATAGTCAAAAGGTGAGTCCAGGTGATTATAACTTACAGACAGGAGCGCAAATTCAGCAGGCGGGAAATGCACAAATAGTAGTAGAAGATGTATTGGGAAATCGAAGTGTACAAAGTTTTCCGATTATGGTGACCAATCGTTTATTACGTCCCGACTTAAGTGAATATAATGTGGCCTTAGGGAAATTGCGCTATAACTATAATTTGGATAGTAGTGATTATCGTGATTTTTTTGCAAGTGGCTATTATCGAAAAGGGATTTCAAATTCGACCACACTCGGTACCAATATTTCTTATAGTCAGGATATACAAAATGTGGGTGTGTTGTGGACTCAAGCCATCAAAAATATTTTTATTCTCGATAGTGTTGTTTTAGCTTCACATGATAAGGACAATCAATTTAACTATTCTTATGGTTTGTCCGCGAGTAAAGATTTTGGGCGTTTTTCAATAGGTGCCAGTTCTAAATATACGGAAAGAGATTTTAAATTTCTGGGTGATGATTTAGAAAATGCATTTAATTATCCAAAATTTGAAAACTTGGCATATTTTGGTATGACCGATGTACCTTATTTACATAATATCAATATTAACTATGCTGAACAAAAATATTATGATAATCCAGAGTTTTCGCAGAATACCCAAAAAGTTGTGAATGTTGGATTTAATCGAAATTTTGGGCCTAGAGTATCATTTGGTCTCAGTTATTTTAATGCCTTTGGTGAACGTAAAGATTCGGGTGGCATCTTATCATTAAGTTATAGTTTCGATGATAAAGCAGTTTATTTTAGTCAGTCTGCTGATCAAAATACCAATTTACAATTGGTTAAATATGATTCTAATCAAGTTGGGTTTGATTACTCGGTGGGTGTCAATCGTCGTAGTGATGAAACCATGTATAACGTGAATGGCGTGGTTAAAACCAATGTTGGCGACCTTGATTTTTATCATGTACAGAGTGAAGAAAATCATGAATCTCAATTAAATTATCGTGGTGCCGTGGTGTGGTTAGGCAATAAACTGAGTTTTACCAAAATTGTTGATAATGCCTTTTCATTGGTTCATGTAGGTGATTATAAAGATATTGATATTTTAAGATCTTTAACCTATGTCGATAAAACCAATAAAAAAGGTTATGCCTTTGTTCACGATATTATTCCTTACGTTAAATATGATATTGCATTTGATGAAAATCAATTACCTGTTGAAGATAAAATTCCATATTCCAGCCAAAAGCTAACCGCATTAAATCAACGTGGTTATGTTCTTAATTTTCCGATCTATCATGCGAAACAAGTGACCTTAAGGTTGTTGGATGTAAATCAGCAATTATTTGCACCAGGCTCCGAGGTTTATATTAAAAATGGGGAAGAGGATGAAGTTTATCCTGTGTCTACCGACGGTACAGTGACTTTGTATGGGCTTATTCCAGGCACTTATCCGTTACAGATTAAAACCAAAGAATCGCGGACTTGTTTAGCGGAGCTGAAAGTGACAGATAGTCCAGCTCAAGAGAACTTAGCACCGCTCGATTTGAGTTGTAAATAAGTGGAGTAAGACCATGAAAATGAAAATCTTGTTATTCCTATTGTGTCTGGGTCAGATATCGTTGGTATATGCCAAACAATGTCAAATTGAGCGTTTAACCGCGACACAATTAAATTTAAATTCATCGTATTTAAGTCAGGCCGCTACCTCGTTTTCAGTTGCCTGTGACAGTCGATATGCGATTCAATTTAACTCACGCAATTTAACCAATTCGACAGGCAGTAGTTATCTATCCAATGAAAAAAACTACAAACTTAGAACACAAATGAATATTAGTGGTGCTACTGCATCACGCTGGAATTCGCCAATTTCACAGCCTGCGACCAATCAAAATAAATTTGTAGTGTTGGTGCAATTGATGGAACGTCCAACGGCGATGACACCTGCAGGTGTCTATAAGGATAATTTGTATATTAACCTGATGTTTTAATTGAATAATGGTTGTGAAGAAATATTTACGTGGTGGAAACCCGATTTAACTTAAATGCAGCTTCAAAAAGGCTTTTGCATTACAACGTGTTTTATATTCAAAATATATGTCAAGAAAATGTCATATAAAAATCATCAAATTGAAAGAAACAACATCTACACTCAGTTTAAAATAACGATATAGGTGTTGTATGACAACTTTGTATGCGACCAGCCTGCTCAAACAACAAGATTTTCCTGAAAGCTTTCAGTTTTATTTTAAGCAAAAAAAGCAAGAACATGCAGCTGATCATCTTCAAGATTTAAAAGATTTGGTTCGCCCAAGATTAAAAATCGCCATTGTGACTGAAACTTGGCCACCTGAAATTAATGGCGTTGCATTGTCTTTGCTGCAACTCTGTAAAGGTCTACAAAAACAAGGTCATAAAATTTTACTCATTCGACCTGAACAAAAGCATAAGTGTCATGAGTTTTCACCGAATAGAGAATGCTTGGTTAAAGCACAATCAATCCCTAAATATCCAAGTTTGCAGTTTGGTTGGCCACAATTTTTAAAAGTCTCTCAAGCACTAGAAAAATTTAGTCCAGATGTTGTGCATATAGTGACGGAAGGACCATTGGGGTTAGCAGTATTACAGGCTGCCAACTCAAAAAAAATTCCTGTTTCAAGTGGTTTTCACTCTCCCTTTCAGGAGTTTAGCCGTTCTTTTGATTTGGCTTTTATGGTTAAACCGATCCAGCGTTATTTACGTTGGTTTCACAACAATACCCAAATGACCTGTATTCCGAGTAAAGACACAGAAGTTATTTTAAGACAGTTGGGTGTATCGTGTCCGTTGGTGATTGTTGGGCGTGGTGTCGATATTGAACAATTTTCTCCGGATCATTATTCACAAAATTTGCGTCAGCAATGGGGTGTAAATTCGGATACAAAAGTTTTGCTCTATGTGGGGCGATTATCTCCTGAAAAAGAAATAGATGTTTTAATCAATGCCTATATCGCAATGCGGCGAATCAATAAAACTAATATAAAATTGGTGATTGTGGGGGATGGCCCAGAACGCATTCATTTAGAAATGATCGCTCAAGGACAGGACGTTATTTTTACAGGCACTTTAACGGGTTTAAAGTTGGCTCAAGCCTATGCCAGTGCCAACATTTTTGTTTTTGCAAGTCAGGTTGAAACTTTTGGCAATGTGGTACTAGAGGCCATGGCAAGTGGTTTGCCGATCATTGCGTATAATTATGCCTGTGCGCATTTACATGTAAAGCAAGGTGAAACGGGCTGGCTCAGCCCATTGGGAAATATCAGTGGTTTGATTCAATCGATGTATCAGTTACCCGATAATGGGCAATTAAAGCAAATGGGTATTCAAGCGCGAAAAAATGTGCAACACGTGGGTTGGCAATATCCTGTACATCAATTTGAACAAGCTTTATATGGCGTCGCTATGGAGATGCACATGACATCTTAAATTTTAAGCCAAAGCTTAAGGAGTATCATGATGAGTTTTAAAAAAGCAAAAATAACAATACTAGATCTCGACTTAAAAGGCTGTTTATACCTCAACCATTTTTCAAAATCACAAGCAGTCATTCATTTTTTTAAAGGCATCAGTCGTTTGGGTGATGGTTTATTTTGGGGGGTGATGTTGCTGAGTCTTTGGGTTTTAGAAGGCTTATTTTATATTGTACAAATTAGTTATGTCATGATGAGTGGTCTTGTTGGGACGGGTATTTATAAAATTTTAAAACAAAAAACCACACGACCTCGACCTTATCAAGTACATCAGGTCATTTGTTTGCATGAACAGCCACTCGATCATTTTAGTTTTCCTTCAGGACATACTTTACACGCTGTCATGGTGAGTACAGTGGTGGGTTATATTCAACCAATGTTACTGATTCTAATGTTGCCTTTTACTATTTTGGTGGCACTTTCACGTATGGTTCTCGGTTTGCATTATCCAAGCGATGTACTGATTGGGGCGCTGATTGGGGCGATGGTGGCCAGCACAATTATTGCGACCGCACCATTTTTAAATATAGTATTATAAAATAGAGATTAAAAATTGAAAAAAGATTTTTAGATTTGAGCAATTTGCTTCAGTATAACCGTGCATATATTTAGCACTTGGGAATACCTATGGGTTTACGTTGGACTGACACAATTGATATCGCAATTGAGCTTTCAGAAGCTCATCCGGAAGTTGATCCACAATGGATACGCTTTACTGACTTACATGCATGGGTATGTGCCTTACCAGAATTTCAAGATGATCCTACAAAATCGACTGAAGGTCTTTTAGAAGGGATTCAAATGGCATGGATTGACGAAGTTCGTTAAGTTCTCTATCGAAAAATCTCATTTTTTACATATGAAAAGCTGATACTTGCTGATTATCTCGGTATAATGCGGCAAAATTTTCTCGTCAAATTGACATAAGGAGCCTATCATGGCTATCGAACGTGCTTTATCTATCGTAAAACCAGATGCAGTTGCTAAAAACAACATCGGTGACATTTTTGCTCGTTTTGAAAAAGCGGGTCTTAAAATTGTTGCTACTAAAATGAAACATTTGACTCAAGCTGAAGCTGAAGGCTTCTACGCTGAGCACAAAGAACGTGGTTTCTTTGCTGATCTTGTTGCATTCATGACTTCTGGCCCTGTAGTTGTTTCAGTTCTTGAAGGCGAAAATGCAGTTCTTGCACACCGTGAAATTCTTGGTGCAACGAATCCTAAAGAAGCTGCTCCTGGTACTATCCGTGCAGATTTTGCTGTAAGCATCGATGAAAATGCTGCTCACGGTTCTGACTCTGTAGCATCAGCTGATCGTGAAGTTAACTACTTCTTCGCTCAAACTGAGATTGCTCCGCGTACTCGTTAATTCGAAGTATTCAAACCAGATAAGTGTTATTATACTTATCTGGTTTTTTTATTCTTATCCTATTTATTTGCTTGTTTATTGAGCTTCTTCCTTTCGTTTTTGACATGATCTAGGTAATACACATGAGTACTGAAGTGGCCGCTTCATCTGCAACTGTTGATGAACAGCAACAATCTCCTGCTGCACCCAAACTACAGAATGCTGTGGAAAAAGTGAATTTACTCGGCATGTCACGTCCGCAACTCGAAAAATTCTTTGAAGATTTAGGTGAAAAGAAATTTCGTGCTGGGCAAATTATGAAATGGATTCATCAGTTCTTTGTCACTGATTTTGCTGAAATGACCAATATTTCAGGAAAACTACGTGAAAAATTAGAAAAAATTTCTGAAGTGAAAGCGCCAGAAGTGGTGCATCGTGAATATTCTAAAGATGGTACCCGTAAGTGGGTTTTCCGTGTGGGTGATGGTGACGGTTCATTGGTTGAAACTGTACTGATTCCAGCAGAACATCGAAGTGGTTTGCGTCGTACCTTGTGTATTTCTTCACAAGTGGGTTGTGCGCTGGATTGTTCATTTTGCTCAACAGGTAAACAAGGCTTTCAACGTGATTTAACTCCTGACGAAATCATTGGTCAATTGTGGGTTGCGAACTACTCCTATATGGAAGATGTGCCTGTGGCTGAGCGTGAGCGTTCAGTGACCAATGTGGTAATGATGGGCATGGGCGAGCCTTTATTGAACTATGACGCAGTGCTCAGTTCAATGCGTATTATGCTCGATGATTTCGCATATGGTATGTCTAAACGTCGTGTAACGTTATCAACTTCAGGCGTGGTGCCTAAAATTGATCAATTGGTGAAAGATATTGACGTCGCTTTGGCTATTTCATTGCATGCACCGAATGATGAACTACGGAATGAATTGGTTCCTATCAATAAGAAATATCCACTTGAACAATTGATTGCTGCTTGTCAGCGTTATATCACCAAAGATGGTAATGAAAGTTCACGTAAACATGTCACTATTGAATATGTCATGTTAGATGGGGTGAATGATCATCCTGAACACGCACAGCAAATGATTAAATTATTAAAAAACTTACCTAGCAAGATTAATTTAATTCCGTTTAATCCTTTTCCACATGCACCTTATGGCCGTTCAAGCCGTAACCGAATTATTTCTTTCCAAAAAACTTTGTCTGATGCTGGATTTGTGTGTACGATTCGTCAGACACGTGGTGATGATATCGATGCTGCGTGTGGCCAGTTAGTCGGACAAGTGGCTGATCGCACACGTCGTGCTGAACAGTGGAAAAAGAAAGTGGCGCAGCAAAATGAGATCATGCGCTCTCAAGGATAATAACAGGGGATGCCAGTTGAGAAAGCCCATAAACAAAGTTGCTGTTCTGACCAGTATTGGTGTATCTGCTATTTTGATGGCTGCTTGTCAAACTCAAAGTACATTAGGCAAAAAAGATCCTGAAAAAGCCATTCAGGTTCGAACTCAGTTGGCAGCCGAATATATTAAAACGGGTGATTTAGATTCCGCAAAGCGGGCTTTAGATCAGGCACTCGAAATTGAGTCGAGAGATTCAGCCGCAAATATGATGATGGGGATTTTACTGCAACAAGAAGGCAGTAAAGTGAGTATGGATAAAGCAGATGCTTATTTTAAGCGTGCAATTTCTGCAGACCCCAAAAATGCACAAGCTCGTAACAACTATGGTACTTATTTGTATCAAACTGAACGCTATAATGAAGCGATTGAACAACTGAATGTTGCAGGTACAACATTAGGTTATGATCAGCGCTTTCGAGCTTTGGAAAATGTCGGTCGGATTTATTTAAAAATAGGCGATGTTGCGAATGCTGAAAAATCATTCAAACAAGCTTTACAAGCCAATCGTGATTCTTATATTTCAATGTTAGAGTTGTCAGAGATTTTTTATTTGAAACAACAGACCGCTGCTGCGACACAGCTGTATGAACAGTTTGCGCGTGGGGTAGGTCAGAAAAATCAAGGTGCGCGGGCTCTTTGGATTGGTATCCGAATTGCACGGGCAAATAGTGACAAAATGGGTATGCAGGTACTTGTGAATCAATTACGTGCATTATTCCCAGAGAGTCCAGAATACCAACGTTATCTGCAATTACAGTACAGTACTGAGGCCGTATGGAAGTAAATCCGAATTCACAGCAATCGAGTTCAAGTGCAGTATCCAGTGCATTAGGAAATATTCAGCGTCCAGGTGAGTACTTGCGTCAAGTGCGAATTGCACAACAGCGTGAATTAAGTGACGCTGCCAGTGATTTAAGCATTCCTGTAAAAACTTTGACTGCTTTAGAGCAGGATGATTATAAGTCATTGCCTGAAGCGACTTTTATTAAAGGTTATTATCGGACTTACGCGAAATATCTTAAAGTCGATGCCAGCAGTATCATTCAGCGCTTTGATGAGATCTATCAAAATGATACTGGGTTACTACCCAACCATGCTTTAAATAATTCTCCAATTAAAATTATGGGGAAGTTGCCAGGCTCGAATAGCGATCGCAATAAAAAGTGGTTCAAGCGTTTAGTGGTTGGATTTGCAGTATTGTTGGCGATTGCGATTGCTGTGATGGCAATACAAAACTGGTCGTCCAGTACAACAAATGAAACAGAAATTACGCCTGCTGAGTCAGATGTTCAAGTATTGAGTTTAGATAATTCAACGGTTGTATCCGGCGATCAATTGCAACTTGATTTTAAGCGTCCTACGTCTATTCATATTGTCGATTCGACGGGTAAAGTTTTGGCAACGGGTCGTCAAGCCGCTAGCGTAACACTAAATGGTGAAACACCTTTCCAAATTCGTCTTGATGATGCATCAGCTGTTTCACTGACTTTAAATAATGAAGAAATTGGATTGTCACCTTATACCGTCAATGGTAAAGCAGATTTCCGTTTGTCACGTTAATGGCTACAGAGAAGAGCAATAATCATGATTGAAAATCCGATTAAGCGCCGTCCGACTCGAAAAATTCGTGTAGGTTCAGTCTATGTAGGCGGTGATGCGCCCATCAGCATCCAAAGTATGACCAATACTGAAACCTGTGATGTGGATGCAACCGTTGCTCAGATTGAGCGTTGCGCCGAAGTGGGTGCGGATATCATGCGTGTTTCAGTTCCATCGATGGAGGCTGCAATCGCATTTGGTGAAATTCGTAAACGTGTTTCTGTGCCTTTGGTTGCCGATATTCATTTTGATTATAAGATTGCTTTAGCAGTTGCCGATGCCGGTGCAGATTGTTTACGTATTAATCCCGGCAATATTGGTTCTGAAGCGAAGATTCGTGAAGTGGTTGCTGCAGCAAAACATCATGACATTTCGATGCGTATCGGGGTCAATGCAGGTTCACTCGAAAAAGACATTCAAAAGAAATATGGCGAACCCACTGGCGCGGCATTGCTAGAATCAGCGATGCGTCATATTGATATTTTGGATCGATTGAATTATCAAGAATTTAAAATATCGGTGAAAGCTTCAAATGTGTTTTTAACCATGGATGCTTACCGTTTATTGTCCGCACAGATTGATAATCCGTTACATTTGGGTGTCACTGAAGCGGGTATTTATCGGACGGGTTCTGTTAAATCTGCAATTGCTTTGGGCGGTCTGTTGATGGAAGGCATTGGCGACACCATGCGTATTTCATTGGCAGCTGAACCCGAAGAAGAGATTAAGATTGGTTTTGATATTTTAAAATCACTTAGTCTTCGTTCTAACGGGATTAATTTTATTGCTTGCCCAAGCTGTTCACGTCAAGAATTCAACGTGATTAAAGTGATGCAAGCTTTAGAAGAGCGTTTAGAAGATATTCGTACCCCAATGGATGTATCGGTCATTGGCTGTAAAGTGAATGGTCCAGGCGAAGCCAAAGAAGCGGATATTGGTGTAGTGGGTGCAAGTCCACGTTCACTGGTGTATCGTAATGGTGAAAAAAGTCATTTAATTGATACTAATCAATTGGTTGATGAAATTGAAAATATGGTTCGTCAACGTGTTATCGAGATTGAAGAAGCCAAGTCAAAAGAAATTATTCGCACAAGTTTTTGAGTAAGTCATGAGTTCAATCGTCGCAATTAAAGGTTTTAATGACATCCTCCCAACGCAAACAGCAGCGTGGAGACGTCTTGAGCAACATTTGGCATCCATTATGGACGCTTATGGTTATCAACAGATTCGCTTGCCCATCGTTGAGCAAACTAACTTATTCAAACGTTCAATTGGTGACGCAACAGATATCGTTGAAAAAGAAATGTACACCTTTTTGGACAAAGGTAATCCACCTGAGTCCTTGACGTTACGCCCAGAAGGAACAGCTGGTTGTGTTCGTGCCATGCTTGAACACAACTTACTTCGCGGTGCAACACCTCGTGTGTGGTATATCGGCCCAATGTTCCGTTATGAAAAACCGCAGAAAGGGCGTTATCGTCAGTTTCATCAATTTGGTGTAGAAACCTTTGGTGTAGCAACGCCAGATATGGATGCAGAGTTGATTCTGATGACTGCACGTTTGTGGAAACGTATGGGTGTGGCAGATAAAGTTCAACTAGAACTCAACACTTTAGGTGAATCTGAAGAACGTGCTGAATATCGTGCGGCATTGGTTGAATTTTTAATGTTGCATAAAGCGGATTTGGATGAAGATTCGCAGCGTCGTTTAGACACTAATCCTTTACGTATTTTAGATTCTAAAGATGCGCGTACACAAAAAATTCTAGAAAATGCACCGAAATTGCATGATTTTATGGGTGAAGATACCATGAGTCATTTCGCGCAATTACAGCAGTATTTGAACGATGCAGGAATTAAGTTTGTCATTAATCAAAAACTGGTTCGTGGTCTAGATTATTACAACAAAACAGTATTTGAATGGACCACAACACATTTAGGTTCACAAGGAACAGTGTGTGCAGGCGGTCGTTACGATGGTCTTGTGGGGCAACTGAAAGGTAAAGCAGATCAATCTGTTCCAGCTGTTGGTTTTGCGATGGGTATGGAACGTCTTTTGTTGCTGCTTGAACAATTAGAAGATTCTACGCCTGTGCGTGATTGCGACATCTTTTTATTGTCAGATCCTGCTGCTCAAAGCAAAGCAATGATTTTTGCTGAACAGGTTCGTGATCAGCTTGAGGCTATGAGTAGTAATATTCGCTTGAAAGTTGGATCACAAGGTTCAATGAAGAGCCAAATGAAAAAAGCTGATCAATCAGGTGCATTGTATGCTCTGATTTTCGGCGAACGTGAGGCAGCGGCACAACAGGTTTTGGTTAAAGAGTTGGCCACAGCAGCACAAACTGAAGTGCCGATGACAGACTTTGTACCATTTATCATTGAAAAATTTTCTTCAAAATAAGCTAAGAATATAAGGAAAGGGCAATCACATGAATGCATTAAGTGATGACGAGCAATTTGATAACTTGAAATCTTTCACCAAGAAATATGGTTCTGCCATGATCAGTGGGATTTTAATTGCGTTGATTGCCTTTTTTGGATGGGAATACTGGCAGAAGAAAAATTTAGCTGAATCTCAAATGGAAACTGCAAAAGTTCAACAGTTAATGGACGAAGCGAGAAGTGTGCAGGGAAATGAGAATGCCTTTAATGCGCTTGCTTCAACAGCGGATAAAATTGTAAAAGAGTCTCCAGACTCAGTGCAGGCGATTCAAACCCAATTACTGATGGCAAAATTAGCTTACGATAAAGCTGATTATGCCCATGCTGAACGTGCTTTGAAAAAAGTTCAACATGCTAAAGTGGACGATGTTGGCCTGATTCAAGTGGTTAATTTACGATTGGCATATACGCAGTTAGCCCAGAAAAAATATGATGATGCGATTAAAACATTAGCAGTAGTGACTGATCCTGCATTTAAAGCGACGGCTGATGAAGCACGTGGTGACGTATATGTGGCAAAAAATGATATCGAAAATGCCAAAAAATCATACATGAGCGCTTGGGAAACATTGATTGAGCGTAAGCAAGAGCGTCAAATTTTACAAATTAAACTCGAAAGTGTTGGCGTTTTAGTTGATGATCCTGAAGTTGAGCGCCCAATTTTAGAAACACAAGTGGATAAAACATGATGGATAGAAAATATAAAATACCGTTTGCACTCACTATTTTAACTTTTGCACTTGTTGGTTGTTCAACCAATAAAGTGAAAGTGGAAAAGGTGAAACCCAATCCATTACCAAAATTAGTTCAAGCAAAAAGCCTTGTGCCTGTATTTTCCCAAAGTGTTTCTTCAACCAGTGAAGAAGATCCGTTACGTTTGCGTTTAGATGTAGATAATGGCGTTATCTTCGCACTTGATCCGAAAGGTGAGGTAACTGCCTATAAAGGTAAACAGCGTTTGTGGGAAACAAAAGTTTCTAAACAAGGTCTAAGTTCTGGCGTAGAAGCTGCTGAAGGAATAGTCATTGTTGGGAATAAAAAAGGCCAACTGTTTGCGCTTGATCAAGCAACAGGTGAGCAAAAATGGAGTGCGCAGTTGTCAGGTGCTTTACTATCGGCTTCACTCATTCAATCAGGTCGTGTGATTAGTGTTAGCAACGATGGTACGGTCTATGCACATGATCTCGCCACAGGTCAGCAAGTCTGGACCTATAACATGCCGAATGTACAATTTAGTTTACGAGGTATGGCATCACCGGTTGCACTTGACTCACGTACAGTGTTAATTGCTTCATCCAATGCTTATGTTTACGCGCTTGATGTATTAAGCGGTATTCCGCGTATGCAGCGCCGTGTTTCAGTCAGCGAAGGACGTTCAGATATTCAACGTCTAAATGATATTGATGGTGATCCAGTGGTTGCGGGTCAGTTTTTGGTGACCACCAGTTTTCAAGGCCAAGTAACGGTTACCGATTTAGCTTCACAGCAAGTGGTGTGGAGTGAAGATGCTAGCAGTATCCAGCGTCCAGAAGTATCGAATAATATTGTTTATGTAACTCAAGCCGACGGTAAGATTACCGCTTATGCACTCACTACAGGTGAGCAGTTATGGCAAAACGAAAGTTTGCTGAATCGTCAGTTAAGCAATCCTGTTATTTTAGGACAAGACTTGGTGGTGGGTGATTTAGATGGCGTATTGCATTTAATTGATCCCACGTCTGGACAGCTTGTGGGGCGTTCAAAAACCAGTGGTGAAGTGCGTTCTTTGCGTGTGATTGACGGACAATTGTATGTTTCTACGAGAAAGGGCGCATTAAGCGTTTGGCAGAACCGTTAATTTTTATTGGCTTATGTTAAACTAGTCCAAATCCGTATTTTTTAAACACGGGGTATTTGAAAATTTTCAATGCCCCGTGTTTTATTTAGTTATTTATATTTTATATTCTTCCATTGTTTCTGATGTTCAGACCAGTCTCACTGGCTGATTTTGAATAAAGGTTATTCTATGAAACCCGTTATTGCGCTCATTGGTCGTCCGAACGTCGGAAAATCAACGTTGTTTAATCAGATTACCAAGAGTCGTGATGCACTTGTTGCTGACTTTGCGGGACTCACTCGCGACCGTAAATATGGTGATGCTGTTTATCAAAATAAATCCTTCATTGTCGTGGATACTGGTGGTATTGGCGAAAGTGAAGCAGGCATTGATGCTTATATGGCAGAACAGTCGAAAACAGCCATCAATGAAGCTGATATTATTGTTTTTGTCGTCGATGCACGTGCAGGCTTACTGGCATCTGATGAGCAAATTGCTCGCGAAATTCGTACTTTGGGCAAAAAAGTTTATTTGGTGGCCAATAAAGTAGATGGCGTCCATGCAGAAGCCGCTGTGGTTGAGTTTTATCAACTGGGCTTTGGCGAACCTCTTCACGTGGCTGCAAGTCATGGTCGTGGTGTGGCTCAAATGCTTGAAGAAGTATTGTCTGATATTCCTGAAGATGAAAGCCAAGAAGAACATGACAAAAATACGGGCTTACGTTTGGCGGTGATTGGTCGACCGAATGTAGGTAAATCGACTTTGGTCAACCGTTTGTTGGGTGAAGATCGTGTCGTGGTGTACGACATGCCAGGAACAACGCGAGATTCGATTTATATTCCGTATGAGCGCAATGAGAAAAAATATACTTTAATTGATACGGCAGGTGTGCGTCGGAAAGGTAAAGTGGATGAAATGATTGAGAAATTCTCGATTGTTAAAACTTTACAAGCCATTAAAGATGCACATGTTATTGTTGTCGTGCTCGATGCACGTGAAGGCGTGGTAGAACAAGATTTACATTTAATCGGCTATGCTTTAGAAGCGGGTCGTGCGATGGTGATTGCAATCAATAAATGGGATAACATGACCGAGTACGACCGCAAGCAATGTAAGCTTGACGTCGATCGTCGTTTTGACTTTATTCCATGGGCAAAAGTACATTTGATTTCTGCCTTACATGGTACTGGAGTCGGTGATTTATATCCTTCGATCCATCGTGCTTATGATTCTTCGCATTTAAAAGTTTCACCTGCCAAAATCACACAGATTTTGAATGATGCGACTGAAGCACATCAACCGCCTATGATTAGCGGTCGTCGTATTAAAATGCGTTATGCGCACATGGGTGGACAAAATCCACCAACAATTGTGGTGCATGGTAATAAGGTAGATAAAACCCCTGCCGATTATCGTCGTTATCTTGAGAACGTATTCCGTAAAGTCTATAAGCTTGAAGGGACACCAGTTCGGATTGAATTTAAAACCTCTGAAAATCCATTTGAAGGTCGAAAAACACAAATGGATGAGCGTATTGCAGCACGTAAACGCCGTTATGTGCAGAAGTTTAAAAAAGCTGAAAAGAAATTCAAAAGCTAAGTGATCGTCTCTTAATGATAAAAGCCCGAAGTTTACTTGGGGCTTTTTTGTTTTAAGATGTAATGGAATGGGTCATGACGGAGATGTAGGTGAGCAAAGTTATACGAGTGGATGTAGCTACGCTAGAGAAGATTGTCGGTTTATCTCATGGGCTTGATCGTAGGGCGAAAATTCAACTGCAAAAACAAAAAATCTATGAGCATCGTAACCAATTGTTGGCGCAGCAATTAGAAACTGACATTCAGCAGGATGCTTTTTCTGTCACCGAATATGGCAAACCGTATTTAACGCATTTTTCTGCATTTCATTTTAATCATAGTCATAGTCAAAAAAATTATGCTTTAGCCAGTAGTCGGTACATGCCTGATTTAGGAGTGGATATAGAAGATTTAGATCGTCAGGTGCGATTCGAAGCGTTGGCGAAACATGCTTTTCATGCCAAAGAGTTGCAGTGCTGGAATGAGTTGCAGCAAGATGCTGAATATTGGTTTAAAGTCTGGACCACTAAAGAATCTGTATTGAAAGCTGCGGGATTGGGTGTGCGTTTAAGTCTAAATGAATTACAAACCAATGTGCATCCTATTGAAAATGGCGGGATGTGTAGTCATCCGATGATTGGAACTTTTGCTTATCAAAATTTTAATTTAGGAGATGTCATGTTGACAGTGGCTTGGCGTTCGGAAGCATCTTGTAAAGGTTTTAATTTTCCTAAAATTCAGATATTTAAATAATCGCGATTTACCATCAAAAAAACGGAGAGAGTCAGACTATGGAACAATTATTGGCCGTGATGCGTGAGTTACGAGAAAAATGTCCATGGGATCAGCAGCAAACACCACAAAGTTTAACTCAATATGCAATTGAAGAAGCCTATGAAGTCGAAGCAGCCGTACGGCAAGGCAATATTGAAGATATTCGCGATGAACTAGGAGATTTACTTCTGCAAGTGGTATTTCAGTCGCAAATGTACAGTGAGCAGAATGCCTTTGATTTTAATGATGTCGTGAAGGCGATTACTCAAAAAATGATTCGTCGTCATCCACATGTTTTTCAGGCAGATGCATTTTTACAGCTCAGTTCAGATGATGTTGCCCTACTTTGGCAGCAGATCAAACAACAAGAAAAGCAAGCTAAAATACAATCTCGCTTAGATGAGGTAAAACATGGGCCTGCCATTCAGCAAGCACATGAAATCCAAAAAAAAGCGGCAAAAATTGGTTTTGATTTTCCAAATGTTAATGATGCTTTTGGCAAACTGAATGAAGAGTTGTCCGAGTTGCAACAAGCCATGCAGAATCAAAATTCAGACGAAATTTTTGATGAATTTGGAGATTGTCTATTTTCACTGATCAATGTTGGACGTAAACTGGGGCTTTCTAGTGAAATGGCGTTATTAAGCACTATTCATAAATTTAAAACACGCTTTGCTTTCATTGAAGATCAGGCATTACAACACCACAAAACTGTGGAAAATATGACATTAGAAGAAATGGATCAGCTTTGGGAACAGGCAAAACAACAATTAAAAAAATAGGTTTAATCTACAATGCAAAAAAGAATACAGATACTCAGTGATTTTTTATATATGGGGATTTTCATCTCCTTGCTGTTGGGTTCAAATGGGTATGCTCAAAAATTTGATCAAGAGTATTTGAAATGGAAGGCGGATCAAGATGCTCAAGATGCACGTTTAAAAGGTCCAAATACAGCAACATCTCAAAATTATTATTTAGCAAAACCAAGTTTAGTTGCTGTAACGGGCAATAAAGTCAGTTTAAATCAAGCCAATGCAGAGCAGTTGCAAACTTTATCTGGGGTAGGTTTAAAGAAAGCAGAAGCTATTATTGCTTACCGACAAAAAAATGGAAAATTTAAAACCATTGAGGATGTACAGCAGGTAAAAGGTATTGGGCCTGCATTATTTGCCAAAAATAAACAGCGCTTAGGATTGTAATTTAACGTTATAATCTGAGCTTATAATTGTGGATAAATACATTTCATCGCCCACAACAAAATATCCAGCAATGAGATAATCAAATTGCCCTTTGATGGTGTTAGATATATGATTAGCGTCATCTTAGATATTTTACGTTCAGACGTAGGAGACAGCGTCTTTTGCAAACTTTGCGCGCGTCAAAATGTGGTTTATCAACCGCTCAATTACCTTCTTCCATATTAGATGTTATCGAGGCTTTAACCAAGGCAGGCTTTGAAGCCTACATTGTTGGTGGTGGTGTTCGTGACCTAATGCTAGGCCTAAATCCTAAAGATTTTGATGCCGTCACCAATGCAACACCTGCTCAGATTAAAGACGTTTTTGGAAGGCGTTGTCGTATTATTGGACGACGTTTTGAATTGGCCCATGTGTATTCGGGTCGTGAATTGATAGAAGTTGCCACTTTTCGTGCACCGCCTAAAAAAGCGGTCACTTCAGCTTCTGGTATGATTTTACGCGATAATAATTGGGGCACGATTGAACAAGATTTTATTCGTCGTGATTTCTCGATCAATGCTATGTACTATCAACCACACATGGGTATTGTGCTTGATTTCTGTCATGCCATCGATGATATTAAAAATAAAACGTTACGTTTGTTGGGCGATCCAACTTTACGTTTTGAAGAAGATCCAGTACGAATGTTACGGACTTTACGCTTTGCAGCCAAACTAAATTTTAGTATTGCACCTGAAATATTAGAAATTTTTACGCCTAAATTGACCCCGTTATTACGTGATATTTCTCCTCATCGTTTATATGATGAGTCGCAAAAATTATTCACGATGGGCCATTTAAATCGTGTACTGCCAATGTTAATTGATTTTGATATTTGGAGTCAGTTATTTGCAGAAATTCCGCCTCAGATCAGCACATTTATTGAACGTGCTGCAATCAATACTGATCAACGTATTCAAATTGGCAAAACGATTAATCCAGCATTTTTCTATGCGGTATTGCTCTGGAAACCTTTTTTAGAACGTTGTGAGTTTTATTTGAGTAAAGGTACTGTTCCTGCTGAAGCGCGTGCACAAGCAGGTTTAGATGTATTAAAGCGTCAGGCGACACGAACGATTATTCCTCGCTTTGCTGAAACTTTTATTCGTGAAGTTTGGGAAATGCAAACCCGTTTACTCAGCCCTAAGCCGCAGCAAATTCAAGCCTTAGCAAACCATGCGCGTTTTCGTGCTGGCTTTGACTTTTTATTATTGCGCGAAAAATCTGGTGATGCGAGTACCCAAGGGATGGGAATGTGGTGGGATACGTATCAGCTCATGAGCACCGATGAAAAAGAACGTGCCATCAGTCAATATAACCGTCAACGTGCAAAAAGTCGTCGTAAAGCTGCGGTGGTAGAAGAAACAGTAGATACTAGAGCGGCTCAAGTTGAAATTGAACCATTGGTCAATGAGCCAGAACCTCGCAATCGCCGTGATCGTAAAAGTAGAAGCAGACCTGAAAAACCAGTTCAACAGGCATTTTCAGCATCTGATGGTTCAGCAATTGCTTATGACCATCCGATTTTAAAACGTAAACGGGTTAAGCGTGATCTAAGTCATGTGGTCTTTGGGCCCACCCAATGATCATAACGTATATTGGTTTAGGCAGTAATTTAGGCGATTCACGGCAGATTTTGCGTGAAGCTGTACAAAAACTAGCAATGCTGGGTGCTGTTCAGGTTTCAAAACTATATCAAAGTCCACCGATGGGGCCGCAAGACCAACCGCATTATTTAAATGCAGTGGTTCGACTGGAAACTGATTTAACCGCGCTCGCATTGTTGGATCAATTACAGTATTTTGAGCAAGAATCAGGTCGAGTTCGTTTACGACGTTGGGGTGAGCGGACGCTGGATTTGGACTTGCTGCTGTATGGCCAAGAAAATATTCAGAATGAACGTTTAAGCGTTCCGCATGTTGGATTACTAGAACGAGATTTTGTGGTTATTCCTTTGCTCGATTTAGATGTAAATATGCAAGTTAAAACACAACAATTAAAAGATTTGTCTGTCATACAACATCCGACCGTTTCACTTTTGGATGATGAATCGTGGGCGAATATTTAATTTAGGCATGTTCTTGGAACAAGATAGAGGAACATCTTGATGATTAGTCTCAGTAATTTAAAACAATTTAAAACAGATGGGCGAAAATTTTCCTGTCTGACTTGCTACGATGCCAGTATGGCAAAAGCGATGGAAATAGCAGAAATCGATAGTATTTTAATTGGTGACTCTTTAGGGATGGCTATTCAAGGTCGTGATTCAACCCTGCCTGTTACGGTCGAAGATATGGCATACCATACAGCAGCCGTACGTCGTGGTAATCAGCATGCCTTCATTATGACTGATTTACCTTTCATGAGTTATGCCACGCTTAATGATGCTTTAGTGAGTGCTAAAACTGTGATGCAAGCCGGTGCACAGATGGTCAAAATTGAAGGTGGTGCATGGCTGAGTGAAACAGTAACGGTATTCACGCGTAATGGAATACCCGTGTGTGTTCATTTGGGTCTAACACCACAATCTGTACATGTTTTTGGTGGTTATAAATTGCAAGCCCGTACCCGTGAGGCTGCGGATCAATTAATTGCAGACTGTAAAGCTGTAGTGGAAGCAGGTGCGGCATTATTGTTACTTGAATGTGTACCAGCCCAATTGGGTAAAGAAATTACTGAATTATTCCCGCATATTCCTGTCATTGGGATTGGTGCAGGCGTAGATACAGATGGCCAAGTATTGGTTGTACAAGATATGCTCGGTTTAACGTTTGGTCGTGTGGCTAAATTTGTCCGTAATTTTATGAAAGAACAGTCAGGGGAAACGGCTATTTTAGATGCGTTTAAAGCGTATCATGCTGCAGTTCAAGACGCTTCATTTCCTGCCAAAGAACATACTTTTCAAGTCGAGCTGTAACATGAAAACAGAAACTACCATACAAGGCTTGACCGCTTCACTGAGCCCAGCTCGATCGTCGCGTAAAATTATTGGTTTTGTACCGACCATGGGTAATTTACACGAAGGTCATTTGAATTTGGTACGCGAAGCACGTCGTTTATGCGATGTGGTGGTGGTGAGTATTTTTGTTAATCCCATTCAGTTTGGCCCCAATGAAGATTTTGAAAATTATCCACGTACTTTAGAACACGATAGCCATTTACTGGCCGAAGTGGGGTGCGATATCGTTTTTGCACCAAGTGTTGAACAAATGTATGGTCATAAACCACGTCTAACCAATATTAGCGTGTCTGATATTACCAATGATTTGTGTGGTTTACAGCGTCCTGGTCACTTTGATGGTGTTGCCGTCGTGGTCACTAAACTGTTCAATATGGTACAACCCAATTTTGCATTTTTTGGACAAAAAGATTATCAGCAATTAGCGGTTATTCGTCAGTTTGTCCGTGATTTGAATATTCCTTTAGAAGTAATTGGCGTACCGATTACGCGTGCGACAGATGGCTTGGCACTCAGTTCGCGCAACGGCTATTTAACTGAAGAACAGCGTAAAACTGCACCGATCATATTTCAGAGTTTAAAAGAGGCTGAACAACAACTGAAGCAGGCTGTTAACTTAGCTGAAGTGTTAGAAAATATTAAGCAAACATTGACACAAGCAGGTTTTATTGTGGATTATGTGGAAGCGCGCACATTAGATTTAGACAAAATTGAAGTATTTAATCAGGATGTGGTGTTATTTGTTGCTGCTAAACTCGGCACCACCCGTCTAATTGATAACCTGCAAGTCAAATATACTGTATAGATAAGTTATTAAGGACAGCCTTGCCATGAAGCGTATTTTAATCGTTACAGGACAATCTGGATCAGGAAAGTCATCTGCTTTGCAGGTGCTTGAGGATTTGGGTTATTACTGTATTGATAATCTACCTTTGGCATTACTGCCTGAAATAGTTGAAAAACTTGATCGAGAGAATAATCTTGAACAACTCGCGTTAGGTGTTGATGTACGTAGCACACGAGCAGATTTACAAGAATTTGATCTTGTTTTTGAGCAACTGCAAAAATATGGTTCAGTCGATATTATTTATTTGACTACACAAGATCAGGAATTGATTTCTCGATTTAGTGCATCACGTCGACCACATCCTTTGGCTGGTCGTTTCAAAAGTTTAAATCAATGTATTCAAGAAGAAAAAACCTTATTGCTTCCGATACAATTACGTTCCACAGTCCATATTGATACTACAGATAAAAGTGTGCATGATCTAAAACATACTTTATTGTCTAAACTTGGACAGTCCGATAAATTAATTTTAATTTTACAATCTTTTGGTTATAAACACGGTATTCCATTGGATGCAGATTATGTATTTGATGTCCGCCATCTGCCCAATCCTCATTGGGATTTGGAATTGCGGAAATATTCAGGTTTAGATTTACCTGTGCAACAATTTTTGCTGCAAAGTGAACAGACCAATGAGATGTTTCAAGATATTTATTATTTTTTAGATAAGTGGCTGCCTGCCTTTTCAGAAGGCCATCGTCATTATATGACGGTGTCGATTGGATGTACGGGAGGGCAGCATCGTTCAGTATATATGGTGGATAGACTCAAAAAAGCCCTTGAGGAAAATTGGTCTATTCAGGTCTTACATAGAGAAATGAAGCACTGGTCATGATTGACACAACTGTTGACGTAATTAATAAACTAGGTTTACATGCGCGTGCATCTGGAAAGCTAATTGAAGTGACCACCAAATTTCGTTCATCGATTCAAATTGGGAAAGGTGATAAATTAGTGGATGCAAAAAATATTATGTCTTTGCTGATGCTTGGTGCAGGCAAAGGCACAACTTTACGTTTAGTCCTAGATGGTACAGATGAAGAACAAGCTTTATCTGAAATTCATGCACTATTCGCAGCAAAATTTTACGAGGCAGATTAATCGTGGCACGTCGACCGCAACAGCGTTTTACTGAAGATGACTTTGAAACTTTAGAAGGGCGTGCAAGCAAAACCGAACAAAAGAAAGCAGTTCAGCGTATGGCTGCTTTGGGTGAGCAATTGTCAGAATTGAGTCTTAAACAGATTCAAAAACTTCCTGTGGAAGAGCGTTTGATTGATGCATTATTAGATGTACGTACCATAACTTCACATGAAGCGCGTCGTCGCCAATTTTTACGGATTGGTAAGTTATTGCGTAATGAAGATGAAGCCGTAATTTTGTCTTATTTGACACCGCAACAGGGTGCGAAAAAAACCGCACAATTACAGCGTTGGGTCGATCGTATGATTGCTCAAGGTGACCCTGCCATTAAAGAGTTTATGAAAGCGCATAATGCGGCTGAACATCATCCGATTCGTCAGCATATTTTGCGTATTCAACGTGATATTACTAAGGAATTACCTGAAGAGCAGGTCGCTGCCTCTAAGTTGAAATTATTTAACTATATTCAGCAAGTGGCATTAATTTCAGATAACTGATGAATCTCAATACCACAGTTTTGCTATAAAGCTTTTCATAGAATGAATTGAACAGTAAAAAACGGCTTATTTTAAGCCGTTTTTTACATGCGCACTTTTATATTCTATTCTAGAAAATTTAGGCTGAGGCTTTTAAATTACTTCACTGTTTGCACGTTCTTTAGCCCAATCACGTAAGATAAATTTCTGCAACTTCCCTGTAGATGTTTTAGGAATTTCAGTAATCATTACATCTTTTGGCACTTTAAAACGTGCTAAATGTTGTTTGCAGAATTCAATCAATTCTTCAGGCGTGGCAGTTTTACCTTCTTTGAGTTCAATGAAAGCGCATGGTACTTCTTGCCAACGTGGGTCAGGTTTTGCCACCACTGCCGCAGTGAGTACGGCAGGATGTTGATAAAGTACTTCTTCCACTTCAAGCGATGAAATGTTCTCTCCTCCTGAAATAATGACATCTTTTGAGCGATCGGTAATTTTTGCATAGCCATCAGGTTGGCAAACAGCTAAATCGCCTGTATGGAACCAGCCACCAGCAAAAGCTTCTTTGGTTGCTTGAGGGTTCTTTAAGTAGCCTTTCATGACAATATTGCCGCGGAACATAATTTCCCCCATGGTTTCACCATCATGTGGCACTTCTTGCATGGTTTCAGGATCAAGCACTTTCATACCATCTTGTAATGGATATGGCACACCTTGTCGTGAATGGAGTTTGGCTTGTTCTTGAATCGAAAGGTCGCTCCAACCTGCTTGTGAGGCGCATAAGGCAGAAGGTCCATAGGTTTCGGTTAAACCATAAACATGAGTTACATTAATACCGATATGACGCATGCCCTCAATAATAGCAGCAGGAGGTGCTGCACCTGCCACCATCACTTCTACACGATGATCAAAAGCAGTTTTTTTCTGTTCAGGTGTATTAATGAGCATCGAGAGTACAATAGGAGCCCCGCAGAAATAATCGACTTTATGTTCAGCAATCAATTTGAAAATTAATTCAGCATCGACTTTTCTTAGGCAGACATTGGTTCCACCGTTGGCCGCCATGGTCCAAGCAAAGCACCAGCCATTACAATGGAAGAGGGGAAGTGTCCATAGGTAAGTGGCACGTGGGGTCATGCCGCAGGCAATGATATTGCTAGCTGCATTGATATAAGCACCACGATGATGGTAAACCACGCCTTTTGGATTGCCTGTAGTGCCAGAGGTATAACTGAGACTGATTGCATCCCATTCATCTTGTGGTAAATGCCATTCAAAGTTTACATCACCATCCACTAGCCATTCTTCATATTCGATTTGACCCATTGGGATTGAAGGATGTTCATATTCCGCATCAGCCACATCAATGACATAAATATTCTGTGTAACTAGAGCGAGTGCTTCCGTAGCAAGGCTTACAAATTCTGGATCTACCAAAAGTACTTTGGTTTCAGCATGCTCAAGCATAAAGGCGAGCGTTTTGGCATCTAAACGCGTATTTAAGGTGTTGAGTACAGCACCGGCCATAGGCACTGCAAAATGTGCTTCAATCATCGCTGGGACATTAGGTAAGAGTACAGACACGGTATCATTTTTGCCAATACCAAGTTTTTGGAGTTTTGAAGCAAATTGGCGGCAACGCTGATACGTTTGTTGCCAACTAATTCGGCGCTGACCATGAATAATGGCATGTTGATGAGGATAGATATACGCGGCACGATCTAAATAGCGTAAAGGTGACAGTGCCACAAAATTGGCTGGGGTGCGCGGTAATTCATCGTATGCACTCATCATGTTGAAACTCCATTCCATATTTATTTTCATATCCTGCTAAAAAAGATATGCCTTTGTTGTCGGTCTTGCAGTTATGCTTTAGTCGAGTGTTTTTTGAATAATTATAAATAATTGAATAATAATAAAATTGTTTTGTGGTATTTCGGTCTGTTGAACTGTTCGGTTTTAAAATTTGCTTTTTAAAAATAGTTTATTTGAAAAGTACAAGCCAAAAGAGCAGTGTTAAAAAATAATCATACATCTATAACTGATCGATAAAAAGCAGAGTGTTGTACAAAGATATTGTTTAAATTGGAGCAATATTGTGATCTTTTTCTTGGGGATTTTTAATAAAAAACTCAAAGATTAAAGCGCCTTGTATTTATTTTTAAGATTAAAAACCAATTTAATTTACGATTAACTTTTGTCTAAGGTTTATAAAAAGGGAATGACAGTGTAAAATTCTCAGCAAATTTTATTTATCCACCGTTTTTATCTTTTGAGGCTCGCCTTGATCATAATCTCGCGGTGATATGCCCTATGGTACTGGGCATCACTCCTTAAGGATTTTTTATGCCAATTATCACTTTGCCAAATGGCGATCAAAAAGAATTTGATCACGCCGTATCTGTGATGGAAGTTGCGACGAGCATCGGCCCAGGTCTTGCAAAAAATACAGTTGCAGGGAAAGTGGATGGACGTTTAGTCGACGCATCTGACTTGATTACCACTGATGCAAGTTTGCAAATTATTACGCCAAAAGATGACGAAGGTGTCGAAATTATTCGTCACTCATGCGCACACTTGGTGGGTCATGCAGTTAAGCAATTGTTCCCAGAAGCAAAAATGGTCATTGGTCCAGTGATTGAAGAAGGATTCTATTACGATATCTTCAGTGAAAAACCATTTACTTTAGATGACTTCGGAGCCATCGAAGCACGCATGAAAAAGCTGATCGATGAAGATTATGATGTCATTAAAAAAATGACACCTCGTGCTGAAGTCATTGAATTATTCACGCAACGTGGCGAAGATTATAAATTACGTTTAATTGATGATATGCCAGACGAGACCCAAATGGGCTTGTACTATCATCAAGAATACGTCGATATGTGTCGTGGTCCACACGTTCCCAACACTAAATTCTTAAAATCATTCAAGCTCACTAAAATGTCAGGTGCTTACTGGCGTGGTGATGCGAAGAATGAACAGTTACAACGCATTTATGGTACAGCGTGGGCAGACAAGAAACAGCTTGCGGCTTATGTAAAACGTATTGAAGAAGCAGAAAAACGCGATCACCGTAAAATTGGTAAAGCCTTAGACCTGTTCCATATGCAAGAAGAAGCACCAGGTATGGTGTTCTGGCATCCGAACGGTTGGACCATTTATCAAGTGCTTGAACAATACATGCGTAAAGTACAACAAGATAATGGCTACCTCGAAATTCGTACCCCACAAGTGGTTGATTTCACTCTTTGGGAAAAATCAGGTCATGCTGCAAACTATGCAGATGGTATGTTCACGACGCATTCAGAAAGCCGTAACTATGCCATTAAACCGATGAACTGTCCTTGTCACGTACAAGTGTTCAACCAAGGTTTAAAATCATACCGTGATTTGCCAATTCGTTTGGCTGAGTTCGGTTCTTGTCACCGTAACGAACCATCGGGTTCATTGCACGGCATTATGCGTGTTCGTGGCTTTACTCAAGATGATGCACATATTTTCTGTACCAAAGAGCAAATTGGCCAAGAAGTGGCTGACTTTATTAAACTGACTTTAGATGTATATAAAGACTTCGGTTTCGAAGAAGTGCAGATGAAGTTGTCTACCCGCCCAGAGAAACGCGTCGGTGAAGATGCACTGTGGGACATGGCAGAAAAATCTCTGGCTGATGCTTTAGATACTGCGGGATTAGAGTGGGACTTACAACCGGGTGAAGGTGCGTTCTACGGTCCGAAAATTGAATTCTCATTGAAAGACTGTTTAGGCCGTGTTTGGCAATGTGGTACAATTCAGTGTGACTTCAATTTACCTGAGCGTTTAGACGCGTCTTACGTAACTGAAGACAATGATCGTGATCAACCTGTAATGTTGCATCGTGCAATACTTGGCAGTTTCGAGCGATTTATTGGTATACTTATTGAACACTATGCGGGCTTTATGCCACCATGGCTTGCACCAACGCAAGCGTGTGTCATGAATATTACTGATTCTCAAGCAGATGCTTGTGATTTAGTCGTTGCGAAACTTAAAGAAAATGGAATTCGTACCATTTCTGACTTGAGAAATGAGAAAATCGGCTTTAAGATTCGTGAACGTACTTTAGAGCGTATTCCTTACTTATTGGTTCTTGGAGACCGTGAAGTTGAGGAAGGAACAGTGAATGTTCGTACGCGCTCAGGAAAAAATTTAGGTACTATGTCAATTGATGCCTTCGTTGACCTAGTGAAAGTAGCCGTCGCCGAACGTGGCCGGTATATTGTGGAGTAATAAAGATTAAACAGCCTGACCGTAACCAACAACAAGGTGCTAAAAGCAATCGTCCTGCATTAAATGACGAGATTCGTGCAAAAGAAGTACGTCTCGTTGCTGCAGATGGGGAACAAAAAGGCATCGTTTCACTTGCTGAAGCGTTGCGTGCTGCAGAAGAAGTAGAGCTTGATTTGGTCGAGATCGTTGCTAATGCAGAGCCACCTGTTTGTAAAATCATGGACTTTAATAAACATTTGTTTGATCTGAAGCAAAAGCAAAAAGATGCGAAGAAAAAACAGCATCAAGTTCAGGTGAAAGAAATTAAGTTGCGTCCAGGTACAGATGTTGGCGATTACAACATCAAGTTGCGTGCTATTCTTCGTTTCCTTGAAGAAGGCAACAAGGTAAAAATTACCTTACGCTTCCGTGGTCGTGAAATGGCTCACCAACAATTAGGTTTGGCTCAATTACAAAAAGTTGAAGCAGACGTAATTGAATTTGGTACTGTTGAACAGGCACCAAAAATGGAAGGTCGTCAAATGGGTATGCTCATTGGACCAAAACGTAAAAAATAAGCACTCATTGAATAAAAAAGCACTGCATGGGCAGTGCTTTTTTATGCCTGCCTTTTTTACTTATTGTTGTAGAGGACTACTGTTTTTACCTGCTTCCACAATTGGAATATTGGCTTCGGTCGGTACATAAATAATTTGCTGAATACGACCATCACGTAATGCCTCACCAAAGGCACCAATAAATTCCTGTTTACGGTATTCAGGATAATCTTTCGCGGCTTGACCGACTAATTTTATGGCTTCGGCACGCAATTTCGCACTTTCCAGTTCTGCTTTAGCGACCTGAACTTGAATCATTTTGGATTGCTCAGCTTCTGCTAATGCCGCTTGGCCATCCATACCTTGTTTCCATACTTTATAATGTGGCCAGCCAAAAAGAAATAGACCAATCAGAATGATGAAACAGATAAAAGCGATAAAAATCGTGGCTGGACCCATATTGGCAGGTTTTGAATAATGCATATTTTGCCTATTTTTTTCTTTGCAAATGTTTATGATTTTTTATGTACTGCTTGAGCAGTATATTTCATATAAGCTTCTAAATATCATTTTATTTTTTTGAGGTGATTGTTAAATTAAAACTAGAAGAAATAGAAGAAGACCTGCACATAGGCAGGTCTTTTATACGGTTTATGCATCGACAGTAGTGGACTCTAAGCGTTCAATTCTTTTCCCAATTGGAATTTGTCTCGGCAATTTCTCTTCTGGAATAATGCGCTGTAAGTCTATTTTTAATAAACCATTTTCATAGTTGGCATGCTGTACTTCAATATGTTCATCTAGGCGTAGCGAGAGTTTGAATGAACGACGGGCAATTCCTTTATGTAAAAAATCAATCGCGTTATCGGTTCTTTCTTCCGCAGGTTTACCTAAAATGGTGAGTACTTGATTTTCAAGATTAATCATCAGTTCTTCTTCGGCAAAGCCTGCGGTAGCAACCACAATGCGGTAGTGATGGTCACCCGTCTTTTCAATATTATAAGGTGGATAATTAGGGGTATCACTTTGCATCGCATAATCAAATAGATCATTAAGACGGTCAAAACCGATACTGCGACGAAATAGTGGAGTAAGACTTCCATTACTCATTGATAGAACCTCCTGAGTTTAGCAAAGTTTTATAAATAAGATTTCAAGGCTGTCATGCTGAGCATCAACACTCTGTAAAGCTATAGCTTCACGCGATCATTGCTTTACTTTGAATAAATATAAGTCTGCAATTGAGATTTTCAAGCATTTTAATTAAAAAAATTGAGAAAATCTTAATCGGATAATAAGGGATAAATTAATAGATCAAGCAACTTAATTGTGTTTATTAAGTTTAAGCAAAGATTAAGTTTTTAAGCGCTAAAAGATGCTATAAAGATGGGTATTGTTTCATATTTTAAAGTAAGACTAGAACAGTAAAAGAGAGAGAAAATGATTGATTTATATTATTGGGGCACTCCCAATGGACATAAAATTACCATCGCACTAGAAGAAATGGGCTTGGATTATCAAATTTTCCCAATTAATATTTTAGAAAATGATCAGTTCCAACCTGATTTTTTAAAGATTTCTCCAAACAATAAAATTCCTGCCATTGTTGATCAAGAAGGCCCACGCGGTGAGGCTATTTCAATCTTTGAATCGGGCGCAATTTTACAATATTTAGGCCGTAAAACAGGGATGTATTACCCAAGCGATGAGCAGCAACGTGTTGAAGTTGAGCAATGGCTGATGTGGCAAATGGGTGGATTAGGACCAATGCTAGGGCAAAATCATCATTTCGGGAAATTTGCAGCCGAAAAAATTCCTTATGCCATTGATCGCTATGTCAACGAAACAAAAAGGTTATATGGCGTTCTAAACAAACAATTGATTGGGCAGAAATATGTTGCTGGTGAATATTCAATTGCAGATATGGCAATTTTGCCTTGGGTATTACGCTACGAATGGCAGAACATTGAATTAGAAGATTATCCACATGTAAAAGACTATATTGAACGCTTAACCGCAAGACCTGCTGTTCAAAAAGCATTATCTATTCAAATGATTCCTTAAAAGTGAATCATCTGGAACTGTGATAAAATAAATAATAATCACAAAAACCACCTGAATGGTGGTTTTTTATTGGATGCACAGACCACAATGAAAGAATTCTTTTTAAATTTGACACGTATTATCGAAGCGAATGCCAGAATTTACTTAAGTGTTATTTTTGGTATTGCCTTATGTTTAATGATTTTTGTTGCAGAAGCAGTCCATATTCAAAATTTTGCGGCTACTTTGAACACGAATGACCAACAGATTTTACGTGAAGCGATTCAGCCTTTAACCGAGCGTTATAGTTTAAGTCGGTATATTGTTTTGGTTTTAACCATTTTTTGGTCGAGTTATGAATATAGATCGACCAAGAAAAAACTTGGGCTTTAATCCTGAGCTTATTGCTATTATTTTGTGCAGCATTTGGTGCTGCAACTCTGTTGCCATTGCAATCAGAAGCAGTCTTGGTAGGCGTGTTATTACAAGATGATTATCCAGTTTATATCGTGATTTTGATGGCAAGTCTCGGTAATGTTTTGGGTTCATGTATAAATTGGTATTTGGGTTTAAAAATAGAACAATTTAAAGATAAAACATGGTTTCCTGTTTCAGCGCAGAATATGCTGAAAGCTCAAAAAATTTATCAAAAATATGGCTACTGGTCATTATTCTTGAGTTGGCTACCGATTATTGGTGATCCAATCACTTTGATTGCAGGTTTACTCAAAGAAAATTTTTGGCGATTTTTATGCATAGTCAGTGTTGCCAAATTCGCACGTTATTTATTCGTGTATTTGGCTTTTTCTTTGTTCTAAAATAAGTGGTTCGAACCAGAATGGTCGATGGTTTTGACTTGAATGATCAGAGTGAAATTTTAAAATATGGATGCATCATCCTTTCACTTGAAAGAATCAAAAGTGATGAATGATGCAAGTCTGTTGACTAAAATGAGCAGGAAAAATCCTTCTCTTTTTGAAATGACATTTTTATGATGAGGGAAAAAAGTGTGGTATTAGAACACACCTATGTATCCATAATTATTTTTACGCAAAATGGATTAGTCACATTGATCTAAATCAAACTTGATTTCATCTTTAAGTGTTGATTTTTTATAAATCCAATATTGACGTTGAACATCGACCTGTACATTAGATACGGCTTGAACAAGCATTTGATCTAAGGCAAAAATGCCTGAGCCTTTTTTAATTCTAACTTTTTTGACATCCCCTTGTTTATTGACTTTAAAACTAAATTTAATTGTACGATTATGCCCATTTAATTGTTCAGAATTGAGCGCTAAAGTGGGTTGAGTTCGATAGGAAAAAGAAGTTTTTTTCGCTTTTTGCTGAGCTTGCCAATTTTTAGAATTAAAGCCATATTGGCAAATTTCACGCTCATGATCTGGACTCAGTTTGAGATTAAATGCTTGATAGCCAATTTGTGCAATCGCTATATTATTCTCAATATGAGGTTTGACATGCGCATTATTTACGGCTTTCAGTAAGCGTTGGTCTAAGTCACCTAAACCGGTACTTTCTTGCACAGTGGCTTTGCTGATTTGACCTGTTTCATCAGCATAGATACGAATAATGGCACTCCGATTTTGGTCTTTTAAATCTTCATTCTTATATTCGGGTTGAGGAAATTTGGTCCATTGAATACGCGTGGTCAAATGAGCAGGCAACGCTGCACTTTTTTGAACAGAAAGTTGTTTGGAGCTTTTAACTTCAGCGCTATAAACAGCACTTAAGGGGAGGCTCATGAGTAGAGAAAAACACAATATTTGTTTCATAAATTCTATTTCTTTAGTTAAATCATGGATAAGAGCAAAAGCAGATTATTATTCGAGGCAGAGTATTTCCTGAATTAGGCAGACTGGCAAGTCTAAAAAATGAATACGCGTACTTGAACATGCTTTTGAGTCCTCTCTCTTGCGCAGATATATCAGCCTAACAGTGATCTTAATCAGATCACTGTTAGGCTGATATCATCTCTGATTGCTCTAATTATAAGAATATTGATTTGCGCTCTCCTAAACTCTCATTTGAAATAATGTTTGGGTTGGTTTTTAATTTCTATGTGCAATGAATAAGGCTTATACATCCACGTGTATTTGCATACCAACAAATATGTAAGCAGGGGAAGGTAACATGATCGTGGATAAATACCCTTACCAGTACGATCAGGAGCAAAATAAACCAGAATGTGTGCTGTGTTTTTCCGAAGAGGTGCTTTTGTTTTAAACAAATATACTTTAGAATACGCGCTCCCTTACCTGCAGGTCGTTTTTGCAATGGTGCAGACGCTCCGAACAGGTGTTCAAAAGAGGTTGTTATGCCTAAGATGAAAACTCGCCGTGGTGCAGCTAAACGCTTTAAAGCGACTGCTAACGGTATCAAGCGTAAACAAGCGTTCAAACGCCACATTTTGACCAAAAAATCTGCTAAGCGTATTCGTCAGTTACGCGGCTGTGTAATGGTTCACGTGAGTGACGTTGCTTCAGTTCGTCGTATGTGCCCATACATCTAAGGAGATTATAAATGGCTCGTGTAAAACGTGGTGTACAGGCGCATCGTCGTCATAAAAAAATTCTTGCTCGTGCTAAAGGTTACTACGGCGCTCGCTCACGTGTTTATCGCGTAGCGTTCCAAGCAGTAATTAAAGCAGGTCAATATGCTTACCGTGACCGTCGTCAGAAGAAACGTCAATTCCGCGCTTTGTGGATTGCACGTATCAATGCTGGTGCGCGTTTAAATGGTTTGTCATACAGCCGTATGATCGCTGGCTTGAAAAAAGCTCAAGTGATTATCGACCGTCGTGTACTTGCTGATATCGCTATGCATGATGCAGTTGCATTCACAGCTTTAGCGACTAAAGCTAAAGATGCGTTAGCTGCTTAATCATCTTCGATGATAAAAAAAGACCGCTTTTGCGGTCTTTTTTTATCATCAATTTTCATAAAAAAGGAAAAGTATCAGGATTCAATAAACATATTGAGATTAATTAAATTTTCGATGTGGAAATGTCGACAAAAGAAATAAACCAAGTGCTGCAAAGCCCAATACTTGAAGTATCAGAATAACTTTATGTTCTGCGCTTAAGCTCGAGATTAATGTCATAAGTGCGATCATTGGCATAATCAAAAATAAAATAGAAAATCCACGTTGATAGGGGTTATCTGCTGTTATTTTTAAACTTAATACTCTTAATCCATGCACCGCCATTCCAATGACAAGACTGATCATGGTGAATAGAGGCGAAAGTGGTGCCACTGTAGCGCATAGATAAATCATCACACATGTGGTGATACAAACAATCAGCTTAATTTGTCGTGTACATCGTGCTGAATACCAAAAATCTAAAATCATTTTTGCTCGGTTGAATTATGCTGTCGATTTAAGAAAGACAAAGGTGAGAATAAGCACACTGCTAAAGCCATAAAGCCAATACCTTGAGCACCAGGAACCAAAATTTCACCTTCTTGCATATGCATAAAGATTAAGGCCAGTAATAATGCGATTGGAATCCAATGCAGTAGACGATATAACAAGCCGTTGGGCTTTTTTAGAGCGAAATGAACTTTGCAGTAACGGCATATCAGAAAAATAATTCCCGTTCCCAAATACATGAGGATGGCATCAGGTTTCAAGGGTTGCATCCAATACAACACAGCAGTTGTAATGGCGATGGCAGCAAAAATGATCAGTTTACGCCACATCGAAACTTTAGAATCAAACCAAAATTCAAGCATAATTTTTTGATTAATCAAACGGAATTGATGCACTTTAGCAAAAATAACCATAAAAAAGCGAGGCTTTTGCCTCGCTCACTTTTAACTATTTTTCTGTGGTCCCCAATCGTAAATTTTCTTTTGGTAGGCATACCACATCATCCATAGACCGATCAAAATCATCGGTACAGTGAGGAATTGCCCCTTACTCATCCAGCCGATAAAGAGTTGTCCATTGTCTGGCTCGCGGAAAAACTCTACCACAAAACGTGCAATTCCATAGCCAATCAGGAACAGCGCTGAAACGGCCATACGTGGACGTGGTTTTGAACTGAACCACCACAACACGATAAATAAAATTAAACCTTCAGCCAGTGCTTGATAAATTTGTGACGGATGGCGAACCAATTGCAATGGGTCTGTCGGAAAAATCATACCCAAAGCAAAGTTTGGATCAGTGACTTGGCGACCATAGAGTTCACCCCCAATAAAATTGCCTATACGGCCAAACATTAAACCTGTCGGAACGCAGGGTGCGATGAAGTCTAAGGTTTGAAACCATGTCATTTTATATTTTTTGCACCAGAACAGCATTGCAATCATGACACCCAAGAAGCCACCATGGAAACTCATACCGCCTGTCCAGACTTGAAACAGCCAAAGTGGGTTGGCAAGAAACTGTTCAAAACCATAAAAGAAAACGTAGCCCATACGACCACCCACGACTACACCTAAGGCACCATAGAAAATTAGGTCGGAAACCATGTCCGGTGTCCAGCCATCACGTTGTTTGGTTCGGTAGGTCGCTAGTCCCCAAGCAAATAAAAATGCCAGTAAGTACATTAGTCCATACCAATGCACTTGTAAGGGGCCTAGTGAAACTGCAATAGGGTCAATATTTGGATAGGTCAGCATTCCTGTTCATTCTCGTTCTGTTTTGCACAGATTTTAGCTGAATATAAAGAAAAATGTTGTACATTCAATGTGTAAAGATAATGAGTACAAAATATGTGTATCGTGGCTTTAGCTTGGCATGTCTTGGACGAGATGCCTCTTTGTCTAATTTCAAATCGAGATGAATTTTATCAACGTCCAACCCGTGGTTTAACCCCATGGGAAAATAGTCCAATTATTGCGGGACAAGATTTACAGTCAGGTGGTACATGGATGGGGGTGACCGAATCTGGTCGATGGGCTGTAGTAACCAATTTTCGTGATGGTCAAGATCAAAAGAAATATCCAACGTCACGTGGGCACTTGATCCAGACCTTTTTAGAATCGTCTTTGACTCCGATTAGATTCGCTCAAGAATTGGAAAAAAAGCAATGTGATTATGCAGGCTTTAATTTATTTGTCGGTGATCAAGATCAAGCTGTGTATATGAGCAACCGTGGTGAGGCCCCACAAGTTTTGGCTCAAGGGGTATATGTGGTGTCTAATGGTTTAATAACGGAGCAATGGGAAAAAACTAAACATTTACGTAAGCGTTTTACGCAAGAATTTTTACCAATGTTGCAACAAAGCACCACAGCAGAAGCTGATCTTGAATACACTGCTTGGGATATTTTGGAAGATGAACGAAAAGTGATTGCTGAGAGGCTTCCACAAACGGGGATTAGCACTGAAATGGAAGCTTTATTATCGTCTACTTTTATTCAAAGTCCTGTTTACGGAACTCGTTGTTCAAATTTTTTAAGATTGAAAAATAATACATGGTTGTGGCAAGAAAAATCACAGCAAGGCACAACGCAAGGTCAAATAATTCACTTTAAGATTCCTTTGGTTCAATAAAAAATGCCGACCATAGGTCGGCATTTTATGATTTTATTTTATGCTGTTGTTGCTTTTTTTTCTAATGCTTCACCGGCAATCACACCACCATCTTTACGCGTAATAACGACAGTCGCTGACCTTGGAGCAGACCCCATTAAGCTGTATTTAGAACTTTGGTTTGCAGGCCATGTACCTTCAGGATGCTGAACGTTTACAAAAATTGCTTTGTAATCAGGAGTCATTGTCACACCTGTTATTTCACAGCCACTTGGTCCAGTTAAGAAACGGCGGACACGATCATTTTTTAATTGAGCACCGACAATGGTTTCCTGTCCTCCAGATTTGGTAGAGGCAGCCATTGTTTTGCCACCATCACCGACTTTACCAGGAAGTGCTGCAAGCATCATACAGTTAGTTTCGTCTGTATATTGGCCGTCATCAGTTTGAATCCAAAGCACACCACGCGGGTCGAACCACATACCATCTGGGCTAGAAAAGTCATTCAGATCATCTAAGCCAGATAAGTTAATATTTGCTGCAGCGTCAGCTTCTGCGCCAAACAAGAAAATATCCCAAGTAAAGGTTGTTGCCGTTGTCTTGTCTGCATTTTCATGGAAACGAATAATATGCCCATTCATATTTCCTGAGTTACTTGCACTACCATTTTTTACATCGACGTAACTGCGAGGATTGGCAGCATCGGTCTCGTATGAGCGACCACGGTTAGTGTTATTGGTCAGTGTGACATAGACTTCACCATTTTCTGGGTTGACCGCAACCCATTCTGGACGGTCCATTTTGGTGGCGCCTCGAGCATCTGCTGCTAAGCGTGCATGAACAACGATATCGGCTTGATCACTAAAAGCGTAAGTAGGATTTGATGCATTTAAGCCGTGCTTGTCGAAGCTTAATTCTAACCATTCACCAGTACCGTCATCATTAAATTTAGCAACATAGAGCGTGCCTTTATCCATATATTTATCACCAGCAGTATAACCGCCGTTCATATCTTTTGGATCCCAGACCGCTTCTGTCACAAATTTATACATATATTCGCCAGTGGCATCATCCCCCATATAAAAGGCCAATGGCTGACCTACAATAGGATTACTACAGCGACAGTCTTCATGAGCAAAACGGCCGAGGGCTGTACGTTTGACTGGACGAGCAGATGCGCTGAATGGATCAATTTCTACAATAAAACCACAAGTATTCATGACATTACGATAATCTTGTAGTGCATTGGCACCTTTAATTGAAATATCCCAGCAGTCGTATAAGTCAGGATTTCCAGTAAGTTCTGCTACAGGAGTATTCCAACCATATTGACTATATCGGGCACTTGTTCCACCACGACCATAGCGTTGTAGTGCAACGTCTTCTTTTTGAATTTCACGCGTGTCATTGGCTTTACGGGCAAAATAACCACTCCAGTTTTCTTCTGCTGTTAAGTATGTTCCCCATGGCGTATAGCCATTACCACAGTTACCAAATGTACCACGTGTTAAAGTGCCATCAGGAGAAAAGCGTGTTTTTAACAAGTCAGCGCCACGTGCAGGACCATGAATTTCCATTTCGGTTTGGGCTGTAATACGACGGTTAAAAGGTGAATCTAAATTGATTTTGACATTTTGTGAAGAAGCATCTTTTGTGATCTCAATTACAGATACGCCATGCGCATTTATTTCACGCATGACTTGATCTTCAGAACGTATTCCTTGAGTAATTGCATGAGGAAGATGTAACTCATTTTGAGCAAGATACTCATGGTTTAAAACCAGTAAACCTTGCGTTGACTCTTTGGCCGCATAATTTTTATTGGTAGCGTGCATACCAAAGAAACTCATACCGTCGTGGCAATCGCCAGAACGGAATTTATATGAAGCACCAGATTGTGAAATAGTGTCGATTTTAATCGCATTATGTTTGTTAATTGGATCGCCCACTGCGTACAAAACTTTAACTGCGTAGCCTTCAGGAACACTGAAATAATTTTCAGTATTTTTTTCTACAGCTTTAAAAGAGAGCTTGCTTGGACGCTGTGCAAGATCACTCCATGCATGTTTATCATTACTTTCAGGTGTTGGTGGTTGAGTACCTGTTGGTGGTGTTGCCTCTGCATTATCATCATCTGAACATCCGCTGACAGAAGCTGCAAATGCCAATGCGATTGCACCGCTACCCGTTTTTGCGATAAAACTGCGACGATCCATATATTGGTTTAAAACCGTTTGGAAATGGGTGTTTTTCGAAGTATTGTTATCTTCGATTAAATCTTGGCATGGTGTCATATCATCATTGTACATTTTTTTTCCTTGCTATTATGGCTAGACTGATTTTAAAAATTAATCAATAACTTAGATTGTTGTGATGACATTTAGGTGAAGTTTCTATGACGTTTAAGTGAAGTTTACATTTCATTTTTATGAATAAAAAAAAGCAGCAAAATGCTGCTTTTAAAACAAACAAGGGTGATTTAAAAAGCATTTTCTCGGCGTTTTTCAAGCAATTTTCCAAGGAGTAAACCCAGTTCAAATAACATCCACATGGGTATTGCCAGCATAATCATCGAAATCGCATCAGGCGGAGTGACAAACATCGCGATAAAAAAACAGCCAACTACAATAAAACGACGTTTTTCAATGAGTTGCTGGGTAGAAACCACCCCAATTAATATTAAAATCAAAGTCACCACAGGAATTTCAAAGGTAAAGCCAAAAACTAAAAATAGTTTTAAGCAAAAACTTAAGTAACTATTAATATCGGTCATGGGTGCGACCGTTTCGGGTGAAACACTAATGAAAAAATGCAAAATTGAAGGCAATGCAATAAAATAGGCAAAGGCAATTCCTGCATAAAATAATAAAATACTGCCGACCAATAACGGAAGGGCGAGTGTTTTTTCTTTGGTATAAAGTGCAGGTTTTACAAAGCTCCAAAGCTGATACAGAATACAAGGCATGGCCAATACAAAGGCGACGAAGAAATTTAACTTAAAAGGTGCCATAAATGTGGCGGTGACATCTGTCGCAATCATCGAGGATGTTGCAGGTAATTGGGCACGTAAAGGTTCGGATAAAAGCTGATAAGTCTGGTTAGCAAAAGGCAGCAAGCAAAAAAACAGCACGATTAATAAACCCACACTTTTAAACAAATGCCGACGCAACACCATCAAATGCCGTGTAATTGGCATTTGTTCTAAATCAGAATGATGTTCATCTTTAACAGTGGTCGATAACTGAGAGTGGATGGGATGACTCATACTGCCACCTTGAAATGATTTAAGGGCGAAATTGCAGCTTGTGTATTGAACGGCGCTGTACTGGGCTGTGATTTATTTAAAGAATCTGTATTTGCAGCAGTATTAACACAAGGTTTAGGCTTTTTAAAATACACCCCCTCAAAACGAGAGGAAGGAATAAAAACATAGAAGATGGGAGCATTTTTATTATCGGGTACTGCGTTTTGTTGATTTTTTTCTATTGCAGGATGTGATTGTTGTTGTAGTTCATGCATTTGCGCTTGCATCTTTTGTTCTAATTCTTTGATGCGCTGCATTTCATTTTGCATTTGTTCACGTAGTTCAGATAAACGTAATTCACGATCAATATCATTTTGAACATTACTCACCATACGTTTGATTTTAGCGTACCATTTCCCAGCAAAACGCGCAGCTTCAGGAAGTTTGTCTGGCCCCAGCACCAATAAACTAATAATGCCAAAAGCCAGTAGTTCAGTCATACCAATATTGAGCATAACGTTTTAGCCTGAGTGAGTTTTTGCCGTGGAGTGTTTTTCTGAAGAATGCGTTTGATGTTCAAGCGTTTTAGGTTCATTTAATGCATTTGCAGCCACGTCATCTTCTTTAATCGATTTTTTAAAATCTTTGACTGCACCACCGACATCTTTGCCCAAGTTTTTTAGTTTTGATGTGCCAAACAATAAAATCACGACAATTGCAAAAATTGCCACATGCCAAATTGATAAGCCCGCCATGCTTTATTCCTCTTTTTAAATTAAGCACTATCTGAACATCTTGCGATGACATTGGTGTGACTAAAACATTTCAATTTAAAGACAAACTCAATGAAAGCTGCTTTTTATCATTCATTTGGTGCTAGCATATTTTCATGAATCATTCAGGAGGATGCCTTGGCTTTGTTACTCCCGATTTTGGGTTTTCTATGTGGTTGGGGACTCGCTTTAACGCCATTCTCTACACATCTAAAGGGATTATTGTCGAAATTATTGGCACAGCTTTTTATTCCGATTGTGATTATTTACAACATGGTATTTTATCAGTCGGGTAGTTTGAGCTTAATGGTCTTTAGCTTTAGTGTGGCTGTGCTCATGTTTTATCTTTTTCAATTTATTTTTAAAGATCAATTACGTGCACTTTGCATGAGTTACGTCAATTTAGCGTGGTTAGGCTTTCCTTTTGCTTTGGCTTTATTTGGTCCAGAAGTGAGTGCAGCAATGGTGGCGTTATATATCGGCGGTTCTGTATTTGGCAATATATGGGCTATTACCGCAGTGAGTTCAACTCCTCAGCCTGTATCTAAAGTCATTAAAAAAGTGATATTGTCTCCGCCTGTTTGTGCTCTATTCATTGCGCTTATTTGTCGAATATGGGGTGTACAACATCTGCAACAGCATCAGTGGATTGATGTGATTTATAGCATGGCTAAAGTGGGCATGAGTTTTACGGGCATGTGTGTATTGGGAATGTGGTTGCAGCAAACGCAGGTTTGCTTGGCTGATTTACGACGAAGTAGTCAAGTTTCTTTCATGAAAATTGCTTTCGGTGGTGTGATTTGTAGTTTCACTTATTGGTTTATTCCGATTGAAAATATTGAACAATATATCGGTGTAATGTTCCTATTATTCTGTTTGCCACCTGCTGCTAATATTGTGGCATTAGAAACCCATTATCAAGGCACAGGAAAATCAGCTCAATATATTGCTTCGGGTACAATTGTGAGTTGTATCGTGGTGACTCTATATGGTGTGATCCTGCATCTAGTCTAAAACTCCTCTCACTTTTTTATAAGGAGAGGAAATCGAATAAATGAATTATGTGTTTAGACTGGCTTTAAATAATTGCATGGCCTGACCACGGTGACTGATCTTATTTTTTTCTTCTTTAGACAGTTCAGCACTACAAATATTCAATTCAGGTAACCAAAACAAGGGATCATAGCCAAAGCCATTTTCACCACGTGCCTGTTCTAAAACTTCGCCTGTCCAAATTCCTTGAAAAATTTGGGGTAGTGGGTCCTCAGCATGCTGAACCAAAGCCAATACACATACAAACATGCCTTCAATTGCTTCACCATCTTTACGGAATGGTTTAAGTTTTTGTAGCAGTTTCTCGTTATTGGCCGCATCATTGCCATGCTCGCCTGCAAAGCGTGCAGAATAAATACCGGGTGCACCACCCAGAATTGGTACACAAATACCGGAATCATCTGCAATTGCAGGCTTACCTGAAATTTTAGACGCGTGGCGTGCTTTAATAATCGCATTTTCAACAAAACTTAAACCATCTTCAATCGCATCTTCAATATTCAGTTTTCCTTGTGGAATCACTTCAACAGGAAGATGAAGTCCAGCAAATAATTTTTCAAATTCTGCGATTTTTCCTTTGTTATTGCTGGCGAGGACTAAAGTACCTTGAGATAACCAATCTTGTGCAGACATTTTATAAAAGCTCCGATCTTTAAAATTTGCTTAATTTTACCTGAAATAGCGATTTAACATCAGGCAATAAAAAAGCACCCGAAGGTGCGTTTAAAATGCGGCAGAATTACTGCGCTTGAATCCATTTATCGGCACGATCACGCGCGGTACGAATTTGATCTTGGGTCAAATTGGCAGCCAAAGCAGTTTTTTTGCCTTCAGATAAAGAAATCACTTTATTGTCCAACATGCCATCACGGGCAGACAGCTCATACCACTGATATGCACCCATATAATTTTTCTTTTGTTCTTCCATCATTGCAAGGTTGAAACTGGCACGATTATCACCATGACTGGCTGCTTTTTCAAAATATTTACGGGCTAAGCTTTCATCTTTTCGAGTGCCTACACCATCTGCAAGCATACGACCGACATTGAGTTGTGCCGCAGAAAGACCCTGATCAGCCGCTGCTTTGTACCATGCAAAAGCTTGTTTTTCATCCTGCTGAATATCTTTGCCATGTTGATATTTGGTGGCTAAATAAAACTGCGCACCTGCTTGACCTGACTTTGCTGCTTTGGTTAGGCTGTTAATATCCATCACAGAATATTGCGCAGCTTGGCTCGAAACAGAAGGGGCTGGTGCAACATAATCTGCATGTGCTTGAATACTAAAAAGTCCCACCAATAGCGTGCTTAATAATATTTTTTTCATAGTGCGCTCACTCGATAAATTGCGACTTCACCAAATAGATTCGGGACATGTTTACTGAGTAAACTACCTTGCTGATCCCCATTCACGGCGAGTCGGTTAATAATCCGAATATTGTTTTCAGCACAGAGTGCTTCAAAATCACGGAAAGTACATAAATGAATATTGGGTGTGTTGTACCACATATACGGTAAAGCATTAGATACAGGCATCATTCCTTTTAAAGCCAAGAATGAGCGCGTTTTCCAATACGCAAAGTTAGGAAAAGTAATAATTGCCTGTTTTCCAACACGCACCATATCACGCAATAATACGTCTGGTGCTTCTACAGCTTGCAAAGCTTGTGCCATAACCACATAGTCAAAAGACTGATCTGCAAAGCGGCTTAAACCCAAGTTTAAGTCTTGTTGGATAATATTTAACCCTCGACTGACCGCAATTGCAATCTTTTCTTGATCGATTTCTAACCCGTATGCTCGAATATTGTGCTTTTTACCCATGTGGGCCAATAATTCACCATCGCCACAGCCTAAATCGAGGACACTCGAATCAGGTTTAATCCATGTTTCTGCAAGTTGATGATCAATACGCATTACACAGTCTCCTGAGGGGTCGACGCAAGATGTTCTACACCGCCTAAAAATGCACGCAATGATTTAACGTAGAGTGGAATGGGAAACAGGAATGAGTCATGACCTTGTTCTGCATCAATATCGACATAACTCACAGGTTTATGATTGGTAATCAGTGCATCGACAATTTCTTGAGAACGCTGTGGGGTAAAACGCCAATCTGTAGTAAATGACACCACCAAGAAACGACATTGAGTATTTGCCATTGCTTTGGTTAAAGACAGCTCATATTCACGCGCGGGATCAAAATAGTCCAAGGCTTTGGTCATAATCAGATAGGTGTTGGCATCAAAGTTACGACTAAATTGCTCGCCTTGGTAACGCAAATAACTTTCGACCTGAAATTCAACATCGAAACCATACATAAATTTGCCTGACTTTAAGTCACGACCAAACTTTTGTTTCATGGCCTCTTCAGAAAGATAGGTGATATGACCGACCATCCGTGCCAAAATGAGGCCACGTTTTGGATAGCTATCATTTTCTAAATAACGGCCATTATGGAAATCAGGATCGGATAAAATGGACTGACGTGCCACTTCATTAAAAGCAATATTTTGTGCAGACAGTTTCGGTGCACTGGCAATAATCACACAGTTTTTTAAACGGTCTGGATAATCCACCGACCACTGCATCGCTTGCATGCCCCCGAGTGAGCCTCCAATGACCGAATACCAAACATCAATCCCTAAGCGGTCTGACAGCATGGCTTGAGTTTTCACCCAATCCCGTACCGTGACCAAAGGAAAGTCTGGCCCATAAGGACGATTGTCATTCTCAGGATTGGGCGAGATAGGGCCTGTTGAACCACTACAACCCCCAATATTGTTTAAGGCAACCACGAAAAATTTAGAGGTATCAATTGCTTTACCTGGGCCAATACAGGCATCCCACCAACCTGGTTTTTTATCATCTTCATGATGATAACCTGCTGCATGATGGTGGCCAGATAATGCATGACAAATCAAAATTGCATTGGATTGATCTGCATTAAGTGTGCCGTAGGTTTCGACCATAATTTCAAAACGTGGCAAAATGCGGCCACATTCGAGCTCTAACGGCTCTTCAAATGAAAACTTTTGTGGAATAACTAAGCCCACTGAGTCAGCTGGAAAAGACACAGGAATAATTCGCCTTAAATCTTTAGAATGTATAAACAAAAGGATACCACTTGCGGGTATCCTTTCTAAAGTCTTTTTATTGCTTAAGCATGTTGATTAAACTGCTGCTGCTACGACTTGCTCGGTACTTAACACGCCTTGTTCAATCAATCGGTTGGTACAGGCAATGATTGCTTCGATAGAAGACGTCACAATGTTGTCATGAATCCCTGCACCGAATGCCGATTTACCCGTACCTTTGACTTGAATTTCAATTAAAGCTAAAGCTTTAGCATGTGCACCTGAACCAATGCTACGTTCTTCATAACTCAACACATCAATTGGCAACTGAAGTGCATTCAAAATAGCTGAAATTGGACCGTTACCTTCGCCTCTTAATTGCTGAGTTTCACCATTTACCTCAACATCAAGTTCAATCACTTGATTACCATTGTCATCTGACAATCTGTAATTTTTCGCAGAATAATGTGCATCTTTGGTGGCCACGTAATGTTCTTTAAATAAGGCCCAAATATCCTGTGCAGTCACTTCTTTGGCTTGTTCGTCCGTGACTTGTTGAACCGCTTGTGAGAATTCGATTTGTAAACGACGTGGCAATACCACGTTATAATTCGATTCTAATAAGTAGGCAATACCGCCTTTACCCGACTGTGAATTGACCCGAATCACGGCATCATAGTCACGACCCAAGTCTTTTGGATCAATGGGTAAGTAAGGCATATCCCATAATTCTTGATTCTTTTGAAACTCAAAGCCTTTCTTAATCGCATCTTGATGCGAACCAGAGAATGCGGTGAAAACCAAGTCGCCTGCGTATGGATGACGCGGATGCACAGGCAAGCCCGTACATTCTTCAATGGTGGCAATAATTTCATTAATATTTGAGAAATCTAAGTTAGGTGCCACACCTTGGGTATACATGTTTAATGCAATCGCAGCGACATCCACATTCCCAGTACGTTCACCGTTACCAAATACGCAGCCCTCAACACGATCTGCCCCTGCCATCATTGCCAATTCAGAAGCGGCAATACCACAACCACGATCATTGTGACAATGGACAGAAATAATGACACCATCACGACGTTGAAGATTACGGTGCATCCATTCGATTTGATCGGCATACACATGTGGGCCTGAAACTTCAACAGTAGCAGGCAAGTTTAATATAACTTTATTCTCTGGAGATGCTTCCCAAATTTCAGTGACTGCATCGCAGACATCTTTTGCCACTTCTAATTCAGTCGCGGTAAAACACTCTGGGCTGTATTGAAAAATCCAATCTGTGGCAGGGTACTGTGCAGCATATTCTTTTACTTTTGTCGCAGCATTGACCGCTAACTGTTTTGCGCCTTCGACATTTACATTTAATACTTTTTCACGGAAGGTCGGTGAGTTTGAATTATAGATATGCACAATGGCACGTTTTGCACCCACTAAAGATTCAAAAGTACGTTCAATTAAGTGATCACGTGCCTGAACCAAAACTTCAATATAAACATCGTCTGGAATATGATTTTCTTCAATCAATTTACGTGTGAAATCAAAATCAACTTGTGATGCAGAAGGGAAACCAATTTCAATATGTTTAAAACCAATTTTGACCAACATTTGGAACATTTTGAATTTTTGTTCAATATCCATAGGTTCAAAAATAGCTTGGTTACCGTCACGTAGGTCGGTGCTCATCCAAATCGGCGCTTGATTGATTTCATTATTTGGCCATTGACGATCTGGCAAATCTACACGTTGGTACATGCGACGATATTTTTTACTTGGATCAGCTAACATCATGAGGTAATTCCTTGCGTAGTCTTGATTGCACGTATCTTGGGTAAAGGCAACTTATACTTTATAGATTGTGTCTATTGGTTCAGTTTACAAGTATTTTCAAAGGATTTTGCTTAAAAAAGCATAAAATTATAGGCTGTGATAGTTGCTCATAATTTTAAACTCGAACCTGCTTGTAAGAGGTTTAATCTAGTATTTATTCTAAGATAGATATTTTGAAAATACTTTTCTTAATTTGCACTATTAAGCTAAATTAAGAAAATTATTTTCTTTAAATTGTTCTATTTTGATAAATAAAATCAGAGTTGATCTCCTTGATGCTTGCTGTTCCCATTAATGCCATGGTTATTTCAAATTCTTCTTTTAAAATTTTGAGCACATGCGCGACGCCTAAAGCACCTGCAGTGGCTAATCCATAAATGTAAGGACGACCAATGAGTACGGCAGAAGCACCACAAGCCAAGGCTTTAAATACATCCGTTCCACGACGAATTCCTCCATCATAAAGCAGTGGAAAATCGACAGGTACGACCTTTTTAATCAACTGCAATGCGCTAAGTGGGGAAATACTGGTATCTAAAACACGCCCACCATGATTGGAAATAACGAAGCCTTTTACGCCTATATCGAGTGCTTTTTTTGCATCTAAGGGATGTAATATCCCTTTTAAAATGACGGGTAAATTCGTATTGGCGATGATAAATTCAATATCGGACCATTGGGGGGCTATCTGCATTAAGCCATTGAATACAGGATGTTGATTTTCAGAAATTTTGGGCAGGGGAATGTGTGCCGGTGTATGTGGGTGTTGCATTTCAGCGGGTAACTGAAAATTTACTCGACGTTCACGATCACGAATCCCAGTATGTGGTGAATCAATGGTAATCACGAGAGCTTTAAAGTGGTGTTGTTCTGCGAGTTGAACCAAAGCCAAAGATTTTTTACGATCACCCTGCCAATACAGTTGAAACCATTTAAGTGGATTTTCTTTTTTGAGACGACGTAAATCGGTATTGGTAAATGTACTTAACACCAAATTACTGCCTAGTACTTCAGCTGCCAACGCTGAAGCTATTTCTGCTTCAGGATTAAAGAGTTGTTGATGACCGATTGGAGCTAAAAAAATAGGGTGGGGAAAGGATTGTCCTAAAATTTCACAGTGCGTATTGCCTTGGGTGAAGTCATTTAAATGCCTTGGAATTAACTGAATCTTCTTAAACTCATCAAGATTGTTACGCACACTGATTTCATCCATGGCACCTCCTTGTAAATAGTGCCATGTATTTTCAGTGAGATGCTTTTGTGCTTGCTGTTCGTAATCGGCAATGGTTTGTAAATACGCGGGAATATGGGTAAGTGGAGGCAGTGGTTGAGCACTCATAGATCGCCCCATTGACGTAATAAATTATGATAATGACTGGTCAAGCTAATCATTTCTTCGCTATCCCCGAGCTGTTGACGTAATTTTAGAATAGTCATATCGAGGTTAAATAACATGCTGCGTTGCCCATCATCTTTCACCATGCTTTGTAGCCAAGTCACAGCGGCAATACGTTTTCCTGCAGTCACTGGTTCAACTCGGTGTAAACTTGTCGAAGGATAAAGGATTGCATCACCTGCATCTAGCTTGACTTCGTGGCTACCGTAATGGTCTTCAATGATTAATTCGCCACCTTCATATTCATCAGGTTCAGATAAAAATAGCGTGATAGAAACATCGGTACGAATACTGTGCCCCAAAGCTTTGGAATATTGCACAGCATTGTCAACATGATTGCCATAACTCCCATTTTCTTGGTAACAATTGAACAAGGGTGAGAGAATATGCTTGGCTAAGCCTGCTGATTGTACCAAAAAGTGTTGTTGTAAAGTATGTGATATTACTGGAGCAATATCTTGATAAATAAGACTATTAGTATCAAGTTGTAGGTTTTTTTTAATTTTTTGAGCCTGACTGCCTGCACTTTGATGTCCTTCTATCCATGAATGACTGGCATCTAATTGTTGACGTAACTCAGCCACTTGCTGTTTGGTCAAAATTTGTGGAATATGTAACATCATCAGGCTTACCAACTGTTCTTGAATGGCTTTGACTCAAAAATAAAAATGTAGCGTGTCAGTTATAACACACTACATTTATACTCATTTTTTTCAGTTTAATTAAGCTAAAGTCGCTTAAAATTTATAATTAAACGTCAGTGCAGCTGAACGAGGTTGGCCTAAGACCACACGACCACCGCCATTGTTTAAGGTACTGATATAGTCTTTGTCTGCCAAGTTATATACATTTAAGTTGACTGAAGCATTTTTATTGATGGTGTAGCCTGCCATTGCATCAAAGACGACATAACCTGGAATGCCTGGCATCTGAGCAGGAGCGGTATCTGTTGTTACAACACGTTTTTGTTCATCTACATAACGTGCGCCTAAGCCCAATTTAAAGCCAGAAATATCATAAGTCGACCATAAGCTTGCAGTCCATTCTGGTGACCAACGTTCTGCTACCGTTGTTGCTGTTGCAGTACGTTGATTTAACTGTTTCACTTTCATGTGCGCGACACCCGCTGAAATATTCCATGCGTCAGTGATTTGTCCTACAGCACTCAGTTCAACCCCATCGACACGTTTTTTACCTTCTTGTACTGAGAGTTGAGAAATAGGATCAATGGTGAACTGATTTTCATTTTCTGTACGGTAGACTGCACCATTCAAGGCCAATTTACCTTGCAGTAAATCCCACTTAGTTCCTATTTCGTAATGGTGTGTTTCTTGAGGTTCGGCAGCTGAACTATTTGCACCTGTTTCTGAAAGTGCAAAATTTGCACTTCCTGGCGGAGTCAGTGATTTGGCATAGGAAGCATAAACGCTGCTAAATGACGTTGGTTTGTACAAACCGCCTAATTTCCAGCTAACTAAGCTGTCATGGGCGCCGAATTGAGATGGAACCAAAACACTGCTACCCGATGGAAGTGATAAGGCATCATATTCGGTATCATAATAATCAACACGAACACCGCCATTCAGTTGGAAACGTTCACCAAATTTAAGCGTATCAAACAAATAAGCAGCGGCTGTTTCTGATATACCATGAGTATAACCACCGTTATACATCAAAGCAGGAACTGCCTCATTACGATTTGGGTGATAAAGATTTGCCCAAGACGTTACCGCAGTTTGGCCTGGCATTTGTGTCGCTAAAGTTTTTGTATCTTGTTCTTCTTTTAAAAACTCTACGCCTGCAACTACATCATGTTCAATGATCCCTGTTTTGACATTCCAGTTTAGTGTAGTTTGGTTGGCTAAAATTTTATTTTCTTGGTCAACCCCTTGACGAGAGCGATTGACTTCCCAGTTGTTAGGATCATTGGAATTATTGGTTCTGAAACCGCTTGAACCAGTATTTATACCGGTTAAAACACGATTCATGCTGGTTTTACCCAAACGAGTAAGATTGGTCAGTTTTAAATTTTTTGTCAGATCACTTTCAATTTTAGCGCTAAACATGTCTGCATCGACATCTTCGTAGTCATTGGTATTTCCATAATAATTTTCACGGTTGACTTGAGGTGCTGAAGCGAAAGCTGAATTGGCATTAAAAAAACCTTTCATCCCAATCGTGGGAATACCGCCATCTGGAATATTACGTTGACGTACATGTTGCGAATATAAATACAAACGTGTAGCTGAATCGAGGCCAAAGGCAATTGAAGGCGCAATGGCATAACTGTTGTTTTCGATATAGTCACGCCCTTCAACACCACCTTCTTGACCCATGGCATTCAAACGAACAGCCACACCATTTGCAATCACTTGGTTAATGTCGGCAGCAAGACGGCCATGTTCAGCGGTATTATAGGTTGCAGAAACTTCATTTGAATTTTGAGTTTGTGGAAGTTTACTCACCAAGTTGATATAACCCGAAGCTGATCCACGGCCTGCTTCTGCACCAGAAGGGCCCTTAACCACTTCAATTTGTTCTAGGTTAAATACATCACGTGTTACAGCCCCTAAATCTCGAATACCATCGACATAGGTCGACGTTTGAGTAGAGAAACCGCGCATTTGGAAGGCGTCACCCGCACTAGTATTGCCATTTTCACCAAGTTGTAAGGTAATTCCTGGTGTATTACGCAAAGCTTCAACCAATGAGGTCGCGCCTTGTTCTTTTAATAATTCTTTTTTAATGACTGAAATGGTTTGCGTGGTATTGACGAGGGGTTGGGTATATTTTGCTGAGCTGACTACATCTGCTTTATATTTATTTTCGGATTCTGATTTTATTGAAATCGTGGGAAGTTGAGTGACATTTTCTGTTGTTGCATGAGCCATAAGCGGTAAAGAAGCGGCTAAAGCAACCAATTGAACAGTTCTGTTATGTTTACGGCTTTTAATCTGTGCCATGGTCATTAATCCCAATGATTATAATAAGTCAGAATTCCATTACTGAGATGCCAATTTTTTATTCAACAATCTAGCAGTAAAAGTGAAGATATTGTTATGGTCTGTAACAATGATGCGAATTCTATTGATAATAGTTATCATTAACAATGTTATTTTTGATTGTAAGCTTAATTTTACAGTGGAAATAACACTTGAAAGTTCTGTATTCATTTGACAAAACAATGGGATAAAATGAAAAATAAACTAATTTTATGAAACAGTTAGACCAAATAGTCAAAAAATAAAAATGTGAAAACACCTTATATAGTTGAAATATAAAATATATCTAATAAGTTAATTTAAAAATATTAAATAAATTGAAAAATGTAAGTTAGAGTTCTGCCCATTTGCGCATTAAATTGTGATAAAGACTGGTGAGCTGAATCACTTCTGTATGTTGATCACCCAATTGGGTACGCAAGGTTTGAATGGTCTGATCTAAGTTAAACAGTATGTGTCGTTCTGCATCATCACGAATCATACTTTGCAGCCAAAAAAAGGAGGCCATTCGACAACCTGAGATGACAGGGCTTACTTCATGTAAGCTGGTCGAGGGATATAGAATCATGTCGCCAGCAGGTAATTTAATTTCATGATAACCATAGGTGTCTTCAACCACCAAATCACCACCCTCATATTCTTCTGGTTCACTTAAAAACAGCGTACAAGATAAATCCGTACGTAAACGATCATTGCTGCCGCGAATACGACGAATAGAATTATCGACATGAAAACCAAAAGCTTCACTTTTTTCATAACGATTGAAAAGAGGTGGAATAATATCTAAAGGAAGCGCTGCTGATAAAAATAAAGGATGTTGTCCCAAAGACTCCAAAATAATATTGCTGAGATGATGCGTAACCGGATGGTCTTCAGAGAGTTGTTGGTTCTGTTTGACTGTTGCTGAAAGCGTGCCTGCTGTAACTTTTCCATTGACCCATTCAACTTTTGCCATTTCTTCACGAAAATATTGAACTTGCTCTTTACTCAGGACATTTGGAATATGATGGATCACGGCAGCACCTTTGAAGATATAAAGATTGTCTTGATAAAAATAGCCTCATGATGAGGCTATTTAAAATTAAACGCCATCAAGGATTGATGGCGTTTTTAAGCAAGTTTTAGTATTTGAAGTTTAATGACAATACTGCGCTACGGCCTTCTGCTTCAGTTGCATAATGTGATGCATACGCTTTAGTAAAGTAACGTTCGTTAGACACATTGTTGACATTGAGTTGTAGATCCACATTTTTATTCACGTTGTAACGTGCCATGGCATCATAACGGACATAGCCTGATACATATTTGGTATTGGCCGCATCACCATAGACTTTGTCCATTGCAATTGCACCAACGCCTAAATTGAGTTGCGGAAGTACTTGATACGTAGTCCACAGCGTTGCACTGTTTTTAGCCACATTTTGAACTTGGTTTCCGTTCGTTGGGCTTGGTGCATATACGGCAGGTTGACCTGATGCAGCAGTATTTACAAATCCAGCATCAATAATTTCACTGTCTAAATAAGTATAACCGAGTGAAAGCGCCCATTTATCTGTAAGATTACCATTAGCACCAAGTTCAATACCATCAACACGTGTTTCACCAATGTTACGTGTAAAACCATCCGTATCCAGTGCGCGTGTATTTTCTTTTTCTGTTCGGAAAATAGCTGCTGTTAAATTCAACTTAGCATTCAGCACATCCCATTTTGTGCCAATTTCATACGTTTTAACTTCTTCAGGTTTTAAATTATTAATAGCTCTAGATTGCGCGTCCGTTGTATTTCGCCCCGGAACACTTACACCTTCTGAGCCATCACCCGCATCGACACCTACAGGATTTGCAGAAGTCGCATAGCTCGCATAAATACTACTATTTTCAGTAGGTTTAAATGTTAAACCTGCTTGATAGTTAAAGAAATCATTGCTTGATTCATAAACTGTACCTGCTTTGATCAAATTTGCACCTGAACCTGAATCTTTATTATATGTGATATCAGTGTCAAACTTATCCCAACGAACGCCTAGATCTAATAACCATTGTGGTGTGATTTCAATATTATTTAATGCATAGATAGATTGTGTTTTAGATGAAATATTGGTTACGTTTGGATTGGCGCTGACATTCCCTAACCAAGCGTCTTTAGCGTTAGGATTATATGCATCTGTACACCAACCATTTGAATTCGCTAAAGAACAAGAATTTGTTGCTCCACTACCGCCGATGCTCGATGTATTTGGATCAGTAACAATATTCGTGCCACGATCAGATTCTTGTTTGCTGTATTCAGCACCCACATTGAAACTGTGCTTAAGTGAACCAGTATTTAATTTACCTGCTAAAGAAAGTTGATCTGTGAAACTATCTGTACTTGTTAGATTAGTATTCACACGACGCCAAACTTCACCATTTGCGATATTTTTTTGGCTATCATCTGGTTGAGTCCAAAGATAATTGTTATCTGACTTGTTATATACGGCCATATTACGCAACGTAATATTTTCAGTGATATCGTGCTCTAGTTTAATCGTTCCGCTTTGATTTTCTTGTTTTTGAAAATCACGATCTAACCACCCGTAGTAAATACCTTGTTTGGCATTTAAAGGTTTTCCTGTAGCGGTATTATCTGCTGAATTCCAATATGGCACACCTGAGTCAGGTGTATCGTCCGATTTTAAATAGTAATAACTTAAAGTTGCACGAGTCGCTGTGTCCAAACCAAAAGTAATACTGGGTGCAATACCAGCACGTTTATATTCAGCACCATCAGTTTGCCCAGCTTTTTCATTCTGGTGACCTAATACTGCAACACGAGCTGCAATACCATTTCCAAAATCTTTATTGCCATCTAAAGTAATGCGTTGATAATTGTCTGTACCCGCACCAACTGAGCCTTCTAAGGCGTCACCTTTTTTAGCAACTTTAGAAATCATGTTGATGCTACCACCAGTCGATCCTGCACCACCCATGGCTGATGCCGAACCTTTGGTCACTTCCACTTGTTCTACAGCAAACATTTCACGATTTTGTGAAGTGGCATTCCGTACGCCATCTACATACATAGAACTTTCAGAGTTATAACCCCGAATAAATGGACGATCACCATTAGGATTACCACCTTCGCCCGCACCCAAAGTAATGCCTGGAACTGTGCGTAATGCATCGCTTAAAGTGGTAACTTGAGTATCGGCAATTAATTGTTTAGAAATAATTGAAACTGATTTAGGTGTATCTAAAAGGGGAGCCACAAATTTAGAATTGGCAGATTGGTCTACTTTTAAACCTTGTTCAGCGATGGCTTGAGTTTGAATAGTATCAAGTTGCGTGACTTCTTGTTGTGCGAAAGCATTTCCCGCCATCACAGAAAGTGATGACATAATTGCAGATGATACGATTTTTTTGCGCGTTTTAATGAAGGCCATTTCTAACTCAAAAAGTGTACTGTGAAAATGTATGAAAATAATAATGATTCTTGTTTTTTATCCCTATTGAATTGAATTGAAATTGACGATTCTGAATAAGTACTTAAATGGGGGATTGAATGAAACAATGTAACTATTTGTAATTAAGTCATTGATTATATTCTTATATAGGAAAACCCCGCATAAGCAGAGTTTTTTATGGGGATTTTGGATTTAGAAGTCGTAAGATAGAGAAAGCCAATAATTACGACCTGCTAAATATGTACCTGACATACCAGAACCAATCGATAGGTATTTATAGGCTTGTTGTAAATCACCATTTAAATCGTAATAATCTAAATATTCAGTAAAATCTTTATCTAACAGGTTATTTACTGCGGCATTAATACGAACCTTGTCATTGAGCTGATAACTCGTTCCTAAATTAAACAAGTTGTATCCTGAAAATTTATTATCTGTTTGTTGTTTGATATCAAGTGCGCCGCCAGTTGGTGTTTCTAAATAGCGTGGACGTCCTGATTGATATTCGTGTTGTAACCAAATATCAAGTGCTTCATTAATATGCCATGTCGATGTCAGACTAAATAAATGTTTAGCTGTTGACTCTAACGCATAGCCTTTATTGGCACCTTTCGTAATTTCAGACTCTGTAAAAGTATAAGCTGCTTTGACATCCCATTCAGGAATAATTTGATACCTAAGAGATGTTTCTAGACCATAAATTTCTGCTTCATCTGCATTAAAGTTTTTAGTATAAGAGGTCACTGTATTGCCTAAATTTGAGCAATCATTGGTATTACAGACAAATTCTTCAGAAACGATTTTATCTTCTACAATATTGAAAAAAGCAGTTGTATTAAAATCTAAACTATCAGAATGTTGATAATTCAATCCAAGTTCATAATTAATGGATGTCTCAGGTTTCAAGTTAGGATTACCTAAAGACGGTGTTGTCCCTTGACCGCTGAAATTAATGATACCGTTATGTAATGATTTTGCTGAGGGTGCTTTGTAGCCCGTGCTAACACCGCCTTTAAGCGTCAATACATCCGTTGTATTCCAGACTAAATAAGCACGTGGGCTAAAATGTCCACCAAAACCTGAATGATCTTCGTAACGGCCACCAAAGGTGAAATGTAAGTTATCTAACAAACTCCATTCATCTTCGGCGTAAAAAGAGAAAGAATCTTTATCGAATTTTGCTCCAATTCCTGCAATATCATCTGCATTCTCTGCTTTTTTATATTCTGCACCTAAAGTGAGCTTATGATTATCTAGTGTGGTAATTAAATGACTATCTGCGACAAAATCAGTATTTTCTAATTTTCGATCGCGACCTGCATCCGCATTATTTGGAAAAGTATTGCTAGGAATGGTGCGACCAATGGTTTCAGTTTTGGTTTGGCTTACATATGTTTTCCAAATTCCAAAGTCATAATTACCATCATGGCCCAAAGAATATTGCTCTCTATTGAATTCTAACTCATCCTGATAACCACGTGCACGACTAGGTGTATCTTGTGTACCTAAACGGTCATTTTGATTGCTATAAGTTTGATTAGAATGAAAGGCATCTGCCCAGAATGAGTTTTCATCATTAAATGAAAAGTGTAATTTACCACCAATATCGTAATTTTCAGCAGCATTTGGTCGAGGGTCACGTGAAGTTGAGTCCTTTACAACTCGCTCTGATCGTTGACGATCAAGATAACTTCCTCTGAGCTGTAGTCCTAAGCGTTCATGAACTAGTGGGCCATTTAATAAAAAACTGGTTTTCCAAGAATCAGCTTCTGCATTACTTTCCATCACATTTCCACTAAGAGTGACATTCCCATTCCATTCATTGCTGATTTTTTTGGTAATAATATTAATCACACCTCCCATTGCTTCAGAACCATAGCGTGTTGCCATTGGACCACGGATCACTTCAATACGTTCAATTGCAGCAAGAGGAGGGAGGAAATTATTTGAGGTTTCACCAAACCCATTTGGTGTCACATCAGAGGATGTTGTTTGGCGACGCCCATCAATTAGAATTAAGCTATAGTCATTACCCAAACCGCGCATTTTAATATTGAGTCCAGATGTTTTGCCAACGCCAGAACGAATATCAATGCCAGGAACGTCTGAAAGCAAATCAGCAATACTGGTTGCATTTTTCTTTTCAATATCTTCTTTTGTCACGACACTTATACTTGCAGGAGCATTCTTAATGTCTTGTTCAAACCCCGCAGCGGATACCACAATCGTTGAAAGCTGATGCGTAGAGGACTCTGCTTCAGTATTTGCAAAAATAGAAGTCGAGGTCATTCCTAGAATAGCGAGGCTAAGCGGGCGAAGGTTGAACTTACTCATAAAATAGAATTCCGTAGTGGACGAGATAAATAATTGAAAACAAATAAAATACAAAAAACATCATAATACTAATGATAAACTTTATCATTTGCAATAAAACATGTACAAAAGTGCTAAAGAACAATTAAAAGAAGGAAAATTTTTTATATAAATAAAAAGTGGACTTTATTGAGGAACAAAGCAAAAATAGGGGTTAAATCATCCAGCTTTGTATATCTTTCATTGTTGTCATATAATGTGGCACTTTAAAAATTGCAATTACTATTTCTATATCGAGGAAGCCATGCAAGTAACTTCTGAAGCGGTTTCGGGCGTTGCCCGTCGTTTAAATGTATCTGTACCGACGAGCCGTGTGAACGAGCAATTTGAAGCCCGTTTAAAACGCACTGCTAAAACTGCGAAGATCAACGGCTTCCGTCCAGGTAAAGTGCCTTTAAATGTGGTACGTCGTGAATATGGCGCAGGCATTTATCAAGAAGTTGTGAACGATGTTATTCGTGACACAGTGTTTGAAGCTATTCAGCAAGAAAAAATTAATGCTGTTGGCATGCCAAATATCGACAAAGTTGAAAACAAAGACGATGCTCTTGTTTATGAAGCAACGGTAGAAGTTTATCCAGAAGTTGAAGTTAGCGCATTTGATGCATTGGAAGTGGAACGTAAATCATCTGAAGTCAACGATAAAGATGTTGATCAAATGATTGAAAACCTTCAAAAGCAACGTGCAGCTTGGGCTGAAACAAAAGGCATGGCTAAAAAAGACATGCAAGTAACTTTTGATTTTGAAGGAACTGTAGACGGCGAGAAATTTGAAGGCGGAACTGCTGAAGATTTTAAACTTGTGTTAGGTTCAGGTCGTATGATTCCTGGCTTTGAAGATGGCATCGTAGGCATGAAGAAAGGCGAAGAGAAAGTGATTGATGTTACTTTCCCTGAAGACTATCAAGCTGAAAACCTTGCGGGTAAAGCTGCACAGTTCAAAATTACGGTTAAGCTTGTTGAAAAACAAAAGCTTCCAGAAATTGATGCTGAATTCCTAAAAATCTTTGGTCTAACTGAAGAAGAAGGCGTTGAGAAGTTAAAAGCTGACGTACGTAAAAACATGGATCGCGAAGTGAAAAATGGTCTTCGTAACCAAGTGAAATCTGCAACTTTTGATGCTCTTGTTGCTGCAAATGAAGTTGAAGTACCTGAATCAATGTTGGCTCAAGAAATTGATCGTCAACGTCAACAAATGATTCAACAATTTACTCAGCAATTTGGTGCTCAAGGTGCGCAAGCATTTGACAGCAGCATGCTTCCAGATGACTTGTTCAAAGAACAAGCTGAGAAAGCCGTTAAACTTGGTGTATTGGTCAGCAAAGTTTTAGCTGATTCAAAAATTGAAGTTGATCCTACACGTGTAGAAGCGTACATCAATGACATGGCTTCTTCTTATGAAGATCCAACTGAAGTGATTGAATACTTCAAAAATGACAAACAACAACGTGCTCAAATTGAAGCAGTTGTTTTAGAAGACCAAATTGTTGATCATATTTTAGCTTCTGCTAAAGTAACTGATACTGCAGTAAGTTATGAAGAATTGTTGAAAGAGCAACAAGCTCGTCAACAAGGCTAAGTTCTGCTGATTTAAAAAAGGCGCATCATGCGCCTTTTTTAATGTGTGAATTTGCATTTGAATTGACCTGACATCACAAAGTGGATATAAAAATATCTGTTATTTAATGGGGAATATTTTGCAATTTCGATCATTATCCCTCATATTGTGCCTATGAGTTAAGTAACAAAAACTTAGGAATAAATAGCATATGTATGTTCCAACAATTGATAACGCTTTAGTACCAATGGTCGTAGAACAATCGTCTCGTGGCGAGCGTTCTTTTGACATTTTTTCACGTCTTTTACGTGAGCGTGTCATCTTTTTAAGTGGTGAAGTGGAAGATAACATGGCCAACTTAATTGTTGCTCAGATGTTGTTTTTAGAAGCAGAGAACCCAGATAAAGATATACACCTTTATATTAATTCACCAGGTGGCTCGGTAACAGCGGGCATGGCGATTTATGACACAATGCAATTTATTAAACCCGATGTGGTGACATATTGTATGGGTCAAGCAGCCTCTATGGGTGCATTTTTACTCAATGCAGGTGCAAAGGGTAAACGTTACTGCTTGGAAAATGCGCGTGTTATGATTCACCAACCTCTTGGTGGTTTCCGTGGTCAAGCTTCGGATATTGAGATTCATGCACGTGAAATTCTGTTTATTAAAGAACGTTTAAACCGTTTAATGGCAGAGCATAGTGGTCAAGACTATGAACGTGTTGCCAGAGATACTGACCGTGACAACTTTATGACAGCACAGGCTGCCAAAGAATATGGTCTCGTGGATGAAGTGTTAAGCAAACGTCCATAATTTTTAGATATTGATATTGGAGTGAATATGTCCGAACATCCTCAAGGACAAAAGCATTGTTCATTTTGCGGTAAAACGCAGTCTGAAGTCGGGAAACTGATTGCAGGTGAGGACGCGTACATCTGTAATGAATGTGTGGACGTATGCTTAGATTTGGTCCAAACCAGTCAACAAGTTGAATCGAATGATTGGGCAACTAAGCCTTTACCTAAGCCACATGAAATTCGTGCTGCGCTCGATCAATATGTAATTGGTCAAGATGTTGCGAAAAAAACGCTTTCAGTTGCAGTGTATAATCATTACAAGCGTTTAAAAGTGACCAATACAGGTCACAAACCTGATGACGCAGTAGAGCTTGCAAAAAGTAATATTTTGCTTGTTGGACCAACAGGTTCAGGTAAAACTTTACTTGCACAAACTTTAGCACGTTTGTTAGATGTGCCTTTTGCAATGGCTGATGCAACCACCTTAACCGAAGCAGGTTATGTGGGTGAAGATGTTGAAAACATTGTACAAAAGCTTCTTCAAAAAGCAGATTATGATGTAGAAAAAGCGCAAAAAGGGATCATCTATATCGATGAAATCGACAAAATTACCCGTAAGTCTGAAAATCCATCCATTACCCGTGATGTATCAGGTGAAGGCGTTCAACAAGCATTATTGAAAATGATCGAAGGAACGGTTGCTTCGATTCCACCACAAGGTGGTCGAAAACATCCGCAACAAGAGTTCATCCAAATTGACACTTCAAATATCCTGTTTATTTGTGGTGGTGCATTTTCTGGTCTTGAAAAAATTGTGCAACAACGTCAAGAAAAAGGCGGAATTGGCTTTACAGCTGATGTGAAGAAAAAAGATGAAGGCAAGAAATTGTCTGATTTATTCCGTCAGGTTGAGGCGAATGATTTGGTGAAATTTGGTTTAATTCCAGAGTTTATTGGTCGTTTGCCTGTCATTGCTACTTTGGAAGAGTTAGATGAAGGCGCATTAATGCAAATTCTAACAGAACCCAAAAATGCTTTAACACGTCAATATCAATATTTATTTGATATGGAAAATGTAGATCTGGTTTTTGAAGATTCTGCATTGCGTGCAGTGGCGAAAAAAGCCTTAGAACACAACACTGGTGCACGTGGTCTACGTTCAATTTTAGAAAATTCATTGTTAGATACGATGTATGATTTACCAAGTCGTACAGATGTCGGTACAGTGATTGTGAGTGACGCTGTCATTAATGGCGAAGCAAAACCAGAACTTAAAACTGAGCGTCAGCCAAAAGTAGAGACGGAAGTTGCTGCTAAAGTAGATTTGAAGGTTGTAAACTCTAAATCTGCTTAACACGCTATTCGTCTGAAACGTGGGAAAACTCGTGTTTTCCCACGTTTTTTTATTTGAAAAAATAAAACTGGATGGTAATCTGAACCACGAGACGTGGACGTCTATATGCGGTTTAAATGTCGCAATTTAATATTGCAAAATCAAGTGCTCAATTTAGTACAAAAATAAAAATACGCGGTGAGGGAAAATCATGCGTGGAGTCTGTATTGCGGTCTGTGCAAGTGTTATTTTATGGGGTTGTCATGGTAAGACGACTATTGAACAAGCTCAAGTCACATCTACTTTAAAACCTATCGATACTGAACATGCACCAGGAATGATAGAACAATACCGCTTTGGTATGTTTACCATTGGCGGGTGGGTCAATCAAAACGTAGGACGGCATTTTCAATCAGTTCAAGCACAAAATACTCAAGCTGCGATTGTGTATATGTATCGTCCTGATACGAAATGGAATCGTCAAGAGATAGTGGCATCGAGTCTTTTTATTAATAGTGAGCGTATTCCGAGTTTACTCAATAATCATTATTATTGGATTGAACTACCTGCTGGAACGTATCGTTTATCCAGTAGTCGTCCTTTAGGGGTGCAGCATTTTCAAAAACCTAAATATCTCGACTTTACTGTTGAAGGTGGAAAATCCTATTTTATTAAATATGATGAGGAAAACTTAAATACTCGTCGAGAACTTTCTGGTCCTTTGATGCTGGTTCCTGAAAAAACAGGTTTGAATGAAATTGCATTTACCCAGTTGAAATCAGAAAGCTTTAACTTTGTCGCTCAAGATCAAAATACAGGGAAAGTGCGTAAAAAAGCGCAAAAAATTAAGCGAGAAAAATATGATCCTGCAGATGATGTGCAATTAATTAAACCATTCAAACTGTGGAATCCGTTGACTTGGTAAAATAAGGTTTAAGCAATAGAAATAAAAAAGCACCCTAAATGTAGAGTGCTTTTTTTGTGCTTAGATTAATTAAACTGCAGCAGCATCTACTACTGGAATTTTACCAATTTTCGCTTGCCAGATTTTCGGTGCTGTTGCATGAATAGAGGTTCCGTTCACATCTACGGCGACAGATACAGGCATATCTTCAACCACAAACTTGTAAATGGCTTCCATCCCTAAATCAGCAAAAGCAACCACTTCAGCTTGACGTACCGCTTTAGACACAAGATAAGCTGCACCGCCAACGGCCATTAAATAAGTCGCTTTATTGTCTTTAATGGCTTCAATAGCTGTTGGACCACGGTCTGCTTTACCGATCATGCCGTATAAGCCAGTTGCTTCAAGCACTTGGCGGGTAAATTTGTCCATACGTGTAGCCGTTGTTGGGCCAGCAGGACCAACCACTTCATCGCCCACAGGATCGACTGGACCAACGTAGTAAATGAATTTACCTTTCAAATCAACGGGTAATTCTTCACCTTTGTCGAGCATTTCACACATACGTTTATGTGCAGCGTCACGACCTGTGTAGATTGTTCCGTTAAGCAGTAATGTATCGCCTGGTTGCCAAGCATTCATTTCTTCTTGAGTGATGTTGTCTAAATCAACACGTTTAGAAGTGGATGAATCCCAAGTCACCGCAGGATAGTCAGAGAGTTTAGGTGCTTGAATATGTGCAATACCTGAGCCATCTAACTGGAAGTGCGCATGACGAGTTGCAGCACAGTTCGGAATCATACCGACAGGTTTACCCGCAGCATGACACGGATAATCTTTAATTTTAATATCTAGAACTGTGGTTAAACCGCCAAGACCTTGTGCACCAATACCTAAGGCATTAACTTTCTCAAAAATCTCCATACGAAGTTCTTCGATTTTATTTTCAGGCCCACGACGAAGCAGTTCGTCCATGTTAATTTCTTCCATGAGTGACTCTTTTGCAAGCATCATGGCTTTTTCAGCAGTACCACCAATACCAATACCCAACATACCTGGTGGACACCAGCCTGCACCCATCGTCGGAACAGTTTTAAGTACCCAATCCACAATTGAGTCAGATGGATTTAACATCGCCAGTTTAGATTTATTTTCTGAACCGCCACCTTTTGCGGCCACAGTAATATCAACTTTGTTACCCGGAACGAGTTTGTAGTGAATGACAGCAGGGGTATTGTCTTTGGTATTCTTACGACCAAAAGCAGGATCAGCTAAAACTGATGCACGAAGAATGTTTGAGTTTTCAAGATAACCCTGACGTACACCTTCATTAATCGCATCATCTAGGCTCATGGTTAAATCAAATTTAACATCTAAGCCCACTTCAAGAAATACGTTCACAATGCCTGTATCTTGGCAGATTGGACGATGGCCTTCTGCACACATACGGGAGTTAATCAGAATTTGTGCAATCGCGTCTTTCGCAGCTTGGTTCTCTTCACGATCATAAGCACGGCTCATCGCTTGGATGAAGTCTTGTGGATGATAATAAGAAATGAACTGAAGCGCATCTTTTACCGATATGATTAGGTCATCTTGCTTGATAATAGTTGTCATACAAATATCTCTTGAGCGGGCTGTTAGCTAGCGGGCTAAATTATAAGATAAAAAGCAAGTTTTGTGGGTGTTTTGCCCGATTTTTAAGTGAAAGTTTAAGGAAGAATTGGGTAAGTAAGTTTCAATTTATTGTTTATCAATGATTGATTTTAAAAAAGTTTGGAAAATGTCATATTTCAATAAAAACAGAATGAATTAGTCAAAATTTAAAGATTAAAAATTTATTTTTTATTTTTTAAGTTGTTGAAAATTAAAATATTAATTTGGATGGCTTAAATTGTATTAAATATGACAATTTTGTCATAAATATGTCATAAAACTTTTACATAATACCCCCATCAAATCTTAAGAGTATTCAGTCTATGATTACTGCGACAGCTTCAATTATTGGTTTCTCTTTATATATTGCAGCAACATGGTTTTATGGCCAAAAAGAAGATCAGGCTTAAGCTTTATCTTCTTTTTTTGTTTAAAATCATTCAAATATATTGGACTCTTTATCTTCAAATCTTCAAATCTTCAAATCTTCAAATCTTCAAATCTTCAAATCTTCAAATCTTCAAATCTTCAAATCTTCAAATCTTCAAATCTTCAAATCTTCAAATCTTCAAATCTTCAAATCTTCAAATTAATCGGTTTATACTATTTGAAAAATAGATTGAAAGGCATCATGACTGAACAAAATAAATTTGCTCAAAATATTATTGAAATTTATAAAAAACATGGTCGTGCATGGACGGAATTGCGTGGAAGTTTTTTGTATGAAAAATTATGGCTAGATCACTTTCTTTCGTTGATTCCTAAAAACGCTAAGATATTAGATTTGGGCTGTGGATCTGCTCGACCAATTGCAGCCTATTTTATCGAGCATAATCATACCGTCACGGGCGTAGACAGTTCAGATGTGATGATTGAAATGGCTAGGCAAAATTTTCCTGAACAATACTGGCTTCAAGCAGATATGCGAACCGTTGAGTTAGATCAAAAATTTAATGCGATTTTGGCTTGGGATAGTTTTTTTCATCTCACACCTGATGATCAGCGGCAAATGTTTACACAGTTTTCTAAGTTTGCTGAATCAGGTACAGTTTTAATGTTTAGCAGTGGGCCAAGCCATGGTGAAGCGGTAGGTGATCTGTTTGGTGATGCTTTGTATCATGCCAGTCTTGCCCCTGAAGAATATCAAGCATTATTAAAACAGTCTGGCTTTAAAGTAATAAAAATGGTCGCTGAAGATGTTGAATGTACAGGACATACGGTGTGGTTAGCGCAGAAAACTTTAATTTGATATTTTAAGAAAGATGAACTAAAAACAGAAGAAATAATTAAATGATGATTGAGAATAATAGGAATTTGGATAAAAATCCGATCCGGAAAGTTGAAGAGTAAAGCGCGAAGATAAACCACCCAACTTTTTTAATTGGATGGTTTGAAAATTCTAATACTTATTTATCCATTTGTTGTTCTGCCTGAATTGCAGTCAACGCAATGGTGAACACAATATCATCGACCAAAGCACCTCGAGACAAGTCATTCACTGGCTTATTTAAACCTTGCAACATGGGTCCTACACTCACAACATTTGCCGAACGTTGAACGGCTTTATATGTGGTGTTGCCAGTATTTAAATCTGGGAAAATAAACACATTGGCACGACCAGCAACTTGGGAGTTTGGCGCTTTTGAACGTCCAACACTTTCAACCGAAGCGGCATCGTATTGTAATGGGCCATCAATAAGTAGGTCGGGGCGACGTTGTTTGGCAATTTCAGTTGCTTTTGCGACTTTTTCGACATCTGCACCTGTACCAGATGTACCTGTTGAATATGAGATCATCGCAATACGCGGATCAATCCCGAAAGCCTTCGCGGAATCGGCAGATTGGATGGCAATTTCAGCTAATTCTTCAGCATTTGGATCAGGATTGATAGCACAGTCACCATAGACGTAAACTTCATCAGGCAGCAACATAAAAAATACTGAAGACACGAGTGAATAATCTGGCGCAGTTTTAATCAGCTGAAAAGCAGGACGAACCGTATTGGCTGTAGTATGCACTGCACCTGAAACCAAACCATCTACTTGATTTAGGGCCAGCATCATCGTACCCAATACCACAGTATCTTGTAACTGTTCACGTGCCTGAAGTTCATTGATTTTCCCTTTACGTAGCTCCACCATGCTTGCTACATAGTTTTCGCGAATCAGATCAGGATCAATGATTTCTAAATCGTGAGGTAATTCAACCCCACGTGCTTTTGCCACTTCTACAACGGCCTCAGGTTTTGCTAACAAAATACACTGTGCAATTCCACGTGATTGGCAAATCGCAGCGGCTTGAATAGTACGGGGTTCATCTCCTTCAGGCAGGACAATACGTTTTTTTGCGGCTATCGACTTTTGAACCAGTTCATGACGGAATGCCGAAGGAGATAGGCGAGGCTGATATGAACCATTTAAAAGCTGTCCGACCCAAACTTCATTGATATGACTTGATACAAAACGAGTGACTTGTTCTGCTCGCTCAGTATCGTCAATTGGAATTTCATTGCTTAAATTTGAAAGATTTTGAGCGGTCTCAAAACTGGTGAGTGAGGTGTGTAAAATGGGTAAACCATGCTTAATGGCAGATTGACAGAAGGCTAGAACAGAGGCATTTGGCTCATGATGTTCGGTCAAAACTAGACCTGCTAAAGGAATTCCATTACTGCTTGCTAAACTACTTGCCAGTAATACATCAATACGATCAGAGGCACTGATAATCAGTTCACCTGCGACAAATTTGTTTAGCTCATGTTCAATATTAGATGCAATTAGGCTGCTGTGTAATACACGGCGTTGTATGGCTTCTCCTTTATTGATCCATTCTGCTGAAATATGACTCGCCAAATCTGAAACCCGTGGCACACTTAAAATATTGCTAAATGGAACCAGACCAATGATGGGTAATGTGTCAGAACCGATATGTGGATGTGTTTTTTGAATATTGGCTGTAAAACGCTCGGTATCACCCGCTAAACGTAAATTTGGATCAAGAGTGACCGGAATTTGGGCAGAACCTTCAGGTAGGCCCTTTGTACGCATAAATAATACGCCTGCCATCCGTGTAGAGGTCGCACCACCAAAATAGCGTAATTGACGTTCAACTTTTTCAGCTGTAGTGGTCGCTTGCTGAATATCAGCATTGCTCACGACAATAACTTTGGCATCTAATGCTTGTGCGAGTGAAGCATTTAATTCTGAGGCAAAGGCATCACGACTATTTGGAACCAAACCTTCAACAATAATTAAATCATGATGTTTAGCAATTTGACGCTGTAAACGAACGGCCTCTTCAAGTAACTCATCACTTTCACCTAAGTTTAGTTGCTGAACGACTGTGGTGTAAGGAATCGGTTCTACTGTTTTACTATTCGACAAATGCCGATATAACGCTGTTGAACGATCTAAATCCTGATGCTGTTCTTGTGAAAAAGGTTTGAAAAAGCCTGCTTTTACGCCTTGGCATTCTAAAGCATACACTAAGCCTAAACATGCTGAGGTTAATCCAACCCCTTCGCCTGTAGGTACGAGTAAAATTGTTTTCATAATTTCATTCTAAAGATAAAAAGGATTCGGGTATTTGCAGCACTTATGAATGCAAGGGTTTAAACCATGGCACTTTCAAAATCAGACTTTTTTATGGCTGCTTGCTTCACCTCACTTTCTACAACACTTACCGTTTCTTTGGCGATACGACCTTCTTCATCAGTTGGAATGACCCAAATTTGTGGTCCTAGGCCTGTATCAATTCGGCCTTCTGTGCCGCGTTCAAGCTGATTGTTTTGCTCTTGGCTTAAATGAAAGCCGAAATGAGGCAGATAAGACAACGTTTTTTCGCGAATATAAGCGGAATTTTCACCAATACCACCTGTAAAGAATAAACCATCAATTCGTGGTAACCCACAGCTTAAAGCTGCAAGAGATTTCGCTAATCGATAACAGAATACTTCAATCGCAATTGCAGCATCTTCATTGCCTTGTTCAGAGGCTTCAATTAATGTGCGCATATCATTGGAGAGGTCTGATAGTCCCAATAAACCACTTTGGTTGTTCAGCATTTTGTCAATTTTATAAAGATCCCAGCCTAAATTGCTCGCTAAGAAGCTATGAATACTAGGATCGACATCTCCGCTCCGGGTTCCCATAACCACACCTTCCAATGGGGTTAAGCCCATAGATGTATCTACACTTTGTCCATTCCAGATGGCGCAAGTCGAACTACCATTGCCTAAATGGGCAGTAAGCCATCCGCCTTGTTTTAGGCTGCCTGCCAATGCTGAACCACGTTCAGATACATACGCATGACTGGTTCCATGGAAGCCGTAGCGACGTACATTGTGCTCGGTATATAAAAATTTAGGTAAGGCATAGCGATATGCATGGGCTGGCATAGTTTGATGGAAAGCCGTGTCAAAGACAGCCACTTGAGGTAATTCAGGGAATAATCGCATCGTCGCATCTATGCCCACCAAATGGGCTGGATTATGAAGTGGCGCTAATGGCGTTGCTGCACGAATACGTTCAATAATTTCAGGTGTAAGTCGTTCAGCTTTGGTGAGTGTTCCACCATGTACAACGCGATGTCCGATTGCTTGTGGGTGATGATGTGACAAACGTTCTAAGATAGTTTCTAGCGCTTTTTCATGATTGGCATCGGGGATGGAGAGTTCTAGCGCTGCACCACCTGTGGTAATGCCTTTAATACGTGCTTCAGCAGAACCTAAGTTTTCTGCTAAACCAAAAATACGATTTTCACGGTGCTCGGAAACCAATGCATATTTGATTGATGAAGATCCGCAGTTAATTACTAATACTGATGTAGACACGATTTAATACCCGAATTCTAATTGTTAAAGTAAGTCATCCGTTAGTGATCTTCATGCAATGCGATTTTAATGCAATCTGGATCTGTATAAGCGTTTTAACATGTGATTTTTTTTTGTCCAAGCTAGACTTTAGCAGATTAGACTTAAGCACTATCGACCAATAAAAAGATAATCATTAAAATTTATCTATTTATGAAGTTCATTTCTTTGTGAAATAGTCATCAATAATTAATCGATTTATAAGAGTGACTCTGCTGAATATAGATGATTTTTGCTACAGAAAGATGTGATTTTGAGCGGTGCTTAGTGTTTTTGATATTTCACTTCAGACCAACGTACAATCACATAAGCTATCAGCGATACCATAAAAAACACCAACATCATCCAAGCCAAACCTTGTAAGGTCTCAATAATGGTTCGATAAATTTCCAGTACCCATCGCTCTTGCGTCAACTCAATCACTATTTTTTTGTCATTGTCTGTATAAGTCAGTGGCGTGATATATTTTTCCATATCATAAATGCGAATGCCAGAAGAGGTACCGACAACCATACCTGCAAATTTGGTATATTTTGCCCACGCACTATGAATTGGGTCATGAATAATACGAGCCAAAATCTGATTGATCGAATTTGAAAAAATTTTCATGACTACAAATGAAACCACAAGTGCCAATAAAAAAGTGCAAATCATTAAGTAATAAAACATTCTATTTTCCCTGTTTCTTTATTTTTATTATGTTACGAAATTCAGCAAGGGGATATTGTAGTGACTGTGTTCAGCCTCCTATTGAAACTGAACACTAAAATGATGATGAGAGATCTTATTTATTGGCGAATTTGGCCATCACCGAAGACCACCCATTTTTGAGAGGTTAAACCCTCTAGACCGACTGGACCACGAGCATGAATTTTATCAGTTGAAATACCAATTTCAGCGCCTAAACCATATTCAAAACCGTCGGCAAAACGTGTCGATGCATTAATGATGACCGAACTTGAATCGACTTGTGCTAAAAATTGACGTGCAAGGCTAAAATTTTCAGTAATGATGGCATCGGTATGATGTGAACCATATTTATTAATGTGCTCAATCGCTTCATCTATCCCGCTCACTATTTTGATCGCCAAAATAGGGCCTAAATATTCGGTATACCAGTCTTCTTCATTCGCTGGGTGAACGACTGAACCGAGAAGACGCTGTGTTTCGCGGCAGCCGCGCAGTTCAACTTGTTTTTCGGCATATAATTCAGCAATGCGCGGTAGAAAATCTTCAGCGACTTTTTCATCTACCAGTAAAGTTTCCATCGCATTACAGACACCATAACGATGTGTTTTTGCATTTAAGGCAATCGGTAACGCTTTTTGTAAATCGGCTTGCGCTTCCACAAAAACATGACAGTTGCCATCTAGGTGCTTAATCACAGGAATACGCGCTTCATTGCTGATTCGTTCAATCAGACTTTTGCCACCGCGTGGAACAATCACATCCACATATTCAGACATAGTAATCAAATGGCCGACTGCAGCACGGTCGATGGTATTGATGACCTGAACAGAGTTTTCTGGCAAACCTGATGCTTTTAAGCCATGTTGAATCGCTTCGGCAATCGCAGTGTTGGATTGCAATGCTTCTGAACCGCCTCGCAGAATAATGGCATTGCCAGATTTAAGTGCAAGCGATGCAGCTTCAAGCGTTACATTCGGGCGTGATTCATAAATCATGCCGACTACACCTAAAGGTACGCGCATTTTTCCCAGTTGGATACCAGAAGGACGATAAGCTAAGTCCGTGATTTCACCAATCGGGTCTGTCAGGTTCATGACGTCTTTAAGGCCGTGTAGCATGCTTTTAAAGCGTGTGGGTGTAAGTTCTAAGCGATCGAGTAAAGCGCTGTCCAAATGATTGTTACGACCTTGAGTCATATCAATGTGGTTGGCAGCTAAAATAGCGGCTTCGCTGTGTTGTAATGCCGTATAAATGGCAGACAAAGCATTGTTTTTGCTTTGGGTAGACGCGCTTGCCAACACGCGAGAAGCTTGGCGTGCTTGTTGTCCTACCGTTTGCATATACTGTTCAATGGAATCTTGCATAGCGGTTTGATCACTTAGAAATTACATCTTTGATAGTAACAGTCTGCAACCCTACATTGAAGCATCTGAATAGAAAATTTTTTTGAAATTTTTCAAATTGTTAATATTTTGAAAAGCTTTTTGTTTGTAAATTTAGATGAGTGGTTACAGAATATGTTGCACCTGAAATCATCCTCTGTATAAAATAAAATATTAAAGACATTGATGTCTGATAATCAAAGCCAAGAAGAATTGCTATATGCTATAGAAATTCTATATTTATTTTCTTGCAGAATAAAAATAAGGCAAGAGTGGAGGAAGGGAAATGAATTCCATGATCCAAATGGACTCGGAAATACAAGACGTAAATATGAATTTTAGTTTTTTTGATCTTTATCATAGAAATAGTTTTAAACAACCTGCACGTACCACGTGGATTAAGGGTTGGAAAGTCGAATATATGGCGATTGCTCAGCCTGAAACTATGCACAAGACACCTATTTTAATTGTGGGTGGTGCATTTCAAAATTTTAATTCTTATAAATATTGTGTGGAACAGTTACTCAGTGCGGGACCTGTGATTTTAATTGACCTCCCGTCTATGGGAGCTAATCAGCAAATTACCAATCGCGATACGGATATTTCTGCTGGGACTTTAGAGTTACCTGACTTGGCACGTATGCTAGGCGAATGGCTTGATATCGAAAGTCTGGATAAAGTATCCGTTATGGGAATGTCGTTAGGTTCTGTGGTTGCTTCAAGTTTTGCAGTACAACGTCCCGATTTAGTTGAACGTATGATTTTGATGGGCGTCATGCAAAAAACGCGCAAAAGTTGGCGAATGTTACTTGAAGAGTCATTGCACTTGATGAAAGAACAACGCATGGATGAGTTTGGTCAAGCCGTTATTTTGTATTTGGTCAATCATGCTAAGTTTGATAAAACCCGTATGTCACCGACAGCGAAACGTTTGTTTTTTAAACAGATGGCCGAATTTACTGCGACTGAACAAGATCGTTATGAAATTAACTGCAATCGTTTATTACGCTTAACCAATGTGCCTATTCCGCAATGTAAAGTACTGGTCGCTTGCGGGCAATATGACAGTTTTACTTTACCACATGAAAATGCCAACTTTGCTTTGCAATGCCCCGAAATGCAATTTGCCATGATTGCGAATGCAGATCACGTGCCTCAGTTACAACGTCGTAAAGAAACCATGACTTTGTTTGCAACCTTTTTACAAGGTGAGTCGATCCAAGATGTGGAAGGAATTATTCCCATGACCCGTGCACAATTACTGACTATGGAACGCCGTGGAGAGGAAAGGATTCAGGTAAAAAATCCGCAAACGCAGTTAACCCATCGACATTCAGATTTACAAATAGCGACTCAGATTGTGGATTTAAACTTTTTCGGTGTCTTACTGAGTTTTACTGAAGGTCTAACTGCAAAAGCTGAACAATACCCACGTGACTTGGCCCTGCACTTAGAAGATGAAGAAGGTCCATTTAAAATCGAGTGTTTAATTTTTGAAGTATCGTCTACCCAAATTCGGGCCTTGTTTAAACATGGAAGTTTTGAACTTGCAGAACGTTTACTACGTTATATTCAACTCCAAAAAGAATTGAACTTAGTTCAAAATCAAACATTTATTTAAAATAAAAAATTGAGAATTAAAAACAGCGTCATTAAACGCTGTTTTTTTTATGAGCATGAATCATCCAGACCAAATCACCTAAATGTTCATCACTAGATGCAGATCTATTTTGATTGTGAAAATATTGCTCAGGTTGCGTAATGCTGACTTGCTCAAAACCGCCTTGCTGAAAAAAATCTTGAATCTGTTGAGGTTGAATAAAATGAAAACTAAATGCACTTTTAGACATCCATTTCAGTAGCTTACTACTGGCCCAAATAAAGTTAGCTAGCTTATTTTTGACGGGTTCTGGATAAATGTCGGTCAGGTAATGTAATTCTTTAAAGTTCTGACCATAACCTGTAATTGCTTGTAGCAACTGTAATAACATTTCTTTGCTAAAATAGTTAATTAAGCCTTCGCTAATCACAACCAAAGGGCGGGCAGGGTCAAATACCTGAAATACTTGTTCAAAGTCAGTGGTGAATAAGTCGACTGACAAAACTTCAGGACTATTCATGTCGATTTGCTTGAGCGCCTGAGTTTTTACTTTGGCCATGTCGGGTAAATCAAGTTCACGATAATTAATATGTGGAAATTTTTGGCGAAAATTCCAACCTCGCGGTGAAAGCCCACTGGCTATTTCTAATACTTGTAAATCTGGATATTGCTCAATAAGTCGAGTAAGTTGTTCATCAATCATGCGATGACGTTGTTTGAGTGTCGTTCGCATGCTGCCACCCACAAATTTTTCTGCCCAGCTTTCTAAAGGATGTACCAGTTTGGTCAGTATTTTTCCTTTCGAGGTGGCGAAAACTGGATGTGATATCCCCATGCTATACCAAATATAACCAGTGTAATGGGCGGTAAATGAAATATGTCGGTGTTCTGAAAGTGGTTGTGTCATGTCATCCTGACCTTGTGTTTTTTTAATTTTATCTGTAGCGATAATGGCTGAGGAAGGTGTTGCCTGTTAAGTGGTCTTTATTCAAATTTTTATAAAAAATAAAATCGACTTTGTAAGTGAGGCATCAACTTTAATCATCATAAAGAAAAAGGAACACCTTGTCGTGTTCCTTTCGTCGTATTAATGGAAGGATTGTTTAAATTCTTCAACAGTATCACGCACTTTTTTCCATTCATCCCCTAACTCAAGTATTGTGCTGTGCTGAAGCTGTGGAATTTTTCCTCGCATACGTTCTAAGCGTTCTTGATTAGGTAGCGCTAAGTCATTTATACCTTCTAAAGCTGTACATGCGGCTGAACGGTCATTACAGACTAAACCCATATCACAACCGGCTTTAAGTGCGGCTTGAATACGTGCATCTGCCCCGCCCACAACACAAGCAGCTTGCATGGTTAAGTCATCTGAGAAAAGCACACCATCAAATTTAAGCTTTTGACGCAGAATAGTTTGAATCCAGTAGGGTGAAAAGCCCGCAGGATTCGGGTCAATTTGATCATAAATGACATGTGCGGGCATTAAGGCGTCGAGTTGGGGCATGAGTTGAATAAAAGTTTGCATATCTTTAGCATAAATGTCTTCAAAGCTACGTGAGTCAACAGGGGCGGCTACATGTGAATCGGCTTTAACTGAACCATGTCCAGGAAAATGCTTTCCTGTATTGGCCATGCCGGCGCGTTTCATTCCTTGCATAAAGGCACTGGCAAGGGGAACAATATCTTGAATATTTTGAGCAAAACTGCGATCGCCAATGACATCGCTCACATCATTTAAATCCAAAACTGGTGCAAAGCTGAAATCGATACCTACTGCAAGTACTTCAATTGCCATGAGCCAACCGCATTGCTCTGCTAGGGCCACGGCTTGTTGAGGTTGCGTGTTATATAAATCACCTAAACGCCCCATAGCAGGAAGTAAGCTAAAGCCTTGTTTTAAGCGTTGTACGCGACCTCCTTCCTGATCAACGGCAATTAAAATATCAGGTCGAATACGACGCATATGATCGGTTAAGGCACGAACTTGTGGAGGGGATTCTATATTTCGAGAAAATAAAATCATGCCACCTACTTGCGGTGCTTGTAAGAGTTGAATATCTTCTTGTGTAAGTTCTGTGCCAGCGATGTCTAGCATCAATGCGCCAATCATATTGGTATCCGTATTAGAATTTTATAAAGAAAAAACAATACGCGCATTTTGCAATGATTTGCTACATTTTGACAGTATAGAATGTGATAAAACTACACCACACAAATATATTAAGTTGTTTAAGATTTTGAATATACTGCATTCATATTGAAAAAATGACATTGTAATTTTGGGATCGCACCAAGGAAAAACGAATTATTTATGAAACTTCAAACTATAGCTTGTGCAGTTGCGATTGCGACTGGAGGATTTTTCTTTTCGCATGTCATGAATGATGCAATTGCGGCAAATAATACTGTTGCAGTTTCTCAAGTGATTCAACCCACCCAAGAGCAAGCGCTTGTATCGCGTCAATTGGCGACTTTAGTTGATCGTCAACATTATTTGAATATGCGTTTAGATGCCGCGACTTCTAATCGAATTTTAGATTTCTACTTAGACAGTCTAGATGCAGACCATTCGTTGTTTTTAGCGCCTGAAGTTGAACAATATAAGAAAAAATATGGTGCAAACTTTGGTGCTGCATTAAAAGCAGGCGATTTGTCAGGGCCTTATCTGATTCATGCTCAATACCGCGAACGTTTAAAAGCATTTTATGAATACATGTTGGCTGAGCTGAAAAAGCCACAAAATCTAAAACAAGCCAATGTCTATATTGAGACTGATCGTGAAAAGGCGCCTCATTTTGCATCTGCTGAAGCACAGCGTCAGCATTGGCAAAAAATGTTGGTCTCTCAACTGATTAACTTGACCATTAGTAAAGAAGAGGAAGCAGCCAAACAAAAAGCCTTGAAAGATGATCCGACTTTGGCCAATGGGCAAGATTTAACCAGTCCTGAAGATTTGACACCAGTACAAACCTTGACCAAGCGTTATACTCGACAACTTGAGCGAATCAGCCGTGTAAAAAGTGATGATGTCTTAGACAAAACTTTGAATGCCATGATGCTGACCTATGATCCACACAGTAACTATTTCCCACCTGTCGATGCGATGGAGCTCAACCGTCAAACCACTTTACAGTTGGAAGGGATCGGCGTTTCAATTCGACCTGAACGTGGTAATGAAGACTACACCAAGGTTGAAACCATTGTTGAAGGTGGACCTGCCAGTAAATCAGGTCAAATAAAATCGGGTGATCGTATCATTGGTGTAGCCCAAGATGGCGACAAAATGGTCGACGTTGTGGGGTGGTCAAGTAGCGAAGTAGTGGGTTTGATTCGTGGTAAACGTGGTACGAAAGTCAGTTTACGTTTGCTTGGACCAGGTGCATCGATGAGTCAGGCACGTACTGTGAGCTTGGTACGTGACATTATTCAAGAAGAAGATGCTGGGGTTCGTTCACGTACAGTTGAGATTAAACGTGAGGGTAAAAATCATACCTTTGGTGTGATTGAAATCCCATCGTTCTATTTAAATTACCGCGCGCGTCGTGCAGGAACGGACTATCGTTCAGTTTCTGAAGACACCAACAATGCTTTAAAAGCTTTGGCAGCTAAAAATGTCGAAGGGATCATTATTGATTTGCGTAATAACCCAGGTGGTTCACTCGAAGAAGTCGCACGTATGTTGGGTCAAGTGATTAAGTCAGGCCCAGTGGTACAAATACGTGATGGTAATGGTAACGTTAGTGTGTTTGAAGATGAAGATGGCGGTGCCCAAACCTACGCAGGTCCACTTGCAGTGATGATTAATTTGGCTTCTGCCTCTGCCAGTGAAATTTATTCTGCGGCTATTCAGGATTATGAGCGTGGTATTGTAATTGGTAGTACGACTACGGGTAAAGGAACAGCTCAAGTTCAATTGGATACTTTGGCACATGGTCAAGCGACATTGACACAACGTAAATTCTATCGTGTGACTGGTGGAAGTACCCAAAATAAAGGTGTAGTTCCTGACATTAAATTGATTGATATTTACAACGAAGAGTTTGGTGAACGTAAAGCAAAAAATGCCTTAAAATGGGATACGATTCCAACAGCACCTTTTAAACGTGAGGGCTCGGTTCAGCCTTATGTGCAAAATCTGAGTCAAATGTCTCAGCAGCGTGTTGTGGCAGATCCACAATTTAAATACTTGGAACAACGAAAAGCAATTACCCAAAAAACTGAAGAGCAAAAACGTGTTGTTTTGGATATTGATCAACGTAAAGCTGAGTTGATGGAGCTAGAGCAGAAAACTTTACAGGCTGAGAATCAACGCCGTGCAGTCACTGGTCAAAAACCATATCCAAATTGGGAAAGTTATCAAGCTTCTATTGATGCTTTGATTGAAGCGCGTTCTAAAATGAAAGCCGCTCAACGTCCGGCACTTCCTGAAGATGAAACATTTGTCACAGAGTCTGCCAATATTTTATTGGATTATGCGACATTACAAACAGGTAATAAAGCCTCAGGAAAGTAGTTCTGAGCTAAATGTTTTAAAGTGTATTAAAAAAACCAGTCGAATTATTCGGCTGGTTTTTTATTTTTAATCTGACCCGTATGAGGGAATTTTATTTTTTTGTGAAAAGGGAGCCAAAACAACAGAAAAAAGACAGACTAAGTTTAATGGGAATCAGTCTTGGCTTAACAGGCAAATTATAATAATAAAAAAGTCGTTTAAATTTAGAAAATATGAACCATTTGGAGCTAATTGAAAAAAGTATGAACTCTATTTTACTTAACAAAATGAAGATATTATAAATAAATCTGAATAGTGTAATTTTTGCTTGACCAAAATCCAATAGTATCGGATTCTTGTTTTTAATTAATTATTTTTATACGTACTCTTTAAATATAATCGCTCAGGTTTTTAATTAAAGCCCGACGAGGAATATGAATGAAAACAAAAATGATTTGTACGGAAGTTTAAGATGTTTCATACGCATTATGATTTCGACCTAGCAATCGGATTAATCGTGGTCGTTTTTTTCATTTGCTGTTTAGCAGTATCTTTTGAACCATTAAAATTCAATAGCTTAGTCTGTAAATACAAAAAAATAAGCCTCGTGATTAATGCGCTAATATTGGCAACGGTCATTTGGTGCTTACATTTTATTGGTATGCTCAGCGAGCATTTTCGTATAGATCAATCAGTTAACAATGAATTTAAAGTTTTTTCTTACCTTATGGCATTTATGGCTTCGATACTTGCAATTGGGCTAAGCAATCGACCGAAATTAAGTATTTTCGATTTAATTCTAGGCGCTGTACTCTTAGGATGCAGTATTTTTACCATGCATTACTTTGAAATACGCAGTTTAGTGCTAGTCCCAGAGCAAATTCAAGTGAATGGATTACTAACGGTTTTCGCACTTTCAATTGCGATTATTGGTTCTGTCATCGTGCTTTGGTTGATACGTTATTCTAAAAAAATGATCAATAAGCTTTTGTACATCAGAATTTTTATCGTAATGCTGATGGTTTTGATCATCATGGGTATACATTATACAAATATGCAAGCAATCTCTTTTGATGCTGTAAATTATTCCCTCATTGCTTCTTATTCGATCGGAAATAAAACCATCTTATTCGTTGTATTTAGCATTCTAGCTTTAATATTACTGGCTGGGTTAAATCTGATGCTTTTAGAACAGCGCTTGAAGTTACGTAATAAACAGCTGTTTAAAGCACATCCTGACTTAGCAGATTTGATCCTGCAAGATCATTTGACCAAGTTACCCAATCGATTATTTTTATCGCAATATTTAGAGTATTTATTTTCTGGGCAAGTTCAGCAGCAAAGCAAAACTGCATTTTTATATATAGACTTAGATCGTTTTAAGGCAGTCAATGTAGCATTTGGACATGAGGTCGGTGATCAGTTATTGGTTCAATTTGCTTCGCGGTTAAAATCAAAACTGAACCAAAATGAACAGTTATTTCGCATTGGAAACGATGAATTTTTAATGGTTTTGGAACAATCAAAGCTTGAAAATGCGATTCAAAAAGCAGAGCAAGTTTTACAATTGGTGCAGCAAAATTTTGCAATCGCCGATAAAATAATCCATGTTTCAAGCAGTATTGGAATAGCCATATATCCCGATCATGGGAATAATTTACAAGATTTACTGAGTAATGCTGATGCCGCACTGACCATTTCCAAATCTCAGGGCAGAAATAATTACTCAGTTTTCAGCTATACGGCCGATCAGCAACACACCAAAAGCCAAATTAAACTTTTAAATGATTTATATAAAGCTGTAGAAGAACAACAATTTATTTTATTTTATCAGCCTAAATTTACAACTCAAACTCAGCAAGTGTGTGGTGTGGAAGCACTGATTCGTTGGAATCATCCACATTTGGGGCAGTTGACTCCAAGTCTATTTATCGCTGAGGCAGAGAAAACTGGATTAATTATTGAGCTGGGATATTGGGCACTTGAACAAGCATGTAAACAAATTAAAATTTGGGAACAGAGTCATCTGAATTATTTTCCCGTTGCGGTTAATTTATCAGCCATTCAATTTGAACATAAACATCTCTTTTCAATATTAGAAAATTTATTTAAAAAATATTCCATTAATCCTCATCATTTGGCGATAGAAATTACTGAATCTACTGCAATGAAAGATATTGCTGCCAGTATTCACTGTCTTGAGCAACTCCGCCAGATGGGAATTCAACTGGCGATTGATGACTTTGGTACTGGCCATTCTAGTTTCTTATATTTAAAAGATTTACCTGTCGATGAGCTTAAAATTGACCGTGCATTTATTAATAATCTTACTGTAGCTTCCAAAGATGAAATGATTTTAGAAAGTATTATTCATCTGGCGATAAAATTAGGTTTGGTCGTAACAGCAGAAGGGGTAGAGACACCTTTGCAGGCAGAAATTCTCAAGCGTTTAGGTTGCCAACAAATGCAAGGCTTTCTTTTAGGCATGCCTATGGATGCACAGCGTTTAAACGAGATGAAATATAACGGGTCGGCTTAAGATTGGTCTTTATTGATCAAGTTTAGTTCATTTCAAAAGTTTGATGATCTGCTACAATATCGCCAAATTTTTATATTGATCAGTTTTGATCTTTTACACTGCTCTTCTGCAGTAGGTATCTTTCATGAGTTTCAAAGACGAATTAGCGGCACAGGTCGCACAGCGACGGACGTTCGCCATTATTTCCCACCCAAATATTTGATACCATTTCAAGCCTATTCAACCTATTTCAATTATAATAATGAAATCGTTGTAAGTACTGTAAAAATAAAAAAATATTGTTATTCTTTATCCGATATGTCTTTCAACCCCGTTCAATAGATTTCAAGTCTAGTCAGTATGTTTGTGTACATATGTGTGTACATAATTTCTAGGATTTTCTATTTGAAAAAAATATGTACACAGGTGGAGTAAAATGCCTTTAACAGATACGTGGCTTAAGAAGAATCTAGATCGTGAACGTTCAGCAATACATACGGAGCCTGATCAAGATGGATTGAGCGTTCGTGTTTCTCAAAAAGGAAAGCTCACTTTCCAGATGCGTTTTCGATATAACGCTAAGCAAGCTCGTTTAGACTTGGGAACCTATCCAAATATGAGTCTTAAAGAAGCTCGTATTGAATTGCAGAAAATGAAAGCAATTTTAGAAAAGGGACATGACCCGCGTATTCATAAAAAAGTAGAGCTTCACAAGATCACAGAGGCTATAACTTTTGAAGCGCTATTTCGTGAGTGGCATGCGAAATATAGTATTCCTAATAAAAAGAATGCAGATCAATATTTGAGATCATTTGAACTTTATGTTTTCCCAAAGTTAGGTAGCATACCTGCTGAGCAAATCACATTACATATGTGGTTAGATTTACTAGAAGAGCAATTTAAACAGTCGCCATCGATAACTGATCGCATTCTTACGAATACAAAGCAGTGTTTGGATTGGGGGATTAATCGAAAATTAATTGAGCAAAATCCCATAAGACATATCACTGGAAAGCGTGACTTAAATATTAAGAAAAATAAAACTGTTCGAGTATTACAAGATGATGAGTTGTCTTTAATTTTTAAAATTTGTGATGAGTCTAGAACATCATTAAGGAATGTTTTATTTCTCAAGTTATGTTTGTTTTATGGTAATCGATATAGTGAGTTGAGGCTTGCACGGAAATCAGATTTTGATTTTAGTAAAAATACATGGACAGTACCGTATGAAAATCATAAGACAGGAGAAAGTAAAGGGGACATTGTTCGACCTATTATTGATGAGATCAAACCGTGGCTTCAGTCTGCAATGGATTTGAATAATTCTGAATACATTTTCCCACATGAAAATGGCAAAGAGCCAATGGGGCGTAGTGGGCCAACAGATACCCCTTATAACTTCATGCAATTTGCAAGGAAGAATTATAAAATTGAAATGGATCATTGGTCTATGCATGATTTACGGCGTACAGCAAGGACAAATTTCAGTGCGTTTACAAGTAGGGATGTTGCGGAACTGATGGTTGGTCATGTGATGCCTGGGGAACAGGGGACATATGACTATTATGATTATCAAAAAGAGATGTCGAAGGCTTATAAAAAATGGTGGAAAAAATTAAGTAATCTGTCTAGATAGACAGATTACTCATTTGGTTGTTATTGAAATATTTGATTAGCCATTCGTTAAACGTTTCTTCATCCCAAAGGCTAGTAGAGCCAGCGCATTTCTTAATAGGTTGAGGCATTGGTTGCTCGAACATTTTTTGATTAGGTTGTTGGTAACGCCATAAAGTCGATGCAGAGCAATTTTTGAGTTTGTGGCGAATTTCTTTAGATGTTAAGTAGCCCATATCTTTGATCCTTTTGTGATTATCGCAATTAGATAAAAGAACTAATTTTTTAACCTTAAATATTGGCTGGAGATCAACCTATAATGTTAAAAATATTAGATCAGTTCATTGATGGGGTAACTATAAAATTTAAAAAATTGTAAAAGTAGATTGGTACTAGCTTTTAAAAATATAGTAGTATTATGCTATGTAATTATCTGTATTTTAATGAATTATGATTGATAAAAAATTATCAAGGTTAGAGCAGCTTGAGCAGGATATATGGTTAAACTTTTGTTACTACTATCAGTGTGAATTGAATAATGAATTAATAGAAACGGAGAATCAATCATATATTGATCAAAAAGAAAAAATCATAAAAAGAATGCAGCAGAATGATTTTCCATTGAGTGAGCAGTCAGCTTTTCATTTAGAAATGATGGGGGATGTGGTTTCAATCCCTTTCAAGCCATTCCAGATTGCACAGCTTTTAATGCAGATAAATACATTAAGACCTGAGGTGAATAACTTGCCTGCCAAAATTTTCCAAAGGCAATATTCAGATATTTTAATTGCTTATGTGCAAATGCTTGGTGGGGTGGAGTTTATTCAGAACCGTACACTTGCCAAAAGTGCAAAGGCAATCATTGCAGTCAAAGCTCGTTACGACAAGCATTTATATCCAAGACGGGAAATTTTATATCGCACTTTAAGAGAGCAGATGGTGCGTCGTGGCAAATGGGATAATTTGAATCAAGCAGTTAATTTTGTGCTTGATGATCTAGTCAAAGCTTTTGAGGTTTACGATATTGAATGGCTTCAGTCTGAACTTGTGCTTAAGCAAAAAATGCTCAGTGAATTAGAGCAGGAGAGTAAGCGGTTGTACGCTAAAGCTCAGTCTGATGGCCTGCGAAGAAAGCCAGCATCAATTGCGAAAAAAATAGAAAAATTACAGCTGCAACTTAACAATCTTAAACAGATATTGAAGGCAAAATATCCCTCTAAAGAGATGGAGAAGTTTGGGTATAAGATGCCTTACAGTGGTGGATACATTGCTGAAACAATCATCCATGAGTTAAGAAATCAGCCTGAAATATTAAAGGAAATTTTATTTAATAAAGATTAGACCTCTTGCGAAAGTATCGTTTACCTAATTTTTGAACTGGCTAAAACCTTATAAAATGTAGCTTTAGGCTGTTTAAATTTTGACTAACGCAAGAAGTCTAATATGCAGATTCAAATAATGGTCAATTAAGCTTTATATAATTCAGTGGTTGGAGTCACATTTTCTGTAAATAAATTTGGGTGATACGTATTCAGTTTCGTAATAAAAATAGTTGTATTTAAAAAGTATTTCTCCGAAGATTGCTTTCCATGTCTTTTCATTTATGCCGTCTGCGCCTTGAAGATCCATTGGGTAGTTGAATTCCTCAGTACTTAACGAAATATTGGAAGTTGGTGCAACAATCATATAATTGCCATTTCGTAATTGAATGCAATCTTTCATAGAAAGCTTTTCATATTCAAGATCTGTCGCACAATATACGTTTAAAACATAATTGTTTGATAAATTACGTTGTACGCAAAAAAATAAAGCTAAAATTTCAGATTGATGATTTTCATGAAATTGTTCAATCATATTTGAAATTTGTTTTGCAAGTTCTCGTTCCAAAAATGCTTTATCATGCAACTCACATTTCTCCATATTAAATGTATAGATAAAGTGATTAAGATTAAATCGTTGCTGAGTTTTAAACAGCTTTTTCATTACAGGTACATTGGCTGTACGTATTTCTTTGATTAATGCAATACGATTATCACGATCAGCGATTGCACTTTTACTGGTTGAATGATTTTTCAATTCATATACGAATGCATCTACAACTGATTTTATCTGCTCAACATAATGTTCATTGTGTAATAGCATTGGATTAATAGGTCCATCTGAAACGTAACCCAAGTTTGTATATGCCTGATTTATAGCCTTGACACTCTGACTGATGTTGAAAGCAGTATGTTGTAATAACGGAGTACTGATGGGGTGAATAGATTGCAAATAATAAAAAGCATGATCCGTATGTGGGCTATTACTAACATAGTATTGGATAACGGTTTGAGCATTTTTTTTGGTCTTTCTTTTGAAAGGCTGGTAGTTGGGATTGGTTATGATTTCTGAAACTTTTTGCATGATGGATAGGTTCAACTCACCCATACAAAAATAAGGTAGATTGGTGCTTTCTGTAGTATTCGTAGGTTGCATTAGCATGTTCATAGTGGTTTCGCATTTTTTTAAATAAGGGTGTTGATGCTCTCTGCCTTAGAGAGCAGGATTTGAAAATTTTGAATTAGACTGATATTGATCCTGCGTTGATATTACGAGGCCTTCCAGCTTTGCTTTTTTCAAGCTTGCGAGTGCTATAGCCAAAAGTACGATGGTTCTTAAGCGTTTTCTCAATGATGAATTGGTCAACTTTGGTTATGTAATCCACGACCATATACAGTGCGTTGATTTTTTCTTGGTCATCATGAATAAGTGTGCCAATTGCGAGTTTTCTGTAAGAACTCTTGTTGTGGTTACAACTATGGTAAGTACCCTTATTTAGAGTAATGTCATTCCATAATTTAGCGAGTTGATCTATAAAAAAAGTCTCTTTTTTATGGATATTGCCATCCATGAAAAAGATAAAATGATAGTGATAGCCTTTTTTTATTCCGTATTCTAATTTCCAAATATAGCCGACAATGGCAGGTACATTGTCATTTAGTGTATGGAGTTTTTTTAAGAAAATGCTCATGTAGGTTTTCATTAGTTCAAGTGTGATGTTAAATTTTCGATCAATTGAAAAATCAATCCTGAGTACTAGTAATTTACTGAATTTACTAATTAATTTATTGATAAGCCGTTTGGCTTTCTTGTTCTGATTTAGGCTTTTTTCTTTGCGTAGTTGCACTGCTTTTTTATAGTCTGCATCAGTCGATAATGCCTCAAAGAGATGTTGGTAGAACTCGTTTAAAATTTGAGCTTTGAGCTTGTAATGAGCTGTACTGATCGCTATTGGTTCGTTGTGAGCAAGTTGCCAAAAGTTTGTAGAAGTATCATTTACAATATGTGAAGGCAGGTATTCCACGCAGATCTTACGAAATAGATCTGTCTCAGCACTTGTGTACGTGACATCATATATAAATCTTGGGTCAATTCTTTTAAACGTATTATGTATTGCCGAATGATCTATTAGATAAGATTGTTTTCTTTTTGGATGAGATCTATATACATCGTTATTTCCATACGTTGACATCTTTTTAATGAGTTGAATGACAGTATTTTTGTGTATTGCTTCATCATCATCAATAATTACAATATTCTCTTCATCTATTTCACATATAGAATATTTTTCATAATAATCATCATGATAGTCATTTAGATCTGTGTTCATATAATTCTCTTTTAGGTAAATTTTAAGTAAGTGAATCCCTACCAAGGCATTGGTAGCCTTGGTATGAGTCGTGATAAGTTTGATATAGGTTTTAGAAGAGTTGTACGATGAACAATGAATCTAATTAATGTAATATTTATCAATAGGATATATTGATTATTAGTACTTATTAATTAAATATAAAATCCTAAATTATTGAAAAAAATAGAAACCATGATTCCAATAATCCATTCCATCTACTCTTCAGTAATATCGACTTTTGACTGCGAAAGTCGATTTGGAAAGTTAGCAGGTAAAACGCTGCTCAGATTTAAGTTCAAGCCACTGAATAAGTTCATGCTCAAACCATCCCACAGCATTGGAACTGAGCTTGATGGGTTTGGGAAAACACGGATCGTAACTTTTCGATTTCTCATTTAATTTTTCATATATGACTGAACGACTTACACCCGTAAAGCCAATTACTTCTTTGAGCCGAAGGATAGTTGGTCTAGGATATATATTTGATTGCATGGTGTTTGACTCCGTGATTGAATAAGCCAAAATTAACAGCGTGTTTTTGGAAAAAAAACAGCGAATGTAATTCCAAACGGGGAAATATGAAAAAACATTCAATAGAATTTTTTCAAACAGCCTGTTTAATCCGAACCAAACAATTTATCGATCAGGAATTTGAGCGTTATGTATTTATGCATCGTTATCAAAAACGATTAAAAGATATGAATAAGCTGAATCAAGTGATCTTAAAAAAATTTTCAGAAGTGTTCAGGTCAGATAGTGCAATTTTGGATCACCATCCTGAATTAAAGTTTGCTGCAAACTTTATGAAACTCAAATCTGAGAAGTTTTTTGAATTTGAATTATTGGCTGGTTTTTGGGGAGTTACCCAATATGGATCTGATTTTAAAACTCCAATCTTTAATTTTTTTCAAATTGTTTTAACTCAGGAATTTAAATACAAAGCGTTTCAAACATTGAGTTTTGTTAGAAAGCATCGAAAATATAAGAAATTGTTTAAAAGAGTGTACCCACTTAGAAATATTTATGACTTAGCTGCTTTAAACTTTAGAATGCAGTTTGATCCGCTCAAATTTTTAGTGCCACTGTGCTTGGAGTTTCATACAGCTTTTTTTCGCTCACCTTTACAGCAAAAATCTTTAATTGATTATCATGCATTAATTAACTTTTTAACGCCTTTAGATACATTGAGAAGAGATCCAAATACTGTATGGGCGATACCTAAAAACTCACTGTCACAACGAGTTCTGAAGGGTGAGACTATTGATGGTACTCTCATTGGTATTCCAGAGATGAAATTAAATTTTCAGGTTGTTTTGGATAAAGAACTTTCTTTTTATGATGCAATGTATTTCTCTTTACTTGACGTACAAAGTATCTTGGGACGCCAACTAAGTCATGATGATTTGGAAGATATTCCGATTCAATTAGAACAACTTAGTGAAACGATCAAATTTTTATCAAAAAAAATTGCTGATGTAAAAACACGACATCCAAAAGAAAAATCATTAACGGTCAGTTTTCAAAGTTTGATTCTTCATTACTTTAAAACATTTAAAGAAGCCGAATTTCGTACTAATAGATCAACTACATTACCTAAAGGCTTTCATCAATTTTTATATGATTTACTTGATGTGAAAGTGCAAAAAAATTGCTATGAATATAAATTGAGTCTGTATAAAGAGAATGATGTTATAAAAGTGATAGATGTTATAAAAGTGATAGATGTTATATATGTTGCTGATATCAATAAATTATCTTTTTCATATGATGCCATTAAGAATAATTTAAAGAACAGAAAAATCAATGTGGATCTTCCCCTAACTCTCGTAGAACCGAATTGTGAAAATAAGCCAGTTGTATTAGCTGACATTCCGAAAAATGTGGGAAATTTTGACTTTGTTGAACGTTAGCAATAATTGAAAGAACAGAGGATTTATAGTTCTACAAAGTTGTCTTGATGTTATTGATTAATGTTGAAACGACAGATTCAGATTCCCTAGATCGGTAATTAATTTTGCTTCAAGGAGTTGGTTTTCACTGCATTTCAGTAATCAATTTAACAGCTTCATCTTTGAATTTAAGGGTATACGTTATCCACTCATAATTTTCTCTCTTATGCAAAAAGAATAGACGATATTTATCTGGGAGAGTGGTGGCTATTCAGTTCCTGAATAATAATTGATACGTAATGATTCCAAAAAAAATCAGATATATAACATCCTAATGAGAATCATGAAGCTCTTTTTGGAGCGCATGGAAATAAAGGTCTGCCATTGAGCAGACCTTTTTTATGCACTGAATTTAGGAGTCGAGCTATGAGCTTGAATTGTCCCTTTTGCCGTTCCAATCAAATCATCATTGTTGAATCTAATATCCAGCATGCTAACGGTAATGCGTTATTAAATGTTGCATCACCGACTGCTTTGGCGGTCTTGGGAACGACGGTCGCAAAGTCTTTCAATCTACCTCCGATTGTAGGTGGTATTGCCGGAACAGTCTTGAGAGGATTATTTAGTGCTGTCACTGAGCAATCCACTCCATCACTACAGACACTCTGTTTTTGTCAGGCTTGCTATCAAAAGTTTCCTATTCAATACCTGCATTAAATTCGAAATGTAACAATTAAAAGGAATAAAACATGGCACATCAACTTGAACAAATGGCTTATGTCGGTGAAACCCCTTGGCATGGACTAGGGAATCAACTAAGTCAAAACCAACCGATTGAAATCTGGGCACAGCAGGCAGGCATGGACTGGCGTATCGAGTCATCCAATGTCAGTTATATGGCACAGAATGAACGTGGGCAAAGCATCATCATGCCGTATGAAGAACAGCGTGTACTGTACCGTTCTGATACCCATGCACCTTTGTCAGTGGTCAGTCAACGTTTTCAGGAAGTCCAACCTCGTGAGATCTTAGAGTTCTATCGTGATCTAACTGAACAATCAGGCTTTGAATTGGAAACCGCAGGCGTGCTTAACGGTGGCAAGAAATTCTGGGCGCTGGCACGGACAGGACAAAGTTCAGCACTAAAAGGAAAGGATGTCAGTAATGGCTATATTCTTCTTGCAACTGCATGTGATGGAACACTGGCGACAACAGCACAATTTACTTCCATCCGTGTCGTCTGCAACAACACTTTGGCGATTGCTTTACGTGGTCAGAACAGTAGTGCAGGTGTAGTGAAGGTTCCGCATAGCACCAAGTTTGATGCAGATAAGGTCAAACAGCAATTGGGCATTTCAGTACGTGCATGGGATGAACACATGTACGAAATGAAGCAACTCAGTCAGCGTAGAGTCACCCAAGGAGAAGCAGCAGCTTTCTTTGATGCAGTGTTCAACAACACCAGCATGAGTGTGGCAAATCAGGAGGACAATATTATTCAGTTCTACCGTGATGTTGCGACTCAGGCAGCGCAGGTAAATGCCAAGGAAAAAGCTGAGCCAAATGCCAAGGCGATGACTAAAGCAATGGATATGTTTAATGGTCAGGGACGTGGTGCTGAGTTGAGTTCTGCTAAAGGAACAGCCTATGGATTACTGTGTTCAATTACAGAATTTATTGATCATGAACGACGTGCCATGAGTACAGATCATCGACTCGATTCAGCTTGGTTTGGTGCAGGAGCAGCGATCAAGCAACGTGGACTAGAACAGGCTTTACGCATGGTGTCATAGCGTAGAAGGTTAAGTTTTTGCAATGGAAAGTTAGACCTATCCTTTCGATTCTAAAGATAAATTTACATTTTAAAAATAATTAAACCACATCTTCGGGTGTGGTTTTTTTATGCCCTTTATTTGCCATCACCCATATAAAAATGAGGAATCCAATATGAATACAGCAATATTTAACCCATCCATTCAACAAGCGAGCAAACCCTTTATTGCCCCAAAATTGTTTACAGCAAAACGCTTGGTCAATACCAAAAATATGACTCAATCTGACTGGCTTGAGGTCAGACGACAAGGTGTTGGCAGTAGTGATTGTGCAGCAGCCTGTGGATTGAATCCCTATATGTCGATGCTCGAACTATGGATGATAAAGACAGGGCGAGTCAAACAAACGATTGAGGATGAAAGTTCAGGTGTCGCCCCACTCTATTGGGGCAAGCAGCTAGAGCCATTGGTGGCTGAATACTACAGCATGCATACCAATAACAAGGTACGCAGAATCAATGCAGTGCTTCAGCATCCAGATCCTGATAAGCATTTTATGCTTGCCAATCTGGACTACTCCGTTGTGGGTAGTGATGAAGTCCAAATTCTGGAATGCAAAACAGCAGGTGAGTACGGTGCAAAACTTTGGCGAGATGGCGTGCCTTTATATGTATTGTGCCAGGTACAACATCAATTGGCAGTGACAGGCAAACGAGCGGCACATGTTTGTGTGCTGATCTGTGGACATGAAACCAAAATCTTTAAAGTGACACGCTCCGAATCTGTGATCAAACATATTATTAATGCAGAGCGTTACTTCTGGGAGTGTGTGGAAAAAGACACACCGCCTGATGTGGATGCCGGTGAATCGGCAGCCAAAGCCATACAGCAGCTTTATCCCCAGCATATCCCGTTGACTGTTGAAGACTTGAGTCATAACGAACAAGCCAATCAATTGTTTGCTCAACTGATTCAAGAAAAGCATGACATTGAGCAGCATCAAAATAACTTTGATGAAATTAAGCATCAAATCCAGATGTTGATGAAGGATGCTGAACGAGCAACCTTTGCCAATGGTTCGGTGACGTGGAAGAAATCCAAAGATTCAATCAGTTTAGACAGCAAAGCCTTACTCAAACTTCACCCAGAAATGCTTGAGCAGTTTCCGCAAAACAAAGCAGGGACACGACGCTTTCAGATCTATACCAATGACTGAATTCATCACGTCGATATTTCCAGTCTTCAAAAAAGCGCAAAAAACCACCCCCGACCTACCGACTCCCGAAGGAGCGGTAGGCCAACAATGGCGGTCTTTGCATTTCATCTGATCTTTAAACGGTTTTGTATTTGCTTACATAACAAAGGGTCAACAGTAAAATTTTATTTAGAGGAAAATTATCATGATTAAAGGTTTAGCAATCACACCACCGATCCTTGGACGTATCAGTATTGGTAAAGTTGTTGAAAAGAACGGTAAACGACTGCCTGAAAAGGACGACCAATTTACCATTACCAGTCAAATCCAAAGCAAAGAGGGGTGGATCAAACATCCGCTTGATGAGCAATTACGCAGTAAAGCACCGAATCAAAAACTCCGTACCATTCCAGTAAGGATGATCTTCAATGATCCTGAGCTGAATCTAAGGGCTGAGTACACCTTGTTTGACCGTCAAACAGGACGGCCTGTCTGTGTAGGCAATGGTGAAACCTGTCAGCGACTCACCAATCAAGGCGTAGAACAACATTCCTGCCCATCCCCTGATTTATGTCCTTTAGCTCAAGGAGGCAACTGTAAGCCTTATGGGCGTTTGCATGTGAACTTAGATGAATCGGATGAACTCGGTACATTTATTTTTAGAACCACTGGCTTTAACAGCATTCGGACTTTGGCAGCACGACTGAGTTACTACCACGCTGCATCGAATGGTTTACTTTCATGCCTACCACTGCAACTTATACTACGAGGCAAGTCCACCACACAAAGCTATCGTACGCCTGTGTACTATGTGGATTTAACATTGAAAGATGGGGTTAATCTGCAACAAGCTATTCAAATGGCGCAAGAGATTGACCAGCAAAGTAAACAAGCAGGTTTTAATCAAACGGCGTTAGATCAGACTGCAAGGCAGGGTTTTGCCAATGCACAGTTTGAAGTCAATGCAGAGGAGGGATTGGATTTGGTCGAGGAGTTTTATAGTGATGCAGATGAAACTGTGAACCAAGGAGTTGAACAGACACAGTCTATAGCGAGAGCCAAAGCAAAATCGAAGCCAAATCAAGGGGAAGGGTTTGTGCAGGAAATGCAGCAGGGGCTGAAGGGGAGTGTGAGGGCGGTGAATTGATTATGATGTGAAATTAAATTGAAAAAACAGCCTAAGCTAGTTTAGGCTGAATTATTTTCAAACTTGTTGTTAGAGTTGATTGATATCAAAGTATGAATTATTAGAACAGAATAAAAATTTTTTCAAATATACTGTTACATTTAATCCTTTTTCATAAATTAATTGGCTATATTCTTGTGGGTTGATGTGGCTAGCAACAATTGTAGAAATTTCAGAAAGGGGGCTTAATTGTTCAGCGTGTAAGTGATCTCTTCCGATATAGATGCTACTGATGAATTGTAGCTGTACATACGGAGAATAAGCTTGCAGAAATGATATGATTTCATTTTTTGTTGATGGAGCAGCCATTAAAAAATGTTGAATTGCAGTAGATAAATTAGCCATTGGGGAATGTGATGTTCTGATGATTTTTTAGTTATAACAAATTGTATTTACAAAAGAAATAAATTTATTTTTTGTTGATATAAGAAGGTTGCACGTTGATTTTGATTTGTAAAATTGTTTTATCTAAAAATTCATTGAAAGTTACGAGTTTTATAGTGATTTTTTTGCAGTTAGACAATAGGGTATAAGCATATTACATAACAATAAGATATTATATTTAGAATTAAATTTATTTTTTTTGCTAATGAAACTCATTGATAACATCAACAACAAATTAGGCTCAGATATTGGGGAAAATCTAAGTAGTAAGTCTAGATTGAAGATTGCTGCTTCATACTTTTCCATTTATGCCTATGCTGCTTTAAAAAAAGAATTAGAAAAGATCGAAGAGCTGCAATTTGTTTTTACATCTCCAACCTTTGTCACTGATAACGTCACAGATAAGCTAAAAAAGGAAAAACGTGAGTTTGTTATTCCTAAACAAGACCGTGAAAGCAGCCTGTATGGAACAGAATTTGAAATTCACTTAAAAAATCAGTTATCACAAAAAGCAATTGCTAAAGAATGTGCAGATTGGATACGACGAAAAGCAAAATTTAAGTCAAATAATAGCAATGCACCGATGCAGGAATTCATCAGTATTCAGAAACCTGAGCAGTCTTTAACCTATATGCCTATTCAGGGGTTTACCCCGATGGGACTTGGTTTTGAAAAAGGCAATGCCATTTCCAACATGGTGAACTGCTTTGATGAGCAGCCGATGGTGCAAACCTATATTCAGCTATTCAATCAAATTTGGAATGATCCCTCAAAAGTTGAAGATGTCACCAGTGAAATTATTCGACACATTGAGTCTGTATATCAGGAAAATCCACCTGAACGCATTTATTTCTTAATGCTTTACAACATCTTCAAAGACTTCTTGGAAGATATCAATGCAGATGTCATGCCTAATGACCTGACAGGTTATCAAGATACCTTAGTATGGAATAAGCTGTTCAATTTCCAAAAAGATGCAGCAGTAGGCATCATCAATAAACTAGAAACCTATAATGGCTGTATCTTGGCGGATAGTGTGGGGTTAGGTAAGACCTTCACTGCATTGGCCGTAATCAAATACTATGAATTACGCAATAAGAGCGTTCTGGTTTTATGTCCTAAGAAATTGGGAGCAAACTGGACGAATTATAACGCCAACCTAGTCACGAACATTTTTGCTAAAGACCGTTTTAGCTACGATGTGCTGTATCACACGGACCTCTCTCGTAAAGGTGGTGAAACCCTAGGTATAGATTTGGCGAAAATCAATTGGGGTAACTATGACTTAGTTGTGATTGATGAATCGCATAACTTCCGTAACCGTGGTACGTTTAAGGATCGTGAAACACGTTATGACCGCTTAATGAATCAAGTGATTCGTCAAGGCGTGAAAACCAAAGTACTGATGTTGTCTGCTACACCAGTAAATAATCACTTTACTGACCTTAAAAATCAGCTCGCCCTTGCTTATGAAGGCAATGCAGCTTTATTGGAAAATAAGCTCGATACTGAACGTGATATCGAAACCATATTCCGTAGAGCACAGGCCAGCTTTAATGCCTGGGCAAAACTAGATCCTGCCCAACGGACAACTCAAGCAATTCTTAACCTTCTAGATTTCGATTTCTTTAAGCTGTTAGATAGCGTGACGATTGCTCGTTCAAGAAAGCACATTCAAACTTTCTATGACACCAAAGATATTGGACAGTTCCCTCAACGACTCAAGCCAATTTCATTCCGTTGTGCATTATCAACCGATCAGGATAGTGTTTCTCTGAATCAAATTTATGCAGATCTTTCTTTAATCAAGATGTCAGTCTATGCACCAGTCAGTTATATCTTTCCAAGTGCCTTAAGAAAATATGAAGAAATTTTTGATACGCGTGTAGAAGGCAAAGGTAAATTAAGACAGGTAGACCGTGAAAAAAGTTTACAGGCTTTGATGACGGTCAACTTGCTAAAACGTCTCGAAAGTTCTGTCCATGCGTTTAGGCTGACGCTGAACGTTTTAAAGAAAAATATTGAAAATGTACTCGCTAAAATTGCGGACTTTGAAGCTCGTCAGGCGGATGATGAGGTCAGTATTTCACCCGACTTTGGCTATGATGAGGATGAAAATGGTGAGTTACTTAATACTGAAGACCTTATTGGCAATAAGCTAAAAATTCATTTGGCTGATATGGATCTGTTGAGCTGGAAAACGGATCTAGACGGTGACTACCACATTATTCTTGGTTTACTGCGAATGATTCAGCCAATTAACGCTGAAAAGGATGCCAAACTACAACATCTTAAAGCGCATGTTGTTGAGAAAATTCAGAACCCAATTAATGCTAATAACCGTAAAGTTATCATATTTACTGCCTTTGCGGATACAGCGAATTATATCTATGAGCATATTGCTCCGATTTTGCTTGAAGCCTACGGTCTGCACAGTGCCAAAGTGATCGGCAGTGATAATACTTCAACGATTAAGACCAGAGTGGGAAGCCGTCAAAGTTATGATATGCAGGGCTTGCTCACTCTATTCTCTCCACAATCAAAGCAAAAAGCAGACGTATTCCCTGAAGAATCCAGAGAAATTGATGTGCTCATTGCAACGGACTGTATTTCTGAAGGACAAAACTTACAGGACTGTGATTATTTGATTAATTTCGATATTCACTGGAATCCTGTACGCATCATTCAACGCTTTGGGCGTGTGGATCGTATTGGCTCATCAAACAGCGTCATTCAGCTCGTTAATTACTGGCCTGACATTAGCCTAGATGAATATATTAACTTGCGTGAACGGGTCGAGAATCGCATGGTGATCGTTGATATGACCAGTACGGGAGATGATAACGTCCTCAGTGCCCAAGCTAATGATATTGCCTATCGTCGTGAACAATTACAGAAGCTACAAACTGAAGTTTTAGACTTGGAAGATGCCAACACAGGGGTTTCTATTACTGATTTAGGTTTGAATGACTTCCGTATGGATTTGCTTGGCTATATGGAAGAGCATCCTGAATTGGAGCGATTGCCGAATGGACTACATACTGTTGTGCCTGCACAGCCAGAACTCGGTTTAAATGCGGGAGTCATTTTCACCCTAAGAGCACGACATCCTGAGTCGCCTAACAGCCAAAGCAACCGCTTATATCCATATTACTTAGTTTATATTAATCAAGGCGGTGAAGTCGTTTATGACTATACCCAAGCCAAATATTTATTGGATGTAGCACGTAAAGCATGTCGAGGAAAAGATCATCCGATTCCTGAAGCGTATGAAAAGTTTAATGAGAAAACCAATGATGGACGAGATATGAGCCAATATTCAGAATTGTTGGATATTGTGATTCATACCATTCAGGACGTAAAAGCTGAGAAGGATATTGATAGCTTGTTTTCAGGTTTGACTACATCAGCGTTGGTAGATGTGGTTTCTGGATTGAACGACTTTGAGCTGATTAGCTTTATTGTGATTGAAGAACCTTAAGCATGAAGTTATACAAGTTTCCGCAGCAGGCTAAAGTGGATCGGTTAATTCCGAAAAATAAGTTTTATGAGCAAGGTAAAGCCAATAGCAAGATCGAACAGCTATTTGTTAATCAAGTGGAAAATATACGGTGGGCGTACAAGTTGGCTTCATCTACAATTCACCTCCAAGATCAGGAAGATTTGAAGGAAATTCAAATCTTTCGAGTAAAAAGTCGGGTTGAAGATTTAGATGTGTCAATACTATCTTTCATTGATAAACTCATTCTCACTCCAATTATTTTTGAAGTTGTTTATCAAGATAAAGTGAAAGTTGTTGCAACCTATAAGCGTTTGAATCAAGCAGACAAAACTAAAATGGTGATAGGTCAATATTATGCTTCTGAGTGGCTAGAAGATCATGATCGTGTTGAATTGCCTATTTACTTAAAACTGGCTGATCTATATGAACATTTCATCGCACAGATATTGCCGATTGCATTAAGTAAAGATCAGGAAAACGATAATGAATCGGTTTCTATTGAACTTCAGTTGCAAAAATCTCAACAACTTGAAAGCTTGCGAAAGCAGCTTAATCAGTTGCAGTCTAAGTTAAGAAATGAAAGGCAATTTAATCGGAAGGTTGAATTAAATAAAAAAGTGAGTGAATTAGAATCGCAACTCGCTCAAGTAAGAAGGGGGTAAGCATGTTAGATAAAGGAATTCAAGAAATTGCGCAAGATACAGTGGATATTCTTGCTGATATTTCAAATAAAGCAAAAGATGCATTAAAACTGTCAGGTTATTCACAGGATGTAATTACTGCTAACTCATTTACTGATAATGCTTTTTTGGCTTTAGAAACTGCTTCTGATTCTATTCGACGAGATAGTTTAATTTTAGCTTCTGAACCTGTATTTATGCGTGTGGATTTGGAAGATGTTGACGGAAATTATTGTCGGAGTATTTATATTTCACAGGTTGCTCCACCAACAGGCTTGAGTGTTTGGCGGACAAAACTAATTGATTTTGTTAGTTATCGTGCCCCTATGGGGCGAATTGCATCTTTATCGCCAGGTGCAGATTTTCCGATTAAGGAACAAGAATATTATATTGGTCAAAAAATTAAATTTACACCACGCCAAGTTGAACAATTATGGGATGGATTTGCAGTTGAAATTTTTTCAGAAGAAGAAAAAATTAACCTAGAGTCTTTTAGAGCATTGCTTGATAATTTAGAAGAGCAAGGTATAGATGTAGAAGCATATTTACAAGCAATTGCCGAAGAAGAACAGACCACAGCAGGTAAAATTAAAAATTTGACCCGTAATATACGCTCAGGCATGTCTTTACGTAACCAAGCAGCGCTTGATGAATACCAAGATGAAATTTTTCGTTTACCCGTAAACTCACAACGTATTATTTTAGGGCCACCAGGTACAGGTAAAACCACAACTTTAATTAAACGTCTAGGACAAAAACTTGATAAATCTCAAGGGGTGCTATCTGAGATTGAAGAAGGACTTTTAAAAAAATTAGGTAGGGATGGTCAAGGATTTAATGATTGGCTAATGTTTACGCCTTCAGAGCTATTAAAAGAATATTTATTTAAAGCATTTAATATAGAAGGCATAGCCATTAGAGATAATCTAAAGACCTGGTTAGATTATTCTAAAAATATTGCACGTAAGAACTTTAGCATTTTAAGAAGCTCGACAAATGGCTCAGGATTCTCGATAGAAACAAGTGAAAATATCAAACAACAATATGTTGATGATCCACAGTTTTTATATAGTAGTTTTCAATCTTATATAGAAAATGCTTTAAATTTAGAGTTAAACAACGGCATTAAAATTTTACAGCAAGCCTCGGGTTTAAATGATGAAAAACTCATTGTAAAAATTCGTAACATTATTGAAAGTGATACGAAAGTATTGAGTAAATATCGCCAACTTTTTGAACTAGAAAATCAAATTAAAAAAATGATCGAAAGTGAAAAATTAGTGAGCGATAAAATTATTCAAGAAGAGCGAAATTTACTGATTAACAAGAATGAAGATATTTTAAAAGATTTAGCTCGCTTTTTAAATAACTTCAAAAATGTGGATGCTGAAGAAGATGATGAAGAGGCTGATTACGATGATGATGAAGTAGAAGCTGGCTCTGTCACGCATTCACAAGAAGCAAAAGCTTTAGTTGAATATCAAAAATTCTTAAAAAAATTAGCACGTTATCACTATTTGAAAAAAACGTTTAAGAAAGATAGTAAGGATGCCAAAACTGCTGAATGGTTAGGGGAAAAGCTTCCTTCAGAAGAGCGATTACTACAATTGGGGCGAAGTATTACTTTACAAAATGGTTTACGTCATAATCTAAACTGTTGGAAACGTGTTTATAAAAAACCTGTAGGATTGTATAAAAAATTTAGGAAAGAAGAGCATTACCAACATTTTTATAGCAAAGAAAAATTAGAGGTACAAAAGATCTCACAAGCAGAATTAGATTTAATTTTGTTGGTGATTTTACGTAATTTAAAAGATTTACTGAAAGAGCCATACATTGTTAGAAACCTTAATGAAATTGCTTTTCAAGAGCTTAAGGGGTTACGTGAAGGTTTGTTTAAAGACCAAATTATGGTGGATGAAGCCACAGATTTTTCTGCGCTACAACTTGCTTGTATGCAAGCCATGACGAATCCATTACTTAATTCATTTTTTGCGTGTGGTGACTTTAACCAACGATTAACTACACAAGGGATTAAAGATCTAGTTTTACTCGAGTGGATTTCACCTGATTTAAAAATTGCACGTATTAATACAGTGTATCGTCAGAGTCCAAAATTAAATGAATTTACCCATGCCATTTTAGATTTGATGGATGAGCAAGATACACAGGCACGTTCTGAATTGCCAAAGTTTACAGACTTTGAGGGTTTAGCTCCAGTGATCGCAGAATATCATGATGATTTAGATGATATTGCTTATTGGATTACTCAACGCATTGGGGAAATTGAGCGTTTGGTGAATACCAATCATACAGAAGAACAAATTTTACCTTCTATTGTGGTTTTGGTAAAAGATGAAGCTGATGTACAGCCGATGGCGAAAAAACTTACAGAAAATTTAGATGACCTTAATTTAAAAGTAATTGCATGTTTGCAAGGTCAAAGTGTAGGCAATGCAACGGATGTGCGAGTATGTAGTATCGAATATATTAAGGGCTTAGAATTTGAAGCTGTATTTTTTGTTGGCGTAGATCAACTGTTACAGCAGTATCCTGATTTATATCAGAAATTTTTATATGTCGGTGCAACCCGAGCAGCCAATTATTTAGGGGTGACTTGTACTGGTGAGTTGCCATCAGCACTTGAACAATTACGTCCATATTTTGGTGAAAACTGGGATATGGAAAGTTTAGATTTTTAAGATTAAATGATTGAGATGATGAAGATGTCAAACCAAGACCAGTTAAAAATGCACAGCCCTAACCTAGTCGATAGCAACATCGAAAAGATTGCAGCACTATTTCCAAACTGTGTTACAGAAGCACAAGGTGAAAATGGTGAGCTAAAAAAAGCTATTGATTTTGATTTGCTTAAACAAGAGCTATCGCAAGTGATTGTTGATGGTGAGCAAGAACGTTATCGGCTAGATTGGGTCGGTAAAAAAGAAGCCATTCTAACCGCCAATGCACCGATTGCGAAAACTTTGCGCCCGTGCCGTGAGGAGAGTGTAAATTTTGATAGAACAGAAAACTTGTTTATCGAAGGTGACAACCTAGAAGCCTTAAAACTTCTGCAAGAGAATTACTTGGGCAAGGTCAAAATGATCTACATTGATCCACCATATAACACAGGTAATGACTTTATTTACGAAGATGATTTTGCCGAAAGTACCGATGAGTTTTTTGAGCGTTCTAACCAAGTGGATGAAGAGGGCAACAAGTTAGTTGCAAATCCAGATAGCAATGGCCGTTTTCATTCAGATTGGCTAAGTATGATCTATTCTCGACTAAAATTAGCTAAAAACTTGTTAAAAGACGATGGCGTTATTTTTATTAGTATTGATGATTATGAAAAAGATAATATCAAAAAGATTTGTGATGAAATTTTTATAGGTAATTATGTTGCGACAGTAGTTTGGCAAAGAGCTTTCTCACCGAAGAATGATGCTAAATATTTGTCCTCTAGTCATGACTATGTCTTAATCTATGCGAAGAATATCAATAGCTTTAAAGTTGGAAAACTTCCGAGAACAGAAGAAGCAAATGCAAGGTATAAAAACCCAGATAACGATTACCGAGGGAAATGGGTTTCGGGAGATTTGTCTGTAAAAACCTACTCTAAAGAATATGATTATCCTATAACTACACCATCTGGAAAAATTATTAATCCATCACATGGTTCATGTTGGAGGGTAAATAAAAATAAATTTAATGAATTAGTAAAAGATAATAGGATTTGGTTTGGTGAGAATGGTGACAATGTACCTCGTTTAAAGCGATTTCTGTCTGAGGTGCAGGATGGGATGGTTTCGACTACATTATGGCTGCATAACGATGTAGGACATAATCAAGAAGGACGGCAGGAAGTAAAAAAATTATTCGATGATAAGGGATATTTTGATGGGCCAAAGCCTACTCGCTTATTATCTAGAATTCTTCAAATCGCTAATACTGATAAAGATTCTATTATTTTAGATTTTTTTGCAGGTTCTTCGACTACAGCACATGCTGTAATGAAGTTAAATGCAGAAGATAGTGGCAACCGAAAATTCATCATGGTTCAATTGCCTGAAAAAACAGATGAGAAATCAGAAGCATTCAAGGCTGGTTATAAAAGTATTGCTGAAATATCTAAAGACCGTATCCGTCGTGCAGGTAAAAAAATTGTAGAAGACAATAAAGATAAAGAAGGCAAAGAAAATTTAGATATTGGCTTCCGAGTCCTAAAAATAGACTCAACCAATATGAAGGATGTCTATTACACTCCTGATGCTTTAAAACAAGCTGATATGCTGGATTTAGCTTCAAATATTAAAGAAGATCGTACATCTGAGGACTTGTTATTCCAAGTCATGCTTGATTGGGGGCTTGAGCTGTCATTACCAATTGAACGTAAAACTGTTGCAGGAAAAGAAGTATTTTATGTTGCAGGTAATAGCCTTGTAGCGTGTTTTGATGAATTGAACTTTGATGTGGTGGATGAAGTTGCTAAAGATCATCCTTTACGCTTCGTATCAGCAGAAAAAGCCATTCATCTGGACCATGATAAAACCAATATCAAAGAACGCTTTAAACAGCTCTCTCCTGATACCGAAGTCAAGTTTCTTTAAGAGGGTTAGATAATGGAAATCCGTTTTAAAACCCTTGGTTATCAGAAAGACTCAGTACAAGCGATTGTGGATTGCTTTAAAGGACAACCACGTTCTGAAGGTCATCGTTACATGATCGACCAAGGTGCAGCTAAAGTTAAAAAAGCAACTGCACAGGTTGATATGCTTGAAGAAACCTTGGATTTACAAGGTGGCAAGGCTAAAAAAGTGATTGCAGATGTTGGTTTTGAGAATGCCCATATTTTTGATCTACAAGCTGTACTGAAAAACATTCAGGACGTACAAGCGGCAAGTGGATTACAAAGATCATCTCAACTCATCACGGATGATAATGGCAAAGGCAAGAACCTGACCAAAAGTCCATTAAACCTTGATATTGAAATGGAAACAGGTACAGGTAAAACCTACTGTTATATTCGTACTATGTTTGAACTGCATAAGCAGTATGGCTGGTCGAAATTTATTGTGGTCGTACCAAGCATTGCCATTCGTGAAGGCGTTTACAAAAGCCTAAATATGATGGCTGATCACTTTCAAGAGCAATACGGCAAAAAGGCCCGTTTCTTTATCTATGATTCCAAAGCATTAGACCATTTGGAAAGCTTTAGCTCGAATGGTGGGATCAACGTCATGGTCATTAACGTCCAAGCATTTAATGCCACAGGTAAAGATAACCGTCGTATCTATGATGAACTAGATGAATTCCAATCGCGTCGCCCGATTGATGTGATTAGTCGTAACCGTCCAATTTTAATCTTAGATGAACCGCAAAAGATGGGCGCGGATAAAACCCTAGAGTCTTTATCTAACTTCAACCCGTTATTTATTTTGCGCTATTCCGCGACACATAAGCGTAATTATAACCTTATTTACCGTCTGGATGCTTTGGATGCCTATAACCAAAAACTGGTGAAAAAAATCACTGTAAAAGGTGTTGAAGTCCAAGGTTTGTCAGGTACACATGGATATTTATACTTACAAGACATCATTGTATCTAAATCTGCTCCTGTCGCTCGTTTGGAACTTGAGATTGAAACCAAGAATGGTTTCAAGCGTGAAGTAAGGAAGGTAAGTAAAGGCGATAACCTTTACGATATTTCCAATAAAGCTGAACAATACAATGACCGTTATGTCGTCTCAGACATTGATGCAAGAGATAACTCGGTGACTTTCTTGAATGGTACCAAAATTCATGTTGGTGAAGCATTGGGGCATGTTGATGAAAAGATCATGCGTACCATTCAGATCCGTGAAACGATTCGTGCACACATTCAAAAAGAGCGTCAATTATACAATCAGGGTATTAAAGTCCTGAGTCTTTTCTTCATTGATGAAGTGGCAAAATATCGTCAGTACGATGAGAATAATAATCCTGTCGATGGGGAATATGTTCAAATCTTCAAAGAACAGTATCAACAGGTACTCAATGAAGTTCTGGATCTAAACTTAGAAAATGACCCATATTTTGACTATCTAAAAACAATTGAGGTAGACCGTACTCACAACGGTTATTTTTCGATTGATAAGAACAAACGTCTTCATAACCCAAAAATTGATCCAAGATCAGAAGAAAAACAAGTTTCTAATGATACAGATGCTTATGACCTAATTTTAAAAGACAAAGAACGCTTACTGTCTTTTGAAGAGCCAACACGTTTTATTTTCTCTCACTCGGCATTACGAGAAGGTTGGGATAACCCGAACGTGTTTGTGATCTGTACTTTAAAGCATTCAGATAATGTAATTTCTCGTCGCCAAGAAGTTGGCCGTGGTATGCGCCTTGCAGTAAATAAATATGGCGAACGTATGGATGCCAATCATTTTCAAGGAGCCTTAGGAGAAATTCATAAACTGAATAATCTCACAGTTGTGACCAATGAAAGTTACAAAGAGTTTGTGTCGAATCTACAATCAGAAATTCTGAATACGATTCAGAATCGCCCGACACAAGCGACCCCTGATTACTTTAAAGGGAAAATCTTTAAGTTATCTGATGGGTCTAGTGTTGAAGTCACTGAATTGATGGCAAAGCAGATTAATAAGCATTTGTCTAAGCACGATTATATTGATGACAATGATCAGTTAACGCCAAAGTATCACGAAGCGAAAGATCAAGGCACGTTAGCAGAATTACCTGAAAGTTTAGTGGCTTATACTGAGCAAATTCACAAGCTGATTGATGGGCTGTTTGATCCTAAAGCTCTGGAAGGCATTGCAGACGATGGCAATAAGAAGCTGACCAATACGATCAACCAAGCCAATTTAGAACGTAAAGAGTTTCAGGCTTTATGGTCTCGTATTAACCGTAAAGCCGTTTATCAAATTCATTTAGATTCTGAAAAACTCATTGAGCAAAGCATTAGTGCTGTTGAACGTACGGCTAAAGAGCGTAACAACAAATTTGTGGAAACGCTGAGTTATAAACTTGCAGAAGCGACGCAGAATGATGAATCCACCTATGAGCAAGTCAAAGCCAAAGAAATGTTTGGGAAGGTGACTTCAAAAACTGAGGTTGCGAATATTTCTATTCATTCTCAAGTGACCTATGACCTGATTGGGAATATTGCCGATGATACCAATCTCACTCGTAAAACGGTTGCACGTATTTTACAGGAAATTAACGCTGCGATATTTGCGCAGTTTAAGTCGAATCCAGAAGCTTTCATTCGTGAAATGAGCCGTATCATCAATGAACAGCAAGCAAAAATGGTCATTCAAGGACTGAAATATAATCCTTTAGATAAGACTTATCCTGACAATGAAATTTTTGTGAGTAATGAGAATATTCCATTACAGGCATATAAGGCAGAACGTCATATCTGGGATTATGTCGTCACCGATTCTGATAATGAGCGTAAATTTGTTGAGGAGCTGGATGGTGCAGATGAGGTGGTCGTCTACGCTAAACTCCCTGATCGTTTCCAGATTCCTACGCCTTTCGGTAGCTATAACCCTGATTGGGCAATTGCTTTCAATAAGGATAAAGTGCGCCAAATATATTTCGTTGCAGAAACTAAAGGCTCAATGCTAGACAGTGACCTAAGGGAAAAAGAGCAGCGTAAAGTTGACAGTGCTAAAAAGTTCTTCGCTACTTTAAATCAAGAAAATCAATCATTGGAGGATATCGTTCAGTATTCTGTGATTGATAGTTTTGGTAGTTTGATGAATTTAGTGAAATAAGCAATCGAAAGTCTATGACTAAGTCATAGACTTTCTTTTACGAGGAAATTATGGGCTTTTTTGATATGTTGTTTTCTGGCATTGGATCTTTATTCAGTGCAGCAGTGAGCGTAGTTTCTGAAGTCGTTTCTACAGTCAAAACCTATTTCACGGCAAAAGAAATCGTGACAAAGACTGTCTACGATGAACGAGACAAAAAACAAGATCAAATACATGAGCTTAATCAAGAAATTCAATTTTTGCGTAGAAAATTGAATGAATCAGGACGTATTACTGAACAACAACGTAAAAGGCTGTATGAGCTTGATGAGGAAAGAAATTTTCTAAAGCAAGGTATTAAAAATGATAGTCAAATTATTGCTGCTGATAGATTTCAACAGAATGAAAATAATATTCATAAAGTAGATATTGATCTTGAAACAACACATGTCCTTCAGTGGAATGCTTTTGCAGATACCATGGCAAAGACATGCCCTAAATGTCAAAGACCTATGAAATTGCAGTGGGCACGTAATTTAGTTTATGTTAATCCACAAGATTTCTATTGGGGGTGTACAGGTTGGTATTTTAAGAATAAGCAGGTTCGTTTATGTGAATATCGTGAAAATTTATCTCGACAAGACTTAGCATTAATGACAGATACATCCGCACCTGAATTTAGTCTTTCAGCTCAAGACTTTAATATTATTATTCAGGATCAGAGTACTTCGGAAAGTATTATAGAACGTATGGATGATTTAAAATCTGATTTGCAAAATAAAAAACAAGGTATTGATATTGTTTGTTGTCCTATTCATGCTGAACCAATGATTTTACAAAAGAAAAAGAATGGGGTGGGTCTTCTAGATCAGTATTATTTGCATTGCCCATATTTGGCTCCCAATAATCAAGGCTGTCCTTATACAGAGAAGCTAAAATCAGGTTCACAATTGGCAGCTTTATTAAAGCATCAGACTGGTACGGGGATACTATAGGCTTTAACGGTAAACGAAAAGTTTTAATTGAAATGCTTAATTATTGAGAACGAAATGAAATACCAACCGCCTTATACCATCACATCTAAAATCATTTACCTGATTGCACAGATTAGTGAGAATATTGGGCGCCTGACTGTTCTAGAAGAAATCCAAGACAGCTTAAAACTACGAAAAGCCAATCGTATCCGTACCATTCAAGGCTCACTGGCGATTGAAGGGAACACTTTAAGTACGGAACAGATCACGGCGATCATCAATGGAAAGACCGTAATTGCACCGCCAAAAGAAGTACAGGAAGTGCGTAATGCCATTAAAGCCTATGAAGCCTTTCAGCAGTGGCAACCAAGCCAAGAAAAAGACCTATTACAAGCTCATCAAATTTTAATGACAGGTTTAATTGATGAAGTCGGTCAATATCGTCATGGTGGTGTTGGTGTAATGTCAGGTGATCGAGTGGTGCATATGGCTCCGCCTGCAAATCAAATTAATCGACTGATGGTTGACTTACTTGATTGGTTAAATGATAGCGAAGTGCATCCTCTTATCCAAAGTTCAGTATTTCACTATGAGTTTGAATTCATTCATCCATTTGCGGATGGCAATGGTCGCATGGGAAGGCTATGGCAAACTTTAATATTAAGCAGATGGAATCCAATCTTTGCTAATATTCCTGTTGAGAGTTTGATCTATCAAAATCAAAAAGCCTACTATGAGGCTTTGCAAGCAAGTACAGACCGAACAGATTCAGCCCCATTTATAGAATTCATCTTACAGATGATTTTAGATGCCATTCTTAGTTCAACTGATACCGCTCAAGATAGCGGTCATGTTACCGCTCAAGTTAACGTACAAGTGAGCGACCAAGTTCAGCGTTTACTTTCGGCAATGAAGCAAGAAGATTATACTTTAGCTGAATTGATGCAATTGGTCGGATTAACTCATCGAGCAACATTCCAAAGGAATTACTTAAATCCTGCAATAGAAGCTGGTCTGATTAAACGTACCATTCCTGATAAGCCGAAAAGTCCGAAGCAAAGATATAGATTAAAAAGATAACAATACTTTCAATTGTGGATAAATCAAGACATATCCGCAATCAGTAAAATCCTATTCAAATCTGCTACAATTACGCCAATTTTAAATTCCCACTTTTTCAGTTTTAGTACATATTTAGAAATGTGTACATAACTGTGTACATATTGTAGATTTTTCTCATGTTTAAAGATCAATTAGCTAGAGAGGTAAAGGCTCGTAGAACCTTTGCTATTATTTCCCACCCCGATGCTGGTAAAACGACCATGACAGAAAAACTGTTATTGTGGGGGAAGGCTATTCAAGTTGCAGGGATGGTGAAAAGTCGTAAATCAGACCGTGCTGCTACCTCTGACTGGATGGAGATGGAAAAAGAGCGCGGGATTTCCATTACCACTTCGGTGATGCAGTTCCCGTTTAAAAAGCATGTCATTAATTTACTCGATACTCCCGGACATGAAGACTTTTCGGAAGACACTTATCGTACTTTAACAGCCGTTGATTCTGCCTTAATGGTGATTGATGGTGCAAAAGGGGTAGAAGACCGAACCATTAAATTAATGGAGGTCTGTCGTATGCGTGACACGCCGATCATTTCTTTTGTCAATAAAATGGATCGGGAAATACGTGAGCCATTGGAATTACTGGATGAAATTGAAAATGTCTTGAAAATTCGTTGTGTACCATTGACTTGGCCAATGGGAACAGGACGTGATTTCGCTGGCGTATATAACCTGATCGAAGAAAAGTTTTACGTTTATAAAGCAGGTTTTGGTTCAACCATTACCGAAATTGAAAAGCGTGATGGATATGACTATCCTGACTTACGTGAGAAAGTCGGTGATTTAGCCTTTGCCGCTTTTGAAGAATCATTGGAATTGGTGCAAATGGCCAATGATCCGATTGATCGTGAATTATTCTTGCAAGGCAAGCAAACCCCCGTTTTATTCGGCACTGCTTTGGGTAACTTTGCAGTGGATCATGTGCTTGATACTTTTATTCAATGGGCACCCGAACCGAAAGCACATCCTACCCATGAGCGTGTAGTTGAAGCAACGGAAGAAGGCTTTACTGGATTTGTGTTTAAAATTCAGGCCAATATGGATCCAAAACATCGTGACCGTATTGCATTCATGCGAATCTGTTCAGGAAAATATGAGAAAGGTTTGAAAATGAATCATGTACGTCTGGGTAAAGATGTTCGGATTAGTGATGCCTTAACCTTTTTGGCAGGAGAGCGAGAGCAGCTTGAACAAGCATGGCCGGGCGATATTATCGGTTTGCATAATCATGGCACCATTCAAATTGGCGACACATTTACTGCGGGTGAGAATCTGCACTTTACCGGTATTCCTCACTTTGCACCTGAAATGTTCCGTCGTGTTCGTTTAAAAGATCCGTTAAAATCTAAGCAATTACAAAAAGGTTTGAAGGAACTTTCAGAAGAAGGCGCAACTCAAGTCTTTATGCCACAAATGAGTAATGATTTGATCGTGGGTGCGGTCGGTGTACTTCAGTTTGATGTCGTGGCCTATCGCTTAAAAGAAGAATATAAGGTTGACTGTGTGTACGAGCCTGTGAATATCAATACAGTGCGTTGGGTCTCATGTGATGATGAGAAAAAATTCAATGAGTTTAAGAAAAAAGCTCATGATCAGTTGTCACTTGATGGTGGTGGTCATTTAACTTATTTGGCCCCTAGTCGTGTCAACTTGCAGTTAATGCAAGAGCGCTATCCCGATATCCAGTTCCGTGCGACACGTGAACACTAAAATCACGAACGATAAACAGCTTCTTTAGGAAGCTGTTTTATTATTGATAATGTTTAAATTTACCACTTTGATATTCATCAGTTCCTTTAAAAAGAGTGATTCGCATGAACAGGAAAATAATGAGTGCATTATTGATGGCCATTGGTCTGATACTCAGTGCCTGTGATGCATCAAAACAACAAGATGCTGCTTCTAAATCTGCAGAAAAAAAACTTAAAACAGAGCAAGCCGATGTGCTGCCCTACCTGAATATTCAAGAACAAGCAGCAAAAATTGCCCTTCCTTTTTGCGAAACTAAAAACTGTATTGACGTTAAAATTCAAACTGTACAAACCACAGATGATTGGTTAAATGACTGGATTTCAAAACGTCAAGCGGTGGTTATTCAAGATCAGATTTCTATGAAACAAGACATGGGCTTGCAGCAAGCTATCAATGCTTATGTCAAAAAATCGGATACTTGGCAAGCCGAATTTTCGAAAAATAATGCCTATGAATTGTCGATGTATACCCGAATTGCTTATCAGCGAAATCAATATTTACTGATGCAATTGGGCGTGGACACCAATCAAGAAGGTATTAAGGTTAAGGAGCGTTACTATTTTTTTGTGGCCGATCGTAAAAAGCAGCAAAGTGTTTCCTTGTTGAGTTTAATTGAAGCCAAACAGCAAACAAATATGGATCAAATTGTTCAGCAGGCCTATCAAAAATGGTTAAAACAGCAATCAGTTGAGGTGAAAAAAAATGCACCTCAAAAGCTCTATTGGGGCCAATCCGATTGGTTCTTTGACCAAGAAGGAGTTGGTTTACATTATCGCACTCACGAAATTGTTAAAGATGGCCCACAATTAGATATTTATTTAACCCAAGCACAAACGCAACAGGTATTGAAAAGTGATGTTTATCAGCATATGTTCTAGTGAATGGCTGTAGTGATCGGCATGGAGTCGCAGTCAATTTACCAGAGTAACGTTATAGGTCAGTCTCATGTTTAAAAATAAAGTCTTCTTTACCATCAGTTTTCTGGCTACAACCATGGCATTAACGGCATGTCAGCCTAAACAAGCTGAGCCTAAAGACCAACAAACTGCACAATCTGAACCTGCGAAGCAAGTAGAAACAGTAAAACTGGTCGGAGATACTGAAAAGCTGGCTCTGGGGCTACCAGCATGTGATGGTAATAGCTGTCCAGAAATTTCGATAGAACGGCTCTCCAGTAATCAAGCCTTTGTAGATGAGTTGATTGATGAGCAAATTTTAAAACAGCTTGACCAAATTTTAGACATTTCTCCGAAGTTACTGAAAGATAAGCCACAAGCGGTAACGACAGAAGTCACAACTTCAAATAGTCAAAATCAAATTCTAGACCAACCTGCATCAATTGCGGTGGAAACAAAAAAACAAAAAATAGAAAAACAAATTACTCCTTATCTAAGTATTTTTTTATTATTAGACAAGGAGTTAAAAGCACTCAGTGCCCATCATCAAATTAGTTTAATGATTAAGCCTAAAATTTTAAATGCAACGGTTCCACTGGCGACCGTGGTTTTAAATTCAAGTAGTTATTTGGGCGGTGCACATGGTTCATCTTCTCAGCATTACTATAATTTTGATTTGAAAAACAAAAAACAAATGAAGCTTGATGATATTTTAGCGCCAAATCAAAAAGCAATTTTACAGAATAAAGCCCATGAAGTATTTAAAATTTGGGTGATGGATTCAAAATTGGCAGACAACCTTGAAGAATATGAACAAGTATGGAAATTTACACTTTCCGATAATTTTTACTTATCCACTCAAGGTTTAGTATTGCAATATGGGGAATATGAAATTGGACCTTATGTCGTAGGATTACCGCGTTTGACAATTCCTTATGATCAATTACAAACAGTACTGAAAAAAGAATATTTACCTCCAGTTCAAACAAAAAACAGTTCACCTGCCGGTAACCCTGCTGAAAATAATAAAGCAAAATCTTAATGTGATTTTTGATGACATACCGACTGTTTGATACACATACCCATTTTGATGTTCCTGATTTTGATCAAGATCGGGAACATTTGGCATATGCAGCAAAAGCAGTTGGCGTTGAACGTTTAATCTTGATTGGATTTATACAATCGCGTTTTCAAGATTTACTTAACACTCAACAATTTTTAGCGCAATTGGTCGATGCACCGACAGGTTATTTAGCACCTGGCTTGCATCCATTTTATATCGAACAGCATGAAATGGAGCATTTAAATCATTTAGAAAATCTTCTAAAAAATGAAAAATGTATTGCCATTGGGGAAATTGGTTTAGATACTTTTTTAAAACAACATAAACATCCTGAAACTTTTAAAAAGCAAAAAGAGTTTTTTGTGGCTCAATTAGAGTTGGCGCAACACTTTAATAAACCTGTTCTTCTACATATTCGTAAAGCACATGCCGATACTTTGGCGCTGTTAAAACAGCAACATTTTAAACAGGGAGGTATTGCACATGCTTTTAGTGGAGGGGTGGAAGAAGCCAAAGCTTTGATTAAATTGGGTTTCAAAATTGGTGTGACAGGGCAAATTACCAATCCGAATGCAAAAAAATTACATGCTGTTGTGCAGGAGATTGGAGTCGAGCATCTGGTTTTGGAAACGGATTGTCCTGATATGACGCCGTTGTGCTGTCAACGTTCAACTGAACAGCGGACCAGAAATACCCCCGCTAATTTACCTTATGTGTTAATAGGATTGGCGCAAAGCCTTAATCTTGAGATTGATCTATTGGCAGAACAAGTTTGGCAAAATTCACTACAGGCTTTAAAGCTTGAAATATAAAATTGCGGTTAGACTATGTTTGATCTAGAAAAAAGCATTCATTTTTCTGCTTAAAGTGAATGGTTATTATACTAAATTCAGCTTATCGAATCAGTTTGTTGGACATCATGTATTCTTAATCGAGTATAAAATGCAGAAAAATAAAGTTGTATTCAAGTGTTGAATCAGTTTTAATTTGTAGGGCTATTATGTTGAAAAATAAAAAACTATTAGGCCTAGCCAAAAAGCAATTTATACTATTTTAATAATTCAAATCAAAAATGAGTAAATCATGCAAAGTAATAATCCTATTTTGACTCGGGTAGAAACCCAAAGCGATTTTAATGACACCATGACCGTACAAGGTGCAATTCAAAAATCTATTTTATTAACGGTCATTGCAGCAGTTGTGGGTTTGGCACTGTTTTTCTATAGCTTCATCACGGCCAATATCTCACTTGCTTATGCAGGCGCTATGGTCGGAGCGATTGGTGGAATAATTTTAGCCCTGATTGCAACATTTAAGCCAAATACAGCACGAATATTGGCCATTCCTTATGCTTTATTTGAAGGGGCTTTTCTGGGTGGAATTTCAGTAATTTTCCAAATTAAATTTCCAGGTGTCCCATTACAAGCCTTATTGGCGACCTTTATTACGACACTCGTGATGTTTGCTTTATATCGTTTCCAAATTATCCGTGCGACAGAAAAGTTTAAAGCTGTAGTGATGTCAGCATCAATCGCAATCGCCATAGTATTTGTGGTGCAAATTGTAATGCGTCTGGCTTTTGGTTCAAGTATTCCTTTTATTTTTGAAAGTAACTGGTTGGGGATTGGGTTTGCAGCATTTGTCGCTGTCATTGCATCTTTAAACCTGATTCTCGATTTTGATTTGATTGAATCATCTGCTGCACAACATGCACCCAAAGCAATGGAGTGGTTGTGTGGTATTGCCTTACTTGCAACTTTGGTATGGATGTATTACTCGTTTTTACGTCTGCTCAGCCTGTTACAAGGTGATGATTAAGAATTTTAGGTCTAAATAAAAAAGCTCCCTAAATCGGGAGCTTTTTTATGATTTTACATAACCTATTAAAAAAGGCGCATTATGCAATTTCGCAAATGCTTTAGACTTGGCATTATGCTTATAAATTATTTTGAGTGAATTCACATGGCACAAGGACTTTTAGCGGGTAAGCGTTTTTTAATTGCAGGTATTGCAAGTAAATTATCGATTGCATTTGGTATTGCCCAATCTTTACATCGTGAAGGTGCAGAACTTGCTTTTACTTATCCAAATGAAAAACTAAAAAAACGTGTAGACGATTTTGCTGCACAATTTGATTCAACTTTGGTTTTCCCTTGTGACGTGGCAGTTGATGCTGAAATTGAACAAGCTTTTGCAGAGTTAGCAAAACATTGGGATGGCTTGGATGGTGTCGTGCATTCGATTGGTTTCGCACCAGCGCATACTTTAGATGGTGATTTTACTGACATTACAGACCGTGACGGCTTTAATGTAGCGCATGATATCAGTGCTTATAGTTTTATTGCGATGGCGCGTGCGGCTAAGCCATTATTAAAAGTTCGTCAAGGTTGTTTACTCACATTGACTTACCAAGGTTCTGAACGTGTAATGCCAAACTATAACGTGATGGGAATGGCGAAAGCATCATTAGAGGCCGGTGTACGTTATTTGGCTTCAAGTCTAGGCAGCGAAGGTATTCGTGTCAACGCAATTTCAGCTGGTCCAATTCGTACTCTGGCGGCATCTGGGATCAAATCATTCCGTAAAATGCTTGATTTGAATGAAAAAGTTGCACCGCTTAAACGTAATGTAACCATTGAAGATGTAGGTAATGCCGCATTATTCCTATGTTCGCCTTGGGCAAATGGGATTACAGGTGAAATTATGTATGTCGATGCAGGTTTCAATACTGTAGGAATGAGCGCAGATTTAATGATGGATGCTGAATAAATTGATTTAAAAACGTCTAGTTTTATCCAGTAGGAAATTAAAAATCAGCAATAAAAAAGACCGCACATGCGGTCTTTTTTATTTTTAAAAGCAAAGCGATTAAGCTTGACCTTCCGCAGCAATTTGAGCACGTTGCATATTGGCTTCGAATTCAGCATCGAAGTTAATTGGCGTAAGTAGCAATTGTGGGAAGCTTCCTTTGGTCACCATATCATTTACTGCTTCACGTAGGAATGGGAACAAGATATTTGGGCAATATGCACCCAAAATATAAGGAAGACGTTCTTCTTCAACCCCATCTACCAAGAAAATACCTGATTGTGTGACATCCACAATAAAGGCTGTGTCACCCGCATTATTGGCTTGTACCACTACTTGTAATGCAACTTCGTAATGCGTTGCATCAATTTTTTCTGCAGCAGATGAAAGATTAATATTCAGTTCAGGTTGCCATTCTTTGGTAAATACTTGAGCCCCAGGCACTTCAAAAGAAATATCTTTGGTATAAATGCGCTCTAATGCCAGTTGCGGTTGAGCTTGTTGTTCTTCACTCATTCTTTAATCCTTAATATGAAGTGATTTGATACGGCATTAAGCCAGTAATTCGTTTAATTTTCCTTCACGCTCTAAAGCATAAAGTTGATCAAAACCACCAATAAATTGGTCGTTAATAAAAATTTGTGGCACAGTACGATGGTGAGTACGTTGCATCAGTTCAACACGGACTTCAGGTGCTTCATTGGATAAGTTAATTTCTTTATAAGCAATGCCTTTACGCTCAAGCAGTTGTTTTGCACGAATACAATAAGGGCATACTGTGGTGGAATAAATGATTACTTCAGCCATGTGAATTTTCCTTAAGCGAACTATTTACTTTTAATGAGTGGCAAGCCTTGGGCTTTCCAGTTACTAATACCGCCATCAAGACGGTAAGCATCAGCATGACCTACTTGATGTAAGGCTGTACCTGCAATTTGGCCCAAGTTACAGATAAACACCAGCGGACGATCTGAAGATTTTAGCTCTTCAATATGGCTGGTAATTTGGCTATATGGAATATTGCGGCTGCCACTGATGTGACCTTCACGAAAATCTTTTGCATCACGTAAATCAATCAACATGGCATTTTTAGCTTTGACTAAAATCCCCAAGGATTGCGGTGAAATTTTACGACCGTTGCGTTGTCCTTCTAAAACAAAGAACAAAACAATTAATACCCCAAGTGTTCCAAACAAGAAGGGGTGATTCCCCATAAATTCGAACCAACGTTCCACAAGTCACCTTAATTACAATTTTAAAATTGCGTAGAGTATAGCTCATAAATATGGCGATCAAAATCACCGCTTCAAGGGCTAAGGGTTAAGAAAAATTAATTTTTTTGCTGTGCTTCAGTAATTTCATCGGTTAAACGCAAATAACTGTCTAATCGGCGCTGCAAAATTTCACCTGATTCTGCGGCTAAACGTAAAGCACATTGCTTTTCATGTTTGTGTGTACAGTTACGAAATTGACAATGTCCCAGTAGATTTTCAAGTTCTGGAAAACCACGTTGGACTTTATCAGCATTTAAATGCCACAAACCAAATTCACGAATTCCAGGAGAGTCAATGAGCGCAGCACCTTCACCAAAGGCAATTAAACGTGTCGATGTGGTGGTGTGCTGACCGAGTGCCGAATTTTCAGAAATAATATTGGTCTTTTGCGCTGCATCTGGAACCAATGCGTTAATGAGTGAGCTTTTGCCGACGCCAGATTGCCCTACAAAAGCGACAGTTTCGCCAGCTAAACGATCTGCAAGAGCAGTCAAATCACCGTTGGACTGACATTGCATCACTTCATAACCTAAGACTCGATATTCTTGCATCAAAGTCAAAATAGGATCATTTTCCTGAATTAAGTCAGCTTTATTTAATACCAACAAGGCAGGGATGTCTGCGTCAGCACACGCCACGATATAACGATCAATGAGGCTGGGTGCGACTTCAGGAAAGGAGGCGAATACAATGACAATCAAACTCACATTAGCCGCGACAGGTTTAACTTTATGATAACGGTCAGGGCGGGTGAGTAACGATTGACGCGGATGAATCGCGGTGATAATACCCAATCCTGTATTTGGGTCGGCCTGCCATTTAACTCGATCGCCTGTCACTAAGGCTTCTAGATTCGTACGCGTATGACAGCGCCAAACAGTACCAATTTCAATCGGTTTCCAGAAAGGATCGGGTTCACCTGTTTTTACTTCAGGCTTAATGGGTTGTTCATCAGGCAATGATAGGGCTTGAACTTCAAGTTGACGACCGTAGTGTTGCACCACCAGACCTTCTAAATCATTTGAAGTATCGAGTTCTTCTTGACGTGTTTGCTGTTGTTTCTGAATGCGACGTTGCTGCTGTTCAGTTAAACGACGTTTACGAATTAAAGCCATTCATATCCTAAAAAAAGCATGAACTAAGAGATGGCAAAAATAGCATGAAGCGGGGTAGGAGTTACAGCCAAGTTGCAATTAATTTGCTACTATAGTTGTTTTTAAGCCCAATAAGATTGCACATTTATGAGCAGCACACCTGATACCCGCCTCATCTGGATTGACCTAGAAATGACAGGTCTAGATACTGATAACGATAAAATTATTGAGATTGCGACGATAGTCACCGATGATAAACTCAATATTCTAGCGGAAGGTCCTGTGCTGGCGATCCATCAGTCACCGCTTATCTTAAATGCGATGGATGAATGGAATACACGTCAACATGGTCAGTCTGGATTAATTGAACGTGTTCGTCGAAGTAAGCTTACAGTAGAAGATGCAGAACAACAGACCATTGAATTCTTAAAAAAATGGATTAATCCGAAAGTGTCACCCATGTGCGGAAATTCAATTTGCCAAGACCGCCGTTTCATGCATCGCTTGATGCCTGAATTAGAACAATTTTTCCATTATCGTAATTTAGATGTATCGAGTGTGAAAGAGTTAGCAAAACGCTGGCGTCCAGAAATTATGAGCGGTTTGAAAAAGAATGCTTCACATTTAGCAATGGATGATATTCGTGATTCGATTGCGGAATTAAAGTATTACAGAGAATACTTTTTTATTATGAATTAAAATATATAAAGAGGCGGAAGCCTCTTTTTTTATATAAAAATGATATTTTTTAGGAAGTTCATTATACATTAGATATGGGTTATGGAAACCAGTGAGAATTTGATAAAATGCTTCGGTAATTTTTAGTGACTAGATAGCGAATGACTGATCTTCTACAAGATGATGAATACGAACGCCGCTTTGCTGGGGTGGAAAAAATTTATGGAGATGAGGCTTTTCGTCAGTATGAACACAGTCATGTCATGGTGATTGGTATTGGTGGTGTTGGTTCTTGGGCGGTTGAAGCTTTGGCGCGGACAGGTATTGCTGAATTAACTTTAGTCGATATGGATGTGATTGCAGCATCCAATATTAACCGTCAATTGCCTGCCTTAAGTTCAACTTTGGGGCGTGAAAAAATTGAAGTGATGGCAGAGCGCTGTCTATCTATTAATCCACGCATTAGAATTAATGTGGTCGATGACTATTTAACCGCTGATAATGTCAAAGAACTTTTATCTAACCCACCCGATGTGGTGCTCGACTGCATTGATGACGTTAAAGCTAAACTGGCTTTAATGCTACATTGTCGTTTTAACAAAATCTCTTTAATTGTCTCAGGTGGAGCAGGAGGGAAGCTTGATCCTTTAAAAATTCGGGTCGCCGATTTATCTAAAACCGAACAAGACCCGATGCTAGCCAAATTGCGGAGTCAGTTACGGAGCAAAGGGATTTGTAAAAAACCAAAAGACAAATTTGGCATTACTTGTGTGTATTCTGTTGATAATCCATTTTCAAGTGCAGAGGTGTGTGCAAGTGCAGGCTTACGTTGTGGTGGGTATGGTTCTGCTGTGGTGGTGACGTCAAGTTTTGCCATGATCGCAGTTTCAGAAGTACTTAAAAAACTGACCTCAAAAAAAGTCAAAAATAGCGATTAAAACCCCAATAGTAAGTCAAGTATGTTGATGGTTGAGTCAGCGTATTTATCCTTAAATCATCTGATGAGATCACGGTCGTGTCTACAATAATCAAGTGATTAAATTAAAATTTAAAGGGTTAAACTAAAAAAACCAATGATTTAGAGTGTGGTAGGAAGTGAAGCTTTAATTACTCTAACAATTACCATTCTGCTGAATATTATAAGCAAATTCTTCTTTGTTATTTCTCAGGATCTTTAAGCTATTTCTTTAGTATTCAACTGTATCAATTCAGTAAGATCAGTGAATTAAAATCAAAAATCGGATTACTGTGTAAGCAAGTCAATACGCAATCATTTCTATAATTGAGTTTCAGGAGAAAATATCATGTCAGATCAATATCGTGAAAAATTATGGGAACTGCTTAAAGATGTACGATATTCTATGATCAGTCATACCACTGAGACGCATGAATTGCATTCTCAGCCCATGACCATGCTAAATTCTGAGCATCTAAATGAGAGTCAAAATCTTTATTTTATGATGCGTGATACCAATGATCTGGTGAATGCGATTCAGGCAGGTCGTCATCAAATTGGTTTATCTTTTGCCAAGCCGTCTGACAGTATTTATGTTTCGATCAGCGGACATGCCACACTGAGTACAGATCCTGCCTTAATTGAAACTCTCTGGAATCCGTGGGCAGACAATTGGTTCGAAGGCAAGCATGATCCTAGTATTCGGATTTTGGTGGCTGAGGCAATCAGCGCAGAATATTGGAATGTAACTGATAATAAAGTGACACAATTATTTAAACTGCTTAAAGGCAGTCTTACAGGGCATACCAGTGAAATAGAGGCTGATCACAAAAAACTTGATTTGTAATATTCGATTTCTATGAGCTATGACTCAGGATTGAAGAAAAAGATGTGCTTTATTTAATATTGATTCATTCTTAAAATCAAACAAAGCAGAATAAATGATGTTTATTCTGCTTTTTTAATACATACCCTCTCATTTTGATCTATCTCAGATTTTCCTAATTTTTAAGTGGCTTTTTCAATGATTACAAAAAACTAAAGACCAAAATAATAGGCACAAACACAAATAATGATGGTTAAGAGAATCAGTTTAATGACTCCAGATGCGCCTACTTTATGAGATGGCGTTTGAGGCTTGTTGATTTTTAGGTTTTGAGCTGGTTCAGTGACTAAATTTGTACTATCTAGGGGATTGGTAATTTCAATTTTCGTCAATTGTGCAGATTGATAGTGATTAGCAACTTTAACGATAAATTTTGCGGTTAAATCGTCTAGTTTTTGCGAAAAATGACGTAGATTGAGCTGTTGTTCTGGACTTAATTCAGTGCCATCAGCATGGAATGGATCTTGCTGTTGTTGGCGAATGTAGGCGGCTAAGCTTTCTAGACGATGTAATGTGCGGTGTGCATAATCTGCGGAATATTTGCTTGGCAATACAGGTAAATATTGACTGCTATACGCAGCTAAACCATCTATCGTCTCTACTTGAGTCTGTGGAATACCATAATAAGGAAAATCTCGATGGACAGGCTCATTGAATCCATCAGCAAATTGAGTTTTAAATAATTCATTATCGGTATAGGCCTGAATATCATCCCAATTGGGCCGTTGTAAATCTGCATCTACGAGTTTTGCAAGTTTGGGATTGAGTTCGAAACGCCAAAAGCTTTCGTGACGGAGCTGCTCTTGTTGTGCTTTAGGCACATCATAATCCTGCTCTGAGCTATACCACTCAGCCAATTCTTTACCCAAAATCCAAGCCGTTTTTTTGTGAGATTCATGGCTGACCATAAAATGAGGCATGGCCAATAACTCAACATTGGCATTTGGATTTTTTTCATCATTTAACAGGCTTGAGCTATGTAGACTCAGGCGCTGAGTCCCTTGTTTTTTTAGTCCTTCTAACCAGATTTGAAAATGCTGAGCCAGTAGATGTTGTGTCAATAAATCACGAAAATGAAGACAATGTTGATTAAAAATTGAATGGTGTACCCAATCATTAAAACTTAAATTTTGACTCAGATACTCATTACCATAAGTGACCAAAGCGAGCTGTTGTTTCCAAATTGGGTCAAGCGCCATTATTATTAATCTCATGAATGTTGACTTTATCTTATACTTTTTCTAAATCTGGATGCCAATCTAATTTTTCATGTACATGGAGCTTCATCAACGTGCTTAAAAACTGTTAGAATATCTGGTTTTATTATATTTTTAAATTGTTGCTTTGAGAGTTATTATGTCACTGGAAGCCCTGACCAATGAAGCGCTCGCTGCGATTGCAGCAGCAGAGAACCTTGCTACACTCGATCAAGTACGAGTGCAATTTACAGGGAAAAAGAGCCAGCTTGCGGAACAATCCAAAGCTTTAGGTAAAATGGATCCAGAAGAACGTAAAGTTTTCGGGGCAAAGATTCATAGTGTTCGTGAAGCCATGACAGGCGCATTAACCGCACGCCAAACGGAATTACAAAAAGTCGAATTAGAGCAAAAACTCGCAAATGAGATGATCGACATAACCTTACCAGGGCGTGGGCAGAGTGTGGGTAGTATTCATCCTGTGACCCAAGTGCAAGAACGCATTTGTCAATTCTTTACTAAAGCAGGCTTTACTGTAGCAACCGGTCCTGAAGTTGAAGACGATTATCACAACTTTGAAGCCTTAAATATTCCTGGACATCACCCTGCACGTGCCATGCATGATACGTTCTATTTTGATGTCAATCATTTGCTACGTACCCATACATCTGGTGTGCAAATTCGTACTATGGAAACACAGCAGCCGCCTATTCGTATTGTTTGTCCAGGTCGTGTCTACCGTTGTGATTCGGATCAAACGCATTCCCCAATGTTTCATCAAATTGAAGGTCTATACATTGCGGAAAGTACCAGCTTTGCCGAGCTGAAAGGTTTGTTGATTAATCTTTTAAATGAATTTTTTGAAAAAGATTTAACGGTTCGTTTTCGCCCTTCCTATTTCCCATTCACAGAACCAAGTGCAGAAGTCGATATTATGGATGAGCGTGGTCGCTGGTTAGAAGTTTTAGGTTGCGGTATGGTGCATCCAAATGTATTACAAGCAGCCGGAATTGATCCTGAAAAATACAAAGGTTTTGCTTTTGGTTTAGGTGTAGAGCGCTTTGCTATGTTGCGTTACGGTGTAAATGATCTGCGTATGTTCTTCCAGAATGATGTGCGTTTTTTACGTCAATTTGCTTAAAAAATATTTTTAACGAACTTTTTTGCGAATGAGTACTTCATCTTTTCTAAGAAAAAAGCGACTCCGCGAAAATTTGAAGTTAGTCATTATTTAAGAATCTAGATTGATTGGTTTATTAAAATCCCCCTAAGGCTACTTTGAGAAAGTATCCCTCTCACCAAAAAATGAAGTGTGTTTTTCCTTCTGATTAAAGAAGGGTTAGGGGAGATTAAGGAAAATGAAGGTATGAAAATTAGTGAAAATTGGCTGCGTAGTTGGGTTAATCCAGCCATTGATAGTGATACATTATCAAATCAACTCACGATGTTGGGTTTAGAAGTCGATGAGCTTTCACCAGCAGCAAAACCTTTTACTGGTGTGGTGGTAGGGGAAGTATTGACGGTAGAACAACATCCAGATGCAGATCGTTTGCGTGTGACTACCGTTAATATTGGTTCAGGTGAACCTTTACAAATTGTTTGTGGCGCACCCAATGTAAGTATCGGAATGAAAGTGCCTGTAGCAACCATTGGTGCCATACTGCCAGGTGATTTCAAGATTAAAAAAGGCAAACTTCGTGGGGTTGAATCACAAGGCATGCTGTGCGGTGCTTCTGAAATTGATTTAGAAGATAAAATTGATGGCTTATTGGCATTAGCAAATGATGCACCAGTCGGTGTTGATATTCGTAAATATCTCAATCTAGATGATCATGTGATTGATATCAGTATCACACCGAACCGTGGTGATTGTTTTAGTATTCGTGGTATTGCCCGTGAAATTGGGGTAATCAATCAACTTGCTGTGACAGCTCCTGAAATTTCAGAAGTTAATGCAACGATTGCTGATCAAAAGCAAGTGCTTGTACATACAGATGGCTGCCCACGTTATTTGGGACGTGTCATTAAAAATGTAAATACCAAAGCGGCGACTCCTGCATGGATGGAACAGGCTTTAACTCGTTCAGGTATTCGCCAACACAGTATTTTGGTTGATATTACCAACTATGTTTTAATTGAGTTGGGTCAACCTTTACATGCTTTTGATGGCCATAAAGTTCAAGGTGGCGTTCATGTGCGTCAGGCAACAACGGCCGAAAAGCTGATTTTGCTGAATGAACAAGAAATTGAATTGACCGAAGATGTCATGGTGATTGCAGATGATGCAAAAGCTTTGGCTATTGCGGGGATCATGGGCGGTTTATCTTCAGCAATAACAGATGCAACCACTGAAATTTTCCTAGAATCTGCATTCTTTGCACCACTTGCAATTGCGGGTCGTGCGCGTCGTTATGGTTTACATACTGATGCATCACAACGATATGAACGTGGTGTCGACTTTGAATTGCCTCTTATGGCGATGAATCGTGCCTCCCAGTTGATTTCTGAATTGGCAGGTGGTGAATTTGGTCCAATTACAGTGGCGGAAAAAATTGAGTTATTGCCGACGCGTGATGCGATTGAACTGAAGCAAGCTCAAGTCGATCAGCTATTGGGTTATACTGTTGGAAGTGATTTTATTGGTGATGCATTACAACGTCTCGGTTGTATAGTCACAGTCAAAGCTGAAGGCGAATGGTCTGTTATTCCGCCATCACATCGTTATGATATGGCAATTTATCAAGATTTGATTGAAGAAGTCGCACGTATTCATGGTTATGACAATATTCAAATCAGTCTACCTGTCATTGATGTCAAACTTGCCAAACATCAAGATCAGTTCGAGCTGCCACAACTTCGTCAAACATTAGTGACTTTAGGATATCAAGAAGCGATTAGCTTTAGCTTTGCTGATGCTAAACTTGAAAAGCAACTCAATCCACATGTTCATCCCTTGATGTTGGCTAATCCAATTTCAAGTGAACTGGCTGCGATGCGTTCAACCTTGTTATCGAGCTTGATTCCGTGTGTACAGTACAATATTAATCGTCAACAAAGTCGCGTACGTTTTTTTGAATTGGGCTTGCGTTTTGATTATCAAGATGCAAACAGTATTCATGATTTGAAACAAATATCCACTTTAGCTTTAATTGCAGTGGGCGCAAAAACAGCCGAGTCTTGGCATGCCAAAGCGAAACCTATGGATTTCTTTGATCTAAAAGGTGAAGTTGAAGAAATTTTGGCGGCTGGACGTGTGGAAGTTGAGTATGTTCGTTCAGAGCGTGCATGGTTACATCCAGGTCAATCTGCTGAGATTTTGGTGGGTGGTCACTCGATCGGTTATTTGGGACGACTACATCCATCTTTAGAAAATGAACTCGATTTGGGCATTACTTGGGTGGCAGAGCTCGATCAACAGGCTGTTTTGCAAACTTATGTATCTAATTTTACAGAATTATCACGTTTTCCGTCGGTAAGACGTGATATTGCGCTTTTAATTAGTGATAATATTAATGTTAGCGAAATTCAGCAACTTATCGGACAGACGGGTGGAGCGTTACTAGACTCAACTTGGTTATTCGATGTGTATACTGGTCAAGGTGTTGAAGTAGGCAAGCGCTCATTGGCATTTGCTTTGTTGTGGCAACATCCATCACGTACATTGGAAGATGCTGAAATTAAATCTGGTATGGATCAAATAATCGAAGTGTTGCAAAACACTTATCAGGCGACATTGAGGGCTTCATGACAGCATTAACGAAAGCAGAAATGGCTGATCATTTAAGTGAGCTCACGAGTTTAAACCGTCGTGAAGCAAAACAAATGGTTGAGTTATTCTTCGAAGAAATTAGCCAAGCGCTCATTTCAGGTGAGCAAGTCAAACTTTCAGGGTTCGGTAACTTTGAATTACGTGATAAACGTCAACGTCCAGGCCGAAATCCCAAAACGGGTGAAGAAATTCCGATTTCTGCACGCCGCGTAGTCACCTTCCGGGCTGGTCAGAAATTTCGCCAGCGCGTAGGAAATGAGCAGATCGATTGATCTGCTTTTTTATGATTAAATTTTATGATCAAAAACAGAGAATAAGGGTATTTGTATATTAATTTGGTATGTGTTGAAGATGGAGAGTTAAATGGGCAAAAGTAAGATATAGATTTTAAAAAAAACTTATTTAAAGATAAAAAAAGAGAGCCATAGGCTCTCTTTTTTACTTACTAATCGTTCAGATTAGTGAGCAGCTTGAGATGCAGCAGTAGCATCAGCAGCAGCATCAACAGCTACAGAAGCAGCAGCAGCAGCATTAGAAGCAGCAGCTTCAGCAGCAGGAGCAGCTTCTACAGAAGCAGCAGAAGCAGCAGCTTCAGCTTCAGAAGCAGCAACTACAGCTTCAGAAGCAGCAGCGTTAGCATCAGCAGCAGCTTCTTCAGTTTTTTTAGCACAACCAACAAAAGCTAAAGTAGTAGCGATTGCAGCAGCAATAGCGATTTTTTTGAATAACATGGCATCACTCTCTAAATATGAGATTAAAAAAAACCTGCGTTAGGCTGTTAAGTGCTTTTATTCTTCCTAATATTTGTTAGGCAGTAACAAATGCAAAGGCAGTCTAACTGGTCTGCGAATATGCTATCACTGTGCCTTTTTAAATACTACTAGGCTGATTAAAAAAAACACGAAAAAAAGATGAATTTCTTTGTTTTTTTAACAGAAAATAACAATCAATGAAGTGTTTTATATTGGATAAGTAATAAATAAACCCCTAAAATTTATAAATTTTTTTTAAGCATTATTTTATTTATCATTAACTTGCAAATTTGTTTACATAAAATTCAGCACAATGTGTTTTTATGTAAATCAAGTCAACCAAACAAAAAAGCCATCGTTAGAGATGGCTTTTTTAGAACAGCTAAAATATTTAATAATTTTAACTGGTTGCTTTACGTTTCATTTGATCAAAGAAATCATCATTGGTTTTGGTTTCTTTCATACGATCTAGTAAAAACTCCATTGCTGCAAGTTCATCCATAGGGTGAAGAAGCTTACGTAAAATCCAAACTTTACGTAAATTGTCTTCACTCATCAGACGTTCTTCACGACGAGTTCCCGATTTTTTGATATTCATGGCAGGGAAGACACGTTTCTCAGAAATACGACGATCAAGCGTAATTTCTTGGTTACCTGTGCCTTTAAATTCTTCATAGATCACATCATCCATTTTACTGCCAGTTTCAATTAAGGCTGTAGAAATAATGGTGAGTGAACCACCTTCTTCGATATTACGTGCAGCACCGAAGAAGCGTTTAGGACGTTCTAGTGCGTGTGCATCTAAACCACCTGTCAGTACTTTGCCAGAAGATGGAATGACCGTGTTATAAGCACGCGCTAAACGAGTAATTGAATCCAGTAAAATGACGACATCTTTACGATGTTCAACCAGACGTTTAGCTTTTTCAATCACCATTTCAGCAACTTGCACGTGACGAGCAGGAGCTTCATCAAACGTTGATGCAACCACTTCACCACGAACTGTACGTTCCATTTCGGTGACTTCTTCTGGTCGTTCATCAATCAGAAGAACAATCAGGAATACTTCAGGATTATTACGGACAATTGATTGAGCAATATTCTGCAATAACATTGTTTTACCCGCTTTAGGCGGAGCAACAATAATTGAACGCTGACCTTTACCGATTGGTGCCACCAAGTCGACTACACGTGCGGTCAAATCTTCTGAGGTACCATTCCCTAACTCCATAATCAACTGTTCAGTTGGAAATAAAGGTGTTAAGTTTTCAAATAAAATTTTATTACGTGAATTTTCGGGTGTGTCATAGTTAATTTGATTCACTTTTAATAAAGCGAAATAACGTTCACCCTCTTTAGGTGGGCGAATCGTACCTGTAATGGTGTCACCTGTACGTAAATTAAAGCGACGAATTTGAGATGGGCTGATATAAATATCGTCTGGTCCAGCAAGGTAAGAACCTGCTGCAGAGCGGAGGAAACCAAAACCATCAGATAGAATTTCTAAAACACCATCACCAAAAATCTCTTCACCATTCATGGCATGGCGCTTTAAGATGGCAAAAATGATGTCTTGCTTACGGTTACGAGCCATGCCTTCTAGGCCCATAAACTCGGCAATTTTGATGAGTTCGCCAATCGGTTTTTTCTTGAGTTCAGTTAAATTCATAGGTGGTCAGATAGAATCAAAATTCTGGGATACAGATGAGAAAAGGGAGCAACATTTAGCCGCTTAAACACAATAAAAGTAACGTAATTGTATTTGCACAATAACCATTCATAGGACTGATTGATTGTTACGAAGAGAAGAGTGTAAAAACAATTTCTGTTGCCGAGCGGCGATTTTATGTGTTGTGTTTTGTAAGAAAATGATGGATTGGAAAATCCTTTATTCCTTGAATATGCAATATAAGAGCTATTCTAGCTTTTGTCAATTTATAGACGAAAAAAATACGCCATCCATGGACAGCGTATTACATCAAATTCTACAGTTTTGAATTAGATATTTTCTTCAATAAACGCAGTTAATTTAGATTTTGGTGCTGCACCTACTTGTTGAGCCACAACTTCACCATTTTTAAACATTAATAATGCAGGAATGTTACGGATATTGTAATTTACAGCAGTTGCTTCGCAAGCAGTCACATCGACTTTAACAATTTTTACTTTGCCTTCAAATTCTGTAGACAATACTTCTAATACAGGTGCAATCGCTTTACACGGTGCACACCAGCCTGCCCAAAAGTCTACAAGTACAGGAACGTCGGACTGTAAAACATCAGTTTCAAAGTTTGCGTCAGTTGTATTTACGATATTGCCAGCCATGGATATACTCCAAAAATTTGAGTGAGTTCAATAATGATTAGTATTACATAGCCCTGTTTAACTATGTAGTGGGATATGTCAATTCTCAAACATTATATTAAATTTGTCTAATTGATGCTGACGATATTGATCATCGTGTCTGACAATTATACTTTAGATTAAAAACTCATCTATTTGCCTTGATAAATGCTTTTAAATTCTAAGCATGTGAATTACTCTAAGCACAATTATTATGGGTTCATTTGAATAATGTCTGATTTTTTGATTGATGAAGAGTTGCTTGCTGCCATCGATATGGGGTCGAACAGTTTTCACCTAGCGATTGCACGTGTAGACCATGGCGAAGTGAAAAAAGTAGCGTCAATGTCAGAAAAAGTACAATTGGCAGCTGGGCTAGATGAAAATAAAAACTTAACTGAAGCCGCACAGCAACGGGGACTAGCATGTTTGGCCCGTTTTGTAGGACGTTTAAGTTCAGTGCAAGCGAACCGGTTGCGAATAGTGGCGACCAATGCGTTGCGCCAAGCCAAAAATGGTCATGAATTTATTCAAAGAGCAGCCGAAATCTTACCTAAACCGATCGAGATTATTGCTGGGCGTGAAGAAGCACGTCTGATTTATTTAGGCGTATCGCATACCATGGTCAATAGCGGTCGTCGTTTGGTGATTGATATTGGCGGAGGTTCTACAGAGCTGATTATTGGTGAAGAATTCGAACCTATTCATACAGAATCTTTACAAATGGGTTGTGTTGCCTTTACCAGTGCGTATTTTAGTGATGGTGAAATTAATCAGAAAAACTTTGATAAAGCTGTCGTTGCGGCGCGTAAAGAGCTTTCAGGAATTGCCAACACCTATAAAACAGCAGGCTGGGATACAGTTGTCGGTTCAAGCGGGACAATAAAAGCGTGTCGACAAATTACAGTCAATATGGGCTGGAGCGATGAAAAAGAAAATTTAACTCGCGAAGGTCTAGAAAAACTGAAAGAAAAATTACTCAAATTTAAGCACATTTCAGAAGTTGATTTTGATGGGTTGAAAGAAGACCGTCGAGCAGTTTTGCCAGCTGGAATTGCCATTTTATATGCAGTATTTGATGTTCTGGAACTGACTCAGTTGGTCTATTCCGATGGTGCATTACGTGAAGGTGTCATGTATGACTTGTTGGGGCGTTTCCAGCATGAAGATATTCGAGATCGCAGTGTGCAAGCGTTAATGGGGCGTTATAATGCTGATCCTAAGCAGGCAGAACGTGTGGTCAAAACTGCTCAGCATTTACTTGATGGTGTTTCTAAATCTTTGAATTTAAACACTGAAGATGGTGATTTACTGCGACGTGCTGCCTATTTACATGAAATTGGTTTAGCCATTAGTCACGGTGGATATCACCGTCATGGCGCGTATTTATTGCAACATTCAGATATTGCAGGCTTCTCACAAATTGATCAAAATCATCTTTCGCATCTGGTTGCGCATCATCGTCGTAAGCTGCGTAGTGATAGTCGAGTGGATGTTGCCAAGGTCGGTGGTAGCAAATTAGTGCACTTAAGTCTATTGCTGCGTCTTGCAGTTTTACTGAATCATAGTCGTAGCGATGAGATGCTTCCTGCCATTGAATTAAGTATCGGCAATGAGCAACAATGGCAACTCAGCGTTTCTGGCGATGCCAAACAATGGCCTTTGCTTGTAGCAGACTTGCACGATGAACAGGTGCAGTTCAAGCATTGGGATATTGAATTGAATATTCAGTCGGAACAATTTATCGATTAACAAATGATTGGTTAACAAGTTATTGTTAATTTAGGGATAATGGTCGACCTATGAAAAATAAAGCTGCTCAATCTAAAGCATGGACAACAGTTCAAATTGCGCGTCATCCAGAACGCCCGCAATTCTTGGATTATGTTGGTGAAATCTTCACTGAATTCGATGCTTTACATGGAGATCGGGTGTTTGGTGATGATGGTGCAATGATCGGGGGCTTGGCACGTTTTAATGGGCAGCCAGTGATGATTGTTGGTCAACATCGCGGTCGTAGCACGCGTGAGAAATTGCAACATAATTTTGGTATGAGTAATCCAGAAGGTTATCGTAAATCACAACGTTTACTGGACATGGCAGAACGTTTTAATTTACCTGTATTTACCTTTATTGACACTATGGGTGCATATCCTGGTGTGGGCGCGGAAGAACGTGGTCAGGCAGAAGCGATTGCCACCAGTTTGGCTCAGCTTTCAAGTTTAAAAGTGCCTGTGATTGCGACTATTCTTGGTGAAGGTGGTTCAGGTGGTGCGCTCGGTATTGGGGTAGCAGATCGCGTGATTATGTTATCTCACAGTATTTATTCAGTAATTTCACCTGAAGGTTGTGCATCAATTTTGTGGAAAACCGCAGAAAAAGCGGAGCAAGCCAGTGAAGCTTTAGCACTGACCGCAGATAAACTCAAAAAAATGGGTATTGTGGAATATGTGGTAGATGAAGGTGAAGGAGCACATGTGCAGCCTGAACAAGTTATGCAAGCACTTAAAGAAGTTTTACAACAAGCTTTAGAAGAATTGCAATCGATGGATGCGAATGAGAGATGCGAAGCACGTTACCAGCGTTTAATGAAGTTTGGCAGCGACAATTTAGGTCTAGCGTCTTAAATCAAATTCAGCACTTTCCATCTGAGAGTGCTTTTTTAATTGGGTGTAGTGGTGGCATGGATTCTATGTTGCTACTGCATTTAATGTCTGGTTTTTTTCCTGAAAAAGTCCGTGCCATTTATATTGATCATCAATTGCAACAAGACAGTGCAAATTGGGGGCAATTTGTGGCTGAACAATGTCTATTACTCAATGTTCCTTGCTTGATTGAAGCTGTTTGCGTTGAAACAGGTAATCTAGAACAGCAAGCACGTGCAGCACGTTATCAAGCCTATTCAAAACATCTAAAACCCAATGAAATTTTAGTTCTGGCCCATCATCAACAAGATCAGGCGGAAACTTTAATATTACGTTTGCTGTCTGGTGCAGGGGTGCAGGGCTTGTCTGCGATGCGAAAAGTCGATATTCGTGAGCAGTTCACGCTTTGGCGACCGCTGTTAGATATCTCTCGTGAGCAGATTTGCCAATGGGCAGAGCAACTGGATGTGCAAAATATTCAAGACGTCAGCAATTTGAATACTCATTATGATCGTGCATGGTGTCGGCATGAACTGTGGCCAGTACTAAAAAATCGTTATCCTAAAATGCAACAGGCTTTAGCGCGAACCAGTTATTTGATGCAGGATGCCAATGATATTCTTCAAGAGATTGTGCAGCAGGATTTAAGCCAATGTACGACAGCGACTGAACTAGATCTAAAAAAAATAGCCTTACTTTCTAGAGCACGGCAACGACAGCTTTTATCTGTATGGATGAAGGGGCAAGATCAATATCGTCCAAGTTTTGAGATGGTTGAGCGCTTACGCAAGGAAGTGATAGGTTCTAAGTCAGATGCACAGGCCGCCTTACACTTCAATCAGTTTTATTACGTCCGCTATCAGCAAAAAATTTACCGTTTGAGTGCAGCTGAATATCTCGCTGCTCAGAATGAATCAGATATTTTACCAGAAACCCTTCAAGTACAATTGGATCAAACATTTCACCTCATGTCAGGAGAATATTGTGTTGAATCAAATCCAGTGGGTTTGTCCACCACATTATTGGGTAAAAATTTAAAATTGGTTCGACGTCAAACGGGGGAAAAAATTCACTTACAGGGGCGTGTTGGATCTTGGCCTTTAAAAAAAGCAATACAAGAAGCACGTATTTTTCCTTGGCAGCGTCATACAATTCAAATATTAAGCATAGATAATGTTATGCTTGGTGTTTTTACACCCAAAGGTTTTTGGTTGGCTCACTCTGAGTATTGTGAAGTCGGTGGCTGGCAACCAAATTTAATCTCTTCGTTAAAAAAAATCAGTTGAGTAGGATTCATGAGTGCAGCATTAAATTGTAATATTTGTTTTATTGGCGGTGGTAATATGGCCCAAGCCTTAATTGGTGGGCTAATTTCACGTGGATTGCCTGCAACACGTATTACAGTTTCCGATCCTGTCGAAAATGTACGAGTTTTTCTCTCAGAAAAAGATGTGCATGTGACCGATGATAATGTTGCTGCCATTCGTGATGCGGATATCGTTGTTTTTGCGGTGAAACCACAAGTACTGACCAATGTACTCAAACCGCTTAAAGGTCTGTTTGCTGAAAAATTAGTGATGTCGATTGTGGCTGGTGCTGAAATAGCCACCATTGCTCAACTCTTGGATACAGACCAAGTTGTTCGCGTGATGCCAAATACTCCAGCTTTGGTACAGACTGGAGCACATGGTTTGTATGCGACTGCTGCGGTAGATACACAAAGTCGTGAACTTGCTAGTCAAGTTTTAGCTGCAACTGGACTGACAATTTGGGTAAATTCAGAAGCTCAAATTGATGCAGTCACAGCAGTTTCCGGTTCTGGTCCAGCATATTTTTTCTATATGATGGAAAGCATGATTCGTGCAGGAAAAAACTTAGGTTTAGATGAAAAAGTGGCCACTGCATTAACCTTGCAAACCGCTTTGGGCGCTGCACAAATGGCGATTACGAGTGCAAATACACCTGCTGAATTACGTAAAAATGTGACTTCGCCAAATGGGACGACCCAAGCTGCACTTGAAGTATTTGATCGTGCGCAAATCTCTCAAAATATTCAGGCTGCTTTGGCTGCTGCGCAAAAGCGTAGCCAAGAACTTGCTCAAGAGTTAAGTGAAAGTAGTAAATAACGTGTTTTTATTTAGGAAAGTTCCAGTATGGGTGCAAACTCTGCGCTGATTTTTGGCATTATTATTAACGTAGCGATTTTGCTCGTATTCTTCCGTTTTCTCATGCAATTGGCAGGGGTGAATGCTTATAATCCAGTAGTATTGTCTACCGTTAAAGCCACAAAAATCGTTGATATATTTAGTCGAATTTTTCCGACTGTCGCAAATGGCCGTGTTAACCTCGCAGCATTAGCGCTTGTGTTACTACTCTATTTGCTTAAAATTTTTGGGGTCATGTATTTATCAGGTGCGATGCCGAATAGTCCTGTTCATTTGGTTATTTTAACTTTTGTGACCATGATTCAAGACTTAATTCGCTTCTGTCGTTACTTGATTTTTGCAACGATTATTTTGAGTTGGGTGGTGATGTTTACCCAGTCTCGTTCACCGTATATTGAAGTGATTCAAGAATTGGCAGAACCTTTATTGGCACCTTTTCGTCGAATTTTGCCCAATATGGGAATGATTGACTTATCACCGATTATTGCGTTTTTGACTTTATATATTGCAGAAATTATTATGAACCAAGTTGCCATTGTGCTTTTAACTGGTTTATAAAATTTGCTGTAAAAAAAAGGACTCACTCGAGTCCTTTTTTTATGTGAAATTTTTTCTTCTCGTATGAGGAGTTAAAATTTAGTCTATTCAAAAACTGAAAAAATATTTAGATTTTTAGCAGGCTATATTGCTCAGCTTTAAACAGTAGAGGGCGGAGTCTTACTTTGACTGAGCAATAGAGTTGATCTACTAAAAGAAAAATACTGATTTCAGCTTGTTAATGTGCTTCATCCCAGTTATTGCCTTTACCTACTTCAACAATTAAAGGCACTGAAAGCTTCACGACTGATTGCATTATGTCTGCCAATTTGGGTGCCAATTCATCGGCCAGATCAGCATCAACTTCAAAGACCAATTCATCGTGAACCTGCAATAACATTTTGGCTTGATCTTTGGGCAGCATTTTATCAACTTCAATCATGGCTATTTTAATAATATCTGCAGCACTCCCTTGCAAGGGTGCATTAATAGCAGCACGTTCAGCCGCTTTACGGACCATCATATTTCGTGCATCAATGTCAGGTGTATATAAACGTCGACCCAAAATCGTTTCAACAAAACCTTGTTCTGATGCAATTTGACGGGTACGTTGCATGTATTCATAAATTCCCGGATAGCGATGGAAATATTGCTTAATGTAATTCTGTGATTCTTCTCGGCTAAACCCTAATTGGCGAATCAGACCAAATTCAGACATGCCGTATAACAGACCAAAGTTCACTGCTTTGGCTTGACGGCGTTGGTCATGCGTCACATCCTCAAGTTCAATGCCTAAAACTTCAGCAGCAGTTCGACGATGGACATCTTGACCATGCTGAAATGCATGAACTAGCGCTTCATCTTGAGAAAGGTGTGCCATTAAACGCAGTTCAATTTGTGAATAATCGGCTGCCAGCAATACTCGACCTTCAGGTGCGACAAATGCTTTACGAATTTGACGACCAATTTCTGCACGAATAGGAATGTTTTGCAGATTGGGGTCTGTTGAGGATAAACGACCCGTTGCGGTTAGGGCTTGATGATAGCTGGTATGGACTCGCGCACTGTTATTATTGGCCTGTTTTTGTAAGCCGTCGGTATAAGTGCTTTTAAGTTTTGAAAGCCCACGATATTCTAAAATGAGCGCGCTAATTGGGTGATCAATTTTTTCTAAAATACTTTCACTGGTGCTGTATTGACCAGTAGACGTTTTCTTACCGCCTTTAATGCCCAGCTTCTCAAATAATATTTCACCCACTTGCTTTGGTGAGCTGACATTAAATGGTTCGCCTGCCAATTCAATGACTTGCTGTTCTAAATTTTGAATAGTATTTGAAAATTCGACGCTTAATTGATCAAGAAATTTCAGATCAAGTTCAATGCCATTTTCTTCCATGTGGGTTAGGACACGTGCCACTGGCATTTCAATTTTATGTAAAATACTGTCGAGTTCAGGTGAGGCTTTTAATTTTTCAGACAATACTTCGTAGAGGCGATAAGTGACATGCGCATCTTCAGCGGCATAATGTGCGGCTGTTTCGATTTCAATCTGATTAAAAGTTTTTTGTTTAACGCCTTTGCCTGCAACCTGTTCATAGGTCGTGGTTAAGTGGCTTAAATATAAACGTGCCACATCATCCATGCCATGACGCGTTGCCACAGAGTTAACAACATAAGAGGCTAGCATGGTATCGAAATACCAGCCTTGTAATTCAATGCCATGATTTTGCAAAATGTGTGCATCATATTTTAAATGATGTCCAATTTTGTCAACGGATGGATTTTCTAAAATAGGCTTAATTTGGGATAGAATTGTTTCACGATTGAGTTGTTCAGGTGCGCCTTCATAATCGTGTGCCAACGGAACGTAGTAAGCATCATCCGCATCAAAAGCGACTGAAAATCCGACCATTTCAGCAATACGGTAATCTAAACTGGTGGTTTCAGTATCAAAAGCAAAACGTTTTTCGGTATTTAGGCGTGTGAATAAGGTATCCCAATCCGCTTGACTGAGTACTGTATGATACGTCGCTTGTCCCAATTGATCATCTACACTGGTCGAATCAGCTTGATCTTCGGTTGGAATATTTGGTTGCGGACGTGCAGATGCTTGAATGGCTTGAGCACTTTGTTTATAGACTGAACTATTTGGATTGTTGGGATGATCTAATGATTGTAATTGGTTACGAAACTCAAGTTCAGTATATAAACTGCGCAGTTGCTCGACATTTGGATCACGCAATTTAAGGTCGTCATGCGTGAGATTTAAATCTAAATCAATCACAATGCTGGCCAATTGGTGATCAAGAGTAATGCCTTCCACATTATCTTTAATGCTTTGACCCACTTTGCCTTTAATTTGGTCGACATTTTCTAAAATGCCGCCAATTGAACCGTATTCTGTTAAAAGTTTAGCCGCAGTTTTCGCACCTACACCGGGTACACCACGAATGCCATCCGATGCATCACCCATCAATGTTAAATAGTCGATAATTTGATTGGGCCACACGCCGAATTTTTCAAATACGCCATTGACGTCCATGGGCTTGTCTTTAAAGCTGTCTTCTAAAGTCACTTTATCCGTGACCAATTGCGCCATGTCTTTATCGCCAGTGGAAATGAGAACTTGATGACCCTCTTTTTCAGCGCGTTTAGCCAGCGTTCCAATCACGTCATCCGCTTCAGCTCCTGGAAGCGTATAGAGAGGAATGCCGAGCGCCCGAATCAAATTGTGAAGGTAGGGAATTTGTTGTGACAACTCATCAGGCATGCTTGGACGATCACCCTTATAAATAGGGGAAAGCACATGACGAAAAGTAGGTTCAGGTGTATCGAAAATCACGGCCATGTGGGTCGGTTGAATACGACGCATCAATTTTTGAATTGCAGAAATCGCACCACGAATTGCGTTGGTCTGTAAACCTGTAGAAGTGGTTAGTGGTGGCAGTGCATGGTATGCACGAAATAAAAAATATGAGCCATCGACCAAAACAAATGGTGGCATTGAAAGAGTCCTAATTCAAATAACAGGGCTATTGTACGTGATTTTACCCATGAACATAGAACATCATAAAGTCAGGTGTTACCGAATATCTGATGAATGCTTAAAAATCAAAGTCTGAGCTGTTGTATGATCGGATTAAACAAAGGTTGAGATCCATAAATAATGCACAAAGGGCAGAGCGAAATCCGGATGATTTGGCTGATGGTATTGATTATAGTCGGTGTAGGGGCTTGGTTTTTAGATGTGCACCTATTGACTTATTTGTGTGCTTTAGCTTTGGTGATGAGTGTCATGCACTATGTTGATGCGATCCAAACACCCACTGTAAAAATGGCTGAAGAAATACGCTTCCCTGTTCAAGAAACCTCTAAAGTGCCTTTATATCTTGCTGTGATTGTTGCGCTTGTCGGTGTTGCCATGGCGTGGACATGGATGGTTGGAACTGGAATTACGCTCTGGATTTTTTTCTTTCTACGCTGGCTACGACGTTTAGAGTATTTATTCAATCAAATACAAACACACTTATCTCAAGTTAGTTCTTCGCCAGATGCTGTGATAAAAAATCAATTTCCTCAGCCTGCCTTCACTCAAAAAAACACTTCTTCCGTTGGTTTAACTGATCAATTGAATCAATGGATCTTTCAAGGTAATCCTGTATTAAAAGTGGCGATACTGGTACTGGTTATGGGGGTTGTGCTTTTACTGCGATTTGCGACAGAACATTGGCAACTCAGTCTAGCTTTTAAACTGATTTTAGTTGCAGCTATGAGTGGGGTAGTTACAGCGTTCGGATATTCTCTTTATTCAAAAAACCGTAGTTTTGCCTTGGCCTTAGAGGGTTTAGGTTTAGCCACTTTATTTCTGACGCTATTTTTTGCTTATTACAATGCGGTCATTCCAAACGTATGGATGGCTGCTTTATATTTTACAGGGATTATGGCTGTAACTTTACTGTTGAGCTTAAAACAACAATCAGTTGAACTGGCTCTTATGGCCCTGATGGTTGCCTATCTTGCACCTTTTACCTTGCCGGTACGTAATGCAACTGCTGTTGAACTGGTAGGTTATTACGCGGTCATCAATATTGCCGTGGCAATTTTAAATACTTTACGCCCTTGGAAAATACTCAACCAAATTGCATTTTTAGTCACGGTTTGTGTGGGTGGTGGATACGCCTTTTATCAAGGAGATGTATCCCAACGTAATGCATTAAGCCTCTTGATTGTTTTACATACAGCCATCTTTGTTTGGTTGAGTTTTCGTTTTAGTCAGTTGCTTGCCAAAGCAGATGTTGCGCAATTTAAACTGAAGCCTGCATTGGATATTGCCCTGATTTTTGGCGCACCTATGATTGCTTATATTTTCATTTATTTCATGTATTTTGATGAAAAAATTTGGCAAGCAGGTGCAAGTTTGGTCTTTGCTTTGGTCTATGCACTCCTGTATCAAGCGTCTAAGCATCATCATGCAGTGTCTCTGATTTCACAAAGCTATTTCAGTTTAATGCTGATTTTTTTAGTCTTGATCCCGCCCATTCTTTTACCTGAACAATGGAGTGTGATGGGTTGGGCCGTTGAAGGGCTGCTTATTTTTACCTATGCGCTGTACCGAAAGTCAGGAATTAGTCGTTATCTTGCGATGGGATTATTCATCGTTGCTGGATTATCCAGTATTTATTATTGGGTCGAATTAAGCGTATTTCCGCGTGGCATGTATTGGAGCTTATGTGTGAGCTATTTTGCTGTCATTTTGATGGCCAATAGCCGAGAGAGTTTTAGATATCAATTGAGTAATTCTACTCTTATTTTTCATTGTGTGCAGATGCTGTCTGCAACGACCATGCTAATCGTATTACTGTTAAATGAAATTGATCATTCACACCAATTCGTCATGAGTTTATTGATCGTCAGTGGATGGTTTTTGCTCATGAATGAACTGATGTTGGCGTGTAAGGCGACATGGTCATGGATTTGGCCAAAATGGATGGGACTTATTCCAGTACTGGTTTTTGCGTTGATTATTGTGCTTGATCAAAGTCAGCCGGGCGTTATTGTATGGTCATCTCCTTTTAACCGTATCGGTTTTGCTGTATCGGGTTTTATACTGGCTTTATTGTGGTTGCGTCCTACATTGGGGTTGCGGAGTGAAAAAGAATGGATGAGTTTGGGTGCTTTGCTGAGTCTCGCGCTCAGTAGCTTAACCTTAGTCCCCAACATGCCTTATATGAGTGTGGTGATTTTACCTTTAATGTTTTGTGCGTGGTGTTATAGGCAGAAAGATCATTCAGACTGGGCCATGCTATGGCAATCACGAAGTAGTTTGGGACTGATGATATCTTGGATGATCGGTTCACAAATATTGGCCCAACAGGCTTTTCAAGGCTATTTCATGCCTGTCTTGAATCCTTTTGATCTGGTCAGTATCGCAATGTGGATCAGTTTTATTTGGATGCTGTCTTTACAGCTTAAATCAGGTCTAGATCGGGGGATTGTCGCGGTATTAACGGTACTCAGTTTGCTTTGGTTAAGCAGTTATATTGTGCTACGTGCACTACATGTCTATTTGGGTACACCCTTTAACGAACTCGCTTTATGGAAAGATAGCACGGTTCAACTCAGTTTTACTTTACTCTGGGTCAGTTTGGCCTTTATGAGCATGAGCCACGCCAGTCGGAAAAAATTACGTTCAGTTTGGATTTTAGGTGGCAGTATTTTAGTGATTGTCACGCTGAAATTGGTACTGTTTGATTTATCTCATGTTGGGACTTTAAGTCGAGTCATTTCATTTTTAGGTGCAGGTTTTGTGATGCTCATCATTGCTTATATTGCTCCGATGCCAGAAAGTGAGAATATGACCTAATCCACATTTTCTTATCTTTATTGAATCAGATTGTAGAATATACGATTTGATCTAAATATTGATCAATAAAATCCCCCTCTGAAGGGGGGGAGAGAATTTGGATTATTTTAAATTGGGTTCGCGTTTGATTTCTGCTGCATTTGTATATTGATCAACTTCTTCATCATTTAAAAGATGCTGATTTGGTGGTCGGTCTACAAAACCCATTTTAGGTACTGGAATCTCAATTTCATTGTCTAAAAATCCATTTCGGATTCTTTCTTGCATTTCATCACGGACTTTAAAAAAGTTTTCGCGGTCGCACCAAATTGCAAATAATAGTTCAATCGAAGATTCACGAAAGGCTGTCACTGTTACTGCAGGTTTTGGATCAGCCAAAACCAAAGGGTATTTGGTCGCAACATCAATTAAAACTTCACGAACTTTAATGATATCTTCATGAAAATTAATGGCTAAAGTAATGGGAATACGCCGTATTGGAAATTTAGACAAGTTGTGTACTGGGGCTCGAATGAGTTGTTCGTTCGGAAGGCGTACGTATACATTGTCAAGCGTCAATAATTTGACTGACAATAAGTCAATCGAAATCACTTCACCTTCAATTGTATGCCCGCGAATTAGGGTCAATTGAATCGTATCGCCGACTTCAAAAGAACCTTCACCAATTAAAAATAGGCCGCTGATTAAATTGCTGGCCGAAGTTTGAGAGGCGAAACCCAATGCCACGGTTAAAATACCTGCCGCACCCAAAAAGACACTGAGTTTAAATCCAGCCTCTTTTAGACTGGCCATCACAAAAATGAGAAAAATAAAATAGAAAATACCGCGCCGCCAAACCAGTCGCTGATGGGCATTGAAACGCGAACCAATAGTACGAATAAATGCATTTGAAATAAATCTGGCAATCAGGAACCCAATAAATCCTAAAGTCAGTGCGACCAATATTTCAGTCAACCGATCGGTATTAATATTGGTAAAAATCCCCTTAATACTGCTGGTAATTTCTTTTGGGATATTCGAATCTGGCATAGTATCCCCTTAGAAAAATGAATCAAACATATTGAATAAAGCACCCGCCGCCGAACGCGGTGGATGAACATAGATGACTTCACCTGCATGCGGTGGAGTACGGTTTTCGATCCGAATCCGAGGCGGTCGGTCTAAACTTTCATGCAAAACTTTAATTTGTGACGTCCATAAACGTCCTGTGCTTTCACTATAAAAAAGTGGCAAGGCTGGAACAGGTACATTCATTCGGTCAAAACGTAACTGTTGATGGCTGGTATTGTGAAATTCAATTGGAGTAACTGCACGAAAAGAACGTGGTTTTAACAGATGTAATTCAGTACGACCGTCTACAGCAGTGGCATAGCAAATTTCTCCACTACGATGGTTCGGGCCAAACCAAGTATCTTTTGGCAGAATCACTGGAATATCAAATAATGGATCTCTTTGTCCTTCGACAAAACCTGCAATCCACAAAGGCGTACTAATATAAAGTGTACCGCGCTGCCCCGCAGGAATATAAATGGGATCGACTGGTTTGATGACAACCGAGCGATCAGCCAAGCGTGGCATCAATTGCAACTTGGCTTGAGTAGATTTGAACATATAGCGTTCTATTTGGACAGGTTGCGGAAAGCCAAAATTAGGATCTTCGATTTCATGCCATTTTTGTTCATAGTCATATTGAACCTGTGGGCGATGAAACTCCAGCCGCCACTCTTGAAGCCCACGTGTCAAGCGAAACAATAAAGAACCAAATTGCCATGCTTTAGGCTGATTAAGTTCAAAGTTATATTCACCCCACCATTTTAAGTTTGGGTGATCTGGTTCGACCAGCTCATTATTTTTAAACAACAGCACACTTCCTATATTGCTTAATCAGTAAAAAACAGACTTCACGCTGTCATTCGCTTAGAGTACACTCAAATCAATTTATCCATCATTATAAACTTTGATGCAAATACTTAAACAACTACAAATACCTTATAGTTTTGCTAAACGCCATGGTGTATTACTTCGATACGAAGGCGATCAGGCTTTTATTATGCGTCGTAGCAATACGCCTATGCTGGCGATTCAGGAAGCACGTCGCTATTTGGGATATTCTGCACAACATCAATTGTGTAGTGAACAAGAATTTCACCAATTCCTCAGTTCGAGCTTCGCAGGCGATACTGGCGAATCTCAACAAGTGGCAGCGGGTCTAGAAGATCACCCTGATTTGCTGAGTTTGGCAGATTCTGTCCCTGAGGCTGAAGATTTGATGGATCAAGAAGACGATGCTCCCATTGTTCGATTGATCAATGCTTTACTTTCAGAAGCCATTCGTGTCGGTGCCTCGGATATTCATATCGAATCTTTTGAGAAAAAATTATCCGTTCGATTACGTGTTGATGGTCAACTTCGAGAAATTGTGCAACCTCGGCGTGAACTTGCGCCACTTTTGGTGTCACGTATTAAAGTCATGGCCAGATTGGATATTGCTGAAAAGCGTGTTCCTCAAGATGGGCGTATCTCTTTAAGACTGGCAGGCCGTGAAGTTGATGTACGTGTTTCAACCTTGCCATCGTCGCATGGTGAGCGGGTGGTGATGCGTTTACTCGACAAGCAGGCTGGGCGTCTCAATATGACCCATTTAGGGCTCATGCAACCTGACTATGAACGACTGACTCATTTGGTCCATCGTCCGCACGGTATTATTTTGGTGACTGGGCCAACAGGTTCGGGTAAAACCACAACCTTATATGCAGCTTTATCTGACCTGAATGATGGCTCAAAAAATATTTTAACTGCTGAAGACCCGATTGAATATCAACTAGAAGGCATTGGCCAAACACAGGTCAATACGAAAGTAGACATGACCTTTGCGCGTGCTTTAAAAGCCATGTTGCGTCAAGATCCTGATGTTGTTATGGTCGGCGAGATTCGTGATTTAGAAACTGCAGAAATTGCGGTTCAAGCTTCACTTACAGGTCATTTGGTGCTTTCAACTCTGCACACCAATACTGCGATTGGTGCTGTTACACGACTTAAAGATATGGGAATTGAACCATTTCTACTGGCAAGCTCATTAATTGGCGTAATTGCACAGCGTCTTGTACGGACTCTATGTCCACGTTGTGCAACATGGCATGAAGCGGATGCATTTGAAATTGAAATTTTTAAGCCGATACAAAACAATATTGAACTAAAATTGCCGAAACCTAAAGGTTGTGAACATTGTTCACATACAGGTTTTATGGGCCGTACTGCTATTTATGAAATTGTACCTGTAGATGATCATATGCGTCGTTTGGTTCATGGTCATGCTGCTGAGTACGAAATTGAAGCCTATGCGCGTCAGCAATCGGGCTCTATTCGTGATGATGGCTTACGTAAAGTATTAGCAGGTAAAACGACTTTAGAAGAAGTACTTCGTGTGACGAATGAAGCGGCGGATTAAAGCGAAAATATCTGAGTTAATCTAGAGGGATGGGTTGCTGAGCTTAATCAAGCTTGGCATTTTTACCTCTTAAAAATGTACTCAATTAATTTTAATTTTTCTCAATTTAACTTTGAAAAGAAGCAATTAAATTTTACTTGAAGATGAAAAATACAATAAGTCATTAAAGATTTGCTTATAAGTGAGATTTTTTATGATTTTATTTAAGGTTGTTTTTTTGAGTCTAATGAAAAAAAGCAGAGATGTTGATTGTAAATCATGACTCACCTAAACGTCCTATCCTGAGAGACTATAAATACGTCATTTTAGGATAGGACGACTCGACTAAAATTATTAAATTTAGGTAATCACATTCAAGGTCACATCAATATTGCCACGCGTTGCATTTGAATATGGGCAAACAATATGGGCTGCATCGACTAATTTTTGTGCCTCTGCTTGATCCATTCCTTCTAAATGAATATTCAGTTTAGCCTCAATACCAAAGCCTGTTGGAATAGGCCCAATACCCACTTCACCTTCAATATAAGCATCTTTACTAATATTCAATTTATCACGGCTGGCCACAAATTTCATTGCACCTAAGAAGCAAGCAGAATAACCTGCTGCGAACAATTGTTCAGGATTGGTTCCACCGCCAGCACCGCCCATCTCTTGAGGAACAGCCAGTTTTACATCTAAAATTTCATCCGATGAGGTAGCACGCCCATCACGACCACCTGTTGCTTTGGCCTTTGCTGTATAGACTGTTTTTTCTAAAGACATGTTTTAGCCCTATCAATTTTATTTGAGCTTCTATCCTGTGGGATATACAGGAAATAATAAGCAGTTGTTTTGTAATTTTTCTATATCGAATATTTGATTGTAAAATGAAAATACTTAATAGTTTATGAGTTTGCGATGCTGCATTAAAGGCATAGATTCACGAATTTTTTCTTGCTCTACAAGATCGAAAGGGACTGTGATGAGAGCTGTACCTTCTGTGTGGACTATATCTAAAACTTGACCACGACTATTGGTTGCACCTGTATGCCCCCAAGTCTGACGTTTTTGACCGTGCCAACCTTGCTGAGCTGCACCCAAAACAGTACATTGACTATCCATGGCACGTGCTTGCAATAAGAGCTGCCAATGCATTTGACCTGTTGTATAGGTGAAAGCTGATGGTGCAGTCAAAATATTTGCACCTTGGTGACGTAAAGTTAAGGCCAGTTCTGGAAAACGTAAATCATAACAAACCATTAGACCAATATTGCCAAAAGGTGTTTTTGCGATTACGACATCTGTGCCTGGTTCAAAAAATTGAGATTCTTGGTACCCCCCCACTGCATCAGCTACCTGTACATCAAATAAATGTATCTTGTCATAACGTGCTTTTGTACCTTCAGGACTAATACATAAACTGACTGTACGAACACGACCATCTTGGATCGTCGAACCATCAGGGCGAAAAGGGCAAGGGAGTGTGCCAGCGACTAGCCAAATTTGATATTGATGTGCCAATTTTTCTAAACGTTGCTGAATACTTTCAAACTGCTGCGCAGTTTCACGTTGTTTACCGCCTGCAAAACAGATGAAGTTTTCAGGAAAAACAATAAGCTCAGCACCCGCTGCTTTACTTTGTTGTATCAATGACTCGATCACAATGAAATTAGTTTCAATATCATCTTGGGAATTCATTTGTACAACAGAAAGTAAACTCATCGGGCACACCTTTAAAAATATGATTTAAACGTTTTGCTGAGGAACTTGCTCTAAATTATCTTGTTCTTTTTGCAATTGCTTAACCAAAGGTTCAAACATATTTTGGTTATTTTCATTCAATTTCATCAGTGTTTTATGAGCATCTAAAACAGTACTTAACATGGCATTATGAGTAATATGTTCTTCGATTAATTCTCGCGTGCAGAGTTTCGGATCACCACAATAATTTAAAATCACAAAGACCTGACCCAAACCCATACTGTTGGCCAAAATAGTAATATCTGGATTGGTCGATAACATGATGGCCTGAATATGATGAATTTGTTTAAGCTTTATACCGAGCTTAGCAAGAACACCTAAAACAGTACTGTCAATAAATGAAGTTTGGGTTAAATCTACGATTGCACCAACCACATTGGATTGTTGTTCAATTTTACTCAAAAGTTTGTCTAAACTAATACAAGATTGGGCACGCACTTCGCCAATAAGCTTAAAAATATGCGTTCCATTCAAGCTTGCATATTCAACATGACCTGTTGACATATAAATGCCATTTTCAGAGAAGGATTATAAAATTATCACATACGCTTGGTGCAGACTCAAGTGGTCTACAGTGGTGGTTTGATTAGTTGAAAGTTAACATATTGATTATATAGTTAATTCATTCGGCATAAACTTAAGATCGCAATGTCATCTGCAACATGTTCAGGGGCTTGAAAAGATTGATTTTGCAAATGGAAGACCAGTTTTTCAAATTGTTCATTCAAGCCGCCATCAAAAGGTTCAAGCGCTCCATCTGAACAAATAATAAAACGAGCATGGCGTTTGAGTACACACTCATATTCTTCGACCTCAAGATCTTCGGTAAGTCCTAATGGAAAGCTGCTGGTATTTAGAATTTTAGGAGGATGATTTGGTTCAAAAATAATGGCAGGAGGATAGTGACCAGCACTTGACCAACGTAATTGATGGGTTTCTAGATTTAAAACGCCGGCAATCATCGTAATATGCTTTTCAATATTTTCTTGGACCAACATACCATTCAATTTTTTAATTAATTCACGCGGTGTTTTTGAACGCCCATGAAAAGCTGCCATCCACGAAGTCAATAAACTACTGGTGACGCCATGTCCAGAGACATCAGCCAGATAAAACATGATTTCTTTATCACTGATTTTCCAGTAATCATACCAATCACCTGACAAATAAGCAGAAGGTTGAAACAGTGTTTCTACCTTATAGTTCATTAATTCGATTGGATTAGGCAGTAAACACTTTTGTAAATAAGCAGCCGACGGAAGATCGCGACTATCTTGATTACGTTTATATTGAGCATCAATTTTGAGTAATGCACCTTCAGGATCAGACGGTAATTTGTTCCATACCCAACCTGCCAATGCTCCCATCTGCCAAGCTTGAGCTAAAGCAGCACCTTCATTTTCAAAGGCAAGTACGATCGTCGGCAGTGACCATTGGTGAGTAACATAATCCTGTACATCTGCAATCGCAATAATAGTAGGATCATACAAATCAATATCATCTATGTGAATCATTTGTACACTAGGAAGCGTACGTATTACCTGATCTAAATAAGGAATATTGCGAGTCGGTTGAATGAAATACATATAAAAATTGTTTGATCCTGAGAGTGTTAACGCATGTAAAAAAATTGGTGATGAGGAGGGGCAGATTCTATTCATCACTTTTTAATAAAATAAAACGTAAATGCGTATTAAACATTAAGACTTATGGAGCATTGTTCTCGATGTCATCTTGTTCTGTACCATTATCAAGCTCATCGAATTCATCATCAATAAACATATTTTCAGATTCTAGTCCTTTTTTTTCTGCAATGGAGAAGTTTTTACGTTGCAAGTAAATATCGCGAATAGCAGCATATTTATCGCCTTGTAAAACATCTTCGACATCTAAAATTTGTGATCGTGCATCTAAGCCACGTAAAGTTTGTTCTGTCCAATAAAGACCATCATTATCTTCAAATAAATATTTCTGCAAACGTGCCTGACTATCTGCTGCTAATCCTACAGTATCACGAAAAGTGCTTGGGCCGAAAATGGGCAAAACCACATAAGGGCCTGAAGGAACGCCGTAATAACCCAAGGTTGTACCGAAATTTTCATCTTCAGTATTTAAGCCTAGATGCTGTGCAGGATCTGCCAAACCTAGGGTCGTTAAAGTATTAACAGTAAAACGACCCAAAGACTCTGCTGCACGAACTGGCCGACCTTGAATCAGTTGATTGAACGCATTCCATGGTTCACCTAAATTTTTACGAAACTGATGATACGAATCACGAACATCAGAAGGTACTTTTTCCTTGTATTGAACAGCTAAAGGACGTGCAATATTGCGATCTAAAACATCATTAAAAGCATAAATCTGTCTGTTGAGTGGTTGTAATGGATCTTTTTCGCTTTCTGGTTGGTTCGCACTGGCATTTACTTTCAAATCTTGAGCTTTTACATTTTTTAATTCTTGTAAGGCTGCTTTCAAATGAGGCAACTGCTGGGATTGAGACTGCTGTGTTGGAGATGATGCTGGGATAGATGAAATGGAAGATTTATTACCCTCAACTGAATCATTTGCAAACCCAGGAGAAATTAACCCCAAAGATAAAAGGCTAGCCCAAACATAATGAGAAGAATGCATAAAAAATCCTAGAGCTTTATATAAGCCAGTGTTTAAAGCTAAAAATATGAGTAAAAATATATTAACAGGTCTTTGCCGCTGAGTATTAAAACAAATTTGATCAAAATGTGTATGAAAAAAAGATAAAATGTCTAAAAATCACTCAAACAATCATTAAGCGTTAAAAAAGGGGTTGTGTAGTGATTAAAATGCTGTAGAATGCACATCCATCGGCGGTGATGTTGATTAAAACTTGTTGAGAAACAAGGATTTAGCTTAAAGGGTTAAATCTAGGGATCTTAAAGAAGTTTAAAAATAATCAATAAAACCAGTTGACTCTTTATGAATAAAGAGTAATATAGCCGACCTAGCTTGCTGGTGACGAATCAGCAAGAAGATCATTAAGAGCTTATGAAGAACAACTTGTGTGGATTTTTACTGATTGATTGATCGAAATTATTTTCATTGATTGATGGTAGAAATTACTCGA
>NZ_FMBK01000025.1 GCF_900095025.1 Acinetobacter albensis | reverse complement strand
GTTTAGTGGCTACAGCTGAAGATGTTACGGATGAAGCTGAGATCGCACGTCGTGGTTTAGACAAACCATTCAAACATATTCAGTTCAATGTTGAATTGAATAAAGAAGTCGATGCTGCACCTACCTCTGAAGTTGAACGTCGTCGCGTAAGCGCTTAATACACTTATGATAGGTCACCCAGATGTCAATTTAATGACATCTGGGTGACTTTCCCAAAATTTGGAAAGTCGGAGAACGGACATGCCTCGTATTCCAGTAATTAATACTAGCCACCTTGATCGCATTGATGAACTTTTAGTTGATGACTTCGAGACTGGTGAATTTAAACTTCATCGCTCTGTATTTACAGATCAATCCCTCTTTGACTTAGAGATGAAATATATCTTTGAAGGCAACTGGGTCTACTTGGCACATGAAAGCCAAATTCCAAACAACAATGATTACTACACCACTTATATGGGTCGCCAGCCTGTTGTGATTGCACGAAATCGTGCGGGTGAACTCAATGCAATGATCAATGCATGTTCACATCGTGGCGCACAACTTTGCCGTCATAAACGTGGTAACAAAGCAACGTATACTTGCCCATTCCATGGTTGGACCTTTAATAATTCTGGTAAATTATTGAAAGTCAAAGACCCTGCTGAAGCTGGATATTCAGATTGTTTTAACAAAGACGGTTCCCACGATCTTAAAAAAGTGGCTCGTTTTGAAAGCTACAAAGGTTTCCTATTTGGTAGCTTAAACCCAGATGTGCCTTCATTAGAAGAATTCTTGGGTGAAACGACCAAAATCATCGACATGATTGTAGATCAGTCAGATCAAGGTCTAGAAGTTTTACGTGGTACATCATCATATACTTTTGATGGAAACTGGAAACTCACGGCTGAAAATGGTGCTGATGGTTACCATGTTTCTGCTGTTCACTGGAACTATGCTGCAACGACTCAACACCGTAAAGAAGCTCAAGCAGAAGATAACATTCGTGCGATGAGTGCGGGTTCTTGGGGTAAACAAGGCGGTGGTTCATACGGCTTTGAAAATGGTCATATGTTGCTTTGGACACAATGGGCAAACCCAGAAGACCGTCCAAACTTCCCTAAAGCCGAAGAATATACCGAAAAATTCGGTGCGCCGATGTCTAAATGGATGATCGAGCGTTCACGTAATTTGTGCCTATATCCAAATGTTTACTTTATGGATCAATTCGGTTCGCAAATTCGGGTGGTTCGCCCTATTTCAGTCGATAAGTCAGAAGTGACTATTTACTGTATTGCACCAGTCGGTGAAGACAAAGAAGCACGCAGCCGCCGTATTCGTCAATATGAAGATTTCTTTAATGCTTCAGGTATGGCAACGCCAGATGACTTAGAAGAGTTCCGTGCTTGCCAAGCAGGTTATGCGGGTATTGCGCTTGAATGGAATGACATGTGTCGTGGTTCTAAGCATTGGATTCAAGGCCCAGATGAAGCTGCCAATGAAATTGGCTTAAACCCTGCAATTAGCTGTATTAAAACAGAAGATGAAGGTTTATATCTAGCTCAGCATGCTTATTGGCTGAAAGAAATGAAAAAAGCCATTGTTGCTGAAAAAGAACTTGTTGCAACTGAAGGAGAAAACGCATGAGCGCAATAACTTTAGAAAATATTGCTCAATTTCTCTATAAAGAAGCTCGTTTTCTTGATGATGAACAATGGGATGATTGGGTACAGTGCTACGCACCTTCAGCAGAATTCTGGATGCCGTCATGGGATGACTATGACAAATTAACAGAAGATCCACAGTCTGAAATTTCGTTGATTTACTATCCAGATCGTCAAGGTTTAGAAGACCGTGTGTTCCGTATTAAAACGGAACGTTCTTCAGCAACCATGCCAGATACGCGCACCACCCACAACTTAAGTAATATCGAAATTGTGGAACAAAATGGTGATTTAGTCACAGTTCGTTTCAACTGGAATACTTTAAGTTTCCGTTATAAAACCAACTACAGCTACTTTGGTATGTCACGTTATATCATCGATTTTTCTGGTCCAGAGCCAAAAATCTTGAATAAATATGTGGTACTCAAAAATGATTATATCAATCAAGTTATTGATATTTATCACTTGTAATAACACAGAACTTCTTCAGCCAAATGGAAAATTGGCTGAAGAATAACACCAGTTTTAAATATTTATAGGACTTTAGCCATGTCAAACCTAAATGTTGCACTTCAATTTGAAGATGGCGTAACACGTTTTATCAGCGTCATTCAAGGCGAAACTTTATCTGACGCTGCATACCGTCAAAAAATCAATATTCCTTTGGACTGTCGTGATGGAGCTTGCGGAACGTGTCGTGCATACTGTGAATCAGGTTCGTTTGACATGCCTGAAGAAATGTATATTGAAGATGCGTTAACACCAGAAGAAGCTGCGGAAGGTTATATTTTAGCGTGCCAATGCCGCCCGACTTCTGATGCAGTTTTCCAAATTCAAGCGTCATCTGAAGTGTGTAAAACAGAAATTCATCAGTTCCAAGGCACACTTGAACATGTTGAAAAATTATCAGATTCGACTATCACTTTTGATATTCAACTGGATGAAGGTCAACCTAATATTCATTTCCTCGCGGGCCAATATGTCAATGTTGGACTACCAGGAACAACTGAAACACGTTCTTATTCATTCAGTTCAAAACCCGGTAATCGTTTAACCAGCTTTGTGGTACGTAACGTGCCAAACGGTAAAATGAGTGAGTTTTTGAGCGCGACTGCTAAAGCCGGCGATAAAATGACGTTCGCAGGTCCATTTGGTAGCTTCTATTTACGCCCTGTAAATCGTCCAGTTCTTATGTTGGCTGGTGGTACAGGTATTGCACCATTTATGTCTATGCTACAAGTACTAGAAGAGAAAGGTTCAGATCATCCAGTACGTTTAGTCTTTGGTGTAACCAATGATTTTGACTTGATTGCGATTGAAAAGTTAAACGAACTACAAGAAAAATTCTCTTGGTTTGAATACCGTACCGTGGTTGCTAGTCCAGAATCTGCACATGAACGCAAAGGTTATGTAACAGGTCATGTTGACAATGACTGGTTAAATGCAGGTGATGTAGACATCTATCTGTGTGGTCCAGTATTGATGGTTGAAGCTGTACGTGGTTGGTTAGATGCAGAAGGCATTAAACCTGCAAGCTTCTTGTTTGAAAAATTCTCTGCTAACTAAATTAAGGGAATTATTCAAATGTCTGATCGTCAAAGATTTAAAAATAAAGTCGTGATTGTGACGGGTGCCGCTCAAGGCATCGGTCGCGGTGTTGCACTTCAAGTGGCATCGGAAGGTGCTCAAGTCATCATGGCAGATTTGTCCGAATATGTAGCTGAAGTACTGACTGAAATTAAAACCGCTGGTGGTGATGCAGTTACGATTAATGCTGACCTAGAAACCTTTGCAGGCGCACAATCAGTCGTTGAAAAAGCCATTGCAACTTACGGCCGTGTCGATGTGCTGATTAACAATGTGGGTGGTGCAATTTGGATGAAACCATTCCAAGAATTTTCTGAACAGGAAATTATCAAGGAAGTAAATCGTTCATTGTTTCCAACCATGTGGTGCTGCCGCGCAGTTTTACCTGAAATGATTAAAAATCAAAAAGGTACGATTGTAAATGTATCGTCTATTGCAACTCGTGGCATCAATCGCGTTCCTTATTCAGCTTCTAAAGGCGGGGTAAACGGTCTGACTGCTGCCCTTGCCTTTGAACATGCACAAGATGGTATTCGTGTTAACGCAGTCGCGACAGGTGGAACCGAAGCGCCACCACGTAAAGTTCCACGTAATGCCAATCCTCTTACTGAAAATGAAAAAAATTGGATGCAAGAAGTGGTAAATCAAACCATTGACCGCACGTTCCTCGGCCGTTACGGTACGATTCAAGAACAAGTCAATGCGATTGTATTTCTTGCTTCTGATGACTCCTCATATATCACAGGAACAGTTGTACCTGTAGGTGGTGGTGATCAGGGTTAAACCTGACCGCTCTTTAGATTAACAGGATCATTGAATTCTACGCATGGAGGCAATAGCGCAATGGTAACCCTGTTCAAAACGTTAAAAAATGATTGGTCCATTTCAGCAACTGTCGCAGGATTTTTGGCGGTGCTGATTTCTTATTCTGGCCCACTCATTATTTTTTTCCAAGCGGCACAAAAAGCGCAAGTTTCCAATACCATGATGATTTCATGGATATGGGGAATTTCAATTGGTGCCGCAATTGCAGGGATTTTTCTCTCCATCAAGTATAAAGTTCCAGTCATTACTGCTTGGTCGGCGCCTGGAACTGCCTTATTGGTCACTTTATTTCCAAATATTTCTTTAAATGAAGCTGTAGCAGCCTATATCACTTCTGCTGTGGTCATTTTTTTGATTGGCATTACAGGCTATTTCGATAAACTTTTAAAATGGATTCCCCAAGATGTCGCAGCTGGCATGATGGCCGGAATCCTTTTTCAGTTTGGTTTAGGACTTTTTACGGCAACAGATACTATGCCGGTGATTGTTTTTGGGATGTTGCTGGTATTTTTGGTGGCTAAACGTTTTACACCACGTTATGCCATGGTATGGGTACTGGTTTCTGGCGTATTGCTCAGTTTATTTTTAGGTCAAATGAATCCTGTAAATGTAAATTTTGCTCTTGCTATCCCACAATTTATTGCCCCCGAATGGACCTGGAATTCAACCTTGAATTTGGCTATTCCCCTCATTTTAGTTAGCTTATCAGGTCAATTCTTGCCGGGCATGGCCATCATGAAACTCAGTGGTTATGACACACCGGCAAAACCAATTATTACTGCCACCAGTATTGCTTCTTTAGCAGTGGCATGTGTCGGTGGTATTACCATTGTTCTGGCCTCAATTACTGCTGCGTTATGCATGGGTAAAGATGCGCATGAACTGAAAGAAAAACGCTATATCGCCGGTATTGCCAACGGTATTTTTTATATTTTAGGCGGTTTATTTGCAGGCAGTATCGTCATGCTGTTTAGCTTATTGCCTAAAGAGTTGATTGCAGCCTTAGCAGGTCTTGCTTTATTAGGCGCTATCGCCACCAACATTTCAGTCGCGATGAAAAATGAATCTCATCGCGAAGCAGCTCTAATTACCTTCCTAGCTACGGCTTCAGGTATGCAGTTTTTAGGGCTCAGTTCCGTATTTTGGGGTATTTGTATTGGTGTAATTGCACATTTAGTTCTCACTAAACGTGAATCTAACACGCCCAATCCATCCTCAAGTCAAAGTTCCAAAAATTAATGAGCCAATCACTGTCTAGGAAACATTATGATAGATAAAAGCACTGCTTCATTACGTGAAGCCCTCTCCCAAATCAAAGACGGCTCCACCATCATGATTGGTGGTTTCGGTACCGCAGGACA
>NZ_FMBK01000002.1 GCF_900095025.1 Acinetobacter albensis | reverse complement strand
CCATCATTACCATCTGTACCCGTTGCACCAGTACTGCCGGTTGCTCCAGTTACGCCTGTAGATCCGGTTGCACCTGTCGCACCATCATTACCATCCGTACCCGTTGCACCTGTAGATCCCGTAGCACCAGTTTCGCCTGCGGCACCTGTAGATCCAGTTTCACCTGTGGCTCCCGTAGCACCAGTTTCGCCTACGGCACCTGTAGATCCAGTTTCACCTGTGGCACCTGTAGATCCAGTTTCGCCTGTGGCTCCCGTAGATCCCGTAGCACCAGTTTCGCCTGTGGCTCCCGTAGATCCCGTAGCACCAGTTTCGCCTGTGGCACCTGTAGATCCCGTAGCACCAGTTTCGCCTGCGGCACCTGTAGATCCAGTTTCACCTGTGGCACCTGTAGATCCAGTTGCTCCAGTTACGCCTGTAGATCCGGTTGCACCTGTCGCGCCATCATTACCATCTGTACCCGTTGCACCTGTAGATCCGGTTGCACCTGTCGCACCATCATTACCATCTGTACCCGTTGCTCCCGTAGATCCAGTTACGCCTGTAGATCCGGTTGCACCTGTCGCGCCATCATTACCATCTGTACCCGTTGCACCAGTACTGCCGGTTGCTCCAGTTACGCCTGTAGATCCTGTGCCGCCAGTATCACCCGTTGCACCCGTGGCACCTGTAGATCCGGTTGCACCTGTCGCGCCATCTGCGCCTTTAAGGTATTCAATTAAATCATTAGTGGTTGCATCAGCAGGTAATTCACCTGCTTCAATCAACAGCTCTAAAGCGGATTTGCCGTCTGCACCCGTAGCACCATCTGCGCCTTTGAGGTATTCAATTAAATCATTAGTGGTTGCGTCAGCAGGTAATTCACCTGCTTCAATCAACAGCTCTAAAGCGGATTTGCCGTCTGCACCCGCAGCACCATCTGCGCCTTTGAGGTATTCAATTAAATCATTAATGGTTGCGTCAGCAGGTAATTCACCTGCTTCAATCAACAGCTCTAAGGCTGATTTGCCGTCTGCACCTGTAGCGCCATCTGCACCTTTGAGGTATTCAATTAAATCATTAGTGGTTGCATCAGCAGGTAATTCACCTGCCTCAATCAACAGCTCTAAGGCTGATTTGCCGTCTGCACCTGTAGCGCCATCTGCACCTTTGAGGTATTCAATTAAATCATTAGTGGTTGCATCAGCAGGTAATTCACCTGCCTCAATCAACAGCTCTAAGGCTGATTTGCCGTCTGCACCCGCAGCGCCATCTGCACCTTTGAGGTATTCAATTAAATCATTAGTGGTTGCATCAGCAGGTAATTCACCTGCTTCAATCAACAGCTCTAAGGCTGATTTGCCGTCTGCACCCGCAGCGCCATCTGCACCTTTGAGGTATTCAATTAAATCATTAGTGGTTGCGTCAGCAGGTAATTCACCTGCTTCAATCAACAGCTCTAAAGCGGATTTGCCGTCTGCACCTGTAGCGCCATCTGCACCTTTGAGGTATTCAATTAAATCATTTGTGGTTGCGTCAGCAGGTAATTCACCTGCTTCAATCAACAGCTCTAAAGCGGATTTGCCGTCTGCACCTGTAGCGCCATCTGCACCTTTAAGGTATTCAATTAAATCATTTGTGGTTGCGTCAGGAGGTAATTGTCCCGAATCGATTAGTAATTCCAAAAGAGACTTACCATCCGAACCTGTAGCACCCGTTGCTCCGGTGTCACCTGTTGCACCCGTTGCCCCGTCACTACCCGTGGCGCCTGTTGCACCATCCGCGCCTGTACCGCCAGTTGCTCCCGTAGATCCTGTAGCACCTGTACCACCAGTAACACCCGTTGCACCTGTCGACCCAGTTTCACCTATGGCACCTGTAGCCCCTGCTTGACCCTGAGCGCCTCCCGAATCATCATCACTAGCGACCCAAGCCAAAATACCTGCTGCAGTTGCTGGAATCAATGCCCAAAGTAGAGGAGACATAGCCCCGTCTTCATAAAGTAAAGGCTCTACATTCTCTAACGGTTGATATTGAATCTGATTTAATAACTCACCTTTTTGATCAACAAATTGAACCCACAAAAGTTCTTTATTTTCTCCATTGATCACTAAACTATGATCGGCACTAAAAAAATTTTCTATCGTAATTTTTTTGCCACTTTCTAATAAAATTTCTACATTATTATTTACTTTTTTTATATCTATAATTTTTTCGTTTAAATTATCTAATTTTACGACTGTAGGATTATTTGATAGCTTTAATACCCCTGTTTCTTGTGAGACTTCTTTTTTTGCATGTGTATTTTTATCAATTATAAATAATTTATCCATATCGTACGCCCTTAACAAACCGTTAATAAATAAATACAGTTTATATCCATTCATTAATAAAAATACATTCTACAAAAAGCCTTTGTAATTTATAAAAAATAACTCAAGATATTGAAAAATATAATTTTATTATTTTGATAAATCTTGATACAAATTAATAAATGATTAGTTTTTCTTAAGCAAAAATTTTAAATAATTAATAAGGATAATCCCGAAACTACAAAACAATAGGTATAATGTGCCCTCTATCACACTTTATTTGTAATTAATTTTTTTTTAAATTATTAATATGTAGATTTCTTAAAATATGAAGTATTTAAAATATGCTTTGTTTGATTTTTGTTTTATTATGTTAAAATATAGTGAATTAATTAGTTTTTTTAAAATCATTGTTTAATTAATAAGAGACTTTATATATCCACATCAACTAAAGATTTATTTTTTAGGCTAATATTCTGCTTTTATTAAATATAATGGTTTATTTTAATACCTGAGCTACACATTATGAGTTATCTATGTACCTTATTCCTTTTAGATGATTTTTTAACTCTATTAGTGCAATAAAGTACCTCGCCATATGAGCAATATTTTGAAGAAGTAATATGACTATTAGGATTGTCATTTTTGATTTTTAACTCGTGTAATTTTTATAAAAGCTTTTAAGAGAACAATACCCAAGTCAACTTATAGACGCTTTGAATTTTTTTATTTATTGTTATTACACCGAGAACCATGTGCTTTAAAAGGTATAGACGGAAAAATCTATTCAATTGTAAATCTATTGCTATGTTAATCATCAAAGATAGACTTAACACCAGTTCTTTAATCCAAAAATCAATTTAAAAATTTGTATTTTTATATACAATTTTAAATGCCAAAAAATTAAAAAAGGACACATATAATGTGCCCTTTTTCAATAATCAGCTCAAAATAAAGAAAAAATTAATCTTCAAAAACTTTGGCTTGCTGAATAAGTTGTGTAAATACACAAGCGTCCTTAATTTGATTGGCACTCAACAGTGCCAATTTAACTAAAAATAATTCACGCTTTTCGACTGAAATCGAGTCTACGCTTTCCGCCAATTGATCATAAACTTTTTCTAAATCAGGAATTGAAATGGTACTCATGCGTTGACTCCTTCAGCGACTTGAGTGAATTGATGAAAAATTTCAGTAATCGCATTTTCACGATAGTTCAACCAACGTCCATTGATATGATGCCCAGGACGTACTAAATAAATGGTGTTCACATCTGCAAAAAAACAGTCTTTCACTATGTTTGGATCAATCGTAAATGAAATATCAGCTTGTTTGACCTTTTGATCATCGATTGCCAGTGCAATCAGTTGAGCAGGAATACCGAATTGTTTTAATGCATTTATTTCACTGATTAAATTTTCAGGTACTTGACCATTTTGAGTAAACATTATGACCGAAAATTTACCACTAATGGCATCATATAAAAATGAGCCATCTGCAAATTTTATATTTGGAATGAGAGCACCATTTTCAGTCAATTCGTGCATCAAAGCATTATCATCGTTTTGACTGTTTAAGGGTGAATGCGTATAAGCATGTGGTCGTGACGTACGCCAGTGGTATAGTGGTCGAACAAATTCATGCTCAAGTGATAAAGAGAGTACAGCATTACGCAATAAACGATAACCTGCCGTTGGCGGTGCCATAAAACGTGTTGATTTACCCGCTTCTGCAATAATTTCGCGTGCTGCACCGACACGGTCAAAACTATAACTTTGAAGTAATTTTTCTGTTGCCCACCCTTTCACAACAGCCGCAAGTTTCCATGCCAAATCTTGAGCATCTTGGAAACCTGTATTTGCACCACGAACACCAAATATTGGCAACAAATGCGCAGCATCTCCAACAAATATGGTGCGGTTATGTACATAGTTATCAAGCGTTAAAGCACGGGCTGAATACACAGTGCTCCAATCCATTTCCCATTCCAAATGATCTTGACCAATCATTTTTAACTGATCATTGACTGCTTTATTTAAATTTTCAGGTTTTAAAGCGTCTTCTGGAGCAATTTTTGGATCTAGTTGATAATCAAAACGCCAAATATTATCTGGTTCACGATGCATCAAAATAGTATTTCCAGGATTCCAATCTGGTGAAAAAAATGCAAGGCGTTCTGTAGGATAGTCTAATTTAATACGAATATCGGCGATCACAAAACGACCTTCATAACTTGCACCTTCCATCCGGAGTTTCATCCCTTCACGAATCGGTGAACGCCCACCATCCGCGGCAACCACCCAATGTGAAATGTGCTGATACTCACCTTCAGGTGTATGAATTGTTAAAGTGACGTGTTCATCATTTTGTTGATGCGCAACAATTTTATTCCCCCAACGCACTTCAATATTTTTTTGTTCTTTGATGGTCTGTAATAAAAAATGCTCTAACCAATTTTGTTGTAAATTATTGAGTGGTGCAAACTGATCATTGTCATGGATCGGTGATGCCATACGAAATGCCACCTGACCTTTATAAATTGAATTACCATGTGTCCATGCTAAAGCTTTGGTCATGATACGATCAGCAACACCTGCTGCTTGTAAAATTTCCATAGAACGTTTGGTGTACACCAAGGCGCGACTACCTTCAGATAGCTGCTGTTCAGCGGACAGTAAAATAACCTTAATGCCTTGTTTTGCCAACAAGAGCGCTGTTGCCATGCCTATTGGCCCAGCACCAACGACTGTGACCGTATCTGATTCTGCAAGCGTATTTTGATTTGAATGAAAATAGGGATAAATCTCATAATTATAATAGAGTGATTTTCTAGGTTGAATTTCAGGAAAGTGCATATCGAACTCCTTATCGTCATTGTTTATAAATTAAAAAATTGTTTCTAAATTAAATAAAAAATTAGTATTACCAGCTTAAGCCGCTTGAGCAGTGGATGCACATTGCGTAAGTTCTCGATGTTGATCACTACGGTACGTCTGACTGCCTTTTAAACCCAGTGCATAAAATACCAAGAGTAATACCGTTAAAATGCTACAGATGGTCCAGACCATCGTGAATGAGCCCGTTGCAGTGGCAAGCATAGAAATAGCAGGTACACCACTGGCAATTCCCAAAGTTTGGAAACGTAAGCAGATACCGTATACTTCACCATAATGCTGTGGGCCGTAGGTTTGTGAGGCCACCACTGCAGGTGTGACGGTACCAATACAATTTCCAACTCCCCAGAACACTACAGCGATTAAACCCAATAACCATGCATTTGAACCTGTCGCTAAAGCAAACGGAATACATGTCATTAAAATACTGGCACAGACTAATGTGGTTGCTTTCATGGTACCCAGTTTGTCGTAAAGCCAACCCAACATCACCTTGGCAAAAATCATTACACCTAAAGTAATCACTAAAAATTGAGCGGCCTGTTGCATCCCAAAGGTATTTTGCAAAAATACCGGAAGTTGCAAAACAATACCTCCGCCGACAAATCCGACCAAAAAATGGGCTGCCAACATAGACCAAAAAAACGGTTTTTTCTTTAAAACTTTAGGCTCAAGATGAACCAGTTTTATTACTGAACCTAGGGTTTTGGTCGGACAAACGTCAGTTGCATCTGCGCCTAAAGCTTTCAAACCAATATCTTCAGGTTGGGCTTTAATTACAAACAAGATCAGCACACTACTAAACGCAAACATGGTTGCTGCTATAACTTGATAAGCCAACTGATAACTAAAATTTTGAATGCAATAGGTAATGAATGGGCTAAGAATCATGCCGAAAATTGCGCTACCCGAGAGTGCGATACTCATCGCCAACCCTTTTTTCTGAACAAACCAACGGTTGACCAAAATATTAGGTGGCATGAAGGTTAGACCTGTCGAGAAGAACCCGAACAACGCTGCTACGCCATATAAAATATAAATATTGGTCGCAATAGAAAATGCGGCATAGCTCAAACAAAAACCGAGCAAGAAAATGAGTAATACTTTTTGTGTATGTTGTTGCAGAATTTTTCCGACTTTCGGAGAAAATAACATCACGGTGATATTAATAATGGTTGAACACAGCGCAAATTGGGTTGGTGAAATTCCCATAGACTCGGTAAATGGGTTTAAGTAAATATTAAATGTGGTAATGGTGAGTGCTATGGCTGTACCTGATACGACCATCAATGCCAAAACCACCCACCAACCATAAAACAACTTGTTCGAATTATTCATTGTGTTTTTCCCGTTTCCATACACATCATTTACAGGACTCAAGAAAAAGCACACATCAATCGAACTTTAATCTTGAGCAATGTACCGAGTTAAAGCTTCTGCTGTTTCCTTCAACGCTTTAACTCTTTCATTTTTAAAATCAATAGGAAGATGGTGTTCACTTCCTAAAGCTGCAATACAAAACTCTATTTCACTGTATCGATTGAAAACCGGTACACAAATTGCGTTTACACCGACCAACAAATCACCTGACACTGTCGCGGCACCCTGCTGAATGATGCTTTGCTTTAACACCAAAAATTCTTCCCAATTGGCAGGATAAACCTGCTGATTGAGTGCCTGTTTTTGCTGCCATTCACGTTCTAGCAATGGTCTGATCATCTTTTCTGCACCAAAGGCTGCATATACACGCCCTGTGGCAGAATTAAGTAAAGGCATGATCGAACCCACTCGTGTAATCACTGAAACCAGTTGATTGGGTTCCATCCATTGCACAATTAATGGTCCTTGCGAAGTCCATTTGCTAATTTGTAACCCACAATCAATTTTCCGATGCAGTTCATCAATCAGTGGTTGAGCAGCTTGAATCGTGTCGGTACGCTGAATACAGCTCAAACCTAAACGCCATGCCTGATCACCCAGTGCGTAACGTCCATCGCTTTGTTGTTTGGCATAGTTCATTCGAACTAGACTTACAACATAACGATGAACTTTGGCAGGATGCATCGACAAATTTTCAGCAAGCTCTTTCAACATCATAGGGCTGCGATGTGCAATCAACGCATCAAGTACCGTTAGCCCTACTTCTAAAGATTGAACCCCACCTTGTATTTTTTCTTCTGACATTGGTTTCAAACTCATGAATTGAATGATCAGCATTCTACTCTAAGCGACCCAATTTCGAAGCAATCCCACAACAAAAAATGAATTTGGGTTCTTGAATACTTTTTGCCTATGGTCATCTAAAACCTCATTAAATTACGATATACATAATTAAATTATCTATTGCGTAATTAATTAAAATGAGTATGATGAGATTAAGCGTAAAAATCAAGCGTTCTCACAGCAAGGTTGTATATTTTTATTTATTTATTTAAATCAATTTGTTATTTAAATAAATTGTGTGAAAAGTCATTTAAATACAACTAAAGTCGCAGATCGTTTGGATATTTTTATATTTCGGATGAACAAACGAATCTATTGAATCGAATTCGTTTAGACACAAGGAACATTCAAATGACGGGTCAATTAAAATCATTTATTGAGGTCGCACAAGATTCTGACTTCCCTATTCAAAACTTACCTTTTGGTGTCTTTAGCCAATCGCGTGAAGGTAAACGTCGTGTGGGTGTCGCACTTGGTGAATGGGTCGTTGATCTTGCAGCTTTAGAAGCAAATGGTTGTTTAAATCTTCACCGAAATGAAAATTATTTTAATCAACCGACCTTAAATACATTTATCGAGTCAGGAAAAAGTAACTGGTCTAAATTACGTGCAGAATTACAAAATCTACTTTCAGCAGACAATCCAAAATTACGTGATAACTTAGTTTTACGTGATCAAGTTTTCTTTAAACAAAGCGATGTCATCCTGCATTTACCAGTTCATATTCCAGGTTATACCGATTTCTATTCCTCTAAAGAACATGCCACCAATGTAGGCTGCATGTTCCGTGATCCTAAAAATGCACTGCTTGCCAATTGGTCAGAACTGCCCGTAGGTTATAACGGTCGTGCGAGTTCCGTGATTGTCAGCGGAACGGATGTAGTACGACCTTCAGGCCAAATCAAACTTCCAAATAGTGAACGTCCTGAATTTTCAGCTTGTCGTAAACTTGATTTTGAACTTGAAACTGGCTTTATTGTGGGTAAAGCAAATCGATTGGGTGAGCCAGTTTCTATTGAAAATGCGTGGGATCATATTTTCGGTATGGTGCTGTTTAATGACTGGTCAGCACGTGATTTACAGCAATGGGAATATGTGCCTTTAGGCCCATTCAATGCAAAAACGTTTGCCTCCTCTATTTCACCATGGATTGTGACCATGGAAGCGCTTGAACCCTTTAAAACCCACTCTCCTATTCAAGACCCCCAACCACTTCACTATTTACGTGAAGATCATGCAAAGAACAGCTATGACATCCATTTGTCTGTGGAATTAAAAGCCAAAAATGCTGAACACGCAGATGTGATTAGTCAAACCAATTTTAAATATATGTACTGGTCGATGGCACAACAGTTGACTCATCACACCATTGCAGGTTGTAACCTTCAAGTCGGTGACCTGATGGGTTCGGGTACTATTTCTGGTCCCACGCCGGAATCTTATGGATCATTACTGGAAATTACTTGGAATAGTAGCAAACCACTCACCTTATCGAATGGCGAACAACGTAGCTTTATACAAGATGGCGATACGCTCATTATGAAAGGCTACTGTCAAAAAGAGGGTTTACGGATTGGGTTTGGCGAAGTATCAGGTAAAGTTTTGCCTGCTCTTCAATTTAACTTCACCGCCCATACTGCTGAGGAGAAACTCAGTGAAACTGTATAGCTATTTCCGAAGTTCTGCGGCTTATCGTGTCCGAATTGCTTTGAATTTAAAAGGTTTAGATCCTGAATATATTCCAATACATTTGGTTAAAAATGGCGGTGAACAGCACAGTCCTGAATATCGTCAGATCAATCCAACAGAGCTCATTCCAGCGTGGATTGAAAAAAATATACAAGATGAGTTCACACTCACCCAATCACTCAGCATTTTGGAATATTTGGAAGAAAAATATCCAGACGTGGCTCTATTACCTCAGGATTTTCAACAGCGCGCTTTAATTCGCGCAGTCAGCCAAAGTATTGCCTGCGATATTCATCCGCTGAACAATTTAAGAGTGTTGCAATATTTATCCAATACTTTGGCAATCTCTGATGAGCAAAAAACAACGTGGTACAGACATTGGATTGAAACTGGATTCAAAGCATTAGAAATACAGTTGAAAAACTCAAACGGCCAATTCTGCTTCGGTGAAACCGCTAGCTTTGCGGATTGTTGCTTAATTCCGCAAGTGTATAACGCATTACGTTTTAAAATTGATTTGACACTTTACCCGAAAATTCAAGCCATTTACCAACACTGTAACACCCTCTCCGCATTTCAAAATGCTGCGCCTGAAGCGCAAGCTGATGCTGCTTAAATTATAAATAAGGATATTGTTATGACCATTCAAATCGAAAAAATTCACCATGTTGCTTATCGCTGTAAAGATGCCAAAGAAACAGTGGAATGGTACAAAAAGAATCTGAATATGGACTTCATTTTAGCATTTGCAGAAGACTATGTGCCGTCAACCAAAGCTTTTGACCCGTATATGCATCTGTTTTTAGATGCTGGAAATGGTAATGTATTGGCTTTTTTTGAGTTACCGACCCAACCCGATATGGGCCGTGATGAAAATACACCCAAATGGGTGCAACACATTGCTTTAAAAGTTAAAGATCGCTCAGCGTTACTGGCCGCGAAAGAACATTTAGAAGCCAATGGCAATAATGTTTTAGGCGTGACCAATCACGGTATTTTCCATTCTATTTACTTTTTCGACCCAAATGGTCATCGCTTAGAGTTGGCCTATGATGATGAAAAAGCCGCCTCAAAAATTGCCTTGATCACAGAAGAAATGAAATATGAAATGTTAGAAGAATGGAGCAAAAATAAACGCGCGCCGCATCATACGCAGTTTTTACATGCAAATGAACTTGAGCACAGCACAAGTTATGCAAAAGCGGATGCTTAATTTTTCATTATCAATTTACGGGGGAAGAGAAGGAAATCATTAACATTCTCTTTCCTCAAATGAATACTTAGTTAAAAGATTAAGTTAGACAATAGTTGATTAAGCATTGATAAATTTTTAAGTAATGAAAGGAGAACTTAAATGCTGATCAACACATTGTCAGAGATCAAACTCATTAATATTGAAATTTCAGTTGAAACGTTTAGATCAATTCAATTTGCGAGAAAATAAACACTGCAAAGAACAGCAGAAATTACTTTGTATTTTTTTAACTTTGGCGAAAATCATCTTCAACTTTAAAAACCGTGATGACACTAAAATTTAGACCATAAACCGATATGCAGATGGATCAGCAAAGCATAAACTTGAGTCACTTAATTTTTTGATCGATATAACAAGAGTAAATAATATGTCAAAACAAGACTTTGAAAATGGCTTAAAAGTTCGTACTGAAGTGATGGGTGAGTCATTTGTCCAACGTGCACAGGACAATACGGTTCCATTCACACAACCATTGCAAGATTGGATTAATGAACATGCATGGGGTTCGACTTGGCAACGTGAAGGTGTGCTACCACGTAAGTATCGTTCACTCATTACCATCGCATTTTTAACCGCCCAAAAAAGCCCAACTGAGCTTAAAGGTCATGTCCGTGGTGCTTTAAACAATGGTGCAACCGTTGAAGAAATTCAAGAAGTCTTACTACATAGCTTGCCTTATTGTGGTGCGCCAGCAACTCAAGAAGCCTTTCGTGCCGCCCTTGAAGTGATCAATGAATATCAAAAAATAGAATAAGTTAAGGATTGTAAAAATTGATTCAATCACCAACTGCTCAGCTTAGGCTATTTAAATCCTTATTAAAATCTTAGCATGATTTACTAAGCTTAATGCGCTCATGTTCCTGCCTATTCATTTCCTTACATGCGCCTTTCAATGGAATCATTTTGGCGCATGGCAATAACATTCATCCAATTTTGAAATTACAATTAATATTTTCACGCGCCGATGAATGCTAACCTTTTTTCAAGATCAGTCATTAGCGCTTCATATTGGAAATAAAAAAACTCAATACTCAATAGATTCGATTATTTTCGATTTAATGATGACAATAGAGATGCTCTTCATCTTCAGATGGCTGACGCTTATATAAATGCTGTGGCACGGCAGGCTGAGATGCAGCGCTATGGTCTATGTCATCTTTTCGGATGCAGCAGCCTTCCACATATTGGCTGCTACCATCCATATAAAATTCCTCTTTCCAAACAGGAACCTCATGCTTAACCCTCTCCACTGCTTCTTCACATGCAGCAAAGGCTTCACGGCGATGCGCAGCATAAGCAATCGCGATGATGGCTGTTTCACCAATATCTAAAGCGCCAACTCGATGAATCACCCGTACATAAGAGGCTCCAAATTTTTGCTGAATTTCTTGCTCTATTTGCCGAATCATTTTTTCTGCGACAGGTGCATAAGCGCTATATTTCAGTGCTTTCACTGCTTTACCTTGATGATGATTACGTACCGACCCCACAAAAATACCTGTACCACCACATTCAGGAAAACACTGAATTCCATCAAAACCATCTAGATTTAAAGCAGTCTCTTGAATTCTAGGAAATTGTTTGAATACGTTCATTTCAACCTCCTGCAACAGGCGATAGCAGTACCAAAGTACTGTCCGAGGTGAGTTTGTTCTGACGTGGAATAATATCTTCACCGATAGCACAAGCACATCTTTCTAACATGGCTAAAGCTGATGGATAATCAAATGAAATTTGATTCAAAACATCATAAACGGAACTATTTAAATTACAGCTAATTTCTAAACCAGTCGGCAAATGTCGTTCTATTGCACCGAAGGCTTCAATTTTAATTTTGATCTGTGACACTTTAACCTCCAAGCATATGCATGCTAATTTTTCGACTGCTTGTAGTGGTAGTTTGATTTTTTAAACGTTGCTCAATGGCATGAAAGCCTTGTTCTTTGTTCCAGATATACTGAGATAAAATATGATGTAGATTCACTTCACTCAAAGCCTGAGTGGAAGCCAATGCCTTAATTTCTGTACTGAGCTTCAAGCCTTGAGGTGCAAATAAACAATTATAAAACTCACCTTGTGCCGTTAACCGTAATCGATCACAACTTCCGCAAAATGAATGGGTAATCGTAGAGATCATCCCAATTGGATGATGATTAATCAGATATTGTCGCGCAGGATCGGCAGAATGATTCATTTGATTAGTTACATTAAATTCAGTTTTTAATACATCTAAAATATTTTGTTCGCTGACCACATGCGCATTTGACCATTTATGGTCACCATCGAGCGGCATAAATTCAATAAAACGTAAGTTTATTTTTTCTTGAATCGACCAACGCGCCAAAGGCAAGATTTGATCATCATTGATGCCCTTCATCAGTACGCTGTTAATTTTGATCGGTAATCCAACAATTTTTGCAGCACGAATTCCTTCAAGTACTGGTGCCAAATCTTTTTGTGTGAGCTGTTTAAATTGAGTTTCATCGAGACTGTCTAAACTAATATTCAAGTCATCTAGTCCTGCTTGTTTTAAAGCGAAGGCATATTTTTTTAAATAATGCGCATTGGTCGTCATAGATACGCGCTTCAATCCAATTTTTTTTAGACCTTGCAGTTGCTCAATAAAATGCACAACGCCTTGACGCATCAGCGGTTCACCGCCTGTAATACGTATAGAGTGGATACCTCGCTGTACCATGAAATTACAAAATTGATAAAGCGCCTCAAAACTCAGTAATTCATTTTTTTTCATCCATTCAGGATGTTCAGGCATGCAGTAAATGCACTTAAAATTACAGCGATCAGTGACTGAAATTCTGAGTTTTCGCTTAGCACGACCAAATTGATCCATGAATTGCATTTCATCTTTCAGTCCGAGCATCCTATTCATATTCAATCCATTCTGAGGTGTTGATATAGAAATACACAGTACTTGTGAATAGAACTAAAATTATTCAATCCACTAAGATTAAATATGCAATAAATGTTCCAATTTTATGCTACCGCTAAGGAACAAAGTGTTAATGCAGTAATTTGAGTTGTTGATGCTGCTGCAATTCATCGATTGAATTAATACTGTGAAAAAATAAAGCCTGATTTTTAAAATTAATAACCTGAGCGTGTAAATCCAGAAAACACTGTTTTAAACTACGCTGATTTTGCGCAAGATGCTTGTAAATGGTCGTATAAGCACTGCGTTTTACCAAACAAAATGGATACAGTGCCTGACCATTCACTTCGACATAGGCCACTTCAGCTACACTATTTTTAGTTAAAGCTAAATGTAATTTCAATATGACTTTGGGTGGAATATAAGTCACATCACACGGCACAAAAAGAACATAATCCGATTCAACATGCGACCAAGCACTTTTAATTCCCATAAGTGGACCGAAGAAACCGCTTTCTTCATCTTGATAACAACCAATACTGGGAATGATTTTCTGATAAATTGAATCATCTCGATGGCTATTAATCCAAACTGCATTAACATCATTTTTAAGCTGCTGATAAATTTTAATCAGTTGAATTTGATCATCAAATTTCTGTAATAGTTTATTGATCCCATTCATGCGACGCGCCTGCCCACCTGCCAAAATCACCAAATCCGTGCGAGGATAAAATGAAGAGGTCAAACTTTTTATAATTGAACTTCGACTCATTCTACGGCCTCCATTTGACACGCTTTAATCAAGCCACGAATTTCAGGCAAACATGAACCACAATTTCCGCCTGCTTTTAAACATGCTGTGACCTGTTTTTCATTGCTGAGATTTTTTTCTTTAATCGTATCAATAATTCGGTTTTTACCGACTTTAAAGCAGCTACAGACCAAAGGCCCTTCACTATTCCCCATTGACATGGCTTGACCTGCCAGCAATGCTTTACGGTGCATGGCACTTAAACGCTCACGTTTAAATAAACTGGCGCCCCAATCTCGATCAGGCAATAAAGCTTTGGGTGCAATGTACAAACTCGCAATCAAAATACCATCTTTCATAATAACACTATGGCTCATATGTGCCGAAGGATCATCCAGATTCAACCATTCAAAATCTTCATTCTCAAATGGTAACAACGCTTTTAAATGCTTAGTGGTTTCAGTCAGTTTACGCCGATCTGCAAGTTCATAACGTGTGGCTTTAGTCGTTTTAATTTTTGTCCACCACGTTAAACTCTCTATGGAAGCTTGCACCATTTTTTCAAAACCATCACGTACATAGAACACCCCTTGCCATTGGGTATAAAATGGATGAACGATGACAGGTGTATGTTTAAATTCTGGCTCACCAGAAATGGGATCGACCACGGGGTTAACGACTTTGCCAATTCTGGCATCAGAAGCAAACTGATCATTCCAATGAATCGGTGCAAAAATTTGTCCACGGCGAATATTGTCACTCACAACACTACGTAGTACGCAATTTCCCCAAGCTGATTTGACCTCGACTAACTCACCCTCTTTAATGCCATATTTCAAGGCATCATTCGGATGTATTTCACAATAAGGCTCAGCTTTATGTGTACTTAAATTGGCAGACAGTCCTGTACGGGTCATCGTGTGCCATTGGTCACGAATCCGTCCTGTATTTAAAATCAGTGGATATTCAGCATTGGGTAAGTTGATTGGTTTTTTAGCCATGGTCGCAATAAATCTGGCTTTGCCATCAGCATGACTAAACTGCCCTTCTGAAAATAATTGGGCATATTGAGCTTCGTTTTGATCGTTCTTTAAAACAGGCCACTGAATCGGTTTAAGATTTTGATAGGCTTCAAAACTTAAATGAGTTAGCCCCTGTAAATTAAAATATCGAAAGTTTTTGATATTTTGACGACTCGAAACCTCTAGGTTTTGATAAGCCGAAAGTTGCGCATGTTCTAAAAAAATCTCATGACTATTTTTAAAATCAAAACCTGAAAAGCCCATTTTTTGCGCCACTTGAGATACTGCCCACCAATCGGCCTTGGTCTGCTCAGGCGCATCTAAAAATTGGCATTGACGGGAAATACGGCGTTCCGAGTTGGTGACTGTGCCATCTTTTTCCCCCCAACCCAAGGCAGGCAATAAAACATCGGCATATTGCGTGGTATCCGTGTCCTGACAAATATCAGACACCACCACAAACTGACATTTATCTAAAGCACGTTTGACCTGATCAGCATTCGGTAAACTTACCACAGGATTGGTTGCCATAATCCAAATGGCTTTAATTTTACCGCTTTCCACTGCTTCAAACAGATCAACGGCTTTTAAACCCGGTTTTTTTGCAATCAGCGGACTGCCCCAAAAAGTCTGAACCAGCTGTTGATGTTCATGATTTTCAAGTTCCAGATGTGCCGCCAACATATTGGCCAGCCCACCGACTTCACGCCCACCCATCGCATTCGGTTGTCCTGTCATGGAAAATGGCGCAGCACCACGCTTACCAATTTTTCCTGTCAGTAAATGTGTGTTAATAATACTATTGGCCTTATCCACCCCTTGAGAAGATTGATTGACCCCCATCGAAAATAATGTCATCACTTTTTCAATCTGCGCAAATTTTTCAAAAAAGAGGTGTAGTTTTTCTAAGGAAATTCCTGTTTTCAGTGCTACATCTTCAATATTTGCTTCAGTTTGTGAACTTTCTAAAGCAGCATCTAAACCCAGTGTATGTGCTGCAACAAATGCGGCATCAGCATAACCATGTTGCTGTAAATATTGTAATAATCCATTGAACAGCGCGACATCTTGTCCTGGTAAGATCGGTAAATGTAAATCAGCAGCTTCACAGGTGGCGGTGAAGCGTGGATCAATCACCACCACAAATAAATCTCTTTCTTCCTTGGCTTTCATAATGCGTTGATACAACACAGGATGACACCATGCTGTATTTGACCCGACCAACACCACCATATCCGTATGTTCAAAATCCTCATAACTTGCAGGAACTAAATCTTCCCCAAAAGCACGTTTATGCGCTGCAACCGCAGAAGACATACACAGCCGTGAATTGGTGTCGATATTCGCTGTGCCCAAGTAGCCTTTGACAAATTTATTCACTACATAATAATCTTCTGTCAACAACTGCCCTGAAACATAAAAGGCAATACTGTCACGACCATAATCGTCTATACATTGCTGAAATTTATTGGCAATTAAATGGATTGCCGGTTCCCAATCTGTGGTTTTACGCTGATTGTCAATGGATGTTTTTCGGCCCAACATTGGCTGTAAAACACGCGTTTGCAATCCAATTGTATCGGCTAGATTACTCCCTTTAATGCACAATTTACCAAAGTTAGATGGATGATCTACATCACCCATTACTGATACTTTTTGCCCCACAGCTGTTTGCTGCACAGTCGCTGTTACGCCGCAACCTACACCACAATACGGGCATGTGGTATTCACTATTTTGGTGTCTAAATCTGTGGAGCTATGCAGTTCCATTACAGGGATACTCTTCATTTCTGCTATGCTCCTTCTCTAAATTTATACATGTATTACTTTGAAAAACAATTGATTCAGACGTTTTTAGATCCATGTAAACCTCAACAATCTTGAGGTGGCATGAATGCCACCATTTCCCATCATTACAAGGATGTCATATAGAAGGGACAAAGATTTTCTTACCTTGTGCCGCAATACGGCTCATACTTCAAAAGTAAGTTAAACGCTTACGCAAATTCAGATTAATCTTCGAGGTAAACAAGACCGTACAAAATTCTGGCCTGATTAGAATCACCCTGCTTTCTTTAATGCAAAATCTTTACCAAATAGCAGTTTATTGCGAATCGAAGAAATGGATGTTTGATCGGAAATGAGTTCTGCATACCATGTTCCATCTTCTGTATCACCAAAGAGCACTGCACCAATCACTTTATCTTTTTGAATAATAATACGTTTATAAATCTGACGTTTTTCGTCATTTAATACAATATCTTCAAAATCTTCGTTGGCTTCACTATTGTCCAAATCAATTCGCCCTGCTGAAAACACATCACAGCCACTGACTTTTAACTGAGTTGGAACAGTCGGTGCTTTAAAAGTTAAACTTCCATGTTCTGCTAGATGTGATGCACAAATAAATGCCTGTCCCCAAAGCGGTTCAACCAATCCAAAAGTCTGGTTACGATGCTCAATACACTCACCGACTGCATAAATACTTGGGTCATAAGTTTGCATGGTGTCATTCACCAAAACGCCACGGTTACAACGTAAACCTGCGCTTTGCGCCAATGTCATATTGGGGCGAATACCAACTGCAAATACCACAAGATCCGCCTCTAAAACCTGACCATCTTTTAAACGAACTTTCGTGACATGACCATTTTCACCGATCAGTTCTTCAGTATTGGCTTCAGTAATAATAGAAATGCCTTTTTGTCCGATACTATGGCGAAGCATTTGACTGGCTTTAGCATCCAACTGACGTTCCATAATACGATCCATCAGGTGTAAAACCGTGACATTCATACCCCGTTGTTTTAGACCATACGCAGCTTCCAAACCGAGCAATCCACCGCCAATCACTACAGCATTCTTCTTAGAAGTACAGTAATCAATCATTTTATTCACATCGTAAATATCACGGAAACTCATCACACCTTCTAAATCTGCACCGTTGACAGGTGGTACAAAAGGTTTAGAACCTGTGGCGATAATCAATCGGTCATAATCCACCATGACACCTTTTTCGGTATACACCTGTTTACGTGGTCGATCGATCCTTACCGCTGCATCGCCTGCAATAAAGCGAATTTTTTTATCGGCATACCATGCATGTGGGTGCAACATAATGTCGTCAATGGTTTTATCACCCGACAATACTGGGGATAACATGATCCGGTTATAATTGCCCCATGGCTCTTCGCCAATCACCGTAATTTCATAACGATCAGGTGCCATATCGATTAAATCTTCAAGACAACGCATGCCTGCCAGACCGTTGCCAATAAGCACCAGCTTCATTTTTTCATTCGATACACCATTATTGGTGATATAGGTTTTTTGTGGCGTTGGACTGATCAACACACGACCATTTTCAATTTTGCTTGGAAAAACCAACAATTTTTGATCTTTATCTTCCAAGCAACGCCCTGTCGCTAAACTAAAATGCTGCTTGTATATAGGTGAGGCAACCACACGCTCCCCCTGTAAATCACCAATAATGCCACGCGCCATTACGTAGGCTTTACTAAATGGATCCTGATTACTTAAAGCATAAACACGTTTTTCATTACCAACACGAAAAATGGCCACTTGTTGATCTTCAATTAAAGCACCCACACCTGTATTGGCGGTTAGGTCATCTAAATCACACACGTCAATCCAATCTAATTCATTCATTTCTTTTAAAATTGTCATCATTATTTTCCTTTATGCTTTTTGAGCAACTTAAGCTTCAACCACAGGAATACGTGTCACATCACGTTCAGCATCTGTTTTAGGGCGAATTTGCCCACGGACTGCTGCAAACTGAATGTGCGGATCTTTTTGTTGTTCCGCTTTTGCATTGATAAAAGTCACAAAGCGTTTACGCACCTCAGGATTTTCCACCGCAGTACGCCATTCATCCTGATAAGTGCCTACGACATGGCTCATACGGCGTTCAAGTTCGGCAGCAACACCTAAAGAATCATGAACGACGACATCTTTCAGATAATCCAAACCACCTTCCATGTTGTCACGCCATACCGAGGTCCGTTGTAAACGATCTGCGGTTTGCACATAGAACATAAAGAATCGGTCGATGTATTTGATTAAAGTCTGTGTATCCAAATCAGATGCCAGCAACTCTGCATGGCGTGGTTTCATCCCACCATTACCACACACATACAAATTCCAGCCTTTTTCTGTGGCAATCACACCGACATCTTTACTTTGGGCTTCAGCACATTCTCGAGTACAGCCTGAAACTGCCATTTTAAGCTTATGGGGTGAACGTAAGCCTTTGTAACGATTTTCTAAAAAGATGGCTAAACCAACAGAATCATCCACACCATAACGACACCATGTACTGCCGACACAGGACTTTACGGTGCGTAATGATTTACCGTAAGCATGACCAGACTCAAACCCCGCATGAATCAGTTTTTCCCAAATTTCAGGCAACTGATGCAATTGTGCACCAAACATATCGACACGCTGTCCACCTGTGAGTTTGGTATATAAACCATATTCTTTGGCAATTTGACCTACAGCAATTAAACCGTCTGGAGTGACCTCGCCACCTGCCATACGTGGTACAACCGAATAAGAACCATCTTTTTGAATATTGCCGAGGTAATAATCATTACTGTCTTGTAGACCTGCATGGCTTGGTTTCAACACAAAATCATTCCAGCAAGACGCTAAAATATTTGCGGCAGTGGGTTTACAAATATCACATCCCAAACCATGACCATGTTGCTGAATCAGATCATCAAAGGTTTTAATCTCATTGACACGTACCAAGTGATACAGCTCTTGACGTGAATAGGCAAAGTGCTCACACAGATGGTTATTGACTGTGACGCCTTGGCGTTGCAATTCAGATTTTAAAACCTGAGTCACCAATGCTGAACAACCACCGCAAGCAGTTGCTGCTTTGGTACATTTTTTCAATGCACCCAGTGAGGTTGAACCTTCGGCAATAGCAGAGCAAATATCTGCTTTAGACACGTTATTACATGAACAAATGGTGGCACTGTCAGGCAGTAAATCGACGCCACTTCCGCCTGTTTTAGCAGCAGACTGAGCATAGCCTGGCATGATTAAGCTTTCAGGGTTTTCAGGAAGTGCTAAGCCATTAAGCATCATTTGTAAAAGATCATTATATTCTTTGGCACAACCCACCAAGACTGCTCCCAACAGTTTGGTTTTGTCGTTATTCACCACGATTTTTTTATAAGTCATGGTTTCTTCATCAGCATAGAAATAGCTGAGAGATTTTGGTGTTATGGCATGGGCATCACCCACCGATGCGACATCTACGCCCATAAGTTTAAGTTTGGTACTCATGTCTGCGCCTGCAAATTCGTTGCAAGCCTGTTCCATCACATGTTTTGCTGCAATACGTGCCATGTCATAACCTGGTGCAACCAAGCCATAAATTTTGTTCTGCCACAGTGCACATTCACCAATCGCATAAATATCGGCCTCAGAAGTTTGGCAATAATCATTAATGACAATACCTCCACGCTCGCCAATGGCCAAACCACTTTGACGTGCTAGTTCATCACGTGGGCGAATTCCTGCAGAAAATAAAACGATATCAGCTTCAAGTTCTGAACCATCAGCAAACTTCATCACATGCGTGCTATTTGCACCCTTTTCAATAGATGATGTGGCTTTTTGGGTATGAACTTTCACCCCTAAATTTTCAATTTTAGAGCGTAAAACCTTTCCACCCAGATCATCAATCTGTACTGCCATGAGGCGTGGTGCAAATTCAACCACATGTGTTTCCAGATCCAGATCGCGTAAGGCTTTGGCGGCTTCAAGACCTAATAGTCCGCCGCCAATTACGACGCCAGTCTTTGCATTTAAACTCGCAGTGCGAATGGCATCCAAGTCATCAATAGTTCGATAAACAAAGCAATTTTGACGGTCGTTGCCTGAAATCGGTGGAACGAAAGCATAGGAACCAGTTGCCAGAACTAATTTGTCATAAACAATCACATCGCCGTGATGGGTCGTGACTGTTTTATTTACGGTATCAATTGAGGATGCTTTAGTGCTTAAACGTAGGTCAATACCATAGGCATCAGCAAAGTCAGAGCGGCAAAGAGTGAGATCTTTGGCTGATTTTCCTGTGAAGTACTCTGTTAAATGTACACGGTCATAGGCTAAACGTGGTTCTTCTGCCAATATAGTGATTTCAATGTCATCGCCTGCGTGTTCCAACACAGATTCAATGAATTTATGGCCGACCATGCCATGACCAATCATTACTAATTTCATTTCTATTCTCCTCAATTCTTATCGTTATGCTTCGACTTAAACGCTTTGCTTGATAGTGGCTGATGCGTTTTGTTCAAGGCTTTGACGCTCAAGTACTGCGGCATCAAATAACTTTTGTTCTTTCTCTTTATGTTCAACAGAGAAGCGAATCATCAACACACAACTGGCCGAAATAACCACTAAACCACCCAAAATCATGAGCGTGGTTTGAATGTCTAACATTCCTTTAAGCAAGAAACCTGCTGCAACTGCACCAACGTTACCACCCGCTCCGATAATGCCTGCTACACCCCCTAAAGCATCACGATCAATGAATGGAACAAGTGCATAGGTTGCACCGCAAGCCATATGAGTGAACAATGCAAATACGGTCATCACAAGAATGGCGAGAATGGCGGTATTCATTTGTGAGAATAAAATTAAGAACACACCTTCCAGCAAAATCATGCTGAACAAAACTTTGGTACGCCCATCCAAGCCTTTTTTAATCGCGATTTTATCTGAAACAATTCCGCCCAAAGCACGGGCAAATAGTGCTAGCAATCCAAAGATCCCCGCAGCAAAACCAGCTTCTTTTAAACCGAACTGAAAGTGGTCAACAAAATACAGTGCAATAATATTGTGAATAAAAATTTCAATTCCAAAACACGCTGCATAAGCACCAAACAATATCCATACGCGGTAGTTTTTGGCTGCATGTTTTAAAATAGCTAAACCGCCTTTTTTATCACTACCGACCTGTACACCTTCTGCACGGAGTTCTTTAAAATCACCTTGTGGGCAGTCTTGGGTAAATTTCCAGTACATTGCACCCACTATCAGCATTAATACACCCGGCACAATGAGTGCAATTCTCCAGCCCATGGCTTGCTCGACACCAAACATGACCAAAGCCGCCAGCATCAGTGGCATCAGTGCTTGCGTTGCACCACCGCCTGCATTTCCCCAACCTGCTGTGGTTGCATTTGCAGTTCCCACGACATTTGGCGCAAACATAATACTGGTGTGATATTGAGTAATGACAAAACTGGCACCAATCGCACCAATCAATAAACGGAAGAACAAGAAAGATTCATAGCTGTTGGCCGATGCCACGCCAAAGACTGGAATACTGCCGATAATGAGCAATGCCGTGTAGGTTTTTCGAGGACCATACTTATCACAGAGTGGACCCACAATCAGACGCACCAAAATAGTGATAGCAACGGCAGCAATATTAATATTGGCAATTTGATCTTTCGTCAGATGAAATTCACCAGCAATAACAGGCATTAAAGGTGCGCAGGCAAACCATGCAAAGAAACAGACAAAAAAAGCGAGCCAACTCATATGGAAGGCTCGTGTCGCTGCGCTGCTGAAGTTAAAAAGACTTATTTTTGTGGCTTTTTTAGCATATAAATTTGAAGACATTGTCATCTCCTTCCTGAACTGAACGTGTAGGGTTATCTGCTATGCGGGTTGCTGCATATCAGATTCGATCAGAACGGACGTCGTTGGCCGTCTTACAAATTTTTTAGAGTCGTCTTTGACTCAAATTAAATAATGCAAACACCGTGCCAAGTAAATAAAAAATTAGATAACCTATTTATAAATAATAATTTTTATAATTTCTATCTATTGTGTTTAAGCTTATAGAAGTGTTATTTCAGAGAGCCAAACCCTAGGGAGCAACTAAAAACACTCCAGATCCTGCATTCTCATAGCGCATTTTTGCTTTAAGACAGTGCACAAAAATATAGAGTTAAATCTAGATTATTGATTTAATTAATTAAATATAATAATTAATATCTTGGCACTGTAATTGCTTTATTTTTACTATAATTTTTTTCAGGCTTTGCCTGTTGTTTAGCCCTTATGCCAAAACTTAAAATCGCATTGATTGATGATGATCAAGAGCGTGCTAATTATATTAAAGCGTCCTTGATCGAACATCATTTCGATGTCGTCGCCTGTTTGACGATTGATCATTTAAATATGTTCCGATTGGAGCAACTCTATGCCGATGTAATTTTGTTAGATATGGATCATCCGCAGCGCGATGTTATTGAGAGTTGCGTGAGTCAATTCGATTTACCCACAGTTTTATTTACGAAAAACAGTCATAAAGATACCATTAGAAATGCAATTGATGCAGGCGTCACGGCGTATATCGTCGATGGTATTGATCCGAGTAAATTGGAAAATATTTTAGAGATTTCAATTGAACAATTTAAAAAACATAAGAAATTATTGGGTGATTTAGAAGAAACGAAAAATAAATTGGCAGACCGTAAAGATGTCGAAAAAGCCAAAGTTTTGATGATGCACTTACATGCTTTAACTGAAGATCAAGCATTTCAACTGCTAAGAAAAAATGCCATGAGTCATCGCATGACCATTGGGGAAATGTCGCGACGCCTGTTAGATGCTCAACAACTGTTACAAAACCAACTGAAGGATTGAACTATGACCGATTTAGAAAAAAATGAAATTCAAATCGGCTACATTCCTTTGTTGGATTGTGTGGCCATACTGTGGGCCAAGCAACGCGGTTTTTTTGATGAACTGGGTTTAAAGGTCACTTTGGTCAAAGAAGCGTCTTGGGCAAGTTTAAGAGATCGCTTGGCTTTTGGTTTCTTAGATGCAGCACATTGTTTATCTGCCATGCTGCCTGCTGCTGCATTAGGTAAAGATCAGCTTGGCATTCCTTTACAGACGGCTTTGGTTTTAAGTCAAAATTGTGCATTTATTAGTTTAAGTCAGAAATTATGTTTTGAGCTCCATATTTCAAGGCAAGATAGCGCGCAGGAATCGGCACAGAAAATAGTCTCTGCACTACAACAACAGAAATCCATTCAGTTAGCACATGTGTTTCAGCAGTCTATCCACCATTATTGTATAAGAGAGTGGTTGGCTTTAGCTAACATCAATATTGCTCAACATATCAAACTGGCGACACTACCGCCGCCCTACATGTTTGAAGCTTTGAGTAACCATGTGATTGATGGTTTTTGTGTGGGTGAGCCATGGAATACTCAAGCCGAACTTTCTGGAATGAGTCAGATTGTAGCCGAAAGCCAAGACATCATTCCCCCAGTGGCAGATAAAGTATTGGCTGTTACTGCAGATTGGGCTGAGCAACATCCACATACCCATTTTGCTTTAGTTCAAGCCATTCAAAAAGCACAACAAGAGCTCAAAATATTAGAAGATTACACAGCGGTCTGGCAAATGTTGATTGAGTTTAATATTATTCAATTTCAATGTTCTGATCGTATTCATGTACAAAAATTTCACTCCATTCAAATGATTATCCGTTACTTTGTTCATGAATCTTCAAAACCTCGAAGTGAGGATTTTAAATGGTTAATTGAACAAATGCAGAAATGGGATCAAATTGAAATTGATATAGCAGAAATTGAACAAATCAGTCAAAACTGTATTTTATATTTAAAAGAATAAGTGACCTTTTAAAGCCAAAACCTATTCATGCAGAAAAATAACGACGCAGTACAACTTCAAAAATGAAAGGTTTTTGCTCTATGAGCTAAATACGTCTATAGAAATAGTGATAGATATAGAATGGATCACAGATCGTCCCTGTTGAAGCAAGATCTTCGTCATTATATTTTTTTATGTTTGAAAATGCTGAATAAGTATTCACTATCGACCCTATTCGGTTTATAAATGAGTCCACCTTTACAGAAAATGCAATTAAAATAATGAAAACAATTCTAATTACCGGCGCCAATGCAGGCATTGGGCTCAAAACTGCGGAACAGTTTGTAAATGAGGGTCATCATGTCATTCTGGCCTGTAGAAATATGGAAAAAGCGCAGCAAGCCAGACAGCTCTTGCAACAACAAGGCAAAGGTCAAGTTGATCTGATTGAACTTGATTTAAATAGTCTCGAAAAAGTTAACCATTCAGCCAATCAAATTTTATCTCAATATAATCATATTGATGTTTTAATTAACAATGCAGGATTCATTTCCACCCATCTGGCGCGTACAGAAGACGGTTTTGAAAAACATTTTGGGGTAAATTATCTGGGCCATTATTTATGGACCTTAAAATTGTTACCTTTGCTCAAAAAAGCGCAACAAGGTCGAATTATTCATTTATCTTCACTGGCACACTGGGCTGGACGTATTCAGCCTGAAAATTTTCATGCAGATCATCATCCTGCTTATCATACCTTTTCAAGTTATGGCAGCAGTAAATTGCAGAATTTATTGTTTAGTCATGTGTTGGCGAAACAACTTCAACATTCCAATGTGACCAGTAATGCGATCCATCCAGGTGTAGTCGATTCTGAGTTATATCGTCAGCTGCCTAAACTTCAATATCGAGTGGTTTCCTTGGCTTTAATTCCTGCCAGCAAACCTGCTCAGCTCATTAAAAAAATGGCTTTAGACAAATCATGGGCAAAAAAGAATGGACAGTACGCCAGTGTGCAAACACCTGCACTTCGTTCGCCAAAGTCTAAAGACATGCAATTGGCGCAACAACTTTATGATCTGTCTTATGATCTGATCAAACAATATCTATAATTTTAAAAACTTAGATGTCTCCATCGAAGGTACAGCAAAATGACCAGAAAAATCATTGAACCGCTTTATCAACAAGATATATTGGGAATGGGCTATGAACAGGCCACTTTAAATTTTCCCGATGATCATGAAGGTCAAGTCACAGCAACCTTAATCCGTAAAAAGGCAGGATCAACAACCCATAAAGCCGTCCTATATATTCATGGTTTTATTGATTATTTCTTTCAAACTGAAATGGCAGAGCAGTTTAATCAACATGGTTTTGATTTTTACGCCGTTGATTTACGCAAATATGGACGCTCGTACCTACCACATCAAAAATATTATAACGTGCGTGACCTAGCCGAATATGATGCTGAAATTGGCCAAGCGCTTGATATCATTGCAGCTGAAGGTCATGATGCTATTGTGCTGAGTGGACATTCTACTGGTGGTTTAACCACCACCTTGTATGCAGCCCACCATCCAGAACATCCTTTAATTAAAGCACTTTGGGTCAATAGTCCTTTTTATGACTTCAATATGAACCCCATCAAGAAAAAATTGGGTGTTCCAAATTTAAGTCGTATTGGCAAACTTTGTCCAGATTTAAAATTTCCAAGTGAGTTGAATAAATTCTATGTCCCTAGTTTGCATAAAACCATGAATGGCGAATGGGATTTTAATCTGGAATGGAAAAAAACCGCCTACCCTATGGTTCGCTTAAGTTTTGTAAGGGCCATTTTTGAAGCACAAAAAGAAATTCATCGTGGGGTGCATCTTAATATTCCTGTATTAGTCATGCATTCCCATCAGACAAAAAACCCAAAAAAATGGCATGCTGATGCCCTCAAAAGTGATGTGATTTTAGATGTCCAACATATTAAAAAGTACGCCAAAAAAATTAAAGGAGATGTCAGCATTAGCGAAATAAAAAATGGCATCCATGACTTAGTTTTGTCTGAAAGATCGGTACGTGAAAATGTCTATCAACAGCTGTTTGAATGGCTTAAACAAAAAGGGCTATAAAGCAATTTTTAAAAAAACCTTATTCTTTAGAGCTTAATCAAATTTGATGCATAGAATATTTTGGGTATGATTTCCATTCCTTGTTCTATTGCATCAATCTTTTTAGGAAAACTTGCTACATCAAAGATGCTAAAAAATATACAGGAACTTTCAACGCAGAAAATATGCTTTATTTTATCTTTCAACTCCGTTAGAACCGATCAATTTCAATAAGAAAAGAACGATTCACAGCTCATTTACCTAGACTGCCCTATTTTTCTCTCACTTCCAAATTACATCCTATTTTTTATCCTTTCTTACTCTCCATTTTCAGCATCATTCATGATTCCCATGATCAGATTTATTTTTAAAGGATATCTGACAAAGATTGTAACCCTTCTTTTCCTCCACTTATTTGCGACCTTATTCCCTGTATGCTCATTCAGTAATGTACAAAAGTACCTTATAGCAAATTGTAGATACGGTTTAATACATCATAAGAAGCAAAGGAATATACATATGCGTTATGTCGACCCTAATCAAGATGGTTCAAAAATTCAGTTTAAAACTCAATATGAAAATTTTATTGGTGGACAATGGTTAGCACCTGTAAAAGGTGAATACTTTGACAATATTTCTCCTGTTGATGGTCAGGTTTTTACCAAAATTCCACGTTCATCAGTTGAAGATATTGAACTTGCACTGGATGCGGCCCATAAAGCCAAAACACAGTGGAATAAATCATCTCCTACAACTCGCTCCAATATTTTATTAAAAATTGCTGACCGTTTAGAAGCCAATTTAGAACTTTTGGCAGTTGCAGAAACTTGGGATAACGGCAAACCTATTCGCGAAACCTTAGCAGCTGATATTCCTTTAGCAATTGATCACTTTCGCTATTTTGCAGGCTGTATTCGTGCCCAAGAAGGTGGTATTTCAGAAATTGATGAAGATACTGTTGCCTATCATTTTCATGAACCTTTAGGTGTCGTCGGGCAAATTATTCCTTGGAATTTCCCTATTCTCATGGCCACGTGGAAATTAGCCCCTGCGCTCGCTGCTGGTAATTGCATTGTTTTAAAGCCTGCTGAACAAACCCCTGCCAGTATTTTGGTATTGGCTGAACTCATTCAAGACTTGCTGCCTGAAGGTGTATTGAACATCGTCAATGGTTACGGGATCGAGGTGGGTCGGCCACTTGCAACCAACCCACGGATTGCCAAAATTGCTTTTACGGGTTCAACTGCCGTCGGTCAGCAAATTATGCAGTATGCAACTGAAAATATTATTCCAGTCACGCTTGAATTGGGTGGCAAATCACCAAACATTTTCTTTGAAGACGTGATGGCACAACATGATGATTATTTAGATAAAGCATTAGAAGGCTTTGCCATGTTTGCCTTAAATCAAGGTGAAATTTGCACTTGCCCTTCTCGTGCATTAGTGCAGGAAAGTATTGCTGATCAATTTCTAGAAATGGCAGTTGAACGGGTAAAACGGATTAAGACGGGTCATCCTCTGGATACCGATACCATGATTGGTGCGCAAGCATCTCAAGAACAGCAAGATAAAATTTTAGGTTGTATTGCCACAGGTCGTAGTGAAGGTGCTCAAGTGCTTACAGGTGGCAATGACCGGAGTGAAGTTGGAGCAGGTTTCTATATTGAGCCGACCATTTTTAAAGGCACAAATAACATGAAAATTTTCCAAGAGGAAATTTTTGGCCCTGTGCTTTCCGTCGCGACATTTAAAAATTTTGACGATGCAATCCAAATTGCCAATGACACAATTTATGGTTTAGGTGCAGGAGTTTGGTCACGTTCAGCGCATACGGCTTATCGAGCAGGTCGTGCCATTCAAGCTGGAAGAGTATGGACGAACTGTTATCATATTTACCCTGCCCATGCCGCGTTTGGAGGTTATAAAAAATCAGGGATTGGTCGTGAAAACCATAAAATGATGCTTGATCATTATCAACAAACCAAAAACTTATTGGTCAGTTATGCAACCAAACCGATGGGATTTTTCTAAAAAATTAATCCTCTAATGATTTAAATATAAAATAAAAAAGCGAATTTTGGTTCGCTTTTTTATTTTATATTGCTCCTTTACACTTGCGCCAATCTGTTGCGATAACAAAAGGATGATCTTTGAGCTATTAAATAATTTTTAAATATCAAAGATGATCTGTTCATTTTAAAAGTGGTTATTTTTATTGAGTTCTTTGCCAAAATCTTAAATAAGCTCAGCGCTGAAAGCATGAATCTTAAATTGAAAAATATTCACTCAACCTCCATTAATATCTTCATTTTTCTTTATATTCAGGCTAAATTCTTATTCTCTTCAATTTTTTTGAACGTTCTTATGCTCAGCACTTCGACAGACTTTCCCGATACTATTTATGCCGTTCAACATCTTGCCTTTGAGGACTTAGGCGCATTAGAAGATGTATTTTATCAACTTGGCTTTCGGGTACGTTATTTTGAAGCAGGTGTTGATGATTTAACCAAAGCATTTCAGCATAAAGGCTTATTGATTATTTTAGGCGGCCCACTTGGGGTATATGAAAGTAACGACTACCCTTTCCTACAAAAAGAAATAGACTTACTTAAAGTACGTTTAAAACAAAATTTACCTACTTTAGGCATTTGCTTGGGTGCTCAACTGATTGCACATGCTTTGGGTGCGAAAGTTTATGCAGGAGATCAAAAAGAAATTGGTTGGAGTACGCTGAATATTTCAGATAGTGCAAATAATCTGCTTTCAGCGTTAAGCAACACTCCTGTCTTACATTGGCACGGCGATACTTTCGATTTGCCTGAACATGCTGAATTATTAGCAAGCTCAGCACTTTATCCACATCAGGCTTTTTCGATAGGAAAAAATATTTTAGCCTTACAATTTCATCTTGAAGTGGCGGGAGAAAGTTTGGAAAAATGGTTAATTGGTCATACCTGTGAGCTTCGACAAGCCAATATCAATATTTCAGCGCTCAGATCAGATAATCTTCGTTATGCTTCAGCACTAGAACAAGTGTCAGGCAAAATTATTCAGCAATATTTAAAACAGATCATTGAAAATTAAGCTGTACAAGCCTTAATTTGCACATTATAAAAGTGTCATCTTCCACGAATCAGGTCATCCGATGACACTTTTTATAAGTATTGCCATCATTCATTTTTTTGCCCTGCTCAGTCCTGGTCCAGATTTTTTCTTTGTCACTCAATGTGCAATTCGTCAATCTCGATCTCATGCTATGTTCGCGGCTTTAGGAATTTCCTTAAGTATTTTGGTCTGGGCGATTTGTGCGCTGAGTGGTTTGCATTTTCTCTTTCAAAAAATTGCTTGGTTACAACAGGCATTAATTATTTTGGGTGGGGTCTATCTTTTCTACTTGGGCATCCAATTATTAAAATCTGCATTTAATCAAAAACCTATAACGCTTCAAAATTTAGCTAGTGCGCCTAAATCCAAAACTTCTTTATTATTACAAGGCTTTTTCACCAATATGGCAAATCCGAAAGCCTTGGTTTATTTTAGTAGTGTTTTTTCTTTGGCAATCAATGCAGATTTACCCTTAAGCACTCAAAGTTCTTTATTGACTCTCATCTGGATTGAAAGCTTGATTTGGTTTGCACTGGTCGCGTATTTATTTTCTTGGCAGAAAATGAATAGCGCATATCAACGTTTAAGCCAATGGATTGATGGTCTGACTGGCGGTATTTTTATTAGCTTTGGCTGTTATTTGATTCTCAATCGTGATTAAAATTAAAAAATTAAAAAAGCACCCTAAAGTTAGGGTGCTTTTTTATTACACAAGCGTTATTTATTTAGGAGCAGCAACCGATGCTTCAGTGGTGATATTGACCGTAATTTTATCGCCTACATTCGGTACAAGGTTACCAATGCCAAATGCTGAACGATTAAAAGAGGTGGTTGCATTAAAACCCACTGTATCCAATTTACTCATTGGATGAATACCGCGTTTGTTTAGTACAGCATCCAATACAACGGGTTTAGTAATACCTTTGACGGTTAAATCACCCGTGATTTTAAAATGCTTTTTATCTTTGGTTTCTAGTTTGGTACTTTTAAAAGTAATGTTTGGATATTTGGCTGCATCAAACCAACCCTCTTGTTGAAACTCTTTGTCTAAAGCAGGCACATTTGAATTGATACTGCTAACAGGAATAGTCACATTCACTGAAGAATTGGCAGGCTTTTCATTGTCAACGTTAATTGTGCCTTGAATATCAGTAAAGTTGGCAGAAGGCGTAGAGAAGCCTAAATGATTCCAAGAAAAAACAGTGGCAGTATGGGTTGGGTCAATTTTGTACGCAACAGGTTTTGCGATAGAGAATGTTGCAATTGATGCAACTGCCAAGCCTAAAGTGATTGCTTTTAAGTTCATGTGTTTTTATCTCGTTTTCGAATAGTGATGAGTTTATACCTTTCCTATCTTAATTCACTGCTCTTGATAAAACGATATGTTGCAAGAATAGAACAATCTATAGGGCTTTATTAATGTCTGATATTTAAAAATAATAGATAAAACTAAGCAATTGATAAAAATATAGATTTTAAAAATAATTTATAAAAATATTGTTTTTACTGATTATCTGAGAATAATTTAATACAAAAAACAAACAGTCTTCATGCACTATAAAGTTTTCTATATCTAGATCATTTTTTAAAAAATAATTCTTATGATTCATAGCGTGCAAGCTCAAAATACAACCACACCCTATCGCGTTACACTTACTGATCCTTCAGGTCATACTTGGTATGTAGACGAACCTCTCTCAAAAGGTGGACAAGATACAGCTCCCAACCCAATACAACTTTTGCTTTCAGCTTTAGGTGCATGTACAACAGTCACTTTACAAATGTATGCAGATCATAAAGAAATAACGTTAGAACATGTTCAAGTCGATTTAGTTTTAAATCCAGCGGGTGACCCTGAAATAGGCCAAAATATCATTGAACGTAAAATTACTTTAAAAGGCAATTTTACTGAAGAGCAGCATAAACGCTTATTGAAAGTGGCTGAAAACTGTCCCGTTCATAAATTACTCACCTCCACTATTCATATTCAGACTCAATTAACACTTTAGAAAATAAGTGAGCTCAAATAATAAAAGCCCCAGATGGGGCTTTTAAAGGATTTTTAAATATTTATAACTTTTCAACCAAAACACGATCAATCTGTTTTAAACCCGTATTTTTTTCACGATTTTGTCGACGAACTTTAATGACTTTCTCTTCATCAAGTTCTTTCAACATGAGTACGACTGCCATCATGGATTCAAGAGGCAAATCCTGTCCAATCCACTTTTGCTCGCCCACATCCATCAAAGTGATTTCATCACTAATCTGTTCATAAAGGCTCATAATTTCCTCACTTATGGTTTATGAAACCATAGCTAGATGTATACGGAATGAATGCTGCAACTATATACTTTCCGATCAAAACTGCCAGTCATATTTAGTAAATTTTAAACAGCAGAATTCATTGGTCATCACACAATAAAAAACGCTCCGATGGGAGCGTTTTCAAACTCACTGTGTCGTTAAATAAAACAATAAATAATTACGCAGTTAATTCTTGTACAGCAGCAACCACTGCTTCAGTGGTAATACCAAAATGCTGATATAAATCTTTTGCTGGCGCAGATTCACCATAAGTCGTCATTCCAATCACACGTCCATCCAGACCGACAAATTTCCACCAGTAATCGACATGTGCAGCTTCAACAGCAACACGCGCACGCATATTTGCAGGAAGAACAGCTTCACGATATGCGGCATCTTGTTTTACAAACTCTTCAGCACACGGCATAGACACAACACGTACGCCTTCAAGCTGAGCATGTGCCTCCATTGCAAGTGATACTTCTGAACCTGTTGCAATAATGATCGCTTTTAACTCACCTTTCTCTTTAGCCAGAATATAACCACCCTTCGCAACATCCTCAATTTGAGTTTGAGTACGTGTTTGGAAAGCCAAATTTTGACGTGAGAAAATCAGTGCAGATGGACCTTCTGAACGTAATAATGCAGATTTCCAAGAAATTGCCGCTTCAACTGTGTCACATGGACGCCATGTATTTAAATTTGGTGTTCCACGTAGTGATGCAATTTGTTCTACAGGTTGATGTGTTGGACCATCTTCACCCAAACCAATTGAGTCATGGGTATAAACATGAATCACACGTTGTTTCATCAATGCAGACATACGTACCGCATTACGTGCATATTCCATGAACATCAAGAATGTTGCAACGTAAGGAATAAAACCACCGTGCAGTGCAACACCGTTGGCAATCGCAGTCATACCAAATTCACGCACACCGTAGTGTACATAGTTACCCGCAGGATTATCCTGAATACCTTCACAACCTTTCCAAATGGTCAGGTTAGAACCCGCTAAGTCAGCAGAGCCACCTAAAATTTCAGGCAGTAAAGGTCCAAAAGCTTGTAATGCATTTTGACTGGCTTTACGCGTTGCAATGGTTTCAGCTTTTGCATTCACTTCAGCAATATATGCATCTGCTTTAGCCGCAAAATCAGCAGGTAAATCGCCTGACATGCGACGTTTCAGCTCAGCAGCTTCCGTTGGATATTTTGTAGCATAGGCAGCAAAAGTTTCATTCCAAGCTGCTTCAGATTTCGCACCTTTATCTTTTGCATTCCAAGCCGCGTAAACGTCTTCAGGAATAACAAATGCTTCTTCAGTCCAGCCTAAAGCTTCGCGCGTTAGCGTAATTTCGTCGTTCCCTAAAGGTGCGCCGTGGCAATCTTCTTTACCTTGTTTATTTGGCGAACCTAAACCAATAATCGTTTTACAAATAATTAATGTCGGCTTCGTTGCTTCAGCTTTGGCTTCTAAGGTTGCAGCACGTAATGCCTCTGTATCATGGCCATCAACTTTAATTACTTGCCAACCGTAAGCGTGGAAACGTTGCTCTGTATCGTCAGAGAACCAACCTTCAACTTCACCATCAATTGAAATACCATTGTCGTCATAATAAGCAACCAGTTTGCCTAGACCCAAAGTACCCGCCAATGAACATGCTTCATGAGAAACACCTTCCATTAAACAACCATCACCCAAGAAACAATACGTAAAATGATCAACCACTTGGATGTCATCTTTATTGAACTGAGCGGCTAAGGTTTTTTCAGCCAGCGCAAAACCTACCGCATTGGCAATCCCTTGTCCTAATGGACCAGTCGTCGTTTCGATCCCCGGCGCATAACCCAATTCAGGATGACCTGGCGTTTTTGAATGCAATTGACGGAAAGATTTCAAGTCATCAATTGATAGGTCATATCCTGCTAAATGTAGCAATGCATATTGCAGCATTGAACCATGACCATTCGACAAAACAAAACGATCGCGGTTTGCCCATTGTGGATTGCTTGGGTTGTGGTTTAAAAAATCACGCCACACCACATCAGCGATATCTGCCATCCCCATTGGAGCGCCTGGATGTCCTGAATTTGCTTTTTGCACAGCATCCATTGCCAATACACGAATTGCGTTTGCAATACGACGTTCATTAAGCGGGGTTGTCATAGGTCAGCGTCCAACTAAATCGTTTAAAGAAGATCATGAATAGGAACATTCAAAGTTGGCTATATTGTCTTAAAAAAACGCCAAGGGGTAAAGCCTAATAGTCAACATTTCCACATTTATTCGTGACTGCTTATCTCTTATTCACAATTAAGTGAAATTTAGTATCAATTTTATTGATGAAGAGCCAAAAATAGGAGAATTTCTACACTAAAAATGTGATGACTAAAATTTTCAATTTTCAATTCAACAATTAAATGCTGCGACAAATGTCCTTATTTTACTTATTCATGCTTTTATCTGAACTTTTCATCTCTTATGAAAAAATTATTCTCTAGAAAATTTATTAAATGAATAAAATTCACTTTAATTAAAATAAATCAAAAATTCATATAATAATGACTCTGTGATTGACCTTAATATTTGTTTTAAAATTTTTTCTATTTTATAAAATGAATTTTAGTAAAATTTAAGCCATTGATAAGCATTAAAATATTAAAAATATAAAGATAAAATCTCTAGGTGGCTCAAGTCAGCTATCACTTGCTTGATTTATTATTCTCAAAATATGTAAGAGTGAAAACTTAGTTTAGATCCACATTTTTGATTCCTTATCAGTTTTTTAAATGCTCATATCAATTAAAAAGTCGTAAAATTGAAATAATTTCAGGCATTTTGGTCGAGTAGAACTGGTCGAAAAGTCGAACTCGATGTAACATATTGCGTCTTTTGAATTAACTGTGATAGGACTTATGCGCGAGTACGCTGTATTTACCTCGGAATCTGTAAGCGAAGGCCATCCGGATAAAATGGCTGACCAAATCAGTGATGCTATTTTGGATGCAATCTTAACGGAGGACCCATTTGCACGGGTTGCTTGTGAAACGCTTGTAAAAACAGGTGCTGTAGTCCTTGCAGGTGAAATCACAACAACAGCAAATGTAGACTTTGAAGCAATTGTACGTCAAACCGTGAATGGTATTGGTTATCACCATTCAGACCTTGGTTTTGATGGTTCAACCTGTGCCGTCATTAACATGATTGGCAAACAGTCACCTGAAATTGCTCAAGGTGTTGATCGTCAAAAACCTGAAGATCAAGGTGCTGGTGATCAAGGCTTAATGTTTGGTTATGCAAGTCGTGAAACTGACGTACTGATGCCTGCACCAATTTCATATGCGCATCGTTTAATGGAAAAGCAAGCTGAACTACGTCGTAATGGCCGTTTACCTTGGTTACGCCCTGATGCGAAAAGTCAGGTCACTTTTGCTTATGAAAATGGCATGCCTGTTCGTTTGGATGCAGTGGTTCTCTCAACGCAACATGATCCTGAGATTTCACAAGTTGCTTTAAAAGAAGCAATTATTGAAGAAATTGTGAAACAAGTGATTCCTGCGGAGATGTTCCATGCAGACACCAAATTCCACATCAACCCAACGGGAATGTTTGTGATTGGTGGACCTGTAGGTGATTGCGGTTTAACAGGCCGTAAAATTATCGTCGATACGTATGGTGGTATGGCACGTCATGGTGGTGGTGCTTTCTCTGGTAAAGACCCATCAAAAGTTGATCGTTCTGCTGCATATGCGGGTCGTTATGTTGCGAAAAATATCGTGGCTGCTGGTCTTGCAGACAAATGTGAAATTCAAGTGTCTTATGCGATTGGTGTTGCAGAGCCTACTTCTATTTCCATTAATACCTTTAATACTGCAAAAGTGGCTGAAGAACTGATTATTCAATTGGTCCGTGAACACTTTGACTTACGCCCATACGGTATTACCCGCATGTTAGACCTGATCCAACCAATGTATAAGCAAACTGCTGCTTATGGTCACTTTGGCCGTGAAGGTTCAGATCATGCATTTACTTGGGAAAAAACGGATAAAGTTGAAGCACTTAAAGCTTCAGCAGGACTTTAAACTTTAAAGTCAATTGTTCTCAATTTAAAAGCTCACACTGGTGAGCTTTTTTAATGACTTTTTAAAAATTTAAAATGATCATCAAATCTAAAACTGAGATATATTTTAAGCTTCATCATATTTAAAAACGAGAAGGAAAATAAAATGGCCGTTATATTACAAGTAGATTTTCCGACTCACGGACCTTTTGGACAAGAAATGTCAGAGGCTTTTCAAGCTTTGGCAGAAAGTATTAATCAAGAACAAGGCTTACGCTGGAAAATTTGGACTGAAAATGCTGAGACTCAAGAAGCTGGCGGAATTTATTTATTTGATGAGCAAAAACATGCTGAACAATATCTGAAAATGCACACTGCACGTTTAGAAAGTTTTGGGATTGATAATATTCGAAGTAAGATTTTTCAGGTCAATCAAACGCTCTCTGTGCTTAACAAAGCAAATTTTCTCAATTAAACTCGGCCAAATCCTGACATTTTAGGTGAATGTCAGGATTTAAAATGACGACGACTATATTTTGCTGTTATTTATTACTTTTCATTAATGGCTTCAAGTACCGATTGCTGAACAGGAATTTCCTGATGATCTTGCAAATAAATATGTCCCACTTTAAATACAATCACAGCAGCCAAACAGGTTAAGACACAAAAAATCCAAAAACCAAAAGGACTTCGAATATTGTGCGAACCGCAATTTGAACACGCCTTTTCACTGGACTCAACCACTTGATTACAACAACCACAATGATATTGATATAGCATAGGTATGCTCCTATTTTAGTGTCCCTTCTTTTTTTTATTGCTATCTGTTTTTACCAGATAGACCATATCCTTCTCAATGAGCTTATGTGAGTCTTTATCTAGATACAAGACACTCTACAAATAAAATTGAACTCAACAGTCAATAATTTTCTGTTTTCACTCTTAAGTGATTTATTTTATTTCATAAAGTAGAAATTAAAATCTTTCTAGAGAAATGCTTTGTTACACTATGAAACAAAACATATTATGCTTTCAGATTTAAAAATGAACTCGATTTTTTATTTTTGGTTAAAATCACACAATCATATTCGGAGTATAAAAAATGGTACAACTCATTAAAAAAGGTGGTTTACGCGAACGTGCAAATCGTAGCCGAAGTTATCAAGGTTCAGAAAATACTGAAACAACTTTAAAGCCGAATCGTTATATACAACATCTACAAAAACAGCAAAATCAAGCAGAATCTATTTCTTCTGTATCTACCCAACTTGAGCAAAGTGTGGTTGAAAAGATTAAAATCTGATGAAAAGCTTAATAAATACTTAGTTTAAATCTAGGCTCTGTTCTTTTAATTTTTATAGCTTCTAACTTGGATGCTCTCATCAAAGCACCCGATCAACAATTAATCAAATCACAAAAAACCAAATCAATTTCTCAAAAATATTTTAATCAATAAAATGATCGCTTATACATATGAATGATTTAAAAAGTATAATTATTGTTTTTATTTCAGTTATATAAATGTTTCTTTTCTAATACCTCCTCCTCAAATAACCAAGATTAAAAAAGCCGAATCTTTATGATTCGGCTGATGAATACAAAAATTGATCTCTTTATTTATTTACATCTTTCATTTCAATTTTTTTGGCTTCAGGCTTAACCTCACGGGCTTCGCCATCTATGACATTCGAATCTTGATGCGTTGATCCCTGCTGCATCTCCTGCATTTGACGCATCAAATCCGCAAAAGGACTCTGACCCGAAGCATTACCGCCCATGCCATTCATATTGCCTCCCATCATCCCGCCCATCATTTTTTCCATCATGGCTTGTTGGCGTTTTGCCATAGCTTTCATCATGGCATTTTTAAAAAGATTTTGAACGACTGGAATCAAAATTAATACGGCTAAAACATCGGTAATTAAGCCTGGAATCATTAAGAAAAAACCAGCTAAAATTTTGGGTAAATTCGCAGTTAATGTTGGATCACCATTCATTTGTCCCATTTGCATTTGTTGCATCTGCGGCATGACACCAACGGCATATTTACGAATCAAATTTAGACCAATAAAAAAGGCGATTACAAACCAGAAAAATACGTACCACATACTACCGACGAGGTCACCCACGCCAATCCAGACGAATATTTCAAGGATTAAGCCAGCTAAAACAATAAGAAATAATTTCATAAAAATTAATCTAATCTCAACAAAGTAAATGGGGACAAAATTCTATGCATGATCACCAGATCAAGCTTTTTTGATACGCTTATGTAACAATATGGGCATTATTTTATTTTTAAAGTCTTTTTATGTCATTAATTATTGGTATCGATCCGGGTTCACGTATGACAGGCTACGGAATTATCGAAAAAGATGGGCAAAAATTGACTTTTGTAGATGCTGGAACCATTCGTACTGAAACCACTGAAATGCCCGAACGCTTAAAACGCATTTTTGCGGGGGTAGAACGGATTGTTAAATTTCATGGTCCAACCGAGGCTGCAGTTGAACAAGTTTTTATGGCGCAAAACCCAGACTCTGCGTTAAAACTAGGTCAAGCACGCGGTGCTGCTATTGCGGCTTTAGTCAACCTAGATTTACAAGTCGCGGAATATACTGCCCGTCAAATAAAACAATCGGTTGTGGGTTATGGTGCAGCTGATAAAGATCAAGTCCAGATGATGGTCATGCGAATTTTAAATTTAAGTATTAAGCCGCAACAAGATGCTGCTGATGCCTTAGCCGCTGCTATTTGTCATGCGCACGCTTCAGGTAGTATGAGCAAAATGGCAGTATTGAATGCACTTGGCGGCATGGCAAGGGGTCGTAGTCGTTATAGTGGTAGAAGACGTTAAGTCTTAATTTCAAATATTTGAAAGATAAGGTGCAAAATCTTTGCGCATTTCACGCAGTGAAGGTTGCTTAGAATAAGTAAACGTTACTCTACGACCAAAAGTTCGAATGTTCTTTATCTGATTTGAATCAATTCGAATGACAATAAATTCCTCTAATTCATTGCGAGAATTGATTTCACAGATTACAAAGCTCTCATTCTTTTCGATGACTTTATATTGACTGAATTCATTCTGCACGATGTGTTTGAATGATTTCTTGTTTGAGGTTGAGCTAGCTCGCTGTGTATAAATCACGATTAAAATACAAATTATAAGCACTATCATAACCACAAAATATTTATTCATTTCGTTCTCTTTACTTTTTCCACCGAACTTTAATTTAGCGTAGCATTTCAAATGATTTTAATAGCATGAATTAAATCAACATTTATCTCAATCATTTGAGAAACTTCTACATGCAGTGAAGCGAGAATGAACTATTCTATTAGAATATCTAGTCGACTTTAAAGCACTAAATAGCAAAATTTCAACTTTACTAGGCTTAAAATTTATATCTGATTTTTCAGTTTAATATTTAGATTTACCCTCTGCATTATAAGTCATCACTTATCGTTTGGACTGGAAGTATTCATAAAAGTTTCATGGGCTTCTGCATTCTGATTTCTCTGATTTACCACATGATAAACCGCTTGATTCATATTCTGGGCCTGTAAACCACGCATTCCTTTTTCGGCTAGCCAATCACCTGCTAAAGCGTGTAGCGTTACAACTTGATGCAGATGGATCTGCTGGTGAAATTGCGCTTTTAAACTGGCCAACATTCCTGCCAGAATATCACCCATCCCGCCGGTGCCCATTCCCGCATTGCCTGCCGTGCAAATCCACAAGCGATCTTCTAAAATCAGACTTCCTGCTCCTTTAAGTACCCACTGCCCTGCATACTGATTTTGTAGGTGTTGAATGGCAGCAATTCGATCATCTTCAATATCTTTCACTGAGCACTTTAAAAGTTTTGCAGCTTCACCTGGATGTGGTGTTGCATAAGTTTGTGTTTTTAATGGTTCAGAATATTCTGCCAAAAACCATAAAGCATCCGCATCCATGACTACTTCTAGATGTTCACTATTATTGATCAGGGGAAACCATTTTAAATACTGCTGTTCTGACCATGAATCTCGGCCTAAACCCATTCCAAAACTGATTGCATCAACTTGCTGTAATAACTTTTGAATTTCTGCCTTGGTTAAAGCATTAATATCGTGCAGCATAATATTGGGTGAACGTGCCAAAATTGCTGTGTGATGTTTCTCATGACACACCACGGTAACTTTGCCTGCACCCGCACAAAATGCCGCTTCGCCTGCTAGCATTACTGCACCCCCCATATTGGCATGCCCACCTACCACGAGTACATGACCATAATTCCCCTTATGACCAAAAGCTTGACGTTTGGGCAGTGAAAAATCATGCGATGAAAGCTGAGCCAACGGTTTTAAATCTGCATCAAATGGAATAAGAGAAATGAGTTTGATTTGCCCCACAAATTCTTTTCCTTGCCCTGTAAAAAGCCCAGCTTTTAGAGCGAGCACTGCAAAAGTGTAATCTGCTTGAATAGCAAACGGTAAGGGCTGACCAGTATTTGCCTGTAAACCACTTGGAATATCAATGGCTATTTTTAAACCCTTTTGCGCATTAATAATTTGAATAATCTGTTGCAAATCTGGATTTAAATTTCTGTTCAGACCTAGGTCAAATAAAGCATCGATATAACAATCATATTTTTTTTGGAAGTTAAAATTTGAATAAATATTAATCTCACTCTCTATCGCTTCTTGATGCGCTTGTTGTAATGCTTGTGACTGCCCTAATTCAGTCGCAAAAATATCGACCTCAAAACCCATTTTTTTTAAATATTTAGCTGTTAAATAACCATCAGCTGCATTGTTGCCCTTCCCACAACATACTGCAATGTGGTGAATTTTCTCTTGCCTAAAAATGGGAATTAAACGTTGTGCTATATTCCATGCAACTTGCTGCATTAAGCCATATCTACTGTTTTTATTCTCAAACCAGCGTTGCTCCCATGCTTGAATACTTTGGCTATGATAAACACTGCTATGGTAAACTTGCTGATGCATTATTTTTCCCTTTATATTTCATTATGGTTTCTTCTACCTTGTCACAAAAAATCCATTTAGATCAAGATGATTCTGAAGCACTCAAAAAGTGGATTAAAGCGCAAGCTTTAGAGTTGGGCTTTAGTGATTGTGTCATCGCCAAACCAGATGCTCAAGCAGAATTGGAGCGTTTTAAAGAATACTTAAAACGGGGTTATCATGGCGATATGAAATTTCTAGAAGAAAATTTAGAGAAACGCGCTGACCCCACCTTACTCATTCCTGGTACAAAAAGCATTATTTGTGTTCGGATGAACTACTTAGTTGAAACACCAAAACCACGTTATATTCCAGATGAACCCAATGCAGCCATTATTGCACGCTATGCACGTGGTCGTGATTATCATAAAGTTATGCGCGGACGCTTAAAAACTTTGGCGGCAAAAATTCGTGAAAAAGTAGGTGATTTTGAAGCGCGCCCTTTTGCGGACTCTGCACCAGTATTCGAAAAGTCCTTGGCTGAAAATGCTGGTATGGGATGGACTGGAAAACATACCTTACTCATTCATAAAAGCTCAGGATCTTTTTTTGTTTTAGGCGAACTGTTTACTTCATTAGATTTACCTTTTGACGGCCCAACCACAAAGCATTGTGGCTCTTGTACCGCCTGTATCGACATCTGTCCCACACAAGCGATTGTTGAACCTTATATGCTCGATGCACGAAAGTGTATTGCTTATTTAACCATCGAATATAAAGGGATTATTGCTGAAGAATTACGTCGTGGGATTGGTAATCGAGTGTTTGGCTGTGATGATTGCCAACTCATTTGCCCCTGGAACAGTTTTGCCAAAAAAGCCACGATTGAAGATTTTAATCCACGTCATGGATTAGATCAGGTTACTTTACTGGACTTATGGCAATGGGATGAGCAAACTTTTTTGTCCAATACAGAAGGAAGTCCACTACGACGCACAGGCTACCAAAGCTTTATGCGTAATATTGCCATTGGCTTAGGCAATGCACCTTTTTCACATCAAATTATTGAAATTTTAAAACAGCATTACGACTTGCATGATGAAATTGTGCAAGTCCATATAGATTGGGCGATTCAGGAACAAATGATTAAATCAGGTGTAGTTTGAATCTTTTAATAATATTTTTGTTTACTCTCTCAGTTTTCCAGATATTTACAAAATTTCATCTGTAGAAAAAAATTAGTTGCCTGTTCAAGGCATAGTTAAAAGATAAGTCAAAAAAACTTTGTAACGATAATGGCTAAAAATAGAATAATTTCGTGAATAAAGTTAAATCTTATAATGAGCATAAATTCACAAAATTAATCGATAGATACTATTAAAATTGGCTTTTTATGCCTGTAGATTTTAATTAAATTAGGTATGATAAAATAAAGTAATAACGATGATTATGGATTTCACTGATGACGAATGTACGTAATGACTGGACACGTCAAGAAATTGAGGCTTTGTATAACCAGCCTTTTTTAGATTTAGTTTTTGAAGCACAACGCATTCATCGTGAACATTTTGATCCGAATACGATTCAAGTCAGCACTTTGCTTTCTATCAAAACAGGTAAGTGTCCTGAAGATTGTAAATATTGCTCTCAATCGGCACGTTACGATTCTAAGCTAGAAGCTGAAAAACGTATTGCAGTCGATAAAGTCATTCAAGAAGCCAAAGAAGCTTTAGCCGCTGGCTCTTCACGTTTTTGCATGGGCGCAGCATGGCGAAACCCGCATGAACGCGATATGCCGTATGTACTGGAAATGGTCAGTGAAGTTAAAGCCTTAGGTTTAGAAACCTGTATGACTTTAGGCATGCTAAACCAATCGCAAGCTGAACGTTTAAATTCAGCAGGTTTAGACTACTACAATCATAATCTTGACACCTCTCGTGAATACTACGCCAATATTATTACGACGCGAACTTTTGATGATCGTTTAAATACCTTAGATTTCGTTCGCCAAGCGGGCATGAAAGTCTGTAGCGGTGGTATTGTCGGTTTGGGTGAAAGCCAGCAAGATCGTGTTGGGCTCTTACATGAATTGGCCACATTGGCCATTCATCCAGAATCTGTTCCGATTAATATGTTGGTTCCGATTGAAGGTACGCCTTTGGCAGAAGTTGAAAAATTAGAAGTGACAGAATGGATTCGTACTATTGCAGTGGCGCGTATTATTATGCCGAAAAGTTATATTCGTCTTTCTGCTGGTCGTGAATCTTTGTCTGATTCTGATCAGGCACTCGCATTTATGGCAGGTGCAAATTCTCTCTTTTCAGGCGAAAAGCTATTAACGACACCAAATGCAGGTGAAGGCAGAGATAAACAGTTATTTGATAAATTAGGTTTAATTGCTGAAAAAGCAAAACCCAATGTGAAACAATTATCAGTCGATGCTATGGCAAGCTAACTTATTGTTCTGTGTCATCTATCAAAAAGCCCACTTCGGGCTTTTTTTATTAGAACATTATTCAGCAAAGTTATGCGCCGTGAGCAAAATGCCATAGCTGGCATTGAGATAATCCCCTACTCGGATAATATCTGTTCCATTTGCATGCTGCACCGCTAACTCTTGAGTAAGAGCATTGTAAATAAACGAATCAAAAGTATCTTGATGATGGCATAGCCAAGATAAAGTATCAGTTAAATGTTCATCGACAATATAAGTTAGCGATTTAAAATTTTTGCTCATATATAGAAATTCACAGTTATTTTTTCTAAACAAATTTTAGATATAAACGAAAAGCAAATGTAATGATTTTGATTAAATTTTCATATTATTTTTATACCATTTTTTTGATTAATATTCAGTTTTCACAAAAAGAATAAAAGCCTTTCAAACTAAATAATGAAACACGAAATTTAATTTAGCACAGCCTAAAAATAAAAAAGTGAGCTTTACGCCCACTAATAATGATCAATAATATCAGCTAAAGTGACTTATTTATGCCACACTTTCTACATTCCTTATGCTCACCTATTTCTTGCATATACTCATACTCGTAGACATGCAAACAAAATAATTTCATAAGCAATTGAAGCATTTCCAAAACTCCTTATTGGATTGTTTTCAAATTTAAAATTTAAAAAAGACATTTCATCCTGAAACATTAATATAGTTAAAAATAACTCACTTCTATTTATTAGCATATTTTCCAAATAACTCAAGTAAATTTACAATAATTTTTCAAGCAAATTTATGGAAAAATTAAATGACTTAAACACCAAAATCTTATTAGTATGAAATACTTAATTCTATTTACATAAAATTAGACATTAAAAAACCACTTAGGATTAGTACACCTAAGTGGTTGTTTTATCTGGTGGGCCCAGACAGACTTGAACTGTCGACCAACGGATTATGAGTCCGCTGCTCTAACCAACTGAGCTATAGGCCCTTTTATGCTATCAAACCCACTATTATCAATAGTTTGTTTGCGAACCAATACTATCTAACATTTCATTCTTGAGCAAGCATTTTTTACATGTAGACTTAAGCTAGACGCAAGAAATTATTGTGCTATATTTTGAAGTATTGCAATGGTTAGCGATTCTAGCGATGTCATCATCAAGAGTAAAGCTCACGGAGACATTTATTGATCAACTCGAAATGACACCCGCCATTTTTCGAGATAGCGAGCTGATTGGTTTTGCAATTCGAGTAAATTTGACCTGTAAAACTTATATTGTTGAAAAAAAAGTATCAGGCAAAACGGTTCGCTCTACCATCGGTTTACACGGTAATTTAACCTCTATACAAGCGCGAAATATTGCTCAAAGCAAACTGAGTGAAATGAGGCAAGGTATTCATCCCAATACAATAAAACGTACTGCTACTTTAAATGAAAATGTAAAAAACGATTTACCTAAAAATAAACCTACACTTGAACAAGCCTTTCAAAACTATCTAAGTCATAAAAAATTAAAACAACGAACCCTTCATGATTATAGGATAGTCATTGATCGATATCTTCAGGATTGGAAATCTTACAAAATTGATGCGATTTCACCTCGCATGATTCAAGCAAAGCACACCCACCTTTCTTTACAAAGTGAATCTCAGGCCAATATGGCAATGCGTGTTTTCCGCGCAATTTATAATTATTCAATTGAACATTATTTAGATAAAAATGATCAACCCATTCTTAACACTCTTAATCCAGTCACAATCCTAAATAGAAAAAACTCATGGAATAAAATTCGTCTTCGCAAAAATCACCTTAATCAAGATCAGATATCAGCATGGACTAAAGCAGTGTTTGAATATCAAGATCGCGGACAAAAAAATCATACCAATCGAGACTTTTTACTGACTCTCGTGCTGACTGGTTTTAGACGTGAAGAATGTGAATCTTTGTCTTGGTCTAACATCGACTTAAAAAATGGGTGGATTCACTTAAGAGATTCAAACAGTCGAAAAACTCATTCTTTACCGATGGGAGATTTCTTATTTTCCTTGATGAGAAAAAGACGAGCTCATATTACGTGTAAATGGGTATTTCCATCGGTTAAATCTAAAACAGGCCACATCAGTAATATTTCAAAAGTATGTCAAAAAATTAGTGCGTTATCTGGAATTGAGTTTAACTTTCAAGATTTAAGACGCACATTTAGCATTATTGCTGAAACATTAGATAATGACCCACATACAATGAATAATTTACTCAATCATCAAAGCGACGATGATCAAAACATAAACTCAGATCATCTCAAAATCAGTGAGCAAAATTTACGTGAAATCCTGAACAGGATTGAGAATATAGTGTTAGGCGAATATAAAATTAAAGAAATGTAATAAATAATCCAACTCTGATTCTGTATTAAAGTAAGAATCTCCAAGAAAAAAATATTGGATAAAAATCAATAAATTATTTAATTAAAAAATATTTAAAATATTAAAAATGCATTTAAACTATGAGCAAACTAAAACATAGAATTAGAGTTGATTTGTTGAAATGAACATATTTATCAAAATGATTTTTATAAGCATGACTTTATCATTTAGGCCTAAAAAGCATTTTTAAAGAGATGTTAAAATTAATTATGTTGAGTCAATTTATAGAGAGCAAAATCTATTCCATTCACTGTGTAATTTTGTTAGCTCTTCGCCTGCTAATTTTTCAACTGTATAGACATAAAAAGTATGCGCTGAATCATGAATAATATTGCGATAGTATTTTTCGGCACCCACCCGCACTTCTTCCAATTCCTGCTGTTGAAGTTCTAATCCTTCGGTAAAAATATATTGATTATTCTGATTCCTATTGGCTATCCATATACTCATATAAACATCCTGAATTCATTGGGCTAAATAAAAATATACCTCATCTTGATCTTTGTTCAATCAACTTAACTTTGGGTTATTGTTATATTTTTGAGTCATTATGTTCTCAGACTAGTCTAATGCTTAAAAATTTCACTCATCAAAAAATCTAAAGTTTTTATAATATTTATAACTCTACAAATCTCGATTTTAGCAAATATTTTAAAAGCCCAATTTGAAATTGGGCTTCTTCTTCACTGTTCGATTTCTATAGGGTCACCATCTTCAGGGCGAATATGGCGTTTACCATCCTCTGCGGGATCGATACTTGATCCATCTTTAGTAATAGGGTTATACATTTCATCCTCTTTCTTATCGTCGAGAAATTCTTCATCTTCGAAATCCTGAGGCTCATCATCATCTTCAAAATCTAAAGGCTTTTCTTCATCTATCATGGCGATCCATCACTTATTTAACCGAGAAAAGACCATCCTCAAACATTTGATGGTTTGATTCAATAGCGAACGATCATCATTCGTGTAACGTTGTATTTTAGAATAACGTTTATGTTCTAGTTGTGTGAAATATTATAAATAAGTGATCTAGTAAACTCAGCAATTTTTAATCATGTATTTACTTAAAGGGTCTCATTTGCCGTTTACGTCTAATCAGACCTAAAATTTATTTACGTTGTCTAATTTGATCTTCGGTATAAGGTAAGTGTTTACAGAGCTCATTCAAATTCAATGCACTATTTTCGATCAAGTAAATATCTTGTTCGATGGTCCATTCTGAGGTTGGAGCGACTAATTTTCTTTGCGACTGTTTCATAACCTATGATAGTGCATAAAACAATAAAAATTCATTTGTCATCATGTAATTGGAACAATTTTAGCAGTCTTAATAGAGTTAATGCGACTTTTCATAATAGCGAGCATTGTTAAATTTCAGCTTTAATTCAAATATTAATATAAAACTAAGGGATTGAAAAATTATTATTTACTCTCATTTTTTAATTATCAATGGACATGTTAAAAAGTTAAGTTCCCACTTATTTTTGAATATTTTTATCATTTTTAGGTATTGATTATTCATTGTTAAAAATTATTTTTTTATAAAAACTGATGATGGATTGATGAAATGTACCATTTAAATAGCTTAATCACTCATCTGTATCTAAAAGCAATCAATACCACTTCATTTTAACTATACTTTTAAAGTCTTAATATTTCATGATTAAAAGATACCACTCATTATTTTGACAAGAAAAATAAAAGTATCGATATTTAATAAAGCTGAATTTTTGATTTTTTGAGTGAACTAAACTTACGTTGCTTGCGATATTCTAGAGTAATTTCGATTAAAGACCACAGCACAATCAGTACAAACAAAATCAATGCCAGTAAAAAAGTAGAGAAATACGTCATTATTTTCATCCCTGATAAAATACACCTAAAGTCGAACATGCTGCTGATATACGTTCGATCTTAGACAAAAGTCTAATAGGTTATCTTTAATCTGGATAGGCATTTTTGATCATAATTCATAGTTATTTTAGATCGAATCAGTGTTTTTAAAGATGCATCAGCGTTTATTTATACTTTAAACCAATAAAAACTTTTTTTTTGTGGCAATATTTATTGATCAGTTTGAACAAAGCTGCTCTTGACTCCTCTTAAGAACAAGCAGAAATTACCACTCTTTAAAATTGTATTGTAATTTTCTATGCTAAAAAAAATGATAGGCGAATCAGCATTCAAACTTGCCGGATGGAATTACCATGTAGAGCCAAACCTACTTGAAGATAAGCAGGTGATTGTTGGTTTTGAACATACCTCCATGATGGATGCAATACTTTCACTGGCGCTTTTTCAAATACTCGATATGAAAATTCATACACTGATCAAAAAAGAGTTGTTCAAAGGTCCAATGAAACCCATCTTGGACGCGATTGGAGGTATTGCTGTTGATCGTAAAGCCAATACAGATATTGTGTCGCTGATGGTTGAATATTTTCAAAAAAATGAAAAATTCAACCTCGTGATCGCTCCAGAAGCAACACGCGCCAAAACAGGTGAAACGCGTCGCCCTATTCGTACTGGTTTTTGGCATATTGCCAAAGCAGCTAACGTTCCCATTATTTTGATGTATGCCAACTCAAAAACAAAACAAGGTGGAATTTTAGGCAAAATTTATCCCACTGAAATCAATCATGATTTGGCTTTACTAAAACAAATGTACAAAGATAAAGTTGGTTTGGATATTGTTATTCCAGAATCTCTCAACTAAACGCTATTTGTTCAAAAACCTAAAAGCCAGCTCTTCCTAATAAAAAAGGGCTTATGGTAGAATTTATCACATTCGATTCGGCATAAAGCCAATCTAAAAGGAGCATATTTCGCATGGCGGGTCATTCCAAGTGGGCTAATATTAAGCATCGCAAAGCAAGACAAGATGCTAGTCGTGGTAAAGTTTTTACCAAATACATTCGTGAATTAACCACAGCTGCAAAACTCGGTGGCCCAGATGCAGGCAGTAACCCTCGTCTACGTGCTGTTGTTGAAAAAGCCTTATCGGTAAACATGACGCGTGATGTGATTAACCGTGCCATTCAACGTGGTGCTGGTGGTGAAGATAACGACGATTTAAAAGAAGTAACCTACGAAGGTTATGGCGTGGGTGGTGTTGCAGTTATTATTGAAACCATGACGGATAATTTAAACCGTACCGTACCTGATGTACGCCACTGTTTTTCGAAAACAGATGGCAACTTAGGCACCAATGGTTCAGTCGCATTCCTATTCACGAAACGCGGTGAAATTACTTTTGAAGATGTCTCTTTAGAAGATAAAATCATGGATGTTGCTTTGGAAGCGGGCGCAGAAGATATCGAAGTTTCAGAAAATGAAATTTTGGTTATTACCACCCCAGAAACATTTGGTGAGGTGCAGGATGCTTTAACTGCTGCTGGCCTTAAATCTGATAATGCTGAAGTGGTGATGAACCCATCAACCAAAGCCGAAATTACAGACATCGATCAAGCGAAAAAAATCATGAAAATGATTGATATGTTTGAAGACTTAGATGATGTTCAAAATGTCTATACCAACGTTGAATTTTCAGATGAAGTTCTCGCGCAACTAGATGAATAAATCAACGCTATGATCATCAAACTTCCTTGAATAGGATTGATATTTTCTCACTGAAAAGTTGCTTGAAATAAAGGAATTTACACCAAGTTTTTGGCACGGATGCCACTTTAGTTATGCTTTGAACCTGTTTTAAAATCATCTTTTAAATGGGTTCAAAAACTTTATCTAGCGGATAAAACTCTTACGCATTCAGAATAGAATATTTACTGGTGTTTTTCATCTTCTTCTTGATTAAAACGAAAGAGCTATAAAACATATTTAAGCGCCCTCTGCCAATTCAATTTTAAACTCTATTCAGTAAACCACTACAGTTAAGCACATTATATTCTTTAATTACAAAACTAGAATGTAGCGCAACCACATGTTCAATTTTACCGATCCGCTTTAAGAGGATGTCACTATAATTTTCCATATCTTTAGCCACGACTTCAACAATAAAATCGGCGGATTGTCCTGTGACTAAAAAAGCATTAATGACTTCTGGAATATTTTCGAGTTCTTCTAAAAATTGAGCGAAAGTGTCGGTATCATGTTTATTTAAAGAAACCTGCAATAGAACATGTAGACTAAAACCTAACTTAGCATAATTAATGTCCCGCTTTAAATGGGTCATAATCTTGGCTTCAATTAAATGTTTGATGCGTCGATGTACAGAACTGACCGATAGATTAATACGTTCAGAAAGTTCATTTAAATTTACATCTTCCTGATTTAATATTTCAACGATCTGTTTATCAAAACGATCCAGTTCCATTACAAACTCCCTATCAAATACATTCATGAATTGATCAAAATTTAGTTTTTTACGTCCACATCTGAATAAAAAACTCATCTTCACATTCAAAATTATTTTTCTATATTATACTTTTTTTATATTTTTCTTTTAATAAAACAGCAATTCAGGAAATTTAATTCGAAAATTAACAGAATAAAGAAAAATTCATAAAATAATGGTTTTATTAGAGCACACAGTAAGCTTTAACTTTTAAATTCCTCGCCAATCTACACGAGCGTTACGTTCTGTTTGGTAAACTCTGAGCACATATTGTCCGATCGGTAATTGAGTTAAGCGTTCTTTATAATCTTTAAATTCTTTGGATAAAGTTTCTGTATGCTCTTTTTCCCACGGTGTACCCGCAATATCAAGCAATGGTGCAAGCATCGAACAGACTGAAATATCGGCCAAACCTAGACGCTCTCCCACAAAATAACGTCCATGATTGTCAATTAAACGCTGATTTAACTGTTCCACAATCGTATCGATCTGTTGTTTAGATTCCGCTACTTTTTCGACATCCAACTGATAACTTTTTGACAGTAAGGCTTTCATAAAAGGCTTGGAGTATTTTTCAAATTGACGTAAATAACCTTTTTCACCGATCATAATATCTAAAGATTCCTCACCTTCAATCAAACTATGTGCCAACCCCCATCGGCGAACGTGTAAGCCCAATTCAGATGCCTGCGCATTAATATCTAAAGCTAAATCACGTTCTGCACTATTTGGACGCAGCAAGGAATGTTCTGGATATATTTCATCTAGATACAAGGCAATGCCTGTTGAATCCGCCACCCAACAATGCTGATCGCGTAAAATCGGTAAGCGATTTTGTCCAGTTTTTAATTGTGCAAATGCACGATGTACACCAGGAATGAGATTGTGCGCCACAAAATCTAACTCTTTATAATCGAGCAACCAGCGCGCTTTTTCACAAAAATGAGATAAAGGAAACTGGTATAAAGTCCGCATAAAATCTCCGCAGTTCTTTTTGTCATTCGGGTATCAATTGAACCCCGACTATAGTGGGTACTTTAGTCACCCTATTTCAGAAATACAATACACTTTTATTCTAAAAAGGGTTTACCACGTGTTATCTCAAATTTGATTTCAACTTAATGAATGATCTAAACCAGAATCTAAATCAGAAATCTGAATAAGAAAACAAAATCATCAAGTTGTATTATTCAAAATATCCTGATCATCCAGATAAAGCTGGCAATGAAACTGTATATTTTATAATGATCAAGCAAAGATTCATCATTTTCCAACACTGATAATGTAGATCACTCCTCACGTGAATTTATCAACTGCTTTGTTAAACCATTACCAATGAAAATTTAAAGCCTAATCGACTTAGGGCATTTTCAAGAAACATCAGAGCCATGACCTGACTTTGTAGTGGCTTTCATGTAAAATCAGCCACAATTTTTAAATTATACGTTGTGAGTCATTTCATGGGTTTTAATTGCGGTATTGTCGGCTTGCCGAACGTAGGTAAATCTACACTTTTCAATGCGTTGACCAAAGCTGCGATTGCTGCAGAAAACTTTCCGTTCTGTACCATTGAACCGAACACAGGGATTGTACCTGTGCCTGATCCACGTTTAGACAAACTGACTGCTATTGTAAAACCACAACGCGTAATTCCAACCACAATGGAATTTGTAGATATCGCAGGATTGGTGGCAGGCGCATCTAAAGGTGAAGGTTTGGGTAACCAATTTTTGGCTAATATTCGTGAAACAGATGCAATTGCGCATGTGGTACGTTGTTTTGAAGATGAAAACGTCATTCACGTTAATGGTAAAATTGATCCTCTAGATGACATTGCGACCATTAATACTGAACTTGCCCTTGCCGATCTTGAAACTGTGGCTAAAGCCATTACACGTTTAACAAAATCTGCAAAAAGTGGCGATAAAGAAGCAATCGCAACCAAAGCTGTTTTAGAAAAAATTCAACCTGTACTTGACGAAGGCAAACCTGCCCGTGCAACAGATTTAGATGATGATGAACGTAAACTGGTTCGTGGTTTTGGTTTAATGACTTTAAAACCAACCATGTATATTGCCAATGTGGCCGAGGACGGTTTTGAAAACAATCCACATTTAGATGCAGTTAAGAAGTTAGCGGCTGAAGAAAATGCGATTGTGGTTCCGTTATGCAACCAAATTGAAGCTGAAATTTCGTTGTTAGAAGATGAAGATCGTGCTGAATTTCTAGAAGCAATGGACATGGAAGAACCAGGTCTAAATGTCGTGATTCGTGCAGGTTATTCACTTTTAGGTCTTCAAACTTACTTTACTGCTGGCGTACAAGAAGTACGCGCATGGACAGTGAAAGTCGGTGCAACTGCACCTCAAGCAGCGGGTGTGATTCATACTGACTTTGAAAAAGGCTTTATTCGTGCAGAATGTGTTGCTTATGACGACTTCGTACAATACAACGGCGAATCTGGTGCAAAAGAAGCAGGAAAATGGCGTTTAGAAGGCAAAACTTACATCGTACAAGACGGTGATGTTTTACACTTCCGTTTTAATGTTTAAGTCTTAATATTCAAAAGCCCTGAAATATTCGGGGCTTTTTTATACCAAGATGATTTTTGCTTAATGTAAACTTGCCCTAATCTGTTTACTTTCCATGTCCGCCCTCACTATGCGCGCCTGCGCTAAAATTCTTTCTTCTAAGTTTTTACGAAATCCAAGCATAAAGATCATTTCTGCCAAGACAAATAAAGGGCCAATGGCCAAACCAATAATATCATCCGTAAATGCAGGTTTTTTCTTTTCATAGAAATGCCCCACAAATTGAAATAGCCATCCCACCACAAAAATACCGATACTTAAACTTAACCAAAGCATCCAATCCAGATGTGCAATTTTTAATGCGAGCGGATACATTGCCAATAAAATAACCAACATAATGAAAGCGAAAATACGATCTAAACTCAAATAATAAATACTGGTGACGACAATAAGCCCCAAAGCAAGTGTCAGTTCGATCCCTACCCCGATGAATCCCACTCGTGCTGTTAAACATAAAATAGAAAAAACAATGAGAGGAATACCAATAAAATGCGTCAAAATATTTTTATGATTTAAATGATAAGCTGCATATTGGCTGAGCAACCGTTCTAATTTTGTCATATCCTTTGTCCTTGCTAGACTGATATTCTCACTATATAAAAAACTAAAAAGCAAAGTTGTCTTTTAGCCGACAAAGTTCATGTTTAAAACGATTAATAAAAAGGAATCACAATGCTTGAACCTGAATATATCCAGCATTTGGAATCCAATACTTGGTTTTCTCAATTACCGACTCTATTTAAAACCTTTATTGTTCATCATGCAGTTCAGCAAACTTATCAGAAACAACAAACGATCTTTCATTCAGGGGATTCATTTGATGGACTCTATGCGGTTTTAGCAGGTGTAGTTCGCTTAGGCTATATTGATATTGAAGGCAATGAATCAGTGGCTGCCATTGTTGAACCGATTATGTGGTTTGGGGAAATATCATTGGTAGATTACCAACCTCGTTCGCACGATGCTACCTGTCTTGAAAAAAGTTTAATTTTACATATTCCAAGTGCCGCTATTCAGCAATTACTGATAGAACAACCCATTTTCTGGTATCACATTGCACAATTGACCACGCAAAAATTACGCTTTGCTTTTCTGGAACTAATTTCAATTCAAACTCAAAACATGACTCAACGTTTAGCCCAGCGTTTAATGTTTATTTTAAACGGCTATGGTAATCATTTGATAATTGAAAAAAATATGATTCATTTGTCTCAAGAACAGTTGGCACAAATGCTCACCTGTTCCAGACAAACGGTGAATCAAGAATTACAACGTTTAGAAAAGCAAAATATTTTACGCTTATCGTTTCGTAAAATTGAAATTTTAGATATCACAGCATTAGAGCGAATTGCTCATGACTTTCCCAAACATGATTAACTTATCGAGTCATCAGATGTATTCACCTCACGATATCTTTAACATTTTTATGCTTTCAAAACTGAAGGTGAAAACCATAAAAAATGATATTTTAGACTTATTTTAAACGATTTAAATCCCTTTCTTTTTCGGGTCAGTATTACCTAATTCTGGATGGTCGATTGCACCCTTGCACTGTTGTTTATCCCGTTCGTAATCTGATTGCTTTTGAGCCAGCGATGAACCCTGCTCAAGTGTTTCTCGTGCCCATATTTCTAAACTGGTTAATGCTTTACGACACAAAGCATATTTTCCTTCAGTCACAGAATCTGTCATTTTGACATTAATACGCCAATCTGTACTGAGTTTACGTGCAGGTTGGCGTACCTGCACATCCAATACATCCAATTGCTTGCTGTACACCAAGCCGTCAACCTGATTCATCAATGTCCAAGCTGCATTGGCATAAGTGGTTGCATCGTTGGTTAATTTCGGTGCAGCCTTAATTTCAACTTTCGGCTTGGCTTGTTCAGATGACTGGCCACATGCTTGCAAGAGCAAACCACTCAAGAGGACTGAAATCACCACCATTACATGGGATCTTAACGTAAACATATCAGCAAGCTCGACAAACATTTCGGCACTATGCTAGTGAATTCAGGTAGAATACTCAATCATCATTTTGCCTTTCCGTGTTTAATCTGCCTTAGGTGTGTCGTGTCTGAGCACAAAGTTCTTTTTGTAAAACCTGCTGGCTTTTGGCAAGGTGCTAAAGATAGTCAAGCCATTATCTTTACTTATCTTCCTGTTTCTTTTGCATTTGGTGTGTCTGCTACACAGTTTGGCTTCACTCCATGGGAAGCACTATTTTTGTCTTGCTCGATGTACGCAGGCGCCAGTCAATTTTTGGTGGTTGCGTTACTCGGCAGCGGTACATCTATCTGGATGACGGCTCTTACAGTCATTGCATTAGATATTCGTCATTTACTCTATGGCCCAGCACTACAAAACTTAATCCAAGAGAAATTAAACTTAAAAAAAACTGCAATCTGGGCTTGGGGTTTAACTGATGAAGTTTTTGCTTCAGGAATGATTCAATTATCGCAGCGTCGACAACAATGGTCTGAATCATGGATGCTGGGCTTAAGTCTCTTTAGTTGGCTGTCTTGGGCATTCGGTTCACTTTTAGGTGGATTATTTGCCGACCAAGTCAGTGCCATGCCACAATTTTTACAAGCTGCACTGGATTTCTTATTACCCGCTTTATTCTTGAGTTTTTTATTGGCTGCTTTTGAAAAAAAATATACCTTTGTCGTCGCTATCTGTTTAATTGTTTCAGCGATCGCCTGTTATTTTATTAATTTATCGGCTGCAATTTTCATTGGTATTTTGTCGGGTATTTTGGCAGGTTTGTTTAAACATTATATTTTAAAACAATACGACCATGATATTGGAGAGTCTCATGAATCTTGAAATTATTCTGATCGGATTAATTGTAGGAGTCGCCAATTTCATTTCTCGTTTTGGACCCTTCTACGTCATTCAAAAACATCAACAAAGCTCGCAAAAACGTGGTTCACTTTGGATCAAAATTGCATTAAGCAGTATTGGTATTGCAGCGATTAGTTCCATGTTGGTGGTTGCTACATTGCCGCCTTTAATGGAAACACCCAATAAAAGTTTTGCCATGCTGATGGGTTTTATCACTTTAGCAGGACTATATTTTAAATTTAAAAAAATTGTCCCTGCCACTTTAATCGCTGCGGTCAGCTATGGTGTAATTTATACCTATCTGCCTTTCCCTTTTTAAAGAAGAAACTGATCAATATGTTTTTTAATGAATCAATACTCCCTATTTCTTTATTCTGAATTCGTCCATTCATGCGATATGTAGGACTGTCTTTATTCATAATTTAAAGCTTGATAAACATCCGCACCCAAATCAAAACTTAATATTTATAACCTATATACTACTCAGCAAGCATATAAGAAGCCATGCGCTAAGCGACTGAACGCCAAATTCTAAAAATAACACGCGACAATGACCAATCTAAAAAATGTGTTATTTATCCTAAAATCGCTGAGTGAATCAAAATAATTGATTTTAGGAAATCAAATTTAAATCCAGACTAAATTTATCAATACATTTGTTAGACAATATGATTATTTTCTTTCAATCAAGACTTAACACTGAAGTCAGTTCTGCTATGCTAAAAGCTCAATTCAGCAAGGATGATGTATATGAGCGTGATTATTGGTACTCCCCTTCAATCTTCAGCTTTTAAAGTTTTACTTTTAGGCTCTGGAGAGTTAGGTAAAGAAGTCGTGATTTCTTTACAACGCCTTGGAGTCGAAGTCCATGCTGCCGATCGTTATGATGGTGCGCCAGCCATGCAAGTTGCACATTTTTCTTATACCTTGAATATGGCAAATGCCGAAGAACTCAAACAACTCATCCAACAGGTTAAACCTCATTTAATTATTCCAGAAATTGAAGCGATTGCGACTGAAGTTTTAGTTGAAGTAGAACGACAAAATATTGCAACGGTCATTCCCTCAGCCAAAGCAGTGAATCTGACCATGAACCGTGAAGGTATTCGCCGTTTAGCCGCAGAAGAACTCGGGCTTCCAACTTCAGCGTACCGTTTTGCAGACTCACTCGACTCTTTCCGTGCAGCCTGTGACGACATTGGTTATCCCAACTTTGTCAAACCCGTGATGTCATCTTCAGGTAAAGGGCAATCCCGCGTCAAAAATTTTGATGAAGTCGATGCTGCTTGGGAATATGCACAAACAGGCGGTCGTGTGAATCAGGGTACTGTGATTGTCGAAGCCCAAATTGACTTTGATTTTGAAATTACCTTATTAACGGTTCGCGCAAAAAATGCTGAAACAGGTGAGATTGAAACTCAATATTGTGACCCGATTGGGCATCGTCAAGATGCTGGAGATTATGTCGAAAGCTGGCAACCTCAAGCGATGACAGCTGCGGCATTAGAAGAATCTAAACGTATCGCGCATAAAGTCACAACAGCTCTAGGCGGCTGCGGAATTTTTGGCGTCGAATTATTTATCAAAGGTGATAAAGTCTGGTTTAGCGAAGTCTCACCACGTCCGCACGATACTGGACTAGTGACACTTGCATCACAATTCCAAAGTGAATTTGAACTACATGCACGTGCTATTTTAGGTTTACCCGTTAATACAACACGCCATAGCATGGCTGCCAGTGCGGTCATTTATGCAGGTGTCGATGATCTTAATTTATCATTTTCTGGCTTAAATCTTGCATTAGTACATCCAGATACAGATTTACGCCTCTTTGGGAAACCCGAAGGATTTAAACGTCGTCGTATGGGCGTTGCCACTGCACGTGCTGAAACAACAGATCAAGCACGCGAACTGGCTCAACAGACTGCAGCGCAAATCAGTATTCACCAAAACTAAACTTGTGACTTTATTTATGGATTTCTGTTCATGATCAATACCTCTCCGCTGTTGCATTACGTTAAGAGTAACCACGATATTCAAGCCATTAATCAATGGCGAACTGACGTTGAAAAGCAACTTCAAGAGGGTTTTGAAAATGGACAGAGCATTCGTGAAGTTATTTTAACGCGCTCCAACCTGATTGATGAAGCATTACAGTTCTTATGGAAACATGCAGAACTGGATCAGACCGATTTGGGTTTATTTGCCGTGGGTGGTTATGGCCGTCGGGAAATGTTGCCCTATTCTGATGTCGATATTATGATTTTATCGCAAGATGAAATCACCTCTGATCAAGAAAAATTAATTTCGATTTTTATCTCTTCACTTTGGGATGTCGGTAATTTTAAACCTGCCATTAGCGTTCGTACAATTTCTGATTGTGTAGAACAGGCCACCAATGATTTGACCGTTGCGACTGCATTGATTGAATCACGCTTGATTATTGGCAATATACATTTGACCAAATGGCCACGTCGTATTGTGTCGCAAACGTGGACAGACAAAACTTTTTTTGATGCAAAAATGGATGAGCAGGCCAAGCGCTATGCGGCACACAATTATACTGAAAGTAATTTAGAACCCGATATTAAAAATGCACCAGGTGGGATACGCGATATTAATCAAATTGGCTGGATTGCGAAGCGCCATTTTCGCGTCAATCGCATTTATGATTTGGTGCATTTGGGCTTTATTTCAGAATTTGAACTGGGTGTATTAGAAGAAGCTGAAAGTTTTTTATGGGAAATCCGCCATCATTTACACCGCTTAACCAAGCGCGATGAAAACCGTTTATTGTTCGATTATCAACGTGATATTGCGACGCTGTTTGGTTATAGCCGAACAGAGCATCAATCGCCGAATTATCCGATTGAACAATTCATGAAACGTTATTATCGTAGCGCACAGCAAGTGTCAACGTTAAATGAAATGCTACTGGCCTATTTTAATGAATCTGTCATTACGCCACGTTTACCGCATTATGAACGTAAGATTGAAGAAATTAATGAAAATTTCAAACTGGTCGATGGCAAACTTGCCGTACAACATCATAAAATATTTTCAGAACGTCCAAGTGCCATCTTAGAATTATTTTATATCTTGGCAAACCGTCCTGATATTGAAGGTATTCGCGCACGTACCTTACGACTTCTCACCCTTGCAGCAAAACGAATCGATCAAAACTATCGTAACAACCCTGAACATCAAGCTTTGTTCATGGCAATTATTCGTTCACCGCATCGTCTGTATGACACCTTAGTTGCTATGAAACGCTATAGTGTTTTAGGCAACTATATTCCAGCATTTGGACAAATTATGGGATTGATGCAATATGATTTGTTCCATATTTATACTGTCGATGCGCACACATTATTATTACTTCGTAATTTAAATCGCTTTAAAGCGCGTGAATTTGCTAAAGATTTCCCTGTGGTAAGTTCTGTTTTTCAACGTCTTGCACGACGTGATATTGTTTATTTAGCCGCCTTATTTCACGACATTGCTAAAGGTCGTGGTGGTGATCATAGTGAATTGGGTGCAGAAGATGCGATTAAATTCTGTCGCACCCATGGCTTTACTGAACGTGAATGCAAACTTGTTGCATGGTTAATTCAAAACCACTTGCTTATGTCTATGACTGCGCAGAAAAAAGATATTTCAGATCCAGATGTGGTACAAGCTTTTGCAGAAAAACTGGGAGATATGGAGCATCTGGATTATTTATATACCTTAACTGTCGCCGACATTAATGCGACCAATCCAAAGCTTTGGAATTCGTGGCGTGCGTCACTCATGCGTCAACTCTATACCCATGCCCGTGACGTCATTCGTTCAGGTTTAGGTCGTCCTGTAGATTATCAAATGTTAATTGAAGACACTAAATTTGCAGCCAGTGAGCTGCTGGTGAATGATTTTTCTTTATATGATGTTGAAACAGTTTGGCAAGAACTGGGTGATGAATACTTCATTAAAGAATCCGCTGATGAAATCGCATGGCATACCCGTGCTATTTTACAACATGGCAATAATCCCGAACCTTTAGTTCTTATGCGTGCTCACAGACAATTTGCGCAAGATGCTGTTCAACTCTTTATTTATACACAAGATCAGCCAAATTTGTTTGCCACCACAGTTGCCGTTTTTGATCGTATGAATTTGGACGTTCAAGATGCACGTATTATTACCGCCACCACTGCATTTAGTTTAGATACTTATGTTGTGCTAGATCGATTTGGTACTTTACTCACTGACCCTGACCGCGCAAAAACAGTGATTGAAGCTTTAGTGAAAGCGTTGAGCCAATCTGATAAATATCCAAATTTAATGCAACGTCGTATTCCTCGTCAATTACGCCATTTTGATATTGAAAATACCGTCGATATTACTTTAAATGCTGCATTGCAACAAAATATGGTGGAAATTGCGACCCTAGATCATCCGGGTTTACTTGCCAAAATTGGGGGTTTATTTATGATGCAAGGTTTAGATATTCATTCAGCCAGAATTGCCACTTTAGGGGAGCGTGCTGAAGATATTTTCTTTGTCACTAAAAAAGACAATATTCCCATGTCGAATTCAGAAGCCAAAACTTTTGCTGCACAATTAAAATCAGCATTGGATGAAGCATCTAACCAAGTTTCTGGTCAACATTAATTTAGATTAAGCGGTATCGATTTCATGAATTCAAGTTTGTCATTATTGCATCCCTATCCTTTTGAAAAGCTCAATACACTTTTTCAGGATATTCAACCTGCAAATTTACCCCTCATTCCATTATCCATTGGTGAACCTAAACATCCTGCACCTGAGTTTGTAAAGCAAGCAATTATTGACAACTTTCACCATTTATCGACTTATCCAAATAGCAAAGGTCTACCTGAATTACGCCAAAGTATTGCAGATTGGCTTACACGTCGTTTCAAGCTCAATAGTATCAATGCTGAAACCCATATTCTTCCCGTTTCAGGAACACGTGAAGGAATTTTTTCTTTTGTTCAAGCCTTGGTCAATCGTGAAGATGCACCTTATGTGGTAATGCCTAATCCGTTCTATCAAATCTATGAAGGTGCAGCACTTTTAGCGGGTGCTCAACCCTACTTTATTAACTGCACGGAAGAAAACCATTACCTTGGTGATTTTGATTCAGTGCCTGCTGAAGTCTGGGAAAAAACAGCATTACTCTTTGTGTGTACACCTGGCAATCCTACTGGCGCTGTATTATCAGCAGAACAATTTAAAAAATTAATTGCGCTGTCTGATCAATATAATTTTGTGATTGCATCGGATGAATGTTATTCCGAACTTTGGTTTGATGAAGCACCCATAGGTTTATTAGAAGTTTGTGCTGAAATGGGCCGTGATGACTATAAAAACTGTGTCGTATTTCATTCACTCTCCAAACGCTCAAACTTGCCCGGCATGCGTTCAGGTTTTATTGCAGGTGATGCTGCATTGCTTAAACCTTATTTACAATATCGGACTTATCATGGTGCAGCGCTGTCGGTTCAACATCAACTGGCTTCGATTGCAGCTTGGAATGATGAAACCCATGTGGAAGAAAACCGTCAACAATATCGTGCAAAATTCGAACTTTTCCAAACAGAACTTGGTCATTTACTACCACTAAAAAAACCAGATGCAGGTTTTTATTATTGGTTAAAAGTGGACAATGATGAAAAATTTGCTCGTCTTTTAATGGAAAAAGCACACATTAAAGTACTGCCTGGGCGTTATCTATCTCGTGAAACAGAGCACGGCAATCCAGGTGAAAATCATGTTCGTTTGGCTTTGGTGGCAGATCTTGAACAATGTAAAGAAGTCGTAAAACGACTAAAAGCTATTCTGTAAATATCGACAAGTATTAAAAATCAGGGCGATGTTTAAATCGCCCTGATTTTTTTATCCATAAAAATTTATTTCGCTAGTGCAGCTTGTATGTCATTTTCTAAAGTTTCAGGTTTGGTCGTAGGTGCATAACGATTTAAAATCGTGCCATCTTTACCTATCAAAAATTTGGTAAAATTCCACTTAATCCCGTTGCCTAAAATTCCTTTACTGTTATTAGTCAAATAACGAAATAAAATATGTGCTTCTGGCCCTTTCACATCTACTTTGGCAAACATAGGGAAATGAACACCATAATTTTTTTGACAGAAATCGCCTATTTGTTCATTTGTACCTGGGTCTTGTCCGCCAAACTGATTACATGGAAAACCCAAAATCTCTAAACCTTGATCCTTGTATTTTTCATATAGTTTTTCAAGCCCCGCAAATTGTGGTGTAAACCCACACTTACTGGCGGTGTTTACAATTAATAAAACTTTACCCTTATAATCGGCAAATGATTTATTTTTTCCATCTAGCAACTCAGCTTCAAACTGATAAATGTTGGTCATGGATAAGTTTCCTCGTCATTTTTTTCTTGTGATTTTAATTCTAATGAAGCGGAATTCACGCAGTAGCGTAAGCCCGTAGGTTGTGGACCATCTTCAAAAACGTGGCCTAAATGTGCATCGCAATGATGACAAATAATTTCCGTTCTGACCATACCATGACTGGCATCTTGATTCTCTTCAATTGCAGCGTTATTGATCGGTTTGTAAAAACTTGGCCAACCACTACCACTATCATATTTAGTTTCGGACGAGAATAATTCTGCGCCGCAACATCGGCATAAATACGTCCCCGCTTGCTTAGTATTCCAGTACTTTCCTGTAAAGGCAGCTTCGGTTCCATGTTGTCGCGTAATGCGAAATTCGTCTGGTGATAACTCTCTTTGCCATTCTCGGTCTGTTTTATTGAGTTTTCCCATCACTAACTCCTTTAAATCTTTGACGTTCAGTGTCATGCTTCAGTACTTCATATTTACGCTAGAGCAAATAAAATATCTAGCTAAATTTCAAAATAGATTGTGATATTTCAGTAATCTATATTTTCTTAACTTCTAATATAATTGGATGGAAATATGTCCGTTTCAGGTAACACTACGCCACGCGAAATTAAAAAATCGTCTAAGCTCGAGCATGTATGCTACGACATTCGTGGACCTGTGTTACGAGCGGCCAATGAAATGGAAGAAGCCGGTCATAAAATTATTAAGTTGAATATCGGCAATCCCGCCCCATTCGGTTTTGAAGCACCACAAGAAATTATCAATGATGTGGCATTAAATCTGCCAAATGCGGTTGGCTATACCGATTCAAAAGGTATTTTCCCTGCGCGTAAAGCCATTTGCCAGTATTACCAGCAAAAAGGTATCCGTGATATGCATGTCAATGATGTGTATATCGGAAATGGCGTGTCTGAGCTGATTGTGATGGCCATGCAAGGCTTATTAGATGATGGCGATGAAATGCTCGTGCCGATGCCAGATTATCCACTCTGGACAGCTGCGGTGAATCTATCCGGTGGCACTGCAATTCACTATAAATGCGATGAAGAAAACTATTGGTATCCTGATATTGCCGATATGGAAAGCAAAATTACGCCAAACACGCGCGGTATTGTGATTATTAACCCAAACAATCCAACCGGTGCAGTTTATCCGCGACATGTGCTTGAACAAATTGTTGCACTGGCAAAAAAATATGATCTGATTTTATTTGCAGATGAAATCTATGACAAAGTGATTTATGACGGAATTGAACATGTAGCGGTGGCCGCGCTTGCTGGCGATCAATTGTGTATTTCCTTCAATGGTTTATCTAAAGCCTATCGTATTGCAGGTTTCCGTTCAGGTTGGATGGCCATTACTGGCGATAAATCTCGTGCGATGGACTATATTGAAGGCTTAGATATGCTGGCTTCAATGCGTTTATGCGCCAATCATCAAGCACAATATGCTATTCAAACGGCATTAGGCGGCTATCAATCTATCAATGATTTGATTCGTCCAGGCGGTCGACTGTATGAACAACGCAATATTGCATGGGAAATGCTCAGTGAAATTCCAGGGGTAACCTGTGTAAAACCTGAAGGCGCAATGTATTGTTTCCCTCGTCTTGACCCAGAAATTTATCCTATTCAAGATGATGAAAAACTCATGCTCGATCTTTTACGTGCTGAAAAAGTCTTATTGGTGCAAGGAACAGGCTTTAACTGGCCTACCCCAGACCATTTCCGTGTCGTATTTTTACCTGCAGAAAATGAACTTCGTGAAGCACTCACACGTTTAAGTCGTTTCCTCGCAAAAATGCGTTAATTCTGTTTTTGAAATAGGAATTAAACATACCCGTGCCAGTCTATCCATGCGTAGACTGGCATTATTATTTTAATTTTTTTAATGGTACTTTTTTAAAATAGTACATTCTGCTTAATGTCTATAAATAATGAATGCATATCAATAAACGCATTTATTTCAATTTTTTGATTTATTTTTCAGTCCTATTAAAACAATACAAATCATGTTATTGATAGTCTTAATAAATCATCCTAAGCCGTGATCATCCACATGTCTTCAAATACCATTAGACTCAGTATTTTTTTATGCCTTAGCATGTGTTTGGGAATTGGTATCTTACGTTTTTCTTATACTGCTTTATTGCCTTCCACACGCGAAGCATTTGAATGGACAGTACAATTTGCCAGTCTTTTAAGTAGTGCAAATCTACTGGGATATCTGATTGGCGCATTGATTGCGATGCGTTTACCTCAAACTAAAATTATGAGCCTTTATATTCAAATTGCCGCTATTGCCGGCATGCTGAGTTTATTATGCTGCGCATTTTCTGGTTTTTCTGAGATTTGGTATATTTTTTGGCGTATTATTTCTGGGATTAGTGGTGGCTTGCTGATGATTCTATCCCCCAGTGTGGTCGCACAATGCTGTGATCTTCAAGATCGCTTTAAAATTAATTTTATTGGTTTTAGTGGAATTGGCATTGGCGTTTTATTGGCCACGTTATTTCTGCCGTATTTAGATCAAATTTCGACTCACACTGCTTGGCTCATTTTATGTAGTTTTGCACTGATCATCTGTATTTGCTTGAGTCGTTTATTACACCAGTTTAAACATCATTTATCGACTGAGACTGTAGCTAGTTCAACAGAAATTCCTTTAAATGCCTTATTTTATAGCTTACTCATTGCTTATAGTAGTAGCGCTTTTGCCTATATTCCACATTCCTTATTTTGGATTGACTATCTTCAGCATACGTTAAACCTGAATTTGTTTTGGATTAACTTTAATTGGATTCTTTATGGTTTAGGCAGTGCCTTGGGTGCTTTTACGGCCTATGTACTGGCCAGAAAATTTGGTAATTTCAATGCACTCAAAATTTTATATAGTCTCTATATTGTGGCTATTTTTATTGCTACTTTAGCCACCCATCCGATGTTGACCCTGACCTCATCATTTTTTACCGGTATGCTTAACCCCGCAGTGGTATTTCTTACCTCTTATACGATTTTACAACTCTATGGCATCGCTTATAAAAAACTCTGGAGTATTGCGACGCTATGTTTTGCTTCTGTTCAGCTTATTGGCGGTTTAAGCTTTAGTGCTTTACAACATTTTGCTGTCAGCTATCATCAACAATTCTTATTGGCTTCTTTTATTTTGCTTTTGGGAACTTTACAGCTCATTTGGATGACTCGTAAAAAACAAAATTAAATAACAGAATAAAGTCGTCAATTTATAAATGGTTTGAAGTAGAAACCAAATAAGGATAGGGATTAACGGCCCCTTGACCATTTAGATAAATTCCATAATGTAAATGTGGGGGTGTATTTTTAGCATTTCCCGTATTTCCGACATAACCAATAATTTGTCCTACTTCGACCCAATCACCCGCCTGAATGTCATCTGCATATGCATCTAAGTGCGCATAATAATGTCGACTTAAATTTGGCCCTATTATCCAAATCACGTTTCCACCTAACTGATTGGTGCCCACTCGCGATACGATTCCTGAAGTCGCACTGAGTACTGGTGTTCCTCGTTTCGCGAAAATATCTACGCCTTCGTGCTTACGTCCTTCGCTACGTGCTGCCCCCCAAGTGTCCGCTATTTGACGTGATTGAATATCTTCCACAGGAATTGCAACTTGTGTAGGTAGATCCATTTTTTGTAATTGCATATACAAAATTGGATAACGCATACCCACGGCTTCACCTGAGGATGGCGGCTGACAACCTGATAGCGTGATCATTCCCAGCATCAAAGTGATGAAGCACAGAATACATTTGGTATTTTTTTGATATTCAGACATAGGATTTATCAATTAAATTGGGATGAATAATAGCGATCTCAACATTATGAATTTCAAATTATTTAAAGAAATATCATTTCTGTAAAGAAAAAACCCGCATCAAATACGGGTTTTTCTAAGATAATTTTTAGCTAAAAATCTAATCCATATTATGAATAATAGCTTGACCAAATTCTGAACAACGTAACAAGGTTGCATCCGGCATTAAACGTTCGAAATCATACGTCACCGTTTTTGCTGCAATTGCACCTGAAATTCCTTTAATGATTAAATTGGCTGCTTCAGTCCATCCCATGTCACGGAGCATCATTTCAGCAGAAAGAATAATTGAACCTGGGTTAACTTTATCTTGGCCTGCATATTTTGGTGCTGTGCCATGCGTGGCTTCATAAACTTGGATTGCGCCGCCAATGTTTGCTCCGGGTGCAATGCCTATTCCACCTACTTCAGCAGCTAGCGCATCGGAAATATAATCACCGTTTAAATTAAGCGTTGCAATAACGGAATAATCTGCAGGGCGCATTAAAATTTGCTGTAAGAATGCATCAGCAATTACGTCTTTAATAACAATATGTTTGCCATTCTTCGGGTTTTTAATCGTGACCCATGGACCACCATCCAAAAGTTCTCCACCAAAACGCTCAAGCGCAACTTCGTAGCCCCATTCTTTAAATGCACCTTCGGTATACTTCATGATGTTGCCTTTGTGAACTAAAGTTACGCTTGGCTTGTCATTGTCGATTGCAAATTGAATGGCCTTACGAACCAGACGTTGTGTTCCTTCTTTAGAGACTGGTTTAATGCCGATACCACAGTTCTCTTCGAAACGAATTTTAGTCACCCCCATTTCTTCTTTCAGAAACTTAATGACTTTTTTAGCTTCTGGAGAATCTGCTTTCCATTCAATTCCTGCATAAATATCTTCAGAATTTTCACGGAAAATCACCATATCAGTCAATTCAGGATGATGAACAGGTGAAGGTACACCTTCAAACCAACGAACTGGACGGACACACACGTAAAGATCAAGTTCTTGACGTAATGCAACGTTCAGTGAACGAATACCGCCACCGACTGGAGTGGTTAATGGGCCTTTAATCGAAACGACATATTCACGCAGTGCCTCGAAAGTTTCTTCAGGCATGTAAGTTCCATAAATTTTGTCTGCTTTTTCACCGCAATAGACTTCCATCCATTCAATCGAACGTTTTGCACCATAGGCTTTTTGAACCGCTGCATCTACCACAGCCTTCATGGTTGGTGTAATATCAACCCCTATTCCATCACCTTCAATAAAAGGGATGATAGGATGGTTTGGAACATTAAGTGATAAGTCTGCGTTTACAGTAATTTTGCTACCATCCATAGGAACTGTGATTTTTTGGTATCCCATTGTACAAATTCTCCCTTTGTCGCTGGCGGATCTAAAAAATAATTGCCAATAAGCATTACTTTCAATTGTTCTTAACGCATAATATTCTAATCGAATTTAAGTGTTTTTAAGATTTAGAGGGAAAATCATCACATTTCCCTACAAAATAAAACGCAATGTTTCCAGTATTTACCTTTATTAAAGTAGTTATTTTTTATGAAAATCGTCATCCTGAATAAACCTTATGACGTTCTCTCCCAGTTCCGTGCCGATGAGAAACATCAAACCATGGCTGATTTCACTCAAGACCCTGATTTACGCATTGCAGGTCGACTTGATTTAGACTCAGAAGGCTTAATGTTTTTAACTGATCACGGTGGTTTAAACCAATTTATTACCAACCCAGCCAGTAAGAAATTTAAAACTTATGTGGTTCAGGTAGATGGCGAGATTACTGACGAAGCATTAGAACAACTTCGCAAAGGTGTTGAACTTAAAGATGGTATTACCCTACCCGCAAAAGCTGAAAAAATTGATGAGCCGGATTGGTTATGGGAACGTACTCCACCCGTTCGTTTTCGTGCATCAGTGCCAACATCTTGGGTAGAAATTCAAATTTGTGAAGGTCGTAACCGTCAAGTGCGTCGTATGACTTCTGCAGTGGGTTTTCCAACTTTACGTTTAATTCGTACTCAAATCGGGACCATCAGTATTATCAAGCTGGGTTTGCAGCCAGGTGAACAAGTGGAAATTGAACCATTACTTTATCCTGACTTTAAAGATGTTCCCGCGGATAAACCGTATGAAGGTCGCTCTTTTGCGAAAAAGACCACACCAAAAAAACAGCACTTTTCTGTGGCAAAAGATAAAGCTCGAGAAGAAAAAGGCGAAGCGCCTTTTAAAGGCAAGAAGAAAGCCGGTGGTGGTACGACCCGTATTTGGCAAATGGATGATGCTGATAAACCACGTCGTAAAACCAATGGTACAACGCGCCCGAATAGCAAAGCACCTCGGGGTCGTGGACGTAATGCACGTTAAATTTTAGTTTAAATATTTTTCTTTTAGAACAAATTTAAATATTGAAATATCCTAAATAAAAAGCCGGTGCATATGCACCGGCTTTTTATTTGAGCAACTAGTTCACCCAAATTTCACATTAAGCTTGAGCAGCTTCAAGCGCTGCATTAAGCGTAGCACTTGGACGCATGATCGCATCTACTTTCTCTTGATCTACAGCGTAGTAACCACCGATATCAACTGACTTACCTTGAACGGAAGCAAGTTCAGCAACAATTTTATCTTCGTTCTCAGCCAATGTTTTCGCAAGCGGAGCAAACTTCGCTTTCAGCTCAGCATTTTCATCCTGCGCAGCAAGTTCTTGAGCCCAATACTTAGCTAAGTAGAAGTGACTACCACGGTTATCAAGCTCACCAGTACGGCGTGATGGTGACTTGTCATTATCAAGTAACTTACCCGTGGCTTGGTCAAGTGTTTTCGCAAGCAATTTTACACCAGCATTGTTTTCTTTAATGCCCATTTCTTCTAGCGAAACGGCCAAAGCCATGAATTCACCCAGTGAATCCCAACGCAAATGGTTTTCTTCAACTAACTGTTGAACATGTTTCGGAGCCGAACCACCTGCACCAGTCTCGTACATACCACCGCCAGCCATCAATGGTACGATCGACAACATTTTCGCAGACGTACCCAATTCCATGATTGGGAACAAGTCAGTCAAGTAATCACGTAAAATATTACCCGTCACTGAAATGGTATCAAGACCACGTGCCACACGTTCAAGTGTATAACGCATCGCACGAACTTGTGACATGATTTGGATATCTAAACCTTCAGTGTCATGCTCTTTCAAGTATTCTTCGACTTTCTTGATCAACTCATTTTCATGTGGACGATACGGGTCAAGCCAGAAAATTGCAGGCATGCCTGAATTACGTGCACGTGTTACTGCAAGTTTTACCCAATCACGTATCGGTGCATCTTTCACCTGACACATACGCCAAATATCGCCTTCCTCAACGTTTTGAGTCATCAACACTTCACCAGTATCTAGATCAGTGATGTTCGCAATACCCGCTTCAGCGATTTCAAAAGTTTTATCGTGAGAACCATATTCTTCCGCTTTCTGCGCCATCAAACCAACGTTAGGCACAGTACCCATCGTTTTCGGATCGAAATTGCCATTCCATTTACAGAAATTAATCATTTCTTGATAAATACGTGCGAAAGTTGATTCAGGCATCACCGCTTTACAGTCGTATTGCTTGCCGTCAGCACCCCACATTTTACCGCCACCACGGATCATTGCAGGCATAGAGGCATCTACAATCACGTCGTTCGGTGAATGGAAGTTGGTAATTCCTTTAGCTGAATCGACCATAGCTAATGCAGGACGGTGTTCCTGACAAGCGTGTAAATCTTCAATGATTTCTTCGCGTAATGAAGTCGGTAAAGTTTGGATTTTTTCGTAAAGACCCGACATACCGTTATTCACGTTAATGCCAAGCTCATCGAATAATTTACCGTGCTTCTCGAACGCTTCTTTGTAATAAATTCTCACACAGTGACCAAATACGATCGGATGAGAAACTTTCATCATGGTCGCTTTGACGTGTAATGAGAACAAAATACCTGCTTCACGACAATCTTCGAGTTGTTTCTCGTAGAAATCACACAGTGCTTTTTTGCTCATGAACATAGAGTCGATAATTTCGCCATCTTTAAGCGCAACTTTTGGCTTAAGAATAACGGTTTCGCCCGACTGAGTGATCAATTCCATTTTCACGTTGCGTGCGCGGTCAAGCGTCATTGATTTTTCACCGTGGTAGAAGTCGCCTTCTTCCATGTGTGAAACATGTGTTTGTGACCATTGCTTCCATTCGCTCATAGAGTGAGGATGCTTTTTCACATAGTTTTTTACCGCAGCAGGTGCACGACGGTCAGAGTTACCTTCACGCAATACTGGGTTTACAGCAGAACCCAAGCACTTGCTATAACGCGCCTTAATGGCTTTTTCTTCATCAGTTGTTGGATTTTCAGGATAATCAGGAATTGCATATCCTTTAGACTGAAGCTCTTTAATACATGCTGTTAATTGACCAACAGATGCACTGATATTTGGGAGCTTAATAATATTAGTATCTGGATCTTGAGTAAGACGACCTAGCTCTGCGAGCGTGTCAGGGACCTTCTGTTCATCACTGAGGTAATCTGCGAATTCTGCAAGCACACGTACGGCTACAGAAATGTCACTTTTGACGATCTCGACGCCAGCTGGCTTAGTAAAGGTCTCAATGATCGGCAGTAACGAATAGGTCGCTAGTAGTGGCGCCTCATCGGTCAGTGTGTAAATAATTGTTGACTTTCCACCAGCCATATATAGCCCCTTGCTTTAGATTAAGTTTGTGAGGATCAAGCTTGTGACTCAATCCTGCGAACCGGTTTATTTAAATAAAACATTTAAAGTATGGATGCTCTTCGCACCTCAGCAAAGTCATCACTATTCATATGACTCTGGCTGAATATTTATACACATCAGTGTTGTTCACCAACGCCCATATTCTACTTGAAATTTCATCTTTTTTCGAATAAACACCTCTCTTCTCGATCTTTGGAAGTACTCCAACCCAACTTACCAATCCAGCATTAATTCCAGTATTTTTTAAAATAATTATTATTTATTAAATACTTAATTAAATAAAACCAAGTAAAACTGTTTAAAAGTTAAACGACTAAATTTGATGTTTTTTAGCCCAATTACTTAGAACATGTTGGGTATCATGCAAATAAATTATGTATATCAAAATATGGGTTAAATTTCTTCTGATTAGGTCAAAAAAGTGCATAGTTTAGGAGGCGCTATTTGCCACTATATTGCACTCATTTTAACGTTGAAGGGTAAATTTCAGCAAAAATACCGAATACATATATTTATTTGCATGATTGCAAGGTAAATAATATTGGTGATACATATTAGAATCAGTAATAAAATCTTCTTGGCTTATCATCAAAATAACGATTGATCTGTATACGTTTTAAACCTGATTGATCTTGATTTTTATTTAAATAAAAAAACCGATACAAGTATCGGTTTTTAATTTATTCAATAAAACCAAACTTTCCTACTTAGTTTTAAACCATTGGTCAAGTTTGCTTTGATCTATGACCTTTAATTCAACAGTACTTAACTCAACTTCACTACCTTGAATTTCAAATTGCATCAATTCATCACGGCGGAACGCATAAACACAATACATCTCATTTTGTTTTGCATATTTGGTTAAAAGCTTTTCAGAGGCTTTTAAACCATCAATCGCAATAATGATATCACCCGCAGCAAGTCCTGCTTCTGCTGCTGCACCATGACGGCGAACAGTTTGAACCAATACCCCTTCTGCTTTATCTGCAAACTTCAAACCGAAAGCTAAATTTTGCTCATTTTTAAGCTCAAAAGACAGGCCAAATTCTGGCATTAACTGTTCTAAGGGCAAGTCATCTGTCGTATTGATGAGATGATTAATTTGCTCTGCCCAATCTTGACCCGTCAATTGCTTACACAGCTCAAAAATAGTCCGCTCATTGACCTGAATACCATTTTGTGCATTTTCATAGAGTTTACGCATTAAGGCATCAAGGCTTGACCCACGTAGACGTAGTCCTAAATCCAGACAAAGTGCAACCAGACAACCTTTGTTATAGTAACTTGTTTCAGCATTATTGGAGTTTTCATCTTGACGATAAAATTTTACCCATGCATCAAAACTTGACTCTGCGACAGTCTGAATAGCATGACCAGGATTTTGTAAATAACGATCAATCTGTAGTTTGAGTAACGTCAAATATGATTCTTGATGAATGACTCCGCTACGTAGCAAAATTAAGTCATCATAATAAGAAGTGAATCCTTCAAAAATCCAAAGCAGTGGCGTATAACCTTCTTTGTTTAAATCGTAATTGACGAAATTTTCTGGTCGAATAAATTTAACCAGCCATGAATGAAAATACTCGTGACTGCACAAACCCAGAAAACGCTGATAATCTTTGGACGGTTCGACAGGTTCATCAGCTTTGGGTAAGTCATCACGGGGGATAATCAAACTGGTGCTATTGGGATGCTCTAATCCACCATAACTATTGCCCGTTGCCATAGTCATAAACGTATAATTTTGAAAAGGTGCACTACCAAACATCTCAATTTCTGTACTACAGATTTTCTCAATATCTTGCTGCATGCGTGTTGCATTCATAGCATGTTTGCCAGAAATCACAAACTCATGTGGAATTTCAGCTGCATTAAAACTAAAACGAGTTTGCTCTGCCAGCTCAAAAGGCGCATCGATGAGTGCGGCATAGTTTTTCGCTTTTAAAGTATGTCGGCCTTTAACTAAGCTTTTGTTTTCAAGGCCAGTCGCCAATTGGAAATGCTTTAATTCAGTTGGTAGGAAAATTTCAACCTCAATGGCCTTATCTTCCTGATCGTCCAAGCCTAAACAAGTACAGGCTGGGTTCACATATAAACGAGTTTGATCGACATACGCCCCTCGCACCGACAAATCATAGGCATAAACGTCATATTCAACCGTAATCAGTTCATGGTCGGTATTAAATAAACGCCATTTATTTTTTTCAAATTTACTGATTTCTAAAACGCGTCCATCTTCATCATAAGCTTTCACAGATTCTATATGTTTTGAAAACTCACGAATTAAATAGCTTCCTGGAATCCAAGTCGGAAGAGATAATACTTGCGTTGGGTTTGCTAAAAAGCGAATCGTCACGTGAATTAAATGCTGACGATAATCGTCAAATTCGATTTGATAATGCAACATAATAGGCAATATAAAGTTTAAAAAGAGAATCTAACAATTAGCTTAGCATTTTTTACAAAGCAGTGCTGAACTGTCGCATTTGTCTACAATTGAGACTAGCCATTCTTTTAAAAAAGGCATAGCATTCGCCATATTTTTTGCATTTTTTAGTCAATGGACTGACAAATAAAGGAACGACATTGAAAGCTGTTATTTATCTCCTTATATCTTTAAGTATATTTTGTTCTAGCTGGGTAAACGCCGCCCTCCTTAACCTTGTTCCTGAAAGTGTTGAAGCGCAAGCATGGACTGTTTTAGATACCCAATCTGGACAAGTAATTGCAGAACACAATAGTCATGTGCAACGCGCACCTGCGTCACTCACCAAAATGATGGTGGCGTATATTACTTTAAAAGAAATTGCAGCAGGTCATTTGCGTAAGGATGATATTTTAACGGCAACGCCCATCGTCAATACAGTCATGTGGGATGAATCACAGATGTATTTAAAACCGGGTGAACAAATTTCGATTGATCAATTGCTTGCAGGCTTGGTGGTCATGTCCGCAAATGATGCTGCGGTAAGCTTAGCAGAACGGATTTCAGGTGACGTTCCTCGTTTTGTTGAAAGGATGAATCAAGAAGCGCAAGCTTTAGGCATGAATGATACACATTTTCAAAATCCAGCAGGGATTACTATGCCAGAACATTATTCTACAGCTGCCGATTTGGCACGTCTGGGACAAGCACTGGTGACTCAAACACCTGAGTATTTAAATTACTCAAAACAGCAAAACTTTTCTTATAACAATCGCTTTCACCGAGCAACCAATAGTCTGTTGAAATTAGATCCTTCTGTTGATGGCTTAAAAACGGGTTTCACCAAAGCAGCAGGTTATAATTTGGCAGTGACTGCTAACCGCCCTTCTATAAATCCTGAAAATCCAGAACGTCGTTTAATTGTTATAGTTTTAGGTACACCGAGTGCAGCAAAACGTGCGGAAGTGGCTTATAACTTAATGAATATGAGCTATACCTATACCCGCAATGAAATTGCAATTAAAAATAAACAACTGATTGCTGAATTGCCTGTCATTAAATCCACACTTAAGATGTTTAAGCTAGAAACCACACAACCTCAAATCATAACCACTTCTTTATATGACCAACCTTATGCAATAGATTTAAAAACTTTTGATCCAGTCAATCAGCGTATTGTCTTGAATACAGGCAATGGCATACTTCAAACAGTAGAACCATTGCAAGAAACCAAAACACACTTAAATATTGAACTAAATGAAAAATCACTTACTGCACCTTTAGCCAAAGTCATGCAACTAGCCACTGTACATGTGTACCAAAATAATCAACTTATTCGCACCATTAATATTGAAGATCACGTACAGATTGAAGAAGCAAATTTTTTGCAAAAAATCATGCTTTGGTTCAAGCAACTGTTTACTTTATTCTCCAATGAGCAGGTAGAAAGTAAAACTTATCCTTTAGGATAAGGAAATTATTTTTATTTAAATTATGTAAGTTGTATAACAATTTTAACAATAACAGCAAATTAAAGATGGCATATTAACGCCATCTTTTTTTATTTTCAAAATAACAAATAGGTTAAAAATGAATCTTCCTCATAAAATTGTGATTATTGGTGGTGGTGCTGGAGGTTTAGAACTGGCAACGCAACTGGGTCAATCTTTAGGTAAAAATCATAAAGCTCAGATTACTTTGGTTGACCAAAAACTGACTCACATCTGGAAACCACTTCTACATGAAATTGCTGCAGGCACCCTTAATCCGCATGCAGAAGAAACCAACTACTTTGTGCATGCCTCTAAAAATCATTATCAATTTGTATTGGGTAGCTTCATCGATGTTGATCCAAGCAATAAAAAAGTCCTCATTGAAACCACATCTGCTCAGCAAAAAGAATCGGCCATAAAAAACCATAGTTTAGACTACGATACGCTGATTATTGCAGTCGGTTCAACCTCAAATGATTTTAATACTGCAGGAGTTAAACAATATTGTCATTTACTGGATAGCCGTAAACAAGCAGATACTTTTCAGCAAGACTTATTACACTTATATTTAGAAGCACAAAATCAGGAAAATACACGCGCATTAAATATTGCCATTATTGGTGCGGGTGCAACTGGTGTCGAGCTGGCTGCGGAGCTTTTTCAGGCCAAACAAACCTTCTTTAAATATGGCTTAAACAAAATTGACCCGAACAAGGTCAATATTACCTTAATTGAAGCAGCTGACCGAATTTTACCTGCTCTGTCTGATACCATAGCCAAGCATACCCATGCGCAATTACAACAATTTGGTGTTAATTTGCTGACTCAGCATCGTGTAGCAAAAGTCGATCAAGATAAAATTTATTTTACCGATGGAAGCTCAATTGATGCTGAATTAAAAGTCTGGGCTGCTGGCATTAAAGCGCCTGCTGTGATTGAAAAGTTAAAAGACTTTCAAAAAGACAATATTCATCGTTTAAAAGTGTATGCGACTTTACAAACCCTTTCTGATCCCAATGTATTTGCCTTTGGTGACTGTGCACATTGCCAACCGGCTGCCGATGAGCCAGTACTTGGCCCACGCGCCCAAGTCGCAAGCCAACAAGCCAGCTTTCTCGTTGAAGCGATGAAAGCGAGAATCCAAGGCAAATCTCAACCCATGTTTAAATTTTCTGACAAAGGTTCTCTCGTCTCTTTAAGCCATCACAAAGCAGTGGGAGAATTACTAGGACAAGTCAATGTACAAGGATTTATTGCCAAATCAATGTATGTTTCTTTGTATCGTTTGCATCAGGCCACCATTCATGGCTATACCCATGCAGGACTTTTAACAGCTAAAGATTTTGTCACAAGAAAAATCGGCCCTAAGATAAAATTGCATTGAAATTTAAAAAACCGTCCCTATTAATAAAAAAACGCCATATAAAAGGTGGAAAATGCAGTTTTTTGATAAATATAGTCTACAAAAACTGCTTTTCACTTTATGATGTACCCTTTAAAAATTGAATGGATCAATGACATGACTGCTATTGCAAATGACCTCGTGGTTTCTTTCCACTACACGTTGACTAACGCAGAGGGCGAAACTCTCGACCAATCACAAGGTGAGCCACTTGCATATTTGCACGGTGCAGGTAACATCATCCCAGGTTTAGAAAACGCTTTATTGGGCAAAACTGTTGGTGAAAAATTCACTGTAAACGTTCCTGCTGCTGAAGGTTATGGCGAATACAACCCAGAATTAGTTCAAGAAGTTCCTGCACAAATGTTCCAAGGTGTGGACAATATCCAAGCGGGTATGCAATTCCAAGCGCAAACTGATGACGGCGTTCAAATTGTGACTGTTAAAGCAGTTGAAGGCGAAAACATCGTTGTTGATGCAAACTTCCCACTTGCTGGTCAAGATTTAACTTTTGAAGTTGAAATTGTTGAAATTCGTGAAGCTTCTGCTGAAGAATTAGAACATGGTCATGTACACGGCGCAGGTGGTCATCACCACTAAGATCTGTACAGATCAAAAAAAGGCAAAGTTTTTACTTTGCCTTTTTTATGATTTTAAAAATAGTACAGCTTTCATTCGATTTAAAATAAATCAAATCATCATAAATTTTATTTTTAATCAACACATCATTTAAATCAAAAACTTAAAGTGCTTTTTAGCATCTACATGATTCGATCTTATGATTATAGATAATCGCCTTCACGCTCTGGTTGATACAACACTTTTTCAATCTTAACCTTCATTAAATGACCATCTGGTTGTGGCCATTCGATTTCTTGTCCTTCGGACAGTCCCAAAATTGCTGCACCCACTGGTGCAAGCACATTGACCTGCCCTTTATCCCCGCGGAAATCATGTGGATAAACCAAAATAATTTCTGTAGGTTCATTGGCAGGTGCAATCGTTATTTTTACGCGCGCGTTCATGGTGACTACATTTTCAGGTATCTCTTGCGGAGCAACCACATCAGCACGAGCCAACTCATCTTCAAGATGTTGCATCGTTGGCGTCAATTTCGATTGATGCTCAAGCATCGTTTCTAAACGTTGTAAATCTTGCTGAGAAATAATAATTGCGGGTTTAGCCATTTACCTGATTCCTTTGAATGAAAGATGTCATTAGAGCAACAGCAAAATGATTTATATTTGGTATGAGATATTATTCTGTTATAGCAGAAATATAATCTTTGAGAATATCACTTTTCACTATATAAAAAAAAAGCCCCCTTGAGGGAGCCTTCTCAAGTGTTTACTTAGTTTGCGTAAACAGGGAATTTAGCGCAAAGCGTTTCAACTTTTGCTTTCACAGTATTGATCACTGCTTCATCACCTTTCGCATCTAGAATATCAGCAATCCAACCTGCCAATTCACTGACTTCCGCTTGACCGAAACCACGCGTGGTAACAGCTGGTGTACCAATACGAATACCCGAAGTTACGAATGGAGAACGTGGATCATTCGGTACAGCATTTTTGTTTACAGTAATGTGAGCTGCGCCTAACCAAGCATCTGCTTCTTTACCTGTCACATCTTGTTTAATCAATGACAATAAGAATAAATGGTTTTCTGTACCACCAGAAACGATATCATACCCACGTGCAATTAATACTTCAGCCATCGCTTTAGCATTAATGACCACTTGTTTTTGATATTCTTTGTATTCAGGCGCCATAGCTTCTTTAAAGCAAATCGCTTTCGCTGCAACCGCGTGAACCAATGGACCGCCTTGGTTACCCGGGAATACAGCAGATTGAAGTTTTTTCTCAATCTCTTCGTTGGCTTTTGCAAGGATTAAACCTGAACGTGGGCCACGAAGTGTTTTATGGGTCGTTGTGGTTGTTACATCAGCAATTTGCACTGGGCTTGGATAAACACCCGCAGCAACTAGACCTGCCACATGCGCCATATCTACAAATAGGTACGCGCCAACTTTATCTGCGATATCACGGAAACGTTGCCAATCTACAATTTGACTATATGCAGAGAAACCCGCAACGATCATGCGTGGTTTATGCTCTACAGCCAAACGCTCAACTTCTTCATAATCAATTTCGCCAGTTTCAGTGTTTAAACCGTACTGAATTGCGTTATATGTTTTACCAGAAAAGCTCACCTTTGCACCGTGAGTCAAGTGACCACCATGCGCCAAGCTCATCCCTAAAACAGTATCACCCGGGTTTAATAGGGCTAAATATACGGCAGAGTTTGCTTGTGAACCTGCATGTGGCTGTACGTTTGCATAGTCCGCACCGAACAATTCTTTAGCACGGTCAATGGCTAATTGTTCAATCACATCTACATATTCGCAGCCGCCGTAATAGCGTTTGCCTGGGTAGCCTTCTGCATATTTGTTAGTAAGTTTTGAACCTTGCGCTTCCATAACTGCTGGAGAGCAATAGTTTTCAGATGCAATCAGTTCGATGTGCGCTTCTTGGCGAGCATCTTCCTTTGTGATTGCTTGCGCGATTTCTGGATCAAATTCAGCAATTGAGATATTGGCAAACATTAGCGAGGTCCTATGAATTAGGGCTTTTAAGCCGTGCTAAGATTGGCGCGTATTGTAGCATGAAGTTTATAAATATCGGGAATGAACTTTGTGTAGTTTCCAAATAAAAAAGCTTATGTTTAACAAAACCATAAGCTTTTTATTTCATTCAAGTTATTTACTTGGCATTAACGTATTTATATCTTTGATAAAATTGGCAGAGTTATTAGTATAAACAGTCGTATGATCTAAATTTGGATCTACCTTGTATTGAATTGTCATCCCTTTGGCTTCAGCTGTTGCTTTTAATAAATCTGTAGCCGCTTTAGGTACAATCTGATCGCTTCCACCTTGATAAATGATCAAAGGCGTAGAAACTTTTTCTGATAAGGGTTGTGACGTCTTATTTAAGAAAGTATCAATTTGAGGCAAATCCATAAACCCAGTTTGGGTACGACCATAATTTTTCAAACTATTACCATTAGCTATAGAGAAATCAGACATATCAACTTGAATCTCATCCTCTATGTCGCCAAAACACTCCCCTTTAATTGTCGGTATAAGTGCCGCCAAATTCCCTTTAAATACAGTCGAATAATCAATCGATGTTTTATGTCCTTGCATACCTTCTACAATTAATAATGTAAATGCGTCTAACGGGGAGTAAATATAACTCTGAGCAGCTGCTGGTTTGCCAACAGCGAACGCTTCACCACCTAGTAAGATTGTTTTTAAATTGGATGCAGGAGCAATCGCAATGGTACCTTTATAATTTAATTGTGCCCGTGATGCATATTGAGCCGCCCCAAGAACTGCCTGCCCACCTTGTGAATGTCCAATAGCCAGCCAATCTTTTGAGACCAATTTTCCTTGGCGACTTAAATAATCTCTGGTTGCAACAACGGCATCGGTAATGGAATATGCTTCACTTTTAACATTAAGGAAAGGATGTGACTCCTTACCGCCTGGCTCTCCCAAACCTTCATAATCGGGTGCTACAATGACATAGCCTTGTGCAAGAAGTTGTTGTAATAAAAATTCTGTCCCCTTTAAACCCTGCTGACTGGGTGCACACTGATCGGCCACACCTGTTGTTCCATGTGCCCACACAATCGTTTTCCACCCGCCTGCTGGTGCAGCAGTTTTAGGCACAAAGATAAGCGCTGTTGCTTGAGTTTCCGTTCCATCTACACCCAGCATTTTATAGGTCATTACGCGACTTTCTGCTGCAATTTCAGACATTCCATCTTGTGTATATTCAGTTGAGGTCACAAAAGGCTTATCAATATTGTTTTTGGGTATTCCATCATCAAATACAATAGGATCATCATCCCCACCACAGGCAGTGAGTAAAAATGCGCTGCTCATTAAAACCGTTAATACATGTTTATTCATCCCTAACTTCCTTGGTTTTTGTTTTTAAATATTTATTTGAATTTTATTGCATGTATTCGCAGCTAACACAATAGGGTGACAGGACAATTACACATTTTGCGAAAAATAAAACGCTTTAAAGTTTTTTGTTTTTAAAATTGAATTAATACTTCGTAAAAAGTTGCGATTTAGCTCAAATACGGGTTATGCAGACAGTAGATAATTATTTTAATTTGATAAAATGTAAATTTGATCAGATCTATGCAGTTTTTTTATTCAGCTATATTTTCATCACCCAAAGCCCAAAGAAGTAACTTTTATAAGTCTTTCGTTTGTTAATGTTCCATTCAAATGATAAATTGACGTTTTAGCCATCTTCCACATGTGATCAGCGATGCAAGCCATTATTCTCGATACCGAAACCCATACCCTAAATGGACAACCGATTGAAATTGCTTACGCACCGATACAAGTGAATGAAGGCAAACTCACACTAGATAAAACCCAAATTTTTGATCAATTTTACAGTGTCGATGAGCCGATTTCTTATGCAGCAATGGCTGTTCATCATATTTTAGAATCAGAATTGGTGGATCAGCCACATTACACCACGTTTCAACTTCCCGAAAATACCACTTATATTATTGGTCACAATATTGATTATGACATTCGTGCAATTGCAAAATGTGGTATCGATACCTCGAATATTAAAGCAATCTGTACTCTTGCCCTTGCACGATTAGTTTGGCCAGAAGCTGAAGCACATAACATTTCAGCACTCATTTATATGATTTCTAAAGGCAGTGAAAAAGCACGTGAGATGATTAAAAAAGCCCATCGTGCAGACATGGATATTATTTTAACGGCAAATATTTTGATGCATCAAATTCATCATTTAAAAATTCAAAATATTGAGGCACTCTATGCGGCTTCCGAAGATGCGCGTATTCCTCGCACAATCAATTTTGGTAAACATCGCGGTTCAGCGATTGCTGATTTGCCTGCTGATTATATGCAATGGCTGCTTCGCCAAGAAGATTTAGATCCCTACCTGCGTAAAGCGATACAGAACACCAATCTTGTCAATTTATAATCTTTTGATTTGTAATATTTTTTAAATCATATTGTCATATCTATCCCCTACAATCTGCTTGAATTTATTTTGGGGGAGTAAATTAAGCAATGTCTCAGTATTATAAAACCGATTTAGGCATTGAAAGTTTAAAACAGCGTTCTATGAATTTGAATGCTCGACAACGACGGCTTTTACTGCTCATTGGTACAGAAGATTTTGATCTACTCAATGAACAGTTTAAACAACGAATTGCCTCACCAGAATTATTGGAGCAATTAATCAATTTGGGATTGATTGCTGATGACGCTCCTTCACATGTTAATTCTTCAAGCATCTTAAAAAGCTTCGAATCTACAAGTGAGATTACTCATCCAAATCAGTTAATCAAAAAAAATCAAGAAAACATGACCGATGCGATTATCACGCATCGAGTAAACGATAATCTCAGTTCTGAAATTCAGGCTGATCTTTCCATTACAGACACTCATCATCCATTAGAAATCAAATTACATACTTTGGGTTTTGACGAAGTAAAACAGTTGATGGCACAGCTACTCCAACAAAATTGTGGCTTAATAGCCAAACAACTGATTAATCGTATTTTACAGGCTTCTGATTTAGCGCAATTGAAATTATGTCAAATGCAGTGGATTACGGCATTACAAGAAAGTCGAATTTCATCGAATGAGTTAAATTTTCATTTAAAGCAAATCAATTTTTCACTACAAAAAATCATGAGTTCATAGCATGCATAGTTTGATTTTTGAGATCAGCAGAATCTATTATTTACTTAAGCGAGTTATTCTTATATAAAAAATCAAAAAAAACGCTTTATTTTAATAATTGATTTATTTCAAAAATTATTTTATGAACTCAATTTCTATTTAGATGATATTAAATTAATTTTAAAACTATTCAACCACACGATAGATACTATCCGACTGGCGACTTTCAAATAGTAATTCAATACTGGGACGAATGGTTTCACCCTTTACAACTATATGTTCAATCCGCTGAAACAATGAGAGTTGATTCAATTCAGCTTGTTGAGGAATTTCTCGAAGTAAAGCTTGAACTTCATGTATTTCACTAAATTGATCTTTAACCTTTATCTCTATCATTTTCGTCATTTTGGAACTCCCTATTCTTGTGTTTAATTGATCTTTTTTATAGCACAAGATATTTTAAAGACCATCATTTAAAATGTTAGATTTTTTGGCAATGTAATTTTTTATAACACTTAATGACGTTTTTTTCTTTATCTAGGAAAACAGAATGTCTTGTAAATTTTAAATATAAATAACAAAAAATTAATCATTCAAATGGGTGCACAATAAAAAAAGCCCACATTTCTGCGGGCTTTTATGTTGGAAGGCTAGTGCTGATTTATTGTTTAACCCTTAAGGTTATAAACTCAACGAGCTGTCATTGATCCGTCCAACTTCCTCGTAGCGTCTGTAACGACCTACTGTATGATCAATATATAACTTTATTTTTCCCTATGCAATAGCGATCAACATTTATACACATCACTCCAATAAAATTCTTATTGTGTAATCATTAATGATCAAAAATTAAAACCACTAAATCGCATTAAAATTAAATATTTATCTTTTTATTGAATCATTTAACATGACTTTCTATAAATTTAAAATAAAAATTTACATTTAGCTTTATCCAGTCATTAATTTTAAAATTTAAAAGTGCTCTTTATATTATTATGCTTATTACAATAAAATAATGAAACTTAACTCAGACATACAAAGTAATTTTTCATTATTGTTTGTATGCCTTATTTTATTATTCTCCCCTTTATTTTTTAAATGATATACCTTAAATGCTGTTCTTAACCAATATACATTCTATAGAGGTACAACATGACAGCCATTAATATTACAGATATTAAAGAACATTCAAACGTTATTGCAGCTTGTGGTACGAAAGTGGGTGATGTAGATCATGTTCAAGGTTCAGATATTAAATTAACCAAACATGGCGATGGTAAGCATCATTTGATTCCTTCTGCTTGGATAGGTGAAATTCGAGACGGGAAAGTCATTTTAAATAAAGACTCTCAAGAAGTAAAAGATACTTGGATTGAAGCATAATTTTTAAATCTCTATTTAATCTATTCTTATCAAAAATATGGAATAGATAAATAAACTCTAAGACTGGTTTCTATAATAGATAGAAATCAGTCTTTTTCATTTCATCAGAACATTAATTTAATGCGTTAAAGCATCTTAGATTATTTTGCATCATATTTTTTTAACCGATAATCCAAAGCGGCTCGGCTAATCCCCAATACACGAGCTGCTTCAGAAACATTACGATTCACTTTTTGCATTACAATATGAATGAGCTGCCTTTCATGCTCTTCCAGGCAAAATCCATCTTGTATGATTGCATTTAAATCTACATTCTCAGGCTTCGATTCACTGTCATGTTGAATTTGAGGAAATAAACTGCTTAATTTAATTTCTTGTTGATGCTCAGTCAGTAAAGTCGCTCGTTCCAACAGATTTTCGAGTTCCCGAATATTGCCAGGCCATTCATAGTTCATCACAAAGTTTTTGGCTTTGTCACTTAAACCTTTTAAAGTCTTTCCATACATATTTTCAAAACGCGATAAGAAGTGCGTAATCAATAACGGAATATCATCACGGCGCTCACGCAGCGGTGGAATAATGACTGGAAAAATGTTTAATCGATAATATAAATCAGCACGGAATCGCCCATCTTTTACGGCTTGTTCCAAATTTTCATTGGTGGCTGCAACCAGACGCACATCAGCCTTTCGAGTTTGATGATCACCTACTCGCTCATATTCTCCTTCTTGTAACATCCGCAATAAAGCTGCTTGTGCACGTGGTGAAAGCTCAATCACTTCATCTAAAAAAATAGTTCCTTGATGGGCACGTTCAAATTTTCCACTCCGAGTTTGCGTTGCACCTGTAAATGCACCTTTTTCTACACCAAAAAGTTCTGCTTCAATTAAATCTGGCGGAATACAGGCACAGTTTACAGCAACAAATGGCTGCCCTTTACGGGAACTACCTTCATGAATCCCTCGTGCAAAAGCTTCCTTACCAACCCCAGTTTCACCTTGCAGTAATACAGCAACCTTGCTACCTGCTGCCTTTTTCAAAAGATCACAGACTTTACGATATGCAACTGATTCACCAATAGAATTGAACATGGTGTAGTCTGCTTCTATATCTGTATAAATATTTTTCTTTAACTCATTCAGTTCCGCCTGTAAGGCAATTAATTCATCAGACACTGGATCGGGTGACATAAACTGGATCAATTCATCGGCATTTTCCCATTCATCTAAAGGTTTACCAATAATTCGACAACAATCATCCCCTTTGGCAACACAATGGGTTTCTTGATAAATAATAGTTTGCCCCATGACCAGACTGGTATAACCACAGGCATAACCCAATAACATCCAACAAGCTGATTCTTCCGAAGCACCAAACTCACTTAAATGAACTTCCGCTTCAAATGAATTTCGCCAGTTAAAATCCGCATAAAATTCATGTTCATCATGACTTAATTGAAGTTCATTGACTTCAACTTGAACCATGCCACGAATACCATGCATTTGCGGTCCAGCCATAAATGCTTCAGCTTCATTTAAATTCGGACGTAATTTAGAAGTGACTTCTGCATCCCTCACACCAGCCTGATAACCCAGACGAATAAAAAAACGCTTAGTCCGTTCCCAACCCAACATGTTATACAAATCTTTTCTTAAAAAGCCCATGATGCTGGTATGCATCAGCAGCATACGATTTTCTTCAAACCAAATTTTTCCATGCTGACTATCAAACTGAATTTTATCCAGTAAATCTTGAATATCTTTGTTTTTCTCCAAAATTTGAGTATAAAAATTCGCATCTTTGGCTTGAGGCATGACTGAATATCCATCCTTGGCTATAGGTCTCCCCCCTATCTTACCCACTTCTAACTAAAAAGTTTTACTACCTTATTATCATAACTTTATACCTATAAGGTATTTTTGAATTAAAACTATAAAATCATATAGATATAAATCACTAGACCTATAAAAAGTATTTTCAAATTCCCCACCTAACCATTCATTATTTGATGAAATCAAACATTTTTATGTTCATCAAATAATGAATTTTTATCGCTCAAATAATATAAAAAAGCAGATAAAAAAACATAAATAATTGATTAATAATAATTAATAAAAGTTGGCATGAGTTTTGATATATCTCTATCAATAAATGCAAGGTTGCATCACTGAAATGATTTCAGTGTAGAGATAAAAGGATGATTCCAATGACTCAAGCGCTACAACATGACCAACTCACCAAATACATTCGTGTAACAGGTGACCGTCATGCCAAGTTCGTTGAATTTGACTTTGCAATCCACGACCCAACACTTTTTGTCGAATTGATTCTCCCTCAGCAAGCTTTTCAGCATTTCTGTGAAATTAATCATGTCATCGAAATGACCGAAGCCCAGCAAGCTTGGAATGATGCCCAAGAAGACAAATGGCGTTATGGCGTAGAACCCACCATGCTCAGCCAAGTCCGTGAACATTTAGATCAAGAAGATCAATCTTAAACTTATAAGGAAATCGTGATGACTTTAGAAATTAAAACCTCCAACCTCGAACCGATTCGTCAAACCTATGCCTATATCGAACGTCGTTTTGGTAAAAAGCCAGCGACGCGTTATCAAGAAGTCAGCTTTGATGTACAAGGGGCAACCAATTTTCATTATCGTCCTTTGTGGAAACAAGATAAAACTTTAAATGATCACACCTATTCTGCCTTACAGATGCAAGATTGGTATGCCTTTAAAGACCCACGTCAATTTTATTATGGTTCATATGTACAGCATCGTGCACGTTTACAAGAAACCGCTGAAGGGAGCTATTCATTTTTTGAAAAACGCCATTTGGTTGAAAACTTAAGTGATGAAGTGAAACAAAGAATCATCACTTGCTTATTGCCATTCCGTTATGTCGAGCAAACTGCCAATCTGCACATGATGTCAGGCAGTGCCTATGGTTATGGTACCGTGATTACTCAAGCTTGTATTTATGCGGCAATGGATCGCTTAGGCATGGCGCAATATTTATCTCGTATTGGTTTACTGATCGATGGCAATACCGGTGAATCGCTTCAGCAAGCCAAAGACAGTTGGATGAATGATGCCGCTTGGCAACCGCTGCGCAAACTATGCGAACAAAGCTTAACCGAACAAGATTGGTTCAAACTGTATGTCCTGCAAAACCTAATCATCGACAGCTTAATTCAAGAACTGGTTTATGGTGAATTGGATCAATGGTTGGTTGAACAAGGCGCACGTGATGTGGCGATGTTGACTGAATTTATGAAGGACTGTTTAACCGATTTACGCAAATGGTCAGATCCTGTTTTAAAAATAGCCGTTGCTGAATCAGAAGAAAATAAAGCCTTAATTCAAGGTTGGATCAATACGCTTTTACCTCAAGTAACAGAAGCTTTTAGTGCATGGGCCACGACCGCACTTGGGAATGCATCGATTGACAATGGCTTAGCCGTGATTGCAGAGCGCTGTAAAAAAGCGGGTTTAACCCTTGAATTAGATTCAGTTGCATAAGGATACGCAGACATGAGCTCAAAAGTTTATTTGGCATTACAAGATAACGATACTTCACGCTACATCATTGAAGCGATTGAACAAGATAACCCAGAAGCCACCATTCAATACCTTCCGGCCATGATCCGTGTGGAAAATATCGGAAAACTTGTGGTTCGTGCAGAAACGGTATCTGAAAAACTAGGACAAGATTGGGACATTCAAGAATTGCAACTCAACATGATCACCTTAGGTGGCAACGTTGATGAAGATGACGACACCTTCACCTTGCAGTGGAATTAATCCCACACAAAAAATACAAGAAGCCAATCGCTTCAACAGATTGAAAAGGATGATCAAGATGAATAGCCAAGCAAAAAGCGCGACTAAAACTGCCACCAAAAAACTAAATGCGAAAGACCGCTACCGGATGTTGACCCGTGATCTGGATTGGGATTTTTCCTATGCAGATCGTAAAGAGGCTTTTCCTTACGAAGAATTTGAAGGGATTAAAATTACGGACTGGTCAAAATGGGAAGACCCGTTCCGTTTAACCATGGATTCGTACTGGAAATATCAGTCAGAAAAAGAGAAAAAACTGTATGCCATTTTTGATGCCTTTTCTCAAAACAATGGTCAGATGAATGTCAGTAATGAACGCTATTTAAATGCCATTAAACTGTTTTTAACCGCCGTCACGCCATTGGAATATCAAGCCTATCAAGGTTATGCGCATGTGGGGCGCCAATTTGGCGGAATCGGCGCACGTATTGCTTCGCAAATGCAATCGATTGATGAACTGCGCCATGTACAGACGCAAATTCATGCCATGAGCCATTACAACAAATTCTTTGACGGCTTCCAAGACTGGGCGCATATGCATGACCGCGTTTGGTACTTGTCTGTACCAAAATCATTCTTTGAAGATGCGCGTTCAGCAGGTCCTTTTGAGTTCTTACTGGCGATTAGTTTCTCCTTTGAATATGTACTCACCAACTTATTGTTCGTGCCATTTATGTCAGGTGCAGCATATAACGGCGATATGGCAACCGTAACCTTTGGTTTTAGTGCGCAGTCGGATGAAGCACGTCACATGACCTTAGGTTTGGAAATTGTCAAATTCTTACTTGAACAGCATGAAGATAACGTTCCGATTGTTCAGGAATGGATTGATAAATGGTTCTGGCGCGGTACTCGCCTGCTGTCTATTGTCGGCATGATGATGGATTACATGTTGCCAAACAAAGTGATGTCTTGGAAAGAAGCATGGGAAACTTATTTCGAAGAAGCGGGTGGCGCATTGTTTAAAGACCTCAGCCGTTACGGTATTCGTATGCCTAAATACTCAGACGTGATTGTGAAAGAAAAAGAACATATTTCACATCAAGCATGGTGGATTTTCTATAACTTTGGTCATGCTGCAGGTTTCCATACTTGGATTCCAACCGATGAAGAAATGGATTGGTTATCTGAAAAATATCCAGATACTTTTGACAAATATTACCGTCCAAAATGGGAATTGGCGCGTAAGTTGGAAGCTGAAGGAAAACGCTTCTATAGCAATGGCTTACCGCAACTGTGTCAAATTTGTCAGATTCCAATGACCTTTACGGAAATGGATGGCGACCCAACCATGTTCAGCTACCGCGACAGTATTTATAAAGGTGAGCGTTACCACACTTGTTCAGACGGCTGTCATGACATTTTTGAACGTGAACCTGAAAAATATATTCAAGCGTGGTTGCCAGTGAACCAAATTTTACAAGGCAACTGTGGCGGTCCCGATTTAGAAAGTATTTTACGTGACTATTACAATTTCAATGTCGGCGCAGACAACATGGATATTGAAGGTTCTCCAGACCAAGAACGTTGGAGAAAATGGAAAGGTCAAACCACTTAAAGAATAAAGGATCAGAAGTCATCTCATGAATAAAAATTTCGAGATGGCTTCACACTCAAGGAATTTAGGAGTTTTCTCATGCCAGTACAAGCGATTCAAAAAAACTATGAATTTGATGCACGTGATGCACAAAAAAATTACGGCGACAACATGCTGCTCTATGTAGGATGGGATCATCACACGCTGTTTTGTGCCGCACATGCTTTTGTGGTCTCGCCACAACAAAGTTTACAGGACTTGATTGATCAGCAAATTCAAGCGGGTTTCAATCAACATCCAGACTTTGAACATATCGATTGGTCAAAAGTGCAATTCACCCTGAATCGTGAACGCTTAACAGATATCGATTTTTCTCAGACTTTGGCTGATTTAAACTTTGATCATAAATCGCTACTGCGCTTTGTGACGCCAGGTTTAGATGGCTACAACGGCACACATGTATAAGGGAGAACGATCATGAGTTATCAAGTCACGATTGAACCTGTCGGCATGACCATTGACGTGGAAGAAGATCAAACCATTTTAGATGCCGCTTTACGTCAAGGGGTTTGGCTACCCTTTGCCTGTGGTCATGGCACCTGTGGGACCTGTAAAGTTCAGGTCACTGACGGTTTTTATGATGTCGGCGAAGCCTCACCTTTTGCGCTGATGGATATTGAGCGTGAAGAAAACAAAGTTCTCGCCTGTTGTTGTAAACCTGAATCTGACATGGTGATTGAAGCCGATGTGGATGAAGATGAGGATTTCTTAGGCTATTTAGTCCAAGACTACCAAGCCAAAGTTTTAGAGATCACACAACTGTCACCGACCATTAAAGGCGTGCGTTTACAGATTGACCGCCCAATGGAATTTCAGGCTGGGCAATATATCAATCTTCAATTACCAAATATTGAAGGAACACGCGCATTTTCTATCGCTAATTCGCCAAGTGAAGAAGGCATTATTGAACTCCATATTCGTCAAGTACAAGGCGGTGCAGCCACCACTTATGTGCATGAAACCCTGAAAGTGGGCGATGAACTAGACGTTTCAGGACCTTATGGACAATTCTTTGTGCGTAAATCCGATGAAAAAGATGCCATCTTTATTGCTGGCGGTTCTGGACTTTCTAGCCCGCAATCAATGATTTTAGATTTATTGGAACAAGGTGATAACCGTACCATTTACTTGTTCCAAGGTGCGCGTGATGTTTCTGAATTGTATAACCATGCAAAATTTGAAAAACTGGTAAAAGACTATCCAAACTTCCGCTACATTCCTGCACTGAATGCCCCTAAAGCAGAAGATCACTGGACAGGATTTACAGGTTTTGTGCATGAAGCCGTAGCAGATTATTTTGAAAATAAATGCAGTGGCCATAAAGCTTATTTATGTGGTCCACCGCCTATGATTGATGCAGCTATTTCAACACTGATGCAAAGTCGTCTCTTTGAAAAAGATATACATACTGAACGTTTCTTAAGTGCTGCAGATGGTGCCTCTAATCAATCGCGTTCCGCTTTATTTAGACATATTTAATCATTCCTGAAATATTAGATGAAATTTAAACTCTAGCTGAATAGCAAAAATCTCATCACGGAATGTAAAAGTAAAAATAATGAACTCCGTTCTCCCGAGTTCTCCCACTTTCGAATGATCTGTTTCTTGTCCGTTCCAGATCATTCGAATCTATTTCTCATCAATCAAAGGATGATCATAATGAACCGTCAACAAATTGATGCTCTCGTGAAAGAAATGAATGTCGATACAGCAACTGGCCCTGTCGATGCGCGTGTACAAAAAATTGTCGTGCGCCTACTCGGTGACTTCTTCCAAGCCATTGAAGATCTTGATATCTCACAATCAGAATTGTGGAAAGGTCTGGAGTATTTTACTGACGCAGGTCAAGCCAACGAACTCGGTCTTTTGGCTGCTGGTCTGGGACTTGAGCATTATCTTGATCTTCGTGCGGATGAAGCTGATGCTAAAGCAGGGATTACGGGTGGTACACCACGTACCATCGAAGGTCCACTTTATGTGGCAGGTGCACCTGAATCAGTCGGCTTTACCCGTATGGATGATGGTTCTGAAACTGATAAAATCCCTACCTTGTTCATCGAAGGGATTGTGAAGGATACTCAAGGCAATATCATTGAAGGCGCTAAAGTTGAAATCTGGCATGCCAACAGTTTAGGTAATTATTCATTCTTTGATAAGTCGCAGTCTGACTTCAACTTACGTCGTACAGTATTAACAGATACTGCAGGTCAATATGTTGCTCAAACGACGATGCCTGTCGGTTATGGTTGTCCTCCACAAGGAACAACGCAGTTTGTGCTAGACAAATTAGGTCGTCATGGAAACCGTCCATCTCATGTGCATTACTTTGTTTCTGCACCGGGCTATCGCAAGTTAACGACGCAATTCAATATTGAAGGCGACCAGTATCTTTGGGATGACTTCGCATTTGCAACACGTGATGGTTTAGTGGCTACAGCTGAAGATGTTACGGATGAAGCTGAGATCGCACGTCGTGGCTTAGACAAACCATTCAAACATATTCAGTTCAATGTTGAACTGAACAAAGATGTGGACGCTGCACCTAGCTCTGAAGTTGAACGTCGTCGCGTAAGCGCTTAATTCTGGTTGAGCATAGAATTAATCACACAAGTCACCAAACAATAAAATAAAAACCACTATCAAGGATTCGTTATGGTTACTCAAAAATTAGCACTAGTGGTGTTATTTTTACCCACGCTACTCTGTAATTTATCCACTCATGCTGCTCCTGCTAAACAGCCAAATGTCCTGGTTATTGTGGCAGATGACTTGGGATTTTCTGACATCCAACCATTTGGCGGAGAAATTTCTACGCCAAATTTAAAAAAATTGGCCAAAGAAGGTGCGGTACTTAGTAACTTTCATGCAGGCCCAACCTGTTCAGTGACACGTTCGATGTTATTAACAGGTAATGACAGCCATCAAGCAGGTCTTGGAAGCATGGCCGAGTTTTTACAACCTGAACAGAAAGGCAAACCAGGGTATGAAGGCCGTTTAAATAATCGCGTGATAACTTTAGCTGAAATATTAAAACCCCAAGGCTATGCCTCTTTTGTCACAGGTAAATGGCATTTAGGTGCAACAGATGACAGCCATGCCAAAGCCAGAGGTTTTGACCGCTCATTTACATTAATGCCTGGTGGTGCTGCGCATATGGATGCGAGCCAAATGTTCCCAGGCAACTATAAAGCACGCTATTTCGAAGACGGTAAAGAAACTAACTTACCTAAAGATTTTTATTCTAGTGATTTCTTTACCACTAAAATGCTTTCTTACCTAGAAAATAACCGTAAAAAAGATCAACCATTTTTCGGTTATTTGGCTTTTACTGCACCTCATTGGCCTTTGCAAGCACCCGATCAATACCTTAAAAAATATGAAGGTCACTATAAAGAAGGTTATGAAAAAATTCGCCAAGCCCGTTTAAAACGCATGATTCAATTGGGGATCATGCCAAAGGGAACAAAAGTGAATAATCCACTCATGGATGTATTCCCTGCTTGGGATAAATTAACTGAAGCCCAAAAACAAGATCAAACCAAAACCATGCAAATCTATGCAGCCATGATCGACAATATGGATCACAATATTGGTCGTGTGATTGACTATTTAAAACGTACCGGTGAACTGGACAATACCCTCATTTTATTCATGTCTGACAATGGTTCTGAATCAGCAACACCCGAGTCTTTAGGCACAACTGAAGATAAAAACGGAATCCGGGAATGGGTCGATGCTACATTTGACAATAGCCCCGAAAATATGGGTAAAAAAGATTCATATGTGACTTTAGGACCACAATGGGCACAAGTTTCATCTACGCCATTGCCTTATTTCAAAAGTATTCTGTCAAATGGCGGCATTCACGTCCCTGCGATTATTCGTTATCCGAATAAAATTAAAGCAGGTCAAATAAATTCAGAAACTATTCATGTCATGGATTTTGTTCCGACCATTCTTGAACTGACGGGTGCTACGCGACCAGATACACTGCATGGACAACCTGTATTGAAAATGGAAGGACGTTCGTTATTGCCTATTTTTAAAGGAAAAGTGCTGCCTGAACGTACTTTAGGTTGGGAATTTAATACTCGCCGTGCTTTATATAAAGGCGATTGGGCAGTACAACTTCAAGTGCCACCTTATGGCACGGGAGAATGGGAACTCTACAATCGTAAATTAGATCCATCTTATCGTATCAATTTAGCGGCTCAAAACCCGAGTAAAACCCAAGAACTTGCGCAAGACTGGTCAGATTATGCCAAACGTGTTGGCGTAGTTGATGCACCAGTACGTTATAAATACGGTCAAATGAACTGTTTTTATGACAAATGTATAGAGCCTGAGTTTCTAAAAAAACTATCAGAGCAAAAATAGATTTTTAATTCAAACAGTATTTTAAAATTAGGTTCATCTGTTTACTTTTTCAGATGAGCCTATTTTTTTAAAATCAGAAACCTGAAGCATAGTCAGTAAATTAGGCATAGATACATGACACTCATGTAGATTATTCTGTGCTCTATAGCCCTTTAGATCTTGTATGTAACTTTTCTTATTCGATCATAATGAGCTTAAAAAATTATTTAAGCTCAACACATTTATAAAAATTAAAAATCGATGAGTTTATATTTTGATTTCGTTTAAAGTTTTTGAATAACCAAAATCAGGATTGTTAACAGAGCTAATTGCACATTTTCTTATTTATTGGACTGCTCATTTAGGTATTTTTACAACGTCCTCATCATATTTTATTGGACAACACCAGATAATAAATTCGGGGAATTTTTTTATTTTGAATTAATTTGCTGGAGTGAAATACGGAAATGGTGCGCTCAGCGGGACTCGAACCCACGCCACAGGCTTCGGAGACCTGTACTCTATCCAGTTGAGCTATGAGCGCGCGTGCACATCATAACAAAAAAAACTATAAGGTAAAGTACCTATATAAATTGATTCATCTTTTGTGCTTATAGTTTAAACAATATCTCAATATTGAAACGCAGAATTCCACCTGAATTACTTGGTTTATTATGCAAGATCACTCACAATACCCATATTATTCACTCTGTGAGAATTTTATGACTGATGCATTGACCTTGAGAGAGTTATCAAAAACTTATCGAAATGGTTTTCAGGCACTTAAAGGAATTGACTTAACTGTGCCTGAAGGTGAGTTTTATGCCCTTCTTGGACCCAATGGCGCAGGTAAATCTACCACCATCAGCATTATTAGCTCACTGACCAAGAAAACTTCGGGTACGGTTGAAATTTTTGGACATAATTTGGATAGTCATCCATCTAATGCCAAACAATGCTTAGGCGTTGTTCCACAAGAATTTAATTTCGGTCAATTCGAAAAAACCTTTGATATTTTAGTTACTCAAGCTGGGTACTACGGAATTCCCAAAAAAATTGCCGAACAACGTGCCGAACAATATTTAGAAAAACTGGGACTTTGGGATAAACGTGCCGTTCAGGCCCGAATGCTGTCTGGGGGCATGAAAAGACGTTTGATGATCGCACGAGCAATGATGCATCAACCTAAGTTACTCATTTTAGATGAACCTACTGCGGGTGTAGATATTGAATTGCGTCGTTCCATGTGGGATTTCCTTACTGAAATGAATGAGCAAGGCACGTCTATTATTTTAACCACCCACTATTTAGAAGAAGCTGAAATGCTGTGCCGTCGTATTGCGATTATTGATCGAGGCGTGATTAAGGAAGATACCAGTATGAAATCTTTCCTCAATCAGCTGAGTGAGGAATCCTTCATTTTCGATTTAGTTGAACCTATTCAACCGATTCATATTGACATTATTGGCGTACGTTTTAATTTGATTGACTCTGTCACCTTAGAAGTCACTATGGACAAAGCTCACACTTTAAATGAGCTATTCCAACTGTTAGAAGCTCAAGGCATACAAGTAGCCAGCATGCGCACTAAATCAAATCGACTTGAAGAATTGTTTGTAAAAATGGTTGAAAAAAATCTTGAAGGAGCTACGTCATGAATTTCAATCAGTTATGCGTAGCACTTTATACCTTGGTACATAAAGAAGTACGCCGCTTTATGCGTATTTGGCCACAAACTTTACTTCCACCTGCCATCACCATGAGTCTTTATTTTGTGATTTTTGGTAATTTGGTCGGATCTCGTATTGGGCAAATGGGTGGTTTCAGCTACATGCAGTTTATCGTACCTGGCTTAATTATGATGGCAGTGATTACCAATAGTTATGCCAATGTGTCTTCCAGTTATTTTAGTGCCAAGTTTCAAAAAAGCATTGAAGAACTGATTATGAGTCCTGTGCCTTTACACATGATTCTTTGGGGATATGTGATTGGTGGGGTTTGTCGTGGGGTCTTGGTCGGTATTATTGTGACTGCAATGAGCCTGTTTTTCACCGACCTTTACATTACCAATTGGTTTGTAACGATTTATACCGTTTTAATTACCTCGCTATTGTTTTCTTTAGGCGGTCTTATTAATGCAGTTTATGCCAAATCCTTTGACGATATTTCAATTATTCCAACCTTTGTGCTAACACCACTTACTTATTTAGGTGGGGTATTTTATGCGATTAGTGCTTTAACGCCATTTTGGCAAAATCTCTCTTTAATTAACCCGATCGTATATATGGTCAATGCTTTCCGTTTTGGTATTCTAGGACACAGCGATGTCAATGTGTCTATTTCATTAAGTGTGATTACTTGCTGTTGTATTGCACTTTACGGTATTGCTTACTATTTACTGTCTCGTGGTTCAGGAATGCGTGAATAATGACTGTAGAACTTTCTTTACTCGGTAAAGACACTCACTATCCAACTCAATATCAACCAGATATTTTATTTGCTATTGCACGTGCTCAATCACGTGAAAAATATGCACATATTGAAGGCATTCAACAAGGGCAGGATTGGTGGCATGTTTTTGAAATTTCTTGGCTAAATCCACAAGGTATTCCCCAAGTCGCCATTGGTCGCATTTCAGTACCTGCAACCTCTCCCAATTTGCTCGAATCAAAATCGTTAAAACTCTATTTTAACAGTATGAACTTTACCGAATTTGACTCTAAAGAAACTTTCATTAGCGTCGTAGAAAAAGATTTATCTGCGGCGGCAGGTGCAGCGGTCAGCCTAAGTCTATTCCAAGCCGATGACTTAGAGGTTTCAAAACCTGAAGGCATTAATATTGATGACTTGCTTCCTGAACGTTTAGAAAATCATCCAGATTCGACACTATTAAAGCTTGATACAGAAAATAGCGAACATGTTGAAGTACAACTGTATTCACATTTGCTTCGGAGTAACTGCCCTGTAACGGGACAACCAGACTGGGGTACAGTTTTTATTCGCTATCAGGGCAAAAAACCTTGTTATCGCAGTATTTTAGCTTATATTATTTCCTATCGTCAGCATAATGGCTTTCACGAGCAATGTGTGGAACAAATCTTTGCAGATCTTTGGCAAATTTTTGCGCCACAAAAGCTGATGGTATATGCAACTTATACACGTCGTGGTGGATTAGATATTAATCCTTGTCGTGTTTCAGATTTCACATGGATGCCTCGCCCCATTCGTTTGGCGCGACAGTAAAATAAAGAACAATGAGGTTTTAAACATGCCCTTTTTTGGTTTTATCCCTTCTGATGAACTATTAGCCAGTATTCAAACAGGTCAGGAAAAGAAAAATTCGAGTGAACCGCTTTATCCCTTACGTGATAAAACAGCGTTACTGATCAATGACGAAATTATTGATGCCGTTTTGACTGAACTGGTTCGTCGTTTTCCACCTAGCGATAAACGCGATACCGCAGAGAAACTTGCAGGTTATATCAAATCAACTGTTGCGGTGTTATTGAAACAGTTGCTCGGAAAATCTTCAAATGATGTGGTAAAACAATCGATCGAATTTTCTGAAAGAAGCTTATTTAAAGATGCAGATGGTAATTTCCGCGTCGGTGAACCTTTAGATGCAAGTTTAGTCATCAATCTTAAAAATAGTTTTGCAGAAATTAAAGCTGGCAATGAAGTTGATAAAGCAGTTTTAACCGAACTTTACAAACAGTTCGCTGAAGCGACTGTGCGTCACTTTATGAGTGACTTTAACAAAACCCTTGATTTAGGTATGATTAAGCGTAAAGCAGCTGATATTGGCGCTGCTGCTGTGACCAAAGCCGTTCATATTGCTGTGAATAAAATTATTCCCAATTTGAACAAGGAAGAATTAAAGCAACTGGCCGAATATCATGATACTTTATTTCATGTATAACCATGTCTAAATCTAAAAAACCTAGCTTTTGCTAGGTTTTTTATTGAAATAAAAATGTCATTATTGCCTATCGTATTTTAATCATTTTTTTTAAATTCGCTCTATTTGATTGAGTAAATAGCAGCTTAGTTAACTGGATCATTAACTTGAAATATAAAATATTTAATTTACTGATCTGGTGAATTCTATAAATTGGACTTTTAGCATTATAACGTCGAATTTTTATCTTAAAAATTTATAGCTACATTTAAATTGACTTCATAATCATTTAGCATCCTTCATCAATAGATGCGCTTTGTGGTTTTTTATATGACGATTTGTTAATCCTCTACTAGTCGATGATATGTTACTTCTTATATAGATTTTGGCTGTATGTCTACACTTTATTATTGAAGTAATTTTTGACCTTAATCGCTGTTTTTAGCGTCGCACTCTCTAATCGTACACAGATCATGTTTTTGGAACTTCGAGCAATATGTTAAATATTCACTTTTATAACAAGATTAAGCGTTTTTCTTTGCTTTGTGGTGCTTTTTCTATTACCAGTTTCTGTCAGGCCAACGATTTTTATAATCACCCTAGCTATAACAGTTTTAAACAGAAAACCATGCAAACTTATGGTCTGACTGCACAGCAAGTAGACTGGTCAATGAATGGTTCTAAAAACCTACCCAATATTATCAATATTATGAATCGTCCTGGCGAAAGCAAACCGTGGTACGAATATAAAACAAATTTTATGGCCGAAGGAACCATTCAACGCGGCATACGCTTTAAAAATCAATATGCAGACACCTTAAATCGTGCCGAGCAGCAATTTGGCGTACCTCAATCTGTTATTCTTGGAATTTTAGGTGTAGAAACTGGTTTTGGTGCCAATAAAGGGAATTTTATTACCCGTGATGCTTTAGCAACTTTAGGGTTTGGATACGAACGCCGCGCTCAATATTTTCAAGATGAACTTTCAGCACTGATTGCTTGGTCATATAAAGATGATGTGCCTACACAATCCGTGGTGGGTTCTTATGCAGGTGCGATTGGTTACCCTCAATTTATGCCGAGTAATATTCCTAAATTTGGCGTTGATTATGACGGCAATGGACATATTGATTTGAGAAATTCTGCAGTAGATGCAATTGGTTCAATTGCAAATTATTTAGCCCAACATGGTTGGCAACGTAATCAACCGATTGGATTCGCTGCGCGATATACAGGGAACAATCCTGAGGCAGTAATTGCTAAAAACTTAGAACAACCTACGCCTTATGGCATTCTTAAAAATCAGAATATTAGTCCAATCAATCCTATTGTTAAAATTGATGATTTAGACATGGTCAATATCATTCAACTGCAAGAACGTTATGGAGCTATTTACTACATTACTTACCCTAATTTTCAAGTGATTACGACCTACAATAAAAGTCGTATGTATGCCACAGCAGTGTGGCAATTAGGCACTGAAATTGCGAGCCGATAAACACATGTTTTACTAAAGAACACAAAAGTCAATCATTTTTTATGCAAAATAGCGCACATAATGCGCTATTTTAATAAAATGTTACAATATTGATTATTTTTTAACCGAAAAACGTTATATTTCTGTGCTTTTTGTAATTATTTTAATTAAAAAGTAGACAGCTTAAGCGTGGCATGAATATTATCCATTTCGTCAAATGTAGTTGCAAAAGAGAATTAACAGACTGGATTACTTATATTTCAATTAGTTAAACGAAATTAAGTCAAAGTCTTTAGGAGTTTAATAATGCAGTCAACGCTTAAATATGTTTTAGCTATAGCCACCACGTTCGCCCTGAGTCATTCTCAAGCAGAGCTGGTACAATCTTCATTCAATACCGATAACGATACTTCACGTTTAGCTGCTCGCGTTTTAAATAAAGATGCGCAAGATTTTAATTCACACTTTTCGAATTTAAATAGCCTTTCAATCACTGAACGTTCTGGCGATAAAATTCGTCGTCAAACTATTGCAGCAAAAATTGAAATTCCTGAAGATGAGCCTTCAGTGATTGAAAAGTTAAACAATGTTGCTTCTAACACTGTACGTAAATTTAGCCAAACTGGCGCAGCATCTTGGTACGGTCGTCAATTTCATGGTCGTAAAACGGCAAGTGGCGAAACCTTTGATATGAATGCCATGACAGCCGCTCACCGTAGCTTACCTCTGAACTGTTACATTCGTGTCACCAACAAAAATAATGGTAAGAGTGTTGTAGTCAAAGTAAATGACCGCGGCCCATTCCATGGTAACCGAGTACTTGATTTGTCTTATGGTGCTGCTAAACAGTTGGGTATTACCAATGCAGGTACTGCCAAAGTGAATATTGAACGTGTAGATGGTCCAAATTCATAAGCTATTACTCAACTCCTAATTCATTTGACGTTAAAGCCACCTTTTGGTGGCTTTTTTATGTCTGCTCAAGTAATCATCCTGTTCTCACATATTCAAACCATACCTTCTAGAGCCAATATGAATAGACATAGCCACTCATTTTAATCTTGGCTTAAAGCACCCACTAAATGCTAGTCCCCTCAAACAACCCTTACGTTAATTCTAAATCCCTTGTTCTTAAACTTTTATAATTTTCATCTTAAAATTAAATTTTAGCTTCAAAATAGACAACTCAATTGAAAATGAATGTTATTGAAATACGTCTAGACTTTGACCCGTCCATCCTTCTCGTTTATATTTGAACTGAATAAAAATAAGTTTATAAATGTGATTCCAAAGGAGTGGAAGATGAAAACAATAGCTGAATGGTTAAATGAGTACAGCGAGAGTCATCAGAACCAAACTAATAAAAAAATTCACTGGATATGCGTACCTGCTATTTTATTTTCAATTATTGGAATGATTATGCATTTTAGTGCCCTATTAACAGCTTTGCTCTTAGTATTAAGTTTAGTGTTTTATGCACGACTAGATTTGATTCTTGCCATAGCTATGGCTGCACTTATGATGCTTATGGTCTGGCTGATTGTTATTTTACCTGTGGGGGTCGGTTTTTATATTGCAGTTTTTGTTTTGGCTTGGATTGGACAGTTTTATGGACATAAAGTTGAAGGGAAAAAGCCTTCTTTCTTAAAAGACCTCCAATTCCTTCTCATTGGGCCGGTATGGTGCATGGATGCTTATTTAGCTAAAGTTATACCCAGATGGAAAACACGCCAAAAATCGCAAATGAACGCCATTTAGGCTATATCATCGTTTTATACGGATAAAGAACCGTTATTGATAGGTTCTTCCTTTATATTTCAACCAACCATCCGCATGTTTTTTTTGTGGATCATGATGTGTCCAATGGATGACTCCCCCTTGATGGCTATATTCGTACTCTCCATAAAACTCAACAATCTCACCTTTTTTCAAGCCATCTAAACGTGGGCTCAAATCAATATTATGTGCAACCAAAACAGTTAAGCCATTTTTAAGCTCTAAAATAAACTTTTGATGACGTGAGCCTTCATTATCATCACGCAAAATGGCTTTAACGCGTCCGCTCGATTGAACTTGAATATTACTTCTTTGATCTCTAAATGCTTGTCGAATTTTATCTTCATCATTTTCAGCCGCTACATTAACTGGATTTGAATTGATCGTTTTGTCCAAATGGGAATTCGGTAAAATTTCAGTTTTTAAAACAGACTGATCCAGTGTCTGATGGCTAGGATTGTGCTGTTGTTTTAAATCTATTCCCAAATAAGCCGCTATCAATACAATAATGACAACACCAATCCCCATATTCATTTTATTTGCCATTTGAGCATTCCTTAAAATTGAATTTTTTATAATTCTATTTTTCATAAAAAAAGCCCCTCTCGGGACTTTTTTACAAAATATTTTTAGCTGTATAGCAAAAAATTATTTTGCAGCAGCTTGAGCAGCAGCAACTTCTTCAGCGAAGCTCATTTCTGCTTTTTTCTCAATGCCTTCGCCTACTTCAAAGCGAACAAATTCAACCACTGTAGTTGCAGTTGCTTTTAAAATTTCAGCGACTTTCTTGTCATTGTCGATCACGTACATTTGACGTTCAAGCACAACTTCGTTCAAGTATTTCTCAACTGAACCTGTTACCATTTTTTCAACGATATTTGCAGGCTTACCAGATTCGATTGCTTTTGCTTCAGCAATTTCTTTTTCTTTCGCAATAAGCTCAGCAGATACGCCTTCAGCATTTACAGCAACCGGATTGAATGCAGCAACGTGCATTGCAATACCTTTACCTGTTGCAGCATCACCAGCAAAAGATACAACAACACCAATTTTTAAACCGTGTTTATAAACTGCAAGGTTTTCACCTTCCACAATTTTTGCACGACGTACTTGGATGTTTTCACCAATTTTTTGAACCAAAGCAATACGTGCTTCTTCAACAGTCACGCCGTCTTCAAGTTTCAATTCAGAAATTTGAGCAGCATCAGTTACGTTAGCAGCAAGCGCAGCAGCAGCAACTTTTGCAGAGAAACCAGCAAAGTTTTCGTCTTTTGCAACGAAGTCAGTTTGGCAATTAACTTCTAAAAGAAGTGCTTTATTACCTTCTTGGGCAATTGTGATCGCGCCATCAGCAGCAATGTTACCCGCTTTTTTAGCAGCTTTTGCTTGACCTGATTTACGAAGATTATCAATCGCTAATTCAACATCACCATTTGATTCTGTTAATGCTTTTTTGCATTCCATCATGGCAAGACCAGTACGGTCACGTAATTCTTTTACCATGCTCGCAGTAACTGCAGTCATGTTGTTCTCCTAAATACGGTAGAAAAATGAATCTGTTCAACAAAAACGGCCCAAAGTGTTCTCTGGGCCGTTCTGCTTTCTTGACGCTTAATTTGCCACGATTACATGTCGCAAAAATGACAAGCCTGCGTCAAAACGCATTAAGCCTCTGGCGCTTCTTTAGCAGCAACTTCTTTAGCAGCTTCTTCGCCTTTCGCTTGTGCATTTGCTTGTGATTGAGCGTACTCTTTACCAGCAAGAATCGCATCAGCCATAGCAGAAGCATAAAGTGTTACTGCACGGATCGCATCATCATTACCCGGAATAACGTAATCTACGTTGTCTGGATTAGAGTTTGTATCAACGATACCAATTACAGGAATACCTAGGTTTTTCGCTTCTTTAATTGCAATTGATTCATGATCAACGTCAATTACGAATAATGCGTCAGGTAAACCACCCATGTTTTTAACGCCGCCTAAAGCACGTTCAAGTTTTTCCATCTCACGCGTACGTTCTAAAGCTTCACGTTTAGTCAGCTTAAGGAATGTACCGTCTTGAGATTGAGTTTGAAGGTCTTTCAAACGGTTGATCGATTGACGAAGAGTTTTCCAGTTCGTCAACATACCACCTAACCAACGGTGATCTACATATGGTTGACCAGCGCGTTGAGCTTGTTCACGGATGATGTTAGAAGCAGCACGTTTAGTACCAACGAACAATACTTTGTTCTTTTTGCTAGCAAGATTGTTAACAAAGTTCAAAGCATCATTTAACGCAGGAACAGTATGCTCAAGGTTGATGATGTGAATTTTGTTACGCGCACCAAAGATGTATTCACGCATCTTTGGATTCCAAAAACGAGTTTGGTGACCAAAGTGTGCGCCAGCTTGAAGAAGGTCGCGCATGCTTACGTTGTAATCTGCCATTTTCTTTACCTTAAAGTTTGGGTTAGGCCTCCATATATCCTCATCCTCCACCCCAAAGGGCACCCAGAGAAATGTGTCGATATATGTGCGGATTTTGTTGCCCCATCCAACAAAGCCCGTGAAATTTATTCACGAAAAAGCATTTGATAAAATGGGCGGCTATTTATACCATAGTCACACATAAATTTCCAAAAGTTTTTAGAGATCATGAACAGTACTTACGAAGCTCCGCGTCGCCTGATTAAAACCCCAGATGAAATTGAGAAAATGCGGGTTGCTGGACGACTGGCAGCTGAGGTTTTGGATATGATCAAACCACATATTGTGCCAGGTGTAACCACTTTAGAACTTGATACAATTTGTCATGATTATATTGTGAATAAACAAGATGCTATCCCAGCTTGCTTAGGCTATGGAGCAGCGCCGGGTCGCCCTGCGTTTCAACATGTAATTTGTACATCTGTAAACCACGTGGTGTGCCATGGCATTCCATCAGATGCGAAAAAGCTCAAAAAAGGCGACATCCTCAATATTGATGTAACCGTGATTAAGGATGGTTATCACGGTGATACCAATATGATGTACATCGTAGGTGGTACAACCTCTATTTTGGCTGATCGTTTATGTAAAGTTGCTCAAGAAGCGATGTATCTAGGTATTGAAACAGTGAAACCAGGTTCGACTATTGGGGATATTGGTCATGCCATTCAAAAATATGTCGAATCTGAACGTTTTGGCGTAGTTCGTGAATATTGTGGTCATGGGATTGGAACTGTTTTCCATGACGAACCTCAAGTGTTGCATTATGGTCAAGGCAATAGCGGTATGATTCTTGAAGAAGGCATGACGTTCACCATTGAACCTATGGTTAATGGGGGTGATTGGAAAACCAAACTTCTCGGTGATAAATGGACTGTCGTGACTAAAGATCATAGTTTATCTGCTCAATATGAGCACACCCTTTTAGTGACTAAAACTGGCGTCGAAGTTCTTACTGCGCGCCCTGAAGAAGATTTATCACGCTTCGTGCAATAAAGATTCATTTGAACTTTTAAGAATGGTTATCTCAACCTAACCATTCTTGAAGCATTTTTATAAAATAAAAAAATCAATCAATATAAAAGAATATTTTTAGTCTTTTTCACAATCACTTTTTCTTCAATAAAACCATATTTTTTTAACTGACATCCCAGCCTACGCCCCCTTTTCATTATTTTTAAGCTAAGATAGTGTGCTTTTTATTTTTAATCCCCCATAAGAAGGAATACTGCCGTGGACGTACGTCTCTCTGATCGTGTAAATGCCATCAAACCGTCCCCTACACTTGCTGTGACCAATAAAGCCGCTGAACTTAAAGCTGCGGGTAAAAACGTGATTGGTTTAGGTGCAGGTGAACCAGATTTTGATACTCCTCAACACATCAAAGATGCAGCAATTGCAGCAATTAACAACGGTTTTACCAAATATACCGCTGTTGATGGCACTCCAAGTCTTAAAAAGGCGATTATCGCAAAATTCAAACGCGACAATCATCTGGATTATGCAGCGAACCAAATTTTGGTTTCTTGTGGTGGTAAGCAGTCATTTTTTAACTTAGCCTTGGCTTTGTTAAACAAAGGCGATGAAGTCATCATCCCTGCACCATTTTGGGTGAGCTATCCAGACATGGTCATTATCGCTGAAGGCGTACCTGTTATTGTAAAATGTGGTGAAGAACAACGTTTTAAAATCACCCCTGCTCAACTAGAAGCAGCAATTACAGACAAAACGCGTTTAGTGGTGCTCAACAGCCCATCAAATCCAACAGGTATGATCTATACCAAAGCGGAATTAGAAGCTCTGGCTGAAGTACTTCGTAAATATCCAGAAGTCTATATCGCTTCTGACGATATGTACGAACCAATTCGTTGGGACGACCAATTCTATAACATCGCAACAGTTGCACCTGACCTTTATGACCGCACTATCGTGTTAAATGGTGTGTCTAAAGCCTATGCAATGACAGGCTGGCGTATTGGATATGCAGCGGGTCCTGCAAAACTGATTGGCGCAATGAAAAAAATTCAATCGCAATCAACCTCAAATCCAACGTCTATTTCACAAGTTGCTGCTGAAGCTGCCTTGAATGGTTCTCAAGATGTTCTTAAACCTATGATTGAAGCGTTCAAGCGTCGTCATGACTTAGTGATTCAAGGCTTAAATGACATCAATGGTATTTCTTGTTTACCTGCTGATGGTGCATTCTATGCTTATGCCAACATCAAACCTCTTATTCGTGCAAAAGGTCTAAAATCTTGCACAGAATTCTCTGAATGGTTATTGGAAGAAACGGGTGTTGCAGTGGTTCCTGGTGATGCATTCGGCTTAGGTGGTTTCATGCGTATTTCATATGCCACTGCTGATGAAGTCCTTGTAGATGCGCTTGCACGTATTAAGAAAGCAGCCGACTCAATCGATGGCGTAGACGCTGCAATTGCTTCAATTGCTGCTGAAAAATAATCGATAAGAGTTTCAATCTTTAAATTACAAAAACCCACGATATTCGTGGGTTTTTTTAATTATCTACATAAATACTAAATACGAAAACTGCTTCTTCTAGATTAATATCAATCACTAATTTGTATGTTCAGCTTTTTCAATCATCTTCCCTGCTTAGCTTGACGAATATAAAACAGCGCATTAAGTTACTGGTAGATTCTTATTTTAATATCTTTAATAATTGAGAAAAAACAATGAACCCAAAAGAAATGACAGGACTGCAACTTTTACAGGCAATGTGTGTAGGAAAAATTCCACCGGCCAGTATTAGTGAAACCATTCCAATGCAACCGTATGAAGTCACTCACGGAACTGTTCGCTTTACAGTCAAAGCAGATCAACGCCATTTGAATCCGCTTGGTGGTGTTCATGGAGGCTTTGCAGCCACGGTTCTAGATTCGGTAACAGGTTGTGCAGTGCACAGTATGTTAGAAGCGGGCGTCGGATATGGCACCATCGATTTAAATATTAAAATGTGCCGCCCTATTCCACAGAATAAAGAACTTCAAGCTGTCGGTAACGTCATTAATATTAGTAAGAATTTAGGCATCTCAGAAGGTAAAATTACCGATGAAGATGGGAAAATTTATGCACATGCAACTGCAACCTGCATGATTATTCGACCTTAAAATATGAAAATTGAGATTCAAGTATTTTTAGAGCTTAAGCATTTCGCCTAAGCTCTCATGTTTGAACAGTACTAGTTAGCCAGCAGATTTTAAAGGTTTTTCGATAATCAACGTATCTTCTGGACGTGTCGTTCCTTTATAAATACACAAATATTTAAATACACTATCCAATGATACAGAAAGCTTTTTTTGCTCTGACCGAGACCAAACTTTTGAATTATTTCGTCCAGATAACGCGCTCCCATTTAATTGATATAAGTATAAATCGTGATCGCGTTGCAAAGATTGCTTGCGTCCATTTGAATAACTATCCAGAAGTAATTGGCATGGAGTATTAATCAACCATTTATCACTGAACCAAAGTTGCAGCAAATCACCTAAATACAAAGGCTGTGTTCCGACAGGCCATACTTGGATATAAGCATCTTCAACCGCAGTCTGATAGCGTTCTGGATCTTGAATAATCGAAATATAATGATTTTGATAAAAAGAAAAATTTGAAAAGATTTCGGCAATCGTCAGCGTATGCATTCGCTTTCTCCTGTTTAGCCATTTTAGTGCTGGCAAGTTGGTTTAAATCCACACTGGTTGAACTTTCATTCAAACCCTCTGTTATGTATTTAATCTAACAAGCCTATTTTGGCTGTGCAAGTTTTTTTAAGACTTTTAATTTATTTGCTTAAAATAAAAGCATACAACACAAAAATGAAGCTATCGTGACATTTTTAGCTTGACCGTCTACAAAATCTCCTTATAATCGCATTCAGATTCTCCAATAGCTCAGTCGGTAGAGCGACGGACTGTTAATCCGCAGGTCCCTGGTTCGAGCCCAGGTTGGAGAGCCAAATACGAAAAAGCCCACAGCATTAAAGTGGGCTTTTTTTTGCTTAAATTATTTGTTTTTAAACTGACTTATTGAGTATTTGACTTCCAGCTTATGCTGGAAAGAAGTTTAATTGGATTTTTTAAAATTTAAAAAGAAAAAAGCGCATCGAAATGCGCTTTAAACCTATATTTGGAAATGAGTAAATACCCCTCAAAGCTTTAGCGTTGTGGTAAAGGAATATATTGCGAACTATTATTTTGTGCTTTGCGTTCCCCAACCACCACGTTTAAAGTTAAAGGCTGTTCGTTACGAATCACATTCACCTTAATCGTGCTATTTGGTGCTTGTAATGCGACATAATTAATTAAATGTGATGCTGAATTAATCAGTTCATCATTCACTTGAATAATCTTGTCTGCTTTCTTAATTCCCGCAGTTGCCGCGGGGCCATCAGCTAAAACGTCTGCAACGACCACGCCACTTTGCTTAGGCTCAAGAATATTATCCTGCTGTACAGGCATTAGACTGATTCCCAGCCAACCACGTACCACTCGACCATCTTTTAAAATTGAATTGAGAATTTGTTGACATACTTTGGCAGGAATGGCAAAACCAATACCCAATGAACCGCCAGATTGAGAAAAAATAGCCGTATTCACCCCAATTAAGTTACCTGCCACATCTATGAGTGCACCACCCGAGTTTCCTGGGTTAATTGCAGCATCAGTTTGAATAAAATCTTCATAGGTATTAATCCCTAAATCTGAACGATTGGTGGCAGAAATAATGCCCTGTGTAACCGTTTGACCCACTCCGAACGGATTACCAATCGCAAGAACCACATCACCGACTTCATTACCACTTAATTTAAACGGTAAAACAGGTAATTTATCGAGTTCAATTTTAATCACAGCAAGGTCAGAATCTGGATCGGTACCAATAATTTTTGCCGTTGCACGACGCCCATCATTTAAGCCCACCACAATCTGATCAGCTTGTGCAATGACGTGATTATTGGTCAAAATATAACCATCAGAACGAACAATCACCCCCGATCCAAGACTATTTTCATTCTGTTCCTGAGCGAATTGATCTGGAAGTTGATCACCAAAGAACTCACGAAATGCAGGATCATTTAATAAAGGATGCTGGTTTTTCTTTACTTTCTGCATGGTAAAAATATTGACCACTGCTGGTGCTGCCACTTTCACAGCCGCACTATAAGAATCAACCCCACCTGTTCGAGTTGTGTCAATCAATGGCTCTAATTTTTCTGCAGGCATTTTTATACCATCAGCAGCCACAGGTGCTTTGGGCTTTTGATATTGTTGCCATCCGAGAAAACCCAGAGTAACTAAAATGAGTAAAACCCAAGGTAACCATGAAAATGTGCGGCGCACGTTAATATCCTCTAAAAATATTTTAATTCGTTGATGACTAAGTAATTTATGTGCCATTGTAAAATGAAACACAATAAGAAACATAAAAATAGTTCAAGAGTTTTGTCATGCTTTAGTTACAATTCAAAATATGTTTTGATGGTTACTGATAGTGAGGGATGTGAACATTTATGGCAAAGCTCAGCGAGATTATTCAATGGTGTGACCACACTTTGAAATCACATGAATTTAAAGACTATGCACCCAATGGCTTACAAATTGAAGGAGACGCAGAGGTCAATAAAATTTTATGTGCGGTAACAGCATCACAAGATGCCATTGAGGCCGCGATTGAACAAGGCGCTAATTTACTTTTGGTACATCATGGTTATTTTTGGAAAGGTGAACCGTACCCGATTACAGGAATGCGTGGTAAACGAATTAAACGTTTAATTCAACATGACATTTCCTTATTGGCTTACCACTTACCATTAGATAGCCACCCTACTTTAGGAAATAATGTATCAATTGCAGATCTTTTAGAATTAGAAAATATTGAAGCGTTAGATCCTTCTGAACGCCATCCTATTGGCAATATCGGTTATTTAAAACAGCCCATGTCTGCGACAGACTTTAAACACTATGTATCGACACGCTTAAAATTCGATGTGACTCATCTTGCTGCAGAAAAAGCCAGCATTCAAAAAATTGGATATTGTACTGGAGGCGCACAAGATTTCATTGTTAAAGCTGCGGAGCAAAATTGTGATGCTTATATTTCTGGCGAAGTCAGTGAACGCACTTTCTATGAAGCCAAGGAATTGAATGTTCATTATTACGCGTGCGGACATCATGCCACCGAGCGTTTTGGGGTACAACGCCTTGGAAAAGCTATTTCAGAACAGTTCAATATTGAGTATAGTTATTTCGAATTAAACAATCCGATTTGATTTTAAAAACCGCTGTGTTTGGCTTTTTTCTTTATACGTATAAATTCAGGTTTTATTCTGTATTGTTATTTATACGCAATGCGCAATTTGCCTCAATAATCCATTACAATAAAGCACTTAATGTCAAAACCCAGCAAAAACGCAAGGAATTGAAAACATGACAACCATTACTTTACCAGCACTTCCATACGGTTATGAAGATCTTGCTCCACACATCAGCAAAGAAACTTTAGAATACCATCATGACAAACACCACAATACCTATGTGGTTAACATCAATAATCTCATCAAAGGAACTGAGCTTGAAGGCAAAACCTTAGAAGAAATTATTACAGCAACTGCAGGCGATGCAGCGAAAGCAGGCATTTTCAACAATGCTGCTCAAGTTTGGAACCATACTTTTTACTGGAACTGTATGGCTAAAAACGGTGGCGGTAAAGCGACTGGTACTCTAGCGGCTAAAATTGACGAAGCCTTCGGTTCTTACGAAAAATTTGCTGAAGAATTTGCTGCTGCTGCCACTACTCAATTTGGTTCAGGTTGGGCTTGGTTAGTCGCTGACGAAGTAAACGGTAACTTGTCTATTCTTAAAACTGCAAATGCTGATACTCCAATGGCACATGGTAAAGTTGCAGTATTGACAATTGACGTTTGGGAACATGCTTATTACATCGACTTCCGTAATGCACGTCCTAAATACATCTCTACTTTCCTAGAAAGCTTAGTGAACTGGGATTATGCGAATGCAAAATATGCTGGCCAAGAAGCTGGCGTTGAAAAATAAGATTTAAAATAAATTTTATTTTTGTGTAAAAAAGCCACCCTTTTGGGGTGGTTTTTTCATTTTTCAGCCTGATCTGCATAATTATAAGGCAAATGATTCATTTCTTTAGCTTTACATGTTGACGAGCTAGGTTTTCATCCCTAGAATGCGCTTCAGATTCTCCAATAGCTCAGTCGGTAGAGCGACGGACTGTTAATCCGCAGGTCCCTGGTTCGAGCCCAGGTTGGAGAGCCATCTATTCTTCCATAGCTCAGTTGGTAGAGCGACGGACTGTTAATCCGCAGGTCCCTGGTTCGAGCCCAGGTGGAAGAGCCAAGATTCTAAAAAGCCTACTTGATTAAATGAGTAGGCTTTTTTTATTCCTTTTTTTAAAAAACAGCCTACTTGTTTTAAATCAAACATTGAAACTAAAATATCGCGCCTCATCTGATCCAAAATGCCGATTTTAGAAACAGTTAAACTCAGTTTTAGCAATTTTTATAGAAAGAGACTTGACCAAAACCTTTTAGGTCAATAGAATCCGTTTCAGATTCTCCAATAGCTCAGTCGGTAGAGCGACGGACTGTTAATCCGCAGGTCCCTGGTTCGAGCCCAGGTTGGAGAGCCAAATTTTAAAAACCCACTTTATTTAAGTGGGTTTTTTCTTATCTGTGGTTTTATATTCTAGTTTTTCTCTTTTTCACGATCTCAAGATTATTAACAACTCAGTACTATTGGTTATCGATGTATAGTAGATTTCAAAAATCATCTTTATTATCTAAACGCATCCTAAGTATGTGCAGTGCACATCTAAATAGCTATACGCTTAAAAGCTATATTACATTAATTTAAAGCAATCACCTCAATCACTTTTAGAACATCAATTCATTTTCATTCTTTTAAAAATTAAATTGATCTGCATCCACAAATGTATGCGAATACTAAAAAAATGCCCAAATTAATGTTACGATATATCATAACAATTAATTTTTAGTTCTTTTTATGTCTATACCTTCACAACGCTTACAAGCAATTGATGCCTTAAGAGGACTCGTCATTTTAATTATGATGGTCGATCATGTCAGAGAAACATTTTATCTGCATCATCAGGTTCCTGATCCGATGCTGATATCAGGAACAGATGAATCGCTTTTCTTTAGCAGAATTTTGGCGCATTTATGTGCGCCTGTTTTTGTAGTATTAACGGGTTTATCGGCTTATCTGTATCAAGCTAAAAATAACAGTATTGCAATGACGCGCATGTTTTTACTTAAACGTGGCCTTTTCCTTATTTTTTTAGAACTCATTGTGATCAATTTTGCATGGACAGGACAGTTCCCGCCTGATGTTATTTATTTGCAGGTTATTTGGGCAATTGGTTTAAGTATGGTGGTTCTGGCTGGTCTAATTGGCTTTTCACAACCATTGCTCTGGGTGATCAGTCTCAGCATTATTTTTGGTCACAACTTACTGGATCAAGTGTCCTTTGAGCATCTCCCTATTGTTCAAAATATATGGTTTATTTTGCATGAACGAGGCTGGATCGAATTGGGTGAGCATATTCGTTTTAGAACATCTTATCCTTTGCTGCCTTGGATTGGCGTTATTACACTGGGTTATTGTATTGGCTACACGGTATTTAATTCCGCTCAAGATATTGCGAAAAGAAATAAAATATTGATGGGCTTTGGCTTGAGTAGTATCTGTTTATTTTTTATTTTGAGAACTATGAATGTGTATGGCGATCAAGCTTGGTCAATGATGCCAACCTCCCTTGAAACGATTATGAGTTTTATGAATCTGACCAAGTATCCGCCATCATTGCTGTTTATCTTATGGAATGTCGGTCTTGGATTAATACTTTTGGTGTTCATTCAAAAAGTGGAAAATAAAAATTGGATTAAACCATTGATCATTTTCGGTTCCGTTCCCATGTTTTTTTATATCGTACACTTATATGTACTCAAAGCACTCTATTTACTGGCAATAGAAGTGTTTGGCAAAACTCATGGCGCGTATTTTGGCGTCGATCATGTTTCATCTTTATGGCTGATTTCTATTATGCTCAGTATTTTGCTTTATCCACTCATGCTGAAGTTTTCGGACTTTAAACATAGAAACAAGCATATTCGCATTCTTAAGTATTTATAGAATCAAATAATATTCTGTAGATAATAAAAGCGGAATCTGAGTCATTTACTGTACTGATTTCAATTGATTAAATCAGTACAGTAAATAAGTTATTTAAAAATTTCTATTCATTTAGGTTCTAAATGACTTGCAAGATCAATACAATTAATATGTAATATTATAACATTTCAATTAATGTTATAAATCATGTCTTCAAAACTCTATTTACTGTCTTCATGTACGTTACTCTCACATTTTGCTTGGGCCCAAACTTCAGATCTTCCTAACCCCCTTCCGACCCTTGTTATTGAAGCGCAATATTCTACTGACAGTTTAGTCAACAGTTCAGCATCGACCAAGTTTAAGCATGATGCTATCGACGTTCCTTTCAGTCGAAGTTTTATCTCTAAAGAAACGTTAAAACAGCAAGATGTACAACGTATTGATGATGCACTCAGCCAAGTCAGTGGTGTTTATAGCCAAACCAATTATGGAGGCGGTTTTTGGGATAACTTTTCTTTCCGAGGTTTCGGTACCGACCCTAATATTGGTGCTCAAATCATTCGAAATGGATTAAGTGTCAATCGCGGCTTAAGTGCACCTCGGGATATGGTGAATATTGAATCTCTCGATTTCTTAAAAGGTCCCATGGCATCATTGTACGGTCGTGGTGAAGCAGGTGGACTGCTCAATATTAATACCAAAAAACCCCAATGGCAGCCATCAACTGAGGTTAACCTGCGCCTGAATAGCTTAGAAAAATACCGCACCAGCTTTGAACATACTGATGCTATAAACGATGATTTTGCCTATCGTTTTGCTATAGCACATGAAGATAATCAAAGCTTTCGTGATCATGTGAGTAGTAAACGCTGGTTTTTCTCACCACAGCTTAGCTGGAAAATTTCGGATCGTACACAACTTGACTTTGACAGTGAATTTACGCATCAAACCGGTACATTTGATCGTGGTATAAGCACTTATCAACAACAGTTTGTGATGTCTCCTAAAACATTTACAGGAGAACCGAATGACGGTGACCATCTACAAAAAGACAATTTTTATCAGCTTCATTTAAAACATGAAATAAACGATGCATGGAAGTTAAACAGTGCATTGAGTATTAAGGATACTCAGCTCAAAGGATTTTCGAGTGAACCACGACGAATTCAAAGCGATGGGAAGACCTTAGAACGGCAGCGTCGTTATCGTGACAATAAAAGTGATGACATTTTATTTCAGACAGAATTTCTAGGTACTGTCCAACACGATTGGGCTCGACATGAAATATTATTAAATTCTGAAATCGGGCGAATGGATTATCGACAGCTTCAATTGCGGCGCAATCATAGTTTAGATAATCCAAATATGATTGATATTTTTAATCCTATCTATGGAAAATATTTACCTGAACTTCCATTATTCATCAACACAGAAGAAGAACAGCAGTATTTTTCCCTCAACATTCAAGATCAACTATTTTTAAATGATCAATGGAGTGTTTTGCTTGGAGCTCGTTTTGATCATGTAACTCAAGATTTTCACAACAAACGTTTAGACTCATCTCACCGTAAAAATCTTCAACATACTAGTCCCCGATTTGGCCTAAATTATCGCATTAATGATAGCTGGTCGGTCTATAGCAATTACGGGCAATCTTTTGCCTTAAACAGTGGAATGGATAAATATAATCAAGTCTTTGCTCCAGAAAAAGGGGATAGTTATGAGATTGGAAGCAAATATCAGATTAATTCGCAAAGTCTAGTCAGTATAGCCTTATTCAAAATGAATAAGAAAAATGTACTGACAACAGACCCAAGCGATAGCAACCACCAAATAACAGCAGGTGAAGTCTCTAGCCAAGGGATTGAACTTGATTTACAAACACAACTGACTGATCAACTATCCATTCGCGCAAATTACAGCTATACAGATGCTCAAGTTGAAAAAGATCAAATTCTTCCACAAGGATCACGTCTCAGTAACGTGCCTAAAAATAGCGGTTCTTTAAGTGCAAATTATGAATGGTATTTAACTGATGGCGCGCAACTGGGTTTAGGTGCAACTACAATTTATGTAGGTGAAAGAAGTGGACATAGTTCAGATAATGGATTTAATTTACCTCAATATACCTTGGTTAATTTAAATGCTTACTATGCACCAAATGACCAATTACGCTATCAACTTCATTTAAATAATCTATTCGATGAAACCTATTATACTGCAAGCTATAGTGATCTCTGGATACAGCCCGGTGACCCTTTAAATGCATCCCTCTCTGTACAATTGAAATTTTAAAAAAGGCACTGTTGTAGTCATACAGTTACTCAACAGTGCAAAAATATTTTTAACACTCTTCAATATTAAAGCTTGAGTTTCCCTGCAATTTTTCATTCCAAAAATGAATAAAACCCAGTTTTAATTATAAATAAAAACAATTACAATTCTCATTAATATTTATTTTGCTTCCACATTCATGTTCTATAGAAAATCGCTTCTTGCACTTGCTATTCTCCCATTTATTGTCACGGCAACCTATGCACAATCTGATTCAAATCAAAGTGACACTGACTCCTCTATACTTCCGACTATTAGTATACAAGCGCAGAAAATAGATCATCCCTATGTGGCTCAAAATGCAGCATCTCTACTCAAATCTGATGCTCCACTATTTGAGACAGCGCAAGCTGTCAGTGTAGTTACTCGTGAACAACTAGATCAGAAGCAAGCAACAACCTTAGCCGAAGCCATTAATGGCATAGCTGGTGTGGTGTCTGGCCAACGTGGACGTCGTGGTTGGGATGATTTTAATATTCGCGGGCAAAGTGCAAATAATCAAATTTTCATTGATGGACTTAGAACATCTGCTCGGTCTGCGGTTGCTGTTGATTTATCAGGTATTGATCAAGTACAAGTACTGAAAGGCCCTGCATCTGTAAACTTTGGGCAAGTTGCGCCTGGTGGTTTGGTAAACTTAGTCACGAAACGGCCAGAAGCAGAAAATTTTTCGCGTACTGATTTAAGCTATGGCAGTTATGATTTCAAACAAGCCACCTTTGATTTGAATTATGCACCTCAGAATACTGAAAAAGGTGCATTCCGCTTGAGTGGACGTTATGCAGATCAAGATGATCCTGTGGATTATGTGTATTTCAAAAACCTGTACATTTCCCCCACTTACAATTTTGATTTAGGGGAACATGCCGATCTGTCTGTTATCGCAAGCTATCAACACCGTGAATATCAACGCTATCAAGGTGCACCGTTAGTCGGCACATTACTTCCAAGCTCCTTAGGGAAAATCGATTCTTCTTTTTTTAGTGGTGACCCTGCATCTGATCCTTATAAAGCTGATGTATATCGTGCGGGTTGGAATTTTAAGTATGATTTTGGCAATGAGCTCGTATTTCGACAAAATGCAGCCGTGCAAAAAACAGAGATGAATGGCGGCTTCATTTCCTTACAAGCGGGTGGAACCGAAACAGCCGTAAAACGTCGTTTGGAAGTTCAAGATTGGGATTATACCAACTACACAATTGATCAGAATTTACAAAAAACCTTTCAATTTGGTCAAACCACACATGAATTACTGTTGGGTTTGGATGTCATGCAAGAGAAGCGTGAAACTCTTGCTGACCGTTGTAACTTTGCTAGTATTAATCCTTTTCAGCCTCACTACAATCAAGGTTGTATCACAGCTTTAAGTTTGAATAGTCATAGTATTACCGAGCTGCAAGATATGGGTCTTTATGCCCGGAATCGGATAGATTTGGGTGATCAATGGATTATAAACTTGTCGGGGCGATATGATTGGGCAAAATCATCTTCAGAAAATGTGTTAAAAGGAACAAAAACTGATCCGCAAGATGATCAAGCTTTTACTGGCAATGCATCTGTTATGTATCTAGCGAATCAATTCGTCGCACCCTATATCAGTTATGCTACTTCTTTTATTCCAAATATTGGTACAGATAAAAACGATGCTTTGTTCGAACCTGAAAAAGGCAAACAATATGAAATAGGCATGAAGTTTCAAAGTGCAGATCAACAAATACAAGGAGCACTTTCATGGTTCGACCTACGTCGTCAGAATGTTTTAGTGAATGATCCAACGGATATAAACTATCAAATTACTGAAGGCGAGCAAACGACTCGAGGAATTGAAGCTGAAGTGAATGCAGCGCTAAGTGATCGCTGGACGAGTTCTGTTGCCTATGCCTACACCTATGATTCAAAAACCACCAAGAGTACTGAACTAACAGCTATTGGTGAACGTCTTGAAAATACACCTGAGCATACATACAGTTTGATGACACGCTATCGCCCCCAAGGTGTTTTAGGTTGGTATGTAGGTGCTGGCATTACCGGTGCAAGTGCAACTGAGTTAGCAGGTTTAAATGTGGAATTACCTGCTTATACCATTTACAACGCAGCTGCTGGCTATGATACGGAACATTGGGGAGCGCAGTTATCCATTCGTAATCTGTTTGATAAAAACTATTACTCAGGTGTGATCGATAATCGTGTTGTCGCCTTTGGTAATCCACGTCAGGTAAATTTTGCAGTAAAGTTTAAGTATTAATAAAGTTCCGTCTTTCCTCTATTTTTCTTAACGACCAAAGAATAATCGATTCTACATATGGGCAATTTGTCTATATGTAGATTTCCTAAAGAAGTTGTGCAATTTCAGCATGACTTAATTTGGTCAGGCTACTTTTTATTTCTCTGTATTTTCATTCAATTATTTTTATAAAAATTAATATAAATTAAATACTTATATTCTATTTGGCATTCCTATCAATAAAATCATTTTTACTGTGATTCATCGACTTTATTTTTAACCTAACAACCCATGATTTTTCTTAGCTCTCAATTTTCAAAAGATTCATTTCAGTGACTTATCAATTTTAAGTGCAAAAGATATAAGAAGATCTGGTCTTTTTAATCCTCAACACTGAATACAGTTCTATTATAATCACCGCCTTAAGAATGAATATGATTGAGCTTTATGAAAATTTTAGATGGTGGTTTTGGTCGAGAACTTGCACGTAGAGGCGCACCTTTTCGTCAACCTGAGTGGTCTGCTTTAGCATTAACCGAAGCACCTGATATTATAAAAGAAGTTCATTTAGATTTTATTCGAGCGGGTGCTGAAGTCATTACCACCAACAATTATGCTGTGGTTCCATTTCATATTGGTCAAGACCGCTTTGACAAAGAAGTTAAAGATTTAGTCCAAGTTGCTATAAACCAAGCCAAATTGGCCGTTACAGAAAGTGGCCAAAAAGTTCTCATTGCAGGTTGTTTACCGCCCCTTTTTGGTTCTTATCGTGCTGATTTATTTCAAGCAGATGAAGCTAAACAATTAGCAATCCCAATTATAGAAACACTTTCTCCACAGGTTGATTTCTGGCTTGCCGAAACACAATCATGTATAGCAGAAGTTGAAACAGTACATGCCTTGTTGCCTGATGATGGTCGTGAGTTTTGGGTTTCTTTTACTCTACAAGATGAAATTCATCAAGAAAAACCGCTTTTACGTTCTGGAGAAAGTATTGAGCAAGTGGCTGAATTGCTGAAGCGTTTAAATGCTCATGCCGTGCTGTTTAACTGTTGTCAGCCTGAAGTTATTTTACAAGCGATCTTAGAAATTAAAAAACTTTTGCCAGAACATGTTCAAATTGGTGCTTATGCCAATGCATTTCCACCACAAAACAGTGAAGCCACGGCAAATGATGGCTTAGATGAAGTACGTGCCGATTTAGATCCTGATTTATATTTAAAATTTGCTCAAGAATGGCAAGCAGCAGGTGCCTCATTGATTGGTGGCTGTTGTGGAATAGGCCCAGAACATATTTCAGCACTTTCAAAATTTTTCAAGCAGTAAGTTTCACTCATGTCTACCACTAAAATTGGCTTACTTTCTTTAACAGCCCTCGTTTTCAGTTCAATGGTCGGTTCTGGCGTATTCAGCCTTCCTCAAAACATGGCTTTTGTCGCCAATGGCCAAGCTTTATTAATCGCTTGGCTAATTACAGGTGTTGGAATTCTATTTCTGGCCTTTGCACTACTCTATTTAACTCGGCAGCGGCCAGACCTAGACGGCGGTATTTATAATTATGCACGTGAAGGTTTCGGTGAACTTATTGGCTTTTGTTCTGCCTGGGGCTACTGGCTGTGTACCACCATTGGTATTGTCGGCTATGTCGTGATTGCTTTCTCTGGTATAGGTATGTTCACAGATAGACCTGATCATGTTTATTTTGGTGATGGAAATACACTCTATGCACTGATTGGCTCTTCCATTTTTGTCTGGATGATTCATTGGTTAGTCAGTCGAGGAATTAAAGAAGCCTCATTGGTCAATTTAATCGCGACCATAGCCAAAATCGTTCCCATCGTCATCTTTATTGTCTTTACCTTCCTCGCCTTTAAACTCGATCTTTTTAAACTCAATTATTTTGATTTTTCATTGCAAGTGCCTGTCTGGGAACAAGTTAGAAATCTAATGCTGATTACCCTTTGGGTTTTCACAGGGATTGAAGGTGCTGTCGTTTTATCTTCTCGTGCAAAAAATCGAAATGATATTGGCCTTGCTACGGTACTGGGCGTATTACTGGCATTGAGTTTCTACGTTCTGGTAACGGTTCTATCTTATGGGGTGACGAGCCGCCCAGAAATAGCGAGTATGCATAATCCTTCAATGGCCACCATTTTAGAACAGCTGATTGGCTTACCCGGTACAATTATTATTACTCTAGGACTAATTATTTCAGTCAGTTCTTCTTATTTGAGCTGGACACTTTTTGCCACAGAAATCCCATTTCTCGCTGCAAAAAATAAAGCATTTCCTCAGATTTTTTTGAAAACCAATCAAAATAATGTCCCCATTGCATCATTGTGGTTAACATCAATCGTGGTTCAAATTTCATTGATTGCAGTATGCTTTTTCGACAAAAATTATACTCAATTATTGTTAATTTCTTCTGTTATGATTTTATTGCCTTATTTTCTAGTTTCAGCTTTTTATTTAAAAGAATCATGGAAAAATAAACGCGCTAAACATATCTCGATTGCTCTGGTTGCTGTGATTTATGCCTCTTGGTTACTCTATGCTGCTGGCATTTCACTCTTGCTACTCTCAGGCTGTTTATATGTAATAGGCTTAGTGATTTTTTTCTATAGTCGATATAGCAATAAAATAAAGGTTCATCATCCTCTATAAAGTATGTAAAGGGTCTGAGTAGTGCCCTTTCACTTTCAACTTTATTCAACTGAGATGGCTGTATTTCTCTTTACATTCACTGAGTTTATTTAACTAAACATGGCGTTGCATTAAAAAATGAACTTTAAATTCTGGCAAACATTCTTCCGTTTATTACATGTATATGCGGGAATTTTTATTGCTCCTTTTATTTTTATTGCTGCCCTCACCGGGCTTTTTTATGCAGCCACGCCTCAAATAGAACAATTCATTTATCGTGATGTCTTATACACTCAGGAAAGCCATTCAAAAATACGACCTCTCAGCCAACAAATTGAAACAGCTAAACACGCCCTATCACCGAGTGCACGAATTACCGAAATTCGTCCAGCACCCGCGCCTAATCAGACTACACGCGTTATTTTCTCCGATCCATATCTAGAGCAACAAAATGAAGCTCTCTTTATTGATCCATATACACTTGAGATTAAGGGGCAATTAGCTGTCTATGGGACGAGTGGCTTATTACCATTTCGAACAACACTCGATCATCTACATCGTGATTTATTGCTAGGCAGTTGGGGACGTTTTTATAGTGAATTAGCAGCAAGTTGGTTGGCTGTTTTAATTTTTACGGGTGTTTATCAATGGTATAAACGTCGTAAAATAGCCAAAAACATTTATAACAAACCCATTCAAAAACATAGCAGCATTGGCTTAGTGCTGTTTCCACTCTTACTTTTTATTTCAATTACGGGTTTAACCTGGTCAGAATGGGCAGGCAAAAATATCGGTATACTTCGACAAACGCTGAGTTGGCAAACGCCCGTTTTAGAGACATCTCTTAAAGAAAGAATACCATCAGCTGAGATAATGCATCATGAAGATCATACAGTAGTTCAGCACCAGCATGTCACGCCAACCTCTTCTCACGATTTTGATATTGCTTTAGGTCTCGCTCGAGAACATGGTCTAGATGCAGCTCAAATACAAATCAAACCACCGTCAGAAGAGTATCAAGCTTGGAGTGTTTCTGAAATTCAACGTCATTGGCCAACACAAGCTGACAGCATTGCAATAGATGTTCAAAATCACCAAGTCATTGATCAACTTTACTTTAAAGATTACCCACTCATTGCAAAATTGACCCGATGGGGAGTCGATGCACATATCGGTATTTTATTTGGCTGGATCAATCAACTGATTCTCATCATCTACTCAATTGCACTCTGTATCATGATTTTTTATGCATATTTTTCCATGTACAAAAGGACAAATTTAAAACAAGCAATTCTACAATTTGCGGATCAAGCAATCATAATTTGGACTCAAAATGGTATTTCACAGCGAATTAAGCTCGTGACGGTTATGATTGTGATAGGAATATTGCTTCCTGTATTCGGGTTCAGCCTATTGATTGCTTTAATTGCGATTCTTTTTCGCAATATTACTGCGAAATATAAACGTTAATCGAATTAGGTAATATTCAGTTTTCTATACAGAAGATCGGCGACTCTCCTTTTAACTTATTACTCACATTCAAAATCTAAAGCAGTGCCAAACAGATTGCCTTTCAATACTGATTGCTAGACTTAGATGAGCTGAACACGTGCATAAATAAATTTAGAATATAAATTTATATAGCCTTTTTTGAATTTTTAACCATATCCTCTCTGCAAGGAATGATTTTTAAAATAAAGTGATAGCAGGTACATTTAGAAACTCAATGCTGCATAAAGTAGATCATTGCATAGTGAATTACCCTGTAATCTCCTCCATTCTAAAATTGCACAAAGATATTTATTCAAAAAGGGAGCCTTGATGGCTCCCTCTATTTTATTCTTTCATTAACATATCGACAGTACGGGCCAATTCAGGGATATTTTTAGAAACAACTTCACTATGTGTTTGGTCTTCTTTGAGAATTAATTCAACATCTGTATTTACACTTAACATTTTACCGACGAGCTTCTCAGTAATTGGGTAAGGAACAGTGGTATCTGCTTTACCTTGATAAATATAAACAGGTTGATCCAGTTTAGTCTGCGCAGGAATACTATTATTTAAATACTTGGCAATATCTGGATCAGTTTTAAAATTTGCCTGTAAAGCTTTGTAATCACTATATCTCCCACTATCAGTTACAGTAGTTTGAATGTCATTCCCAAATACTTGTCCTAATTCAGGTGAACATAAAGTTTCTGCTTGCTGAGCAATTGGAACTTTTGTATCTAAAAATGCCTGATTATAATTAAAACTGGTTTTTTCTGCTTTTATACCAGAACTGACAATAGCCGCATAGGTATATAAAGTTGCACCAATTGATATTGCTTTAGGCACATCTCCATCAGTCGCTGTTTTATTTGCAACAGCCATACCTAAATCTAAAGTTTCAGCCAAATAGGAAGCAGGTGCAATCGCGACAGTGCCTTTAAAGTTATAACCCACTAAGGCCTTGTTAAATTCTGCTGCTGCCAATGCCGCATGGCCACCTTGAGACCAACCAATCACACTCCAGTCTTTGGATAAGTTGTCATACTTTTTATTGACTTCTAATACAGCAAATAAAATAGATTGCGCTGCACTGGTCAAGTTTAAGTAAGGATGAGCAACATTGTTATTTCCCAGACCTTCATAATCTGGTGCGACGACAGCATACCCTTTTTGAATTAAAGCCAAAATCAAACCTTTTTCCAAACCATCTAAAGCATTTCTAGACGGCGCACATTGGTCGGCAGCACCCGTTGTTCCATGTGCCCAAACCACCACTGGCCATCCTCCTACTGGCGGTGTACCTTTTGGGGTAAAGACCAAAGTTGTCGCTTGAATATCCCGATTATTCACACTTGGCATGGTATAGGTAAATACATCATGTACATTCACCAGACTTTTAACGTCTGCATCTACATTGAAAGTTTTTTTATCCGAGCTAAAAATCGAGTCACCATCACCACTACCACATGCCGTTAAAAACAACATAGATGAACATAAGATGGTGAGAGCCGTTTTATTAAATTTCTGCTTCATAGTCCTTTCCTTTTTTATTTTCTATCATGTCAAAATGATGACATTTTAATTAAACATAAAAAAAAGCATCTGACTAGGATGCTTTTAAATATTTGACCTTAAGGTCAAATTTATGATTAAAGGAATGCCAAAAAAATACCGATAAAAATGATCAATCCTACCCAGCGATTATGGCGAAATGCCCAAAAGCAGCGTTCTGGATTTCTATCTTTGGTTTTTGTCCATTGATAGATAAAATCAGCAATGACCAGTAATAAGGCAATTAAACCAAAAGGAAGAAGTAAATTTTCACGGTATAAGGCACTTCCAATCAGCAATACACTGATCGCCTGTAATAAGGAGATGATTTCAATATCATATTTTCCAAACAGAATAGCTGTCGATTTTACCCCAATTTTTAAATCATACTCACGGTCAGTAATCGCATATTGCGTATCATAAGCCACTGTCCAAGCCAAATTACCAAAATAAAGCAGCCAACATGTCCAATCTAACGGTTTACCGACAGCAGTAAATGACATCGGAATTCCCCAAGAAAATGCCATTCCTAATACTACCTGTGGTAAATGCGTATAACGTTTCATAAATGGATAAACGAAAGCCAGTAGCAAACCCACCAGAGCGCAATAAAATGTTTCAATAGGTAGAAAAAGCAAGGTACAAGCACTTGCTGCAATTAATGTAATAAATACCCAGACCGCCTCTTTGGCGGAAATCACGCCTGTCGCTAATGGTCGATTTTTGGTTCTTTCTACTTGCCCGTCTACTTTACGATCAGCAAAATCATTAATCGCACAGCCAGCAGCACGCATAAAGATGGTCCCCAATACTATCGCCATCAGTATGGTAAAATTTGGAACACCTTCAGCTGCAATCCACAAAGCCCACATCGTGGGCCAAAAAACTAACTCTGTTCCAATCGGTTTATCAAAACGACATAAATAATAATAGGCTTCTAAACGCTCACGCCATGTAGTTTGTTGCGCTGTGTGCATGTCTATCCTTTACCAAGTAACACTTAAATATTTTCTTGAGCTTTTTTTTGCTGAATAAATTGCTCAAATGCAGGTAAAAATGTTTCCTGAACGATAAATTTACAGCCATGCCAAGTATAACAACTTTGTCGTGTCCACCCCTCTTCAAGCAAAATCACACGACGCTGGCAATTTGGATTGGTTCGATGAAATAAAAACCATCCAATTGGTTTTTTACCAATATGTTGAAATATACGTGCACGAGACTGCAAACTTAAAATAGGAAAAATACTTTTGGCTTTGACCCAAGGTTGTTCATCACAACCATATAAATAGCTTTCACGTACCCAAGACGTATGCTGTGGCGGCATGTTCATCCACTGACTGTCTATAAAATGAAGTCTTTGGAAATGCTCTTGTGTCGGCAGGACTTTAAAGCTGCCTTTGGCCAAATCGGTAAGTTGTTGTGTAAGTGAACCCGATGCATATAACCATGTCTTAAGCTCAGGATTTATTTCTGGCTTTAACATTGGTTTTACCTGCATAGTAACATTCTCTTTTTATACTCAAATTTCATCAGCAGTTTAACTGAAATCAATCATTATTTTTAGCCTAAAGCACTTTATATTGACTAAATTACAGATAAAGCAGTTAGAAAAATACAAACAAAGTATTTTAAAAATTAATTTTGAATGTATATTTTCTTATGTCACCCATAGATTATTCTTTTTAAATGTACTTTTGAAATGTTTCATCATTGAATCGATATATCAAATACCGATTCAATGTGGTTTAAATGCTAATGATCCTGTAATGATAAGATCATTAATATAAGACGCATTTAAAAAACGAAGATAAAACTATACGGCAAGACATAAATATTTAATGGTCATAAACTCTTCTAAACCATATTTAGACCCTTCACGCCCAATACCCGATTGCTTCACACCACCAAAAGGGACCACTTCATTTGAAATTGCAGTGGAGTTCATGCCCACCATACCATATTCAAGCTGTTCAGAAACTTTGAAAATCCGTGAAATATTTTCCGTATAGATATAAGCCGCCAAACCAAAAATAGTATTATTGGCTTGCGCAATCACCTCTTCATCTGTTTCAAAGCTAATCAAAGGAGCAACTGGACCAAAAATTTCCTCATGAACAATATCCATTGATTGGTCAACATGCGTTAAAACGGTCGGTTCAAAAAAATTGTATCCCAATTCATGCTGTTTACCGCCATAAGCGACTTTTGCACCTTTAGTACAAGCATCATCAATCAGTTTTTTTGCTTTAACTACGGCTTTTTCATTAATTAATGGACCAATTTTTGTGCCTTCATTTAAACCATCACCGACTTTTAGTGTTTTAACAGCAGCGATAAATTTTTCACTGAATGCTTGGTAAATATTCTGATGCACATAAATACGATTGGCACATACACAGGTCTGACCAGCATTACGATATTTTGCCAATATCGCGCCCTCTACAGCTTTATCTAAATCAGCATCTTCAAAGATAATCAGAGGTGCATTTCCACCGAGTTCAAGCGCAAGCTTTTTAATCGTTGGTGCGCATTGCTCCATCAACAAACGCCCCACAGGTGTTGAACCAGTAAAGGTGAGTTTTTTTACTTTTTCATGCGAGCTAAAGACCGAACCAATATCTGCAGAGTGACCTGTAACAATATTAATTACACCTTTAGGAAGGCCAGCTTGCTCAGCAAGTTTTGCAAGTGCCAATGCGCAATAGGGTGTTTCATTCGCAGGTTTAATCACAATTGTACAACCTGCTGCAAGTGCAGGTGCAGCTTTACGTGTAATCATAGCTAAAGGGAAATTCCATGGAGTAATTGCAGCGACCACCCCCACTGGTTCTTTAATCACCAAGAAGCGCTGGCCTGCATTAGTAGTTGGAATAACATCCCCATAAATACGTTTTCCCTCTTCTGCAAACCATTGAATAAATGAAGCCGCATATTTGACTTCACCCAACGCTTCAGCCAGAGGTTTACCTTGTTCAATGGTCATCAACCGTGCTAAATCATCAGCATTTTCTAAAATTAGACCGTACCAAGCCAAGAGCAAATCTGCACGAACTTGAGCCGTTAATGCTTTCCAAGACTGTAATGCTTCAGAAGCACTTTCAACAGCTTGTTCTGCCTCTGCTTTGCCCATATTTGGAACTGAACCAATCACTTGTGCATTTGCAGGATTGATTACCTCTATACGGTTTTGATCTTGGGCATCAAGCCAAATTCCATTAATAAACGCATTTTGTTGAAATAAATCGCTGTTTTTCAAGCCTAGCATTTGAATGTCCTCATTTTACCTAGAGCGTATCAGTCGAAACGACTTGTTTTAACTTTGATGAATGACTTTATTAGTAAAATAATTGTGACAATGTTGCAATGTACTTTAGGTATCTAGCAATAATGTTTATAAAAGAATGAAAATTAATCTCTATGGATTGATGGGCTCTAACCATTAAGAGTACTAATCTTTAAAACCTATTGAGATATCAGCCGCAGTATGACGAATGTACATGTAAGCTCAGAGATTACAACGAGGCATAAAAAAACCCGCGACATGCGCGGGTTTTTGATCACTTAAATTCGAGAACGAATTACAAGCTGTAGTACATATCAAATTCAACTGGGTGAGTAGTCGTATTCAAACGACGAACTTCTTCAGTTTTAAGTTCGATATAAGCATCTAGCATATCTTTAGTGAACACACCACCTTTTAACAAGTAGTCATGATCAGCTTCAAGCGCTTCAAGTGCCATATCTAAGCTATGCGCAACTGTAGGGATTTTCGCTTCTTCTTCTGGCGGAAGATCATACAAGTTTTTATCAGCTGCTTCACCTGGATGAATTTTGTTTTGAATACCATCAATACCCGCCATTAACAATGCCGCAAAACCTAAGTACGGGTTCATCATTGGATCTGGGAAGCGTGCTTCAATACGCTTACCTTTCGGGCTAGATACGTATGGAATACGGATAGAAGCAGAACGGTTACGAGCTGAGTAAGCCAACATAATTGGTGCTTCGTAATGTGGCACTAAACGCTTGTACGAGTTTGTAGATGGATTGGTAATTGCATTCAATGAACGCGCATGTTTGATCACACCGCCAATGAAGTAAAGCGCCATTTCTGACAAGCCTGCATATTCATCACCCGCAAACAAGTTCTTGCCATCTTTAGAGATCGACATATGAACGTGCATACCAGAACCGTTATCACCCACCATTGGTTTAGGCATAAAGGTTGCAGTTTTCGCGTATTGGTGTGCAACATTCCAAACAGCATATTTGAACTGTTGAACTTCGTCCGCCTTACGAACCATGGTGTTGAAACTCACACCGATTTCTAACTGGCAAGATGCAACTTCGTGGTGATGTACTTCTACACGACCTGGACCCATGATGCTTTCAATTTTTGCACACATTTCTGCACGCATATCTTGTGAAGAATCTACTGGTGGAACTGGGAAATAACCACCTTTCACACGTGGACGGTGGCCTGAGTTACCAGCTTCATAGTCTTTACCTGTAGACCAAGCAGCTTCTTCAGCGATCAATGTATGGCGTGCGCCAGACATATCGATATCCCATTTTACTTCGTCAAATACGAAGAACTCTGGTTCAGGACCAAAGAATGCAGTATCACCAATTCCTGTAGACTTTAAATATTCTTCTGCACGGCGAGCAATTGAACGTGGATCACGTTCATATCCTTGACCTGTAGATGGTTCAATCACATCACAAGTTACAACGATAGTTGCTTCAGCAAAAAATGGGTCAAGGAAACAGGTATCTGCATCTGGACGTAAAATCATGTCCGACGCTTCAATGCCTTTCCAACCTGCAATTGAAGAACCATCAAACATTTTACCGTCTTCAAATGTATCTTCGTCAATCGTATCTGCTGGGTAAGTTACGTGTTGTTCTTTACCCTTAGTATCAGTAAAGCGAAAATCGACCCATTTTGCGCCACTTTCTTGGATGAGTTGAAGGACCTTGTTCGCCATGCTCATTTTGCTCCGATGATTTTTTGTTGCACCTGTGAAGTGCGTGTTAGTAGTTGGTATCTATTAAGCAATTCTCGTACCAACTTTAAAAAACAAAGATAAAATATTGAATTCTTAATCAGAATTGAAGATTTAAGCGCTTTGCTTTGAGGCTATTATACTGTCTGAAAATGTAAATGCACCATATTCAAACACTCTTGATTACTTTTACTTTAAAAGCATTCATTAATGTACCAAAATAGTGCGAAATTTGTTTTCAAAAGATGAAAACTATTATTCTGAATGACTTACTTTATCTATCTTTGATAGGCTTTTAATGACGCTATAAAAACAAAAAAACTTTATACTTAGCTATGATTTTGTTCATAAATATACAATAAACATAACTCAGTTAAACCAAAAATTTCTTTAAATATTTTTTAATTTTTGACTGATTTTAAATATCAATTTATTATGCTTTTGCATAGATCAAAACAAAGTACTCTGCCTCATTAATGATCATTTTAAATTTTAATTTTCAACTGCATTATTTTACTTCAAACTCATATCAAATTTTCAAACATAAAAAACTAACTTATCTTTCATTTATAATCTATTCCAAAATTAAACAGAAAAACTTATTTTCTCAATTCATTAAAAGCCCTGTGTTTCTTAAAGTTATTTCTTTCTTCAAATTCCATCCTTTATTTTCATGTAAACAATTCAAAATAGACTCTAAATCAATCGGTTTACGCTTAAAGCAATATTCTTTTAAGATCTTTATCATAGAAATAGTTCAGCAGAAAATGATGATTTTTTGCTATGATTATTACCACTCTATATTTTCAAATGTTTTAAGCATATTCTTTAACGAAAAAAATGCTGAGAACTGTAAAATAACGGATATTCTTGAACAATTCAAAGCACATATATGTGCATAATTTTCAATAGGTTAGCTCATGCTTCTAATGATCGACAATTATGATTCTTTTACTTATAACATCGTCCAATATTTTGGCGAGTTAAATCAAGAGGTAAAAGTAGTCCGTAATGATGCCGTGACTTTGGAAGAAATTGAACGATGGCAACCTCAATATTTGGTGATTGGTCCTGGTCCTTGTTCACCAAGTGAAGCTGGTATATCTATTCCAGCCATTCAACATTTCGCAGGCAAAATTCCATTGCTGGGCGTATGTTTAGGTCATCAAGCGATTGGACAAGCATTCGGGGGTGATATTATTCGTGCAAAAACCGTGATGCACGGTCGTTTATCGGATATGTATCACAGCAATACTGGTATCTTCAGCAACTTACCTTCTCCTTTTTCGGCTACGCGCTATCATTCACTGGTGATTGATCAAGCGACTGTACCCGACTGCCTAGAAGTCACCTGCTGGACCAATCAAACCGATGGAAAGATGGAAGAAATTATGGGTGTGAAGCATAAGACATTAGCTGTCGAAGGCGTGCAGTTTCATCCAGAATCTATTTTGAGCCAACATGGTCATCAAATTTTCCGGAACTTTCTTGAAATTTATGCAGAATGAGCGTAACGAAAATAATGAATATTCAACAAGCTTTAAATAATATTACCAAACAAATTCATTTGACTCAGACACAAATGGAAGATGTCATGCGTGCAATCATGTCAGGGGAAGCTACCGATGCTCAAATCGGTGCACTGATGATGGGCTTACGCTTAAAAGGTGAAAGCATTGATGAAATAACTGCTGCCGCACGAGTGATGCGTGAATTTGCGATCAAAATTGATGTCAGTGATATTCCTCATTTAGTTGATATTGTCGGTACAGGCGGTGACGGTCAAAATCTATTTAATGTGTCTACAGCCTCTTCTTTTGTTATTGCTGCAGCGGGTGCAACCATTGCCAAACATGGCAATCGTGGTGTTTCTTCGAAATCTGGTTCATCGGATTTACTTGAAAAAGCGGGTATTAATCTTGATTTAAATATGCAACAAACTGAACGCTGTATTCGTGAAGTCGGTATTGGTTTTCTATTTGCTCCAAATCATCACAAAGCGATGAAATATGCGGTAGGCCCACGTAAAGAGTTGGGTATTCGCAGTATTTTTAATTTACTTGGCCCGCTTACGAATCCGGCTGGTGTAAATCGTTTTGTCTTAGGTGTATTTTCCAATGAACTCTGTCGTCCTATTGCTGAAGTCATGAAACAGCTCGGGGCTGAGCACGTCATGGTGGTGCATTCCAAAGATGGTTTAGATGAAATTAGCCTTGCTTCTTCAACCTATGTGGCCGAGTTAAAACAGGGTGAAATCACAGAATGGATGATTAATCCTGAAGAGGTTGATATTGAGTCTCAAACATTGACAGGTTTAATGGTTGAGGATTCTGCTGAAAGTTTAGCGCTTATTAAAGATGCTTTGGGTCGAAAAAAATCAGTAAAAGGTGAAAAAGCCGCCAATATGATTGCTTTAAATGCAGGTGCTGGTATTTATGTCTCGGGCTTAACCACAAGCTATAAAGAGGGTGTAGCGCTCGCACACGACATTATTTATGGCGGACAAGCTTTGGAAAAAATGGCTATTTTGTCTGAATTTACCAAAACCTTAAAAGAATATGAAGCTTAAAGCTCTACAGGAAATAATGTCATGTTAGATATATCAAATACCATTTTAGGTAAAATTGTTGACCGTAAACAGATAGAATTTGCTGCACGTTTAAAACAACACAGCTTAAAAGATGTAGAAGAATTAGCGCAGGCTGCGACACCTGTGCGTGGCTTTGCAAAAAGCTTGCTCGGCAAAAAACCCGGGGTGATTGCTGAAATTAAAAAGGCTTCACCCTCAAAAGGGATTATTCGTGAAAACTTTAATCCTGCTGAAATTGCACAACAATATGAACAAGCAGGTGCTGCATGTTTATCAGTACTGACGGATATCGATTTTTTCCAAGGTGCAGATGAAAATATTGCTCTTGCACGAAATCACTGCGCCCTACCCGCGTTACGTAAAGATTTTTTAATTGATCCATATGGGGTGATTGAAGCACGTGCGTTACATGCCGATTGTATTCTTTTAATTGTGGCTTGTTTATCAGATCAGCAATTAGAAGAAATGTCGAAAACTGCTTTTGAGCATAATTTGGATGTACTGGTTGAAGTGCATGATGAAAATGAACTTGAACGTGCATTAAGACTTTCAGAACGTTGCTTATTGGGTGTAAATAACCGTAATTTAAAAACCTTTGATGTCGATTTAAATACATCTATTCGTTTAAAAAAATTACTTGAGCCTTCACGCTTACTGATCACTGAAAGTGGTATAGCAAGACCAACTGATGTCGATATGATGCAAGCAAATGATATTCACGCTTTCCTTGTGGGTGAAAGTTTTATGAAACAGCCTCGACCAGATCATGCATTTACTGCATTATTTGGACAGCCAAAAACGGTTTAAATAATTAAGATTATGAGTAAACACGATTCTTCGCTCTCTAAAGCTCAGTTTGATTTACTGAACGCATTTAAAAAGCAAATCACCTCTCCGCATTCAACTGCGATTGCCAAACAACCTGAGCATAAAGTTCAGGTTGAACCAGCACCAGAAGATGATGAGGCATTGTTCAAAAAATCTATGCACGGTGTCAAAAAAATGGACACCAGTAATATTGCAAAGATTGAAAAGGACAAGAAGAAAAAGTTGGATAGCCAAACGCTGGCTAAGCGTGCATCTGCAATAGGTCCAATGCAAACGGACAATGCAGAACTTTCAGATACTCAAGCCATGCTGAATCCAGTGGCCAGTCAAGCGACTTTAAGCTATCGGATTGCTACACTGCAACACAAAGTGTTTGAAGATTTAAAAGCAGGAAACTTACGTTGGTTTGAAGCAGTAGATCTACATGGGTGTACAGTTGAAGACGCACGAATGGCTGTTTTACAAATTATTCAAATGGCAAAAGATGAAAATCAAAATGTGATTAAAATTGTGCATGGTAAGGGACCAGAAGCCATTTTAAAAACCTATGTCAATGGTTGGCTTCGTCAACACCGAGATGTTTTAGCATTTGTCAGTGCACCAGAAAAACAAGGTGGCACAGGTGCAGTTTTAGTTTTACTCAAACGAAGTGAAAAGAATCCTAAATTTAAATAGTGATTGGTTTTTTTCACCAAAACAGGGCATTGTAATGGTTTTCTGATACAATGCCGTCCTTGTTCAATATCAGTGTAAGTGAACACGTCTTATGTCTATGCAGCAATCCTACACCAACATTTTAACTGCCGTTGGTGAAGATCTTAATCGTCCTGGTCTAAAAGATACGCCAATGCGTGCTGCTAAAGCTTTTTCCTATCTAACGTCTGGATATAGCAAGACTTTGGAAGAAGTGACCAATAATGCAGTCTTCCCTTCTGATAACCGTGAAATGGTTTTGGTCAAAAATATTGAATTTTATTCATTATGCGAACACCATTTATTGCCTTTTTATGGTCGTGTACATATCGCTTATTTGCCTGAAGGCAATGTATTGGGTTTGTCAAAATTTGCCCGTATTACAGAAATGTTTGCGCGTCGTTTGCAAATTCAAGAAAATCTAACCCAACAAATTGCTGAAGCTGTGGCTGAAGTCACCCAAGCACGTGGTGTTGCCGTGATGATTGATTCTGCGCATATGTGCATGATGATGCGTGGTGTGGGTAAACAAGAATCAACCACTCGTACAGTGTCATTTATTGGTGATTTTAAAACCAATAAAGAAGAACGCCGTGAATTTTTAAGTGCTTTGCCTGAAAATTTCTAATCGGATGAATCCTTAAATCTACATGTGAACAGCTCCGAATATTCGGAGCTTTTTTATGTCTTCTACCTTTTCTATTTTCTTATTGTTATCTCTCTACATGTGACTTAATGACCGTATTGAAGGTCTCTTTAAGCTTTAAATTCTGCTGAAGTTAAGTAAGAGCTTTGTGATAGCGTGTAATTTTTATTATTTAACTACTCTATAAATAGAATAATATTAATAACTTATATAATTAAACTTTACATTGAAAGAATTAGAAACACAGGATTCAAAAATTTTAGTGTTTAAGCCTATACAGTAACTAGTCTAGATTTAATCAATCGCTTGATTCTTACATTAAAGTATATAAGGAATTTCACCCATGGCAACTACAAAGAAAAAAGATGCAGCAGCAGCAACTCCAGATCAAGAACTAAAGTCCAAAACTTCAGTTAAAAAAACCAATGCTCAGGACACGAAAAGCTCAAAATCGCAATCTAAAAGTAAGAATGCCAAAGGCAAAGACACTCCGTCTAAAACGAAAACTCAATCTAAAACCAAGACCAAAGACTCAAAAGCGAAAGACATAAAGAGTAAAGATTTAACGTCCAAGGCTAAAGACACTAAAGCCAAGGATTTAAAAACTAAAGATAAAGACACTAAAACGAAAAGTGCCAAGACCAAGGATCAGAAGAACAAGCAGAGTAAAACCAAAGACTCTACTTCAAAGTCTAGTTCGCCGTCTTCTAAATCCGAAGATTCAAAATCAAAGGATAAACCAAGCAAAGAGAAATCAAAAAAACGACATCTAAGAAATAAAACTAAATGATGGCGTTCTTTAAGCTCTGATTTAAGATCAGGGCTTAATTTTATTTAAATGAAAAATACAATGCTATCAATCCCACTATTTTCAAAAAAATCTAAACAACTAAAATAGCCAATCAATAAAACCTATGATTTTTAAATTCCTTATTTTCTCTTATCATACCGTTCCAACTAAAAAAAGTGTACATAGCCTAAACTGGTTTTAGTCCAGTCTTGATGTGCTTGTTGCTGGAATTGCCAATTTAAACGGATTGCATTTTGATTATTCAATACATACTGTATTTGAGTATTCAATTTAAATTGCCATTGATGGCTGTCATGCCAATAAGGCAGTTCCACTTGTACCAAACTATTGATTTGATCTGTCCAAATATTTTGGCAACCGAAGGTCGGCCCTAAACCCATTCGCCAACCTTTATCTAGTGCTTTACCTATTTGTAGATGATTCTGTATTTGGGCATAACATACATGTTCACGCTGTTGATCAGCAGCGCTATAGCCCATTTGCACATTTAAATTGGCAACCCCATGTTGCTCATCTTCACTAAATTGTCCATTTTGGTTTAAAGCTTCTTGCTGCCAGCCCAAATTAAAGCCCCAACTCAGTGGCGTTTTAAAGGGTGTGAGGGGATTGTAAGAGTTAACTGCAAGAAAATCGAAATGCTCTAATTTAAATTCGTCTTCACGATATTGAATTGCACCATCCCAAAATAATAATTGTGTTCCTGTACGAAAGCCACCCTGTGGATCAAGCAAGTCATGATAAGCCTGACGATGCTCTATTTCGATCACTTTTCGACCTTGCACTTCTCCCATATTTACAGAAAAATGGCGTGCATCATGCGCTTGGGTTGGATCTACTTTCGGTTGAATTGGCGGTTGGCGTTGTTTTTCCAGCTCAATTTGACTGCGTAAACTCAGTAATTGCCGTAAACGAGGTTGTGCAACACTGGCTTCAACGTGACGTCCTGTAAATTGTAAATATAAATCGTCATAGGCCATTTCTAAAATTTTAGCTCGATCTAATTCCGAATATTTTTGCAATAGAATAGGCATCTGATCTACGTCAACAAAAGCCAAGGTATGCGCCACTTTTGCCAAAGAGTGACCATGTTGTCTTGCTTGTGACAATAATTGAGTTTCTAAAGCGGGGCGATACACTGTTTCTTTAACTAAACCTTCCTGTTCAATCGCTTTAATGGTTTCTACAGGAATTGCAGCAACTTTAAATTGTTGTTTTAAATTGAGCATAGGACGGACCAAATCAATTAATCCCAATAAGCGGTAAGCACAATTATCACTGACGAAATAATAAGGAAAATTTACATGTTTCATTTCCCAGATATGTTCAACCAAAAATCGGGTTTCTTTTGGACTTAAATTTAATTCATATTCCCATAAATCGCGACTTTCTAAATCTCCATATTCTTTGACTTTACGATAGTATGGCATAAGTGAATATTCACCTGGGTACTGTCCTGTTAAACCATTCCACGCAAAAGACCAACCATCTTCCCCTGTTACAGTTGCTGCATAATTTACTGCATAAGAGACTAAATTCAGTTGTTTTTGGTCTTTAGGATCTAGTCGCAATAAAGTGTGCCCAAACATAGAGCTTGGATTTCCCATAAAGTCTGTTGCATAAATCAGGGTCGCTTTATAGGGTTTAATTTGCCCTATCCAATCATCCAATTCTGGGCAGTCCACCTGAGCCAGTGCCTGTTTTGGAATATTCAGCTGCTGTATTAACCATTGACTTCGGGCTGGAAAACGACAACGGATGGATTGATTTGGCACCGCTGTTTCAAACAAAGCTTGAATATTGGCTTGTAATTCTTGTTTTAAATTGGTTTTTCCTTCAGGTGCAATAAAATAGCCTGAATATGTCACTTCACTGTGATTTTTTTCGTCGGCATACATCAGCCTTTGCCAAGTCACATCTTGTTCTAGTTTATGCTGTTCAGCACGTTCTAAATAAAATTGAGCACTTTTTACGGGAGTTGCTGAATAGGCAACAGTGCAAGAAATTAAAGCAAAAAATAACGCGATTAGTTTCATGTAAATCTTATATTTATCATGCAGAAAAAAGTGAGAAAAACCCCATCAATGTGACAGGGTTTTTAATAAAAAATTATACGTAGGCTTTAAGCACAGCATCTTGTGCCATGACCGCTTGTAAAGAGGCTAAAACTTGTAAAGAGTCTTGGTTATCTGCTGAATAAATTTCAGAGAAATTTTGTTTAGACACCGCAAAGAATCGTGCTTTATCTTCAGATTTAATGTTCAGTAATTCAGCCAAAACATTGAGGCTTTCACCTTGACCCACCGCCATGTCACGTGCCAAAGATTCAGCATTTTCATTGGTAAATGTCACGGCTTGAGCCGTAACAGTACCGGTGCCGCTACAGCCAAGTGTACCAAACGTAATACCGAATAATTGATTTGCAAAAAGTCCATTGGTGGTCGCAGCAAGAATTTTAGGCACTTTACCAGACTGACCTGCCCACACTTGAGAACCAATACCACAGCCAACATCTCGATCTGCAAATGCAGCGCTAGAACCTAGTGCGACGACTGCAACTAAAGCTAATTTTTTTAACATGGCTATACTCCAGAGTTTATTATCCGTGTGTTTTTTAATTATTCACTATTGTGTAACTTTTATTACACTGCTTAAAGATAACGACATCTGGTGCATAACGCAAAACAATTTATATTAAAGTTATCTAGGCCTTATTTTATGATTTCAAATCATTATTTTTTAACGTCCAGTTTCCATTTTGAGTTCGATTGCCTAAAATTTTCAACACCAATACTAAGCTTAAAAGAAGGAGTAAATACCACGAACCCAGTTTTCCCCAACCCACCATATGCCAAGCATCCACTTGACTGGGGTAAAGCCAAATTTGATAAAATGTACTGATATTTTCTGCAATCCAAATGATAAATGCCAAAATACCCAATATTGGTAAAACAGGGAGTTTGATGTCATACTGTTGTAATCTAAAGTGAATTTTAGTTTTCCAAAAAATAATAATGCTCCATACAAACAGCAAAACACGCACATCTGGAATAAAAAACTTACTCATAAAATTAAGATAGGAGAATACAGCCAAACATATCATATTTAAAAAACTGGGTAATTTTTCAAATGAAACCTGATAAAGCTTTAAGGATCGTGCAAAAAAACTTCCCACCGCTGAATACATAAATCCTGCAAATAAGGGCACAGTCATGATTTTTAATACAGCAGGTTGTGGATATTGCCATGAAGCAATGTGCGGATGAGTCAGAAAAATTTCCATCACCATCGCCATAATATGAAACAAAGCGATGACCTTGGCTTCAGCCCAAGACTCCAATTTTAAATAAATAAGACAAACTTGAATGCTAAGCGCGTAAAATAATAAATAGTCATAACGAAAAAAGCCGTAAAATTCTTGCCCCCCCATAGATGCAGTTAGTGCAAAAGCGATGAGCAGTAAAATTCCAAATAAGGCAGCCGAAGCTGCCTTAAATGAAAATTCAAAACATGATTTAAAAATGTTAATCACGGTGTAGCCCTAAAGATGAATTGATACACATTCTTAAAAATATTTGGCACTATATTCGTGCACAGTATCAATAAACGCTTTAGGATTTGCAGGATCGACCCACTGGGTAATTCCATGTCCCAAGTTAGCGATATATCCTGTTTTCTCACCATTGGCATAGGCATCATCCAGCATGGCTTTGGTGGCTTTAGCAATGGAGGCAGGTGTTCCGTACAAAGTGGCAGGATCTAAATTACCTTGAATTGCCGCCCGACCATTTACGGTTTGACGTGCAACATTAAGCGGTGTAGTCCAGTCTAAACCAAAGGCATCCGCACCCGTCGCAATCATCGGTTCTAACCACTGCCCGCCACCTTTGGTAAATAAAATAACGGGAACTTTGCGACCTTCATGTTCACGTTTTAAACCAGCAACAATTTTCTGCATATAATTGAGGGAAAATTCGATGTATTCACGGTGGGCAAGTGCTCCTCCCCAACTGTCAAAAATCTGTACTGCTTGTGCGCCCGCTTCAATTTGTGCATTTAAATAATCAATAACTGCTATAGCTAAACGATCAAGCAAAGCATGTAAAACTTCAGGCTGCGCATACATCATATTTTTAGTGTAGCGAAAATCTTTACTCGAACCACCCTCAATCATGTAAGTAGCCAGTGTCCAAGGACTACCAGAAAATCCAATCAACGGAACCTGTCCACCCAAAGCCGAACGAATAGTCGTCACGGCATTCATGACATAATCTAAATCAGATTTCGCATTAAAATTAGGTAAATTGACGACATCGTGTTCTGTACGAATGGTCTTATGAAATTTGGGGCCTTCTCCAGCTTCAAAATATAAACCTAAGCCCAAAGCATCAGGAATGGTTAAAATATCTGAAAATAGAATGGCAGCATCTAGATCATAACGGCGTAAAGGTTGCAGAGTAACTTCACAAGCAAAATCATTATTTTTACATAAAGACAGAAAATCCCCTGCTTGGGCTCGCATTGCACGATATTCTGGCAAATAACGTCCTGCTTGACGCATCATCCAAACTGGTGTGGTATCTACTGGCTCGCGTAATAAGGCCCGTAGAAAACGATCATTTTTTAGCGCCGTCATTTACTTCCCATCTCATTTTAAATCTCTGGCCCATCATAGCAAAAAGGCTGCATATTTAATAACTTCTCGCGTATTTAAAACGTTATACAGTTCCTTCTAAAATCAGTTTTAAACAAAACAACTACTGCATCTCCTCATTTTTTCTGCAATACTTATGTTGTTTTATCACCATGTTAATGAATAATTCTTAAGGTTGAATCACATGTTCGTTCGCACATTACTCGCTATGAGTTTAAGTTGTATTTTTGCGGGTACAGCATTTGCCGCATCCACTGCTGAACAACCCTTGAATCTTACTAAGATTACAGATACTGCAGTGCAAGATCCTATTGATCCACTTGCCACTGAAGCAGCCTCAAGTGCTAAAACCACGGGTGAAAGCCAAATTACACAACAAGAACAGCAAGACTTGAATAAGGCCTCAAAAACTTTACAAGAACTTGAGAACGCTGAAGACAATAGTGCGGCTATTGGCACAGCTTCAACATCAGCGACACCAACCACTACAGCAGTAAAAAGCACAAATACTGGTGCGGCTAAAGCGGCATGGACGCTTGATGGCATCAACAATGCTGAATGGTATGAAGACATTGGAAAAGGGCAATTTCCAGCTTATGCACGTGCGCATGTCATGTTAAATAATGCCCATGCTTCTCCAGGCGCGATTGATGGTTCAAGCGGTAAAAATACGCTTAAGGCGATTGCTTCGTTCCAACAAATGAACGGTTTAAAACCAACAGGTACATTAACCCAAGAAACTTGGGATGCACTTCTTGCTAAGCAAGGGTCTAAACCAGCATTTGTTGAATATACGATCACTGAAGCAGATCTGAAAGGCCCGTATGCTGCCTCTATTCCACACGATTACGCGTTACAGGCTAAAATGAAAGGCTTGTATTACACACGTGTGACTGAGATGCTCAGTGAAAAGTTCCACATGGATGAAGACTTTTTGAAAAAGTTAAATCCAAAAGCAACGTTCAAAAAAGCCGGTGAGAAACTGGTCGTAGCCAATATTCGTAATGAAGTTCCTGAAGATATTCATCTCATTGTGGCGCACAAAGGTGCAAAACAACTGTATTTGTTTAACAGTCGCAACCAAATGATTGGCTCATTCCCTGCCACTATTGGTAGTTCTGACACACCCTCTCCAACAGGAACCTATAAGGTAACGGGTGTCGCGCCAAACCCATGGTATAGCTATTCTCCAAGTAATTTTGTTCAAGGTAAAAATACTAAACCATTGTCTTTACCACCTGGCCCGAATGGCCCTGTAGGTAATATCTGGATTGGATTAAGCAAAAAATCATTTGGTATTCATGGTACGCCAAATCCTTCAGCCATTTCTAAAACAGCATCGCATGGTTGTATTCGTTTAACCAACTGGGATGCCAACGATTTAGGCAAAAAAGTTAAATCAGGCGTGACCGTCAAGTTCTTGGAATAATCTGAACTGAGTACTTTAAGCCTAGTAAAACAGCCTGCATAAATGCAGGCTGTTTTACTTTTAACAATGAACATGGTTCTTTGATACGTTGCATTAATAGAATGATTTGTTGCTTTTAATCTATTTTTAAATAAAAACAACAATCTTAAAATGGCTCTATAGTGAAATAAATATAAGGAATCTCCATGAACGCTTTTATCCATCGCAGTGAAAACCGAGGTCATGTCAATATCGACTGGCTTGACTCAAAACATAGCTTTTCATTTGGTAGTTGGTATGATCCTAATTATATGGGCGTGAGTGTACTTCGGGTCATTAATGACGATCGGATTGCAGCCCAAAATGGCTTTGGCACACATGCACACGATAATATGGAAATTTTGACCTGTGTGTTAGACGGAACGATTTCACATCGCGATAGCATGGGCAATGAAGGTCATATTCCTGCAGGTGAATGGCAATTAATGAGTGCCGGAACAGGCGTAAAACACAGTGAAATCAATAATAGCGATGCTCCTGTTCATTTGTTGCAAATCTGGATTCATCCCGATGTAAGTAATGCTGAACCTAATTATCAGCAAGTCAAATGTGATCCTCAGGAACAACCCAATCAATGGCATGTAATTGCAGGACCCAATCCCAATGCGCTGATGCATATTCGTCAACAAGCTGAAGTTAAAAGTGCAGTGATTGAGAAAGGACAAGCATTAGCTGTAGAAATGACTCAAGCGCTTAATTATGTGCATTTGATCTCAGGTTCAATCCAAATTGCAGAACATATCTTGTCGGCTGGTGATGCAATTGCTTTTGAAGATGCTGCTCAAATTGAAGCACTTGAAGACAGTCAAATGATTTGGTTTGATTTACCCAAAGCTTAAAATAAATTCGACAAGAATTCACTCTGTTGATTAAGCCTCATTTTCAAATGAGGCTTTTTTGTTTTAACAGAACGAAAATGATTAGATTATTTATTTTTATCAATTTTTAATAAAAGTACAAATCTGATATTCATCCTGCTCTAAAAAATTAATTCACTAAAAAATGGATAAAGATTAGGAGAATTCGGATAGCTGCTCAAGCTGAATTTCGGTTCAATGGAGGAATACCCTAATGGACTAGAGGATTAAAACCATGACCTCACGCAGCATTACTGAATGGCAAGATTTTATTAAAAATTGTATCGATTTTCGTCCACATGACGGTGTTTATCGTATTGCCCGTGACATGTTCACTGAAACTGAATTATTTGATTTAGAGATGGAACAAATTTTCGAAAAAGTCTGGATTTATGCTTGTCACGAAAGTGAAATTCCAAAAAATAATGATTTTGTCACTGTTCAAATTGGCCGTCAACCACTGATCGTAAGCCGTGACAATAATGGCGAACTTCACGCGATGGTCAATGCCTGTGAGCACCGTGGTGCAACCTTGACGCGTGTTAGCAAAGGGAATCAAGCCACATTCACCTGCCCGTTCCATGCATGGACCTATAAATCTGATGGCCGTCTGATCAAAGTCAAAGCACCAGGTGAATATTGCGAACACTTTGATAAAACGACGCGTGGTCTTAAACAAGGTCGTATCGCCAGCTACCGTGGTTTCGTGTTTGTAAGCTTAGACAGTCAAGCTACAGATTCTTTAGAAGATTTCTTGGGCGATGCAAAAGTCTTCCTTGATTTGATGGTTGATCAGTCTCCAACAGGTGAACTTGAAGTATTACAAGGTAAATCTGCTTATACCTTTGCAGGAAACTGGAAACTCCAAAACGAAAATGGTTTAGACGGTTACCACGTGAGCACAGTGCACTATAACTACGTGTCTACGGTTCAGCATCGTCAGCAAGTCAATATCGACAAAGGCGCAGACCTTGACACACTAGATTACAGTAAATTAGGTGCTGGCGATTCCGCAACAGATGATGGCTGGTTCAGCTTTAAAAATGGTCATAGTGTTTTATTCAGTGATATGCCAAACCCAACGGTTCGTCCGGGTTATAGCACGGTCATGCCCTACCTTTTAGAAAAATACGGGGAAAAACGTGCAGAATGGGCCATGCACCGTTTAAGAAACTTGAACTTATACCCTAGTCTGTTTTTTATGGATCAAATTAGCTCGCAATTACGTATTATCCGTCCCGTTGCTTGGAATAAAACAGAAGTGATTAGCCAGTGTATTGGGGTAAAAGGCGAATCTGCAGAAGCACGTCGTAATCGTATTCGTCAGTTCGAAGATTTCTTTAATGTATCGGGCTTAGGTACACCAGATGATTTGGTTGAATTCCGTGAGCAACAGAAAGGTTTCCAAGCACGTCTTGAACGTTGGAGCGATATTTCACGAGGTCATCATACTTGGGAATATGGAAGCACTCAAAATGCCCAGGATTTAGATATTAAACCTGTGATTACTGGACGTGAATTTACCCATGAAGGCTTATATGTCAATCAACATGGTCAATGGCAACGTTTAATGCTGAATGGCTTAAGCAAAAAAGCCTTAAAAATGCAAGATGTGACTTTCGAGCAACACACTGTCAAGGAAGAGGTGTAATCATGACTGCTGAACTTAACTTTGCGGTTTCCCAGTTTTTAATTCAAAAAGCTGAGCTTTGTGATAACTATGATTGGGATGCTTATCTTGATCTTTATGATGAAGACAGTGAATACCATATTCCACAATGGATTGATGACCATAATTATGTTCAAGATCCAAATCAGGGCTTGTCTTATATTTACTATGAAGACCGTACTGGATTAGAAGACCGAATTTTCCGAATTCGTACAGGTAAGGCAGCCTCTGCAACCCCATTACCACGTACATTGCACATGATTAAAAACGTGCGGGTCAAAGAATTGGAGGATGGTTTAATTGAAGCCAAAGTGGCATGGCATACCTTGTATAACCGTCAAGGTTTAGAAGGCAATTTTTATGGACATGCCACTTATACATTGCGTAAGAATGAAGATAGCTTCCGTATTCGCCGTCAGCATACCATCTTGCTGAATGACAAAATTGACTCTGTCCTCGACTTTTACCATGTTTAAGGGCCACTAATATGACGCATTCAGTCGCGCTCAATTTTGCTGATGGTAAAACTTTTTTTATTTCGGTACAGAATGACGAGTTGTTGCTGAATGCAGCCATTCGTCAAGGTATTACATTACCTTTAGATTGTCGTGAAGGGGTTTGTGGCACCTGCCAAGGTCAGTGTGAAACTGGGATTTATGAACAAGAATATGTCGATGAAGAAGCATTAAGTCAACGTGATTTAGCAGAGCGTAAAATATTGGCCTGTCAGACTCGCGTAAAGTCCGATGCTGCATTTTATTTCGATCATAATTCTGATATTTGCAATACAGGCGATACACTCAAAATTGCAACGACAGTGACTGCGGTAGAATTGGTTTCAGAAACGACGGCTATTTTGCATGTAGATGCAAGTAATCATCAACAACCTTTGCATTTTTTACCTGGTCAATATGCGCGTTTACAAATTCCCAATTCTGAAGATTGGCGTTCTTATTCTTTTGCTAATCGACCGAATGCAAATAACCAATTACAATTCTTAATCCGCCTCTTACCCAATGGCGTGATGAGCAATTATTTACGTGAAGCTTGTCAGGTTGGAGATACCATTTTGATGGAAGCGCCTTTAGGTAGCTTCTATCTACGTGAAGTCGAACGACCATTGGTGTTTATTGCTGGCGGAACAGGCTTATCTGCATTTTTAGGCATGCTCGACAATATCGCTGAACAGCCCAATGCCCCAGCGGTACAACTTTTTTATGGGGTGAATAGCGAAGCTGATCTCTGTGAACAAGAACGTTTACAAGCATATAGCCAACGTATTCCTCAGTTTAATTATCAACCGATCATTACTCAAGCATCTAAACACTGGACAGGCAAAACGGGTTATATCCAAGATCATTTAAATAAAGATCAACTCGCAGAGCAAGCTTTTGATATGTATCTGTGTGGTCCCCCTCCAATGATTGAGGCAGTAAAAAGCTGGTTAGGCGATCAATCCCTACAAAATTATCGTATTTACAGCGAGAAATTTTTACAGAGCAATAATCCTCGCAGTTAATTATCCATGCTGTCTGTTCAGCATTATTGCAGTTTTCACACCCAAGGAATTGGGTGTGACCGCAACAAGATTAAAACCTTAATCTTATTGCCACAGACTTTAAGTGAAAATATTTCAATACCCATTAAATCAGATCCTGAAGGAACAGAGTATGAATCGCGAGCAAATCAGCGCACTCGTTAAAAAAATGAATGTAGACACAGCGACTGGTGAAGTCGATAAAAGATTACAAGAAATTATTGTACGTTTAGTGACAGATTTATTCCAAGCCATTGATGAACTGGATATTCAACCCTCTGAAGTTTGGAAAGGACTCGAATATTTGACTGATGCAGGTCAAGCCAATGAACTCGGTTTGTTAGCAGCAGGTTTGGGTCTAGAACATTTTCTAGATTTGCGTGCTGATGAAATTGATTTGAAAGCGGGACTGTTTGGTGGAACGCCACGTACTATTGAAGGTCCACTTTATGTAGCGGGAGCACCCGAATCTGTCGGTTTTGCGCGTATGGATGATGGCTCCGAGTCTGATCAAATTGATACGCTTATTATTGAAGGTACAGTGAGCGACACAGAAGGCAATTTAATTGAAAATGCCAAAGTCGAAATTTGGCATGCAAACAGCTTAGGTAATTATTCCTTCTTTGATAAGTCTCAATCGGAGTTTAATTTGCGTCGTACTATTTTTGCTGATGAACATGGCAAATATGCGGCTTTAACCACAATGCCTGTTGGCTATGGTTGCCCACCTGAAGGGACAACTCAAGCCTTATTAAACAAATTGGGACGACATGGTAATCGCCCTTCGCATGTACATTATTTTGCATCTGCACCGAATTTCCGAAAACTGACCACCCAATTTAATATTGAAGGTGATCAATATTTATGGGATGACTTTGCTTTTGCAACACGTGATGGTTTAGTCGCAACGGCTGTAGATGTAACTGATGCCAGTGAAATTGCACGTCGTGGCCTCGACAAACCGTTTAAACATATTACCTTTAACATTGTACTGGTTAAAGATACTGCGACAGCGCCTTCGGCAGAAGTTGAACGTCGTCGCGTTTGTGCTTGATCTGAACAGCATAAATTAAGCATGAATCCAATTGTATCTGGATTCATGCTTGAACATTTCACCATGATTTATGCAAAATTTTCACTTTATTGCTGTATTTATATTTAGACCACATTTTAGAAAATTCGACGCAATTCAAATTTTTTATTCCTCTTAATATTCGTTTTGTAAATCTTCCAAAATTGATTCATTCATCTGCCCCCAGTCTGCACTATCCAATTACAGTTTTATGCTCCGTAAAATAAACTTAAACCTCCATTGATCCCATTTGGAAAAAATGGATGCTTTCAAGGAATTTATGGATAGTTTAAAGCAAGTAAAAAGCGTTCAATCAATAACATGGCAAGCTTTGTTTTAACTTCAAAATATATCAAATTATTTTTTCATAAACTCGAAAAAAGATTAAATGATATTTAAAAAATTTTAACAATCCAGCAGAGCCAACTTGATGACCAAATCTGTTGTGTAATTAAAAACCGAGTCAATCATACTTTAAGGATTGCACTGTTTTTAAAGTAATTTTTTAGGTTACAGCAGTAGGTTTTAACATTTTTAAAGGAATAAAGATGAAAACAATTGATATAAATACGGTGATAGACCGTGAAAAACTATCACCCCTACAATGGTTGGTATTTGCACTTGGTTTTTTAGTCTTTTTTTGCGATGGTCTAGATACAGGTATTATTGGTTTTATTGCACCTGCGCTATTAGATGATTGGGGTATCAGCAAATCTCAACTTGCACCTGTGTTGAGTGCTGCCTTAGTCGGCATGTCGATTGGTGCCATTCTTTCTGGCCCAATGGCCGATAAATTTGGTCGAAAAAAAGTCATTACCTTTACAACTTTACTTTTTGCCGCCTTTACCGTGCTGTGTGGTTTCGCAACCTCGACTCAAGAATTAATGATTTATCGTTTAATTACAGGAATTGGTTTGGGTGCAGCAATGCCAAATATCAGTACCATTGTGTCGGAATATATGCCTGTTAAACGTAAAGCATTTTTAACAGGGTTGGCAGGTTGTGGTTTTATGTTGGGGATTTCATGTGGTGGTCTGCTTTCGGCTTATTTACTGGAAAATCTAGGTTGGGAAAAAGTGATTATTATTGGCGGAATTATCCCGTTGCTTCTGGTCATTGTACTGATTTTTAAATTACCTGAATCTACCCCATACTTAATTAAAAATAATCAGCAGCAAAAAGCACAACGTATTTTAGAGCTGATTCAAGGTAAGCCTTTTTCAGAAGCAGTTATTCTGAAACTCGCTCAAACTGAAGTTCAATCTACACAAAGCCCAGTGAAACAAGTACTTGGAAAATATTTATTTAGCTCTAGCATGTTATGGTTATGTTGCTTCATGAGCTTACTGGTGTTTTATCTATTGACCAGCTGGATGCCGACTATTTTGAAAACAGCAGGTTTTAGTACTCAACAATTTAGTTTGATTGCTGCGATTTTTCCTTTCGGTGGTGTCATTGGTGCAACCATTATGGGCTGGTACATGGATAAAACCAATCCAACCATGGTGATTCGCTATTCATATTTTATTGCTTTTGGCTTGTTTATTGTGGCAGGTTTCCTCAGTTCAGATTTACTCTTTTTCGGGATTACTATTTTCTTAATCGGTGCTTTACTTGCTGGAGCTCAATCTTCACTTTTACCTTTAGCCACTATTTCATATCCTTCAACATGTCGTGCGGTAGGCGTATCATGGATGCACGGGATTGGTCGAATTGGAGCAATTTTAGGTGCATTTTTCGGATCATTAATTTTTACTTTTGATTTAAGTTTGAGTGGCTTGTTCTATATTTTGGCTATTCCCACTTTTATTTCATTTATTGCACTCAGCTTAAAGGTTTATCATGAAAAATCTAAAACTCCACAGCAAGCTAAAATTGAAGAACTTGCATAAACACCATTAAAGTATCGACCTTAAAAAACCCTGATTTAAATTAAACTTTAAATCAGGGTTTTCTTTTATTTTTCACAGGAGCTACAAATTGATGACTTTATTTTTCGTTTCACTTGGTTTTTCTCCAAATTCTTCACGATATTCTTGTGAAAAACGGCTTAAATGATTAAAACCCCATTCAAAAGCCAACTGTGAAATCGATATTTTTGGATTTAAACCTGAGCTGCTTAAAATCTTATAAATTTGTTGCAGTCGGTATTTTTTTAAATAAGACATTGGGCTGGTTCCATAATAATACTGAAACTCTTCATACAGTTTTGATTTCGAAACCCCTGCTAAATGGTGCAAATCATCCGCACAAATATCTTCTTTAGCATGACTCACAATAAAATTACGTACTTTTTGAATATAATGAGGCTGTTGGCGTGTGGTAAATTCCTTCAGCTGTTCAGAATAATTATTTTCTTGAGATAATAATAATGCCTTAATGATAAAATTTTCATAATCTTCAGACAACATGGCTAAACCATAAAAGCCCATATATTGTGATTTAAACTGCAAAAAATTTTGAATATTTTTCCACCATGCCGTAATTAACTGCTGCGAATCAAAATCCATTTTTGGATTAAAGAGAATTGGCGTTTCAATTGGTTGTTTCAGTAGTTCGGCTAAAACAAGATGTAAGCTTTGTTCAGGAATAACCACCTGAATTTTTTTACAATCTTGGTCAATGGTCAAATCCTGCAAATCTGCATTTGAAACAATTAATCCATTTTTTTCATCTGAGAGATATCGTTCCCCACGCATATTTAAAATTTGTTTTCCCTGTAAAGGTAAACTAATGCTATAGGCTTTAAGGTTAGAAATATTAATTGCGACATTTGCACCGTAAGAAATAGTGCCGATGGCCATGCGTTTGTGCGGTAAGCGTAAACCATCATAATGAAAATCTAAATTATTACGACAGCTTGTATCTAAACGATGTTCACCACAAATACTTGACATCAAATTTTGAGCAAAGTCAGCTTTACTCGAATAGTGATTTAATTCAACATCTTGTTGGCTTAGTGATTGCATTCCATTTTCACCTAGCTAAAATATTCTAAGGATTAATATAACAGTTAACGACTTAGTCTGAATAGGATAATTTTATTATTACAAATAACAGAGCATTTATATTGATTCATTATTGGATAAAATTGCTTTTCTCATTTCATTTTAAACAATCTAAATCTTATATAAAGTCAGATTTTTAAATGATTTGATATAAAATCATCATCCATTCAGTTGTGTAAAAATAATATGAACTGTTTTATATCAATCAACTACCGACTCTATATTTATAAGGTATATTTTTATATCAAAAACCTTAGATAAATTAAATTTTAGTTGTTATATAATTATTTTGCTTATATGGTTTTTTAATATAAGTTAAGAATAACAATTCTCTTCAATCAATACATATAAGGATATGGAAATGTTTGATTCAGGAAAATATGAAAACTGGCTACCCAAGAAATTTTTTGCTCATTTTCATCAATCGAAAGATGTCTTAGACTGGACAATGAAAGCAAATGGCCCCCATCATTTACATATTCCAGACCCTCAAAAAATTGATTTTTTTCATGAAGGAATTCAAATTGGTGAAACCACTTTTGGTGTCATTCGTTACTCCACTCTAGTGAATATTCATATTGATAATTTGAAGCATTGTTATATTTTTAATGTGCCGCTCGAAGGTATACAAGAAATTAAAATTAATACTTCCACTATTTATTCAAGTTGTGATGTAGCTGCTATATTTTCACCTGATCAACCCTTTTCTATGGTTTTAGAGCAAGATTGTCAAAAGCAAATGATTCGTATTCCTAGAAAAAATATGGAAAATCATTTAATGCGAATGTTAGGTTATAAAATTACCCAACCCCTGATCTTTGATATTCAAGCACCTATGCAAGGTTCGATTAAAAAATGGTTTAATTTAGCGATGAGTTTTCAGGATTTTTTGTTAGAAAATAATACCCTGATTGATTTTCAAAGTATCTGGACGAATTTTGAAAATAATCTTATTTCTATTTTATTAAACTCTCAACCACATAATTACAGTTTAGAACTTGAACGTCGTTTACAAGGAAAACCTTCTTATTTAAATCATATCGAAAGTTTATATAAAGAAAATTTATCTCAACCGTTAAAACTCAGTGAACTTGAAAAGATGTTAGGTATTTCTCGCGAACGTTTATATCGTGATTTTCACACTTATTTTGGCCAATCCCCAGTGGCCTATCTACGTAATTTACGTTTTGAAGAAACCTATAAACGCTTAAAAGAAATTAAAACTTGGGAAAATGTTTCAAGCATTGCAATGGATTGTGGTTTCCAACAATTAGGTCGTTTCTCTCAAGAATATAAAACTCGTTTTGGTGAGTTTCCTTCTGATACCCTTAAAAATAATAAATAGCACTGCATAATATTCGCTGATGCGCTTGAAACAGGATTTTATTCTTATATCATTTATATTTATCTAGAAGAGTACTTTATAAATAAAGTGCTCTTTTTTATTAATTACTCAATCATTCAGCTAAGATAAATCATGGGTTTATTCTAAATCTTTTTGCAGATGTTTCGCAGTTTTGTCTGGATTGAGAAATATAATCGCGACAATCCCCACAATAAATAAATAAATACCAATATAAGAAAAACTTAAATTCATCCCCATGACCAGTTTACTTAACATAGCAGTATCTGAAAGCATGCCTTTTATCGGTTGAATATAGCCTGCTGATTCCATAAACATGCCAACCATACTGGGTGAAATTATTCCCCCTAAAGAAGCCAAAGCAGTCACTGTCGCCATAACGGCTGCACGCTGTTTAGAACAAATGCTATAAGCCAAAGTAATGGGTGCCAATGGAAAGGTCATCGCCATACCTGCCGCCACAGTCAGAATACAGACGGCTGCAATTCCAGTGGTATAGGGCAATATCATAAAGAAAACACCAGATAATAAAATGAGACAACCAAACACACAACCTAAGGATTTATGGACAGAACCTCCCTTTTTCATCAAGATTTTAGATAAAAAACCTGCAAACAACAATGTGAGTGCACCAAATATCCAAGGTAAGGTTGAGATCATGCCGATCATTTGTGGAGAAGTGCTGATCACAGCAGATAAATAGCGCGGTGACCAAGTGGTTAAAAATCCCATCGCCCAGAAACAGCCAACACCTGCTAAAAAAGCGGAGATAAACATGGGGGAGATAAAAATCTTGAAGAGTGGAACTACTTTTAAAAAATCTGAAAATTCAGCAATACTTTTATTGTTAATATAACTGGTGTTTGGGTGAACCAAAGGCTTTGGCTGAATCAATTGCTCTTTTGCTTTGATATGGCTATAGGGTCCTTCTTTTGCAATGACAAACCACAATAAGCTCCAAGCCAGCCCGATGATGCCTAAAAAACCAAACGCCCATCTCCATCCATAAGCAGGATGAGCAATAATGGCTGCCAGCAATGGTGCAGCAACAATTGGACCCAAGGTCGATCCAATCGCTACCAAGCTACTTGGCAATCCACGCTCTTTTGGCTCATACCAACCATGAATATGTTGCAAAGTAATCGGCGTAGCAGGCCCTTCTGCAGCCCCTAAAATAATTCGTGTCACCAACAATAAAGTGATGCCTCCGCCTAAAAGCATCGGAAATTGTAAAACTGCCCATGCAATACCCATCATAAGTAGAATCCAACGGGTTTGAATTTTTGCTGCTAACAATCCGACGACAATAGATGAAATGGCAAATAAACAAAAAAAGGAACTGCCGATCAAACCAAATTGACGACTCGTCATCCCCAATTCACGCATTGCAGGTTCAGCGACCAGCCCTAATACCGCTTTATCGGCAAAGTTGATCATTTGAAAGATGATTAACATTCCCGTAATAAGCCAAGCCCGACCGCTGATTTTGCCAGTCCCGAGCGAGTCCACAAATGAATTCGGTACATTTTTTGTTTGGCTCTTCAAGTATATACCTCCCGAATTAAGTCATACACTTTACGCTCTTTAACATAAGATTGAACAATATCCACAACATTAAAGATATCGTTATCTTCTGCTGTATCAGTATTTTTTAAAAGTTCACTATACTTAATTTTACTTATTATTTATGAACAAATAAAAGCATTTACATTCAAAATATATTTTAAAATTATGATTTTTTATTCGACCTTTTACCATTAAAAAATAAACATCAGCACACAAAAAAGCCCTCAATCTCTTGAAAGCTTTTTATATGAAAAAATTTAAAAATGATTCTATTGAATAATTAAAATTCGCAGTTAGGCAATGTTGCTGGATCTATAAAACGAATATTGCGCGCTGCAGATACCTGAACCACTTCCTGAGGTTCTGTCAAATTATGCAGTTCTGAGAATAAACTGGCTAAATCATTTCCAGGACTCACCCAAAAAATACCTTTGGCTGGTCCTTCTGAAGTCACTTTATAACCATGTGTAGTTCCACGTGGCCAATAAAGGTAATCCCCCGCTTTGGCCGTGGTCCATTCTCCATCTAAATAAAGTGAATATTCACCTTCAAGAATAAATGCATGTTCATCCTGAACAGGATGCATATGAGGAGGAACAAAAGTACCTGAAGGATCATTTGAAATCCATGCAAAACTGGATTGTTGGTCACCGCCAATAATCGGTTCATATACATGACCCAGCACATTCCATTTCAAATTTTTTAGTTCTTTATTTAAACGCGATTCGCTGAATACTAAAGAAGATAAGTGTTTTTGATTAAGCATTTCCATTGTCATACTCCTTTTTTTTCATTCAACCAAGTTTTCAGCATTCTTCCTATGCATTTCTTCGTTAATATTTATTCAAAAAAGCAGATAAAACATACAAATGTAAAATAAAAGACGTATCGTGCTGATGCGGCACTGCTCACTCTTTCAAGTGATTGATGAGACACAGTTTTTATAAAAAAATTATTTAGTATCATCAAACTAATTGAGAGGAAAAATTCTGATCTTGGTTTTATTTCAACGACTAAAAGGACTTTAATTCACTTTAAATTAATTACCAACTAGACTTAGAATAGAAAAAATAATCCATTAATTCATCGTCTAAGTTTAAAATTTTAACTCTATTTATCATTTTTTTAACCCTATTGATCCTTCATATCATCTATTTATAAAAATAAACCACATTTAAAAATGTGGTTTAAGTCAAAAAATGAATATTTATAAATGAGTAGACTGATAAATTTTTTCAATCGCTTGAACTATTTCACCTTTTTCTAGAAAGTGAAACAGTAAACTAAAGTGATCACTGTCTTTAAGAATAGTAAAATTTGCACTGTTGCCTTTCAGTTCCCACTGATCTTTCATTTTTTGCGACTGTTCAATAAATGCGTATGTTTCATTTTGACCTACAAAAAATTCCGCAGGAACTAAATCATTGACTACTCTGAATAGCGGCGAATTGGTTATTGCCTGTGCCTGATTTAATTGAAGATTATGATTTAAACTGGTCGATACTAAAGGCTCTAAATCATATATTCCACTTATGGGGATAATACCTTGAATATTAAGCTGATCTCTAATTACTTGCTTCGCATTTAAAACTAATTCTGTGGTTAAATGTGCACCAGCAGAGTGCCCACAAATATACAACGGTAGATTTTTAACATCATTATTTCCATCAGCGTCATTGTTCACAAAGGCTTGGACTGTAAGTAAGCCATAACTTAATGATTGTCTTATTCTCTCTATACTAACTTCAGGACAAAGCGGATAATTCATGATGGCGATATGATAGCCAAGCTCAGCCAAATGATCAGCGATAAAATGAAATTGATTTTTATCTCTTGATTGCCAATATCCCGCATGTAAATAAACTAAAATTGCTTTTGCCTTACCAACCGCATAACAAAGATCAAAGCATTCACGCTCATGGAATCCATAATATACATCTTTGTTCCATTGTTTATGGATCAGTACTGCTTGATTTAATGCTTCAATCTGAGACATCACTTCATTATAGTTTTCATTTTTTTGCCCAGTAACGTAGTCATTTTCGAATTTATTTGCATCCATAGCCATTACTCTGCTGATTTCCTAGCGTTCTATTGAATCTATTTATCTCATTTTAAAATATTCAAAAGTTATTTTTTTTTATCCAATTTATGCTTTTAAGTTTTGCTCCCTCGTATTGTTGATTTCAATTTTGAATAAATGCTCCTAATGATAAAAATTAACTGCTCGAGATTCCGTAGATGGCGTTGATTACTCATGTCTAAATGTCGCAGGTTGTTCTCTTGTCTGGGTTTTAAGTGTTGTTGTTGAAAAGCATTTAGATAAAATGGCATTGATCCGATTACACATCAACAAGAGCAACTTAATAAAGAATATGCTCAGTCACAAGATTTCATTTTCCCTTCACCTCGGCATGACTCTAATCGATATAGATATTTATCAAATTCTTTATTTATCCTTTTAACATATGAGTTCAAAAGAATTTAAGTCGTTCAAAATGAGGATGTCCCATATCTCGGATAATCGGACTAACCCAAAGATGAAGTGTGGGTCATAGCCGATATAGACGTTTTTATCTATTTAAACTTTTCATTTTATTTTTAGACAAGTTATACAAATAGTCACATGTTAACAATATGACAATTAATCGAGTTAATTGAAATGCGACTACAACGGGAACTGCCAATCCTAAAGCTTTAGCCGTTAAAGCCATTTCTGCAATGCCGCCCGGTGAAATCCCTAAAATCATGGTTGCTTCATTAAAGTTTAAAAATCTTGCCAATACAATTGCAATCAGAGTACTCATGATTAACCCAATCATATTAAAAACTAAACACCCAACTATGAATTTTCGACTGGTACTAAAAAAGTTAAATGGGAATTTGCTTCCTAATGACCAACCAATACAAAGTTGACCAAAGTGAATTAAAAACTCGGGTAAATTGGTCAGTTGAAAATCAAAGGCAGTTAATCCACCAATTAGAACGAGAGGCCCTAATACCCAAGGATTCAGGACATTCAACTTATTCGCCAGCAAAGCTGCACAAAAAGAGAGACATAATAAAATCATCACCTCTAAAGCTGTGCTTTCCACATATGAGGGGGTTGGCATAAGTGATAGATTTACAGTGTAATACCACTCTAAAAAGACGGGTATACATACCACCAAGAGCACAATACGTAAACTGTGTGCTGCTGCAACTTTATCTACCTGAGCATGATAACGTTCTGCAATATTCACCATTTCACTCGCCCCACCAATGCAAGATGAAAACCACGAAGTCGCCCAATCTAAATGAATCAATTTATATTGAGCCCAAGCTAATACTGATCCTAAAATCAATGCCCAAACAATACCGATGACTAATGCTGGCCAATTCAGTAAAAGTGTAGTCATCATTAGGGGCGTAAAATAGAGTCCCAGTCCTGTTCCAATAACCCATTGCCCACATTTACGCCATCTTAAATCACATTGACTCGGTACTTTAATTATTCCGAATATTACGGTAATTAATAGCGGTCCTAATAACCAAGGTAAAGGAAAACCCAAGACATTGGCTAGAATAGCTCCAGCAAATGCAAAGCTTAGGCCCTTGAGATTTAATATAATTATATTCATAGACTCAAATAAAAATGGCCAGTCAGAACTGGCCATTATTTTATTGTTGCATTCGTTTTTTAACGAATAAATATTTACGGACAAATGGAAGAATCAATAATAATCCTGACATGATCCATAAGCCTATACTGATATTACTGTGCCATAAAATACTTAACTCGCCATGTGAAATAGACAAAGCACGACGTAAATTAGACTCCATTAATTCACCTAAAACGAAGCCTAGAATCAACGGGGCTAATGGAAAATCAAATTTTCGTAAAATATAGCCAATTACGCCTAATCCCATACAGAGCAATAAGTCAAACGTTGTACTGTGAATGGCATATACCCCCACAAAACTTACACTCGCAATAATGGGAATTAATATGTAATTTGGAATATTTAGTAACTTTGCAAAGAAACCCACCAAAGGTAAGTTTAAAATCAACAAAATAATATTACCGATCATCAGCGATGCAATGAGAGACCAAACCAAAACGGGTTGTTCAACAAATAATTGTGGGCCTGGCGTAATATTATACAGCGTTAAGGCACCCATCATTACTGCCGTTGTACCTGAACCAGGCACACCCAAGGTCAGCATGGGAACGAATGAACCACATGCTGCTGCATTATTGGCACTTTCAGGTGCTGCTAAACCCCGTAAATCGCCTTTACCAAAGTTACCATTTTCACCTGCAATTTTACGCTCTGTGGTATAAGCCATTGCACTGGCTACGCTTGCACCCGCACCAGGTAAAATCCCTGAAAAGAAACCAATTAAAGAACCACGAATAATCGTTGCTAAAGAACTGAGTAATTCTTTTAAATTAAAGATTGATCGTTTACCTTGCTTTAAAACAACTTGGCCAACTGTTGTTCGCTCTAGCATTAACAAAACTTCACTGACACTAAATAAACCAATGACAATTGTGGTAAATGCAATCCCATCACTCAAGCCAACTGAGTTAAAAGTAAAACGATAGACGCCCGTGATCGCATCCATTCCGACTGTAGACAATCCAAGTCCCATTAATGCCATAATTAACGTTTTGAATGGTTGAGTACTGACTAAACCTGTCAAACACACAATTGCGAACACCATTAAGGCAAAGTATTCAGCTGGACCAAATGCAATCGCCCAATTGGCAAGAATTGGAGCAAAAAGGACAATACCAATAAATGCTATGGTACTCCCGATAAAGGAACTCATTGAAGACAATGAAAGTGCAATACCCGCTTTACCTTGTTGTGCCAATGGATAACCATCTAAGGTCGTCATAATGGCACCCGCATCACCGGGAACATTGATCAAAATAGCTGAAATGCGTCCACCATATTCACAACCAAGATAAACAGCAGCTAAGAGAATAAGTGCACTTTCAACGGGTAAACCTAGGGCATAGGCGAAAGGGAGTAAAATAGCCACCCCATTAATTGGACCTAAACCTGGTAATAAACCGACTATTGTTCCAATAAATGCGCCAATAAATGCAATGAGAAGATTCTGTGGCTGCAAGGCAACTTCAAAACCGGCCATTAAAAAATTTAAAACGTCCATAAAGTTGTCATCCTTAACCTAACAGTCCAAGTGGCAATGGCACATCTAATACGCGATCAAACAAATAATAGGTACTCGCTCCCAAAATAACCGCCGTAATCACTGTGGGTATTGTTTTTCCATGGAATAACTTACCAATAGCAATGGTCATAAATATTGTGGCAATCATAAAACCGAGCCATTCAAATAAAGCGGCATACAAGGTTAAAGCTAAAGTACATAAGGCAAGCTTACCCAACATATGCTTGGTCCAACCCAGCTCAACGGGTTCAAACATAATGGCTGGACGAACTGTCAGATAGACGGCACTGGCTGTAATAAGTCCCATCAATAAAATTGGAAATGCTTTTGGACCCACTGAATCATAAGAAATAGGTGCATCAAAACTACATGCGTAGATCAATAAACCAAATCCACAAAGTGCTATTATTGCCGTTAGAATACGTTCTGCTTTCATAATCTTTCCTTTAAAAAATATCCCGAGACCAAAAGTGAGTACTCTCGGCTCAGGATTTCTGATTATTTCGACAATTTATTTTCTTCAGACAATTGACGCATTTGCTCAGTCTGCTTATAGACATAAGCAGATAGCTCATCTCCAGTCATTGCAAACGGGAGTAGATCTTGATTGGTACGAACGGCTTCAAATTTTTGATCCGCCATCATTTTTTCAAATGATTTTTTCCACCAGTTAAATGAGTCTTCACTGACTTTTGGACCCATATAAAAGCCGCGTATTACTGGCCACTCAAGGTTATATCCTTGTTCTTTTGCCGTAGGAAGGTTAGAAAATTTACCTTCTAAACGTTTATCCGAAAATACAGCCAATACTCGAATTTTACCGGTTTCTAAATTTGCCCCAACTTCACTTACATTTCCTACTGCAACCTGAATATGTTGACCTAGTAAAGACGTTAATACTTCACCTCCACCCTCAAGTGCCACAAAACTCATGTCAGCTGCATTCACCTGAACTTGTTTAGCTAACAAGGCTGTTTGCATCCAGTCTTGTCCACCAACACTGCCCGCACCACCAAAACTAATGCTTCTCGGATTAGCCTTTAATGCATGCATCAGATCATTCAAGTTTTTATAAGGTGAGTCTTTATGCACGGCAACCAAACCATAATCAACTGCTACGCCAGATAACCATTTCACATCTTTTTCTGTAAAGTTACCAAATTTGCCTTGTGCAAGATTAAGCAATGAGCCAGTTGAAAATGCAATTACAGCATTATTATTTGCAGGGTCATTCCCTACAATTTTATTATAAGCAACTGCCCCAACTCCGCCTGGCATATAAGTCACGCGAATTGGATCATTTAAGACCTGTGTTTCTTTAAACCCAGATTGAATAAGCTTACAGGTCATATCGAACCCACCGCCTGGTTTTGCAGGTGCAATACATTCAGGGCGCTTAGGATAGCCTGCTTCTTTAGAAGCATTACTGTTATTACAACCTGCGATCGCAACACTTACACCGACTAAAGCCACTAACTTTAAATTTCTCATCACTGCTACATCCTTATAGTTCACTTTTCCGTTCATTTCTTTGCCTATAGCCATCATCGACCTCCATGGTCAAAATTGAGGTTTGGGTCTTTATTTTGTTTTACTTTTTGCAGTCCGCTCCTCTACTGCAAATTTTAACAATGCAGCACTTCGGTAAAATCCATGGGCAAACTTGCCAAAAGGAATGGTTAAAAAGAAAGTCATGACTGTGGCTAAATGGATAATCAATAGCAATGCCATAGCCGTAGTATCACGAAAGACCATTAAAGCAAGCCCTGTAATACTGACAATCAAGAGTAAAAATATAAATCCGCGATCCATCGGTTTTTGCTTGGCATCACCATGCATCGGATCACGTTTAATATTTAAGTAAAGCAAGCCAATTGGACCAATCACCAAACCTAAACCGCCCAGTGTTCCTAAAATCACAGGTAGACTCGTATAGGCATACGGTGCTTGTAAACCAAAGAAATAATGGTAAATCGTTGCCACTATGGTTGCTAAAAAGCACAGTAAAAATCCATACATGGTGAAGTGATGGAAAACACGACGAATTTGTGTATAGCGGTCATCTTCTTCATTACAGCCTTTACCATGCCCACCATCTAGATATTTCAAAGTGAGGACATTTTTTGATGCTTGAATAATATCGGTTTGTGCAACCCCTTCTGGAATAATGTCGGAAGTTTGCTTCCAGAATTTAATGATTCCTAAACCTAGCAATATAAAAGCAGTCACAAATACCGAACCAAATAAAACAGCTAAAAAGTTATGCGGGAAAATGGCATAGAAATCACCTTGATATTTACCGAACAAATCAGTGCCGTTTAACCATGTTCCAGCCAACATCAGCAAGAAGAAAAGAACCGTCATCACAGACACCAAAGTAATGCCTGTTTTTTTATAAATCTGGCCAAAAGATGCCGGTACAGCAAACTCTTGATATGTTTCTAAGCGAACCTGTGCCATAGCTTGAGGAATATTGACTCCAAATTCATGTGGAGGCGCATATTGGCAAGCATGTAAACAAGCACCACAATTGTGACAAAGGTTTGCCATATAGTGAATATCGGCCTGTGTAAACTCTAAGCGTTTAGTCATTGCAGGAAAGACCGCACAAAAAGTTTCACAATATCGGCAAGCATTACAAATCTGTAAGGCCTGTTTAACCTGTTCTTCGTTCTCTGTTAATTGAACAACGGGAATGATGATTCTTGGACTGGCATTCATACCTTAAGCTCCTTGTTTAAATGCAGATAAAGCTGCATTTTTTCCAGCAATTCGTCCAAAGGTTGTACCTATCGACATCCCTACACCCGCGGTATATCCCTGCCCTAGCACATTTCCTGCCATCATTTCACCCGCAACAAATAAATTTGGACTTGCCTGATTTTTAAAGCGCACAGCTGCATCATCTTCGACTTTTAATCCAAGATAAGTAAAAGTAATACCGGGTTTAAGTGCATATGCATAAAATGGGGGCTGATCTAAAGGAACGGCCCAATGCGTTTTAGAAGGTGTTAAATTCTCAGTATGACAATTATCTAAAATGGTGTGATTGAACTCACCTTTAACACAGGCCTCATTATAATCTTCAACTGTTTTGCACAGAATGCTTTCATCCAAATTGAGTTTTTTTGCCAACTCTTTAATACTATTCGCTTTTGTTCCCTCAAAAACTGGCGGCATAAAACGTCCAACCGATTTAGAGTCAATAATAGAATACGCCACTTGTTTGGGTTGTTTTGCAACCAAACGCCCCCAAATGGCATAACGTTTCGGCCAAAAATCTTCACCTTCATCATAAAAACGTTGTGCATTTTGATTGACCACAATCCCGAGCGAAACGCAATCAATACGCGTACAAATTCCCCCGTCATACAAAGGGGCTCGAGCATCTACAGCTACACAATGTGATTGTGATGGATCACCAATAATATCGACACCTTGATCCATCATAAATTTAAGTAAATTACCTTGATTGAAGCGTGTACCACGAATAATAAAATTATCTGCTGGCCATTCACCATTTTCGTTTTGGCCCCATGCTTCACGTAACCATTCTCGGTTTGACTCAAAACCACCCGCCGCAAGTACACAGGACTTACCTTCAAAGCGTGTACCATCTTGTGCAACTGCAGCAATAAATTTATTATTTTCAATAATTAAATGATCAATTTTGGTTTCATAGCGAATATCTACCCCGAGGTTTTTTGCACTACGAAAATAAGCATTCACCAATGCCTTACCCCCGCCCATAAAGAATGCATTTGTCCGAGCAACATGCAGAGCACCTGATAAAGGTGGCTGAAAATTCACTCCATGTTTACGCATCCATTCACGACAAGTTTCGGTAGAGCGAATGACTAAGCGTGCCAAGTGTTCATTGGTTTTACCAGCCGTCACTTTCAGTAAGTCCTGCCAGTACTCTTCTTCAGAATATGATTCAATAAGTACATCTTGCGGCGCATTGTGCATACAACGTAAGTTACGCGTATGTTGTGAGTTTCCCCCCCGCCATTCTTTGGGAGCAGCTTCGAGTAATAATACTGAAGCACCTTTCTCTACCGCTGTGAGTGCTGCACATAAAGCAGCATTCCCGCCACCAATAATGATTACATCATGCATCCGATGTCTTCCCTTTCGAATTTTACTTACTTTAAGACGAAAGAAGAGAAACTTGTGATAGCCCTGAATTAAAGGGGTGTTTAATATTATTAAATAGCTAATTAGTCTATTAAGACGGCACTGGGCCAGACACCCGCTGAAACAAGTTCTTTAATGCAATGTTTAATCGCAACTTTTGCTGCCAAACTGGCTGGAGATAGTTGTTCTTCTGCAATACTAATGAGGTAATTAATACGTCCAAGCTGTGGTTCCATGACCTTTAATAGGCATAATTTATTACGTAACGGTTTAAAAAAAGCACTACTAGGTTGAATAGTTGCAACGTCTAAATGTGCTACACAGTCCATTAATAAATGTAGGCCATCAATTTCATATTTAACATTGATTGAGTCTAATTTTTGATTTAAAAATTTTCGCAGACCATGACGTTGGCTGGGTAGAACTAGAGGTAATTTTTTGATCTGCTCGATATCAATTTCACCTTGATCTAAACAACCATCCAAACCATTTTTTATTAAAAGTTCGGGTGTACACATCAGAAACATTTGCTCTTTGAGTAAAGGTTGAATAGACCATTGTTGATCGACATCATTCGTAAAAATAATCGCTAAATCTAATTGTCTTGTATTAATCAATTGCGATAAATTTCCAGATAAACTTTCAACTAGATGCACTTGAATATCCGGATAGCGTATAGCCATGATCTTCATGAAAGGTACACCCAGAACAGATGCAATACTGGGTGAAACACCAACACTTACATGGCCAGTTAAACGTGATGATTGAGCACCTTCAATCGCGTAGCCCATATGCCTTATAACCAGTTGTGCCTGCTTATAAAAAGCTAAACCCGCTGGTGTAGGGGTTACTCCTTGTGTATTTCTTTGAAGTAAACGAGTGGAAAGCTCATCTTCTAATTTCGATATTTGTTGACTTAATGCCGATGTTCCCACATCAAGCTTCTTAGATGCTTTACCAAAACTGCCGGATTCAACAATTGATATAAAATATTTAAATTGTTTTAATTCCATTTATCTCACTGACTTATATGCTTATTCATTCAATTATAACTGATATGGTAATGACTTTAGCTAGATCTAAAATCATTACCGCTCATTTTGAACTAGAATTAGTTTAAGTTGATAAAAAATCAAAAATTGTTTAATTCATTAATTCAATTATTATTTTTAAATAATCACCTTCATTTTCGAATTAAAAATTTAGGAAACCTAATCTTTTATCTTTTGTTGGCTTAGACGATATATTTAAAATCATGGTGTAAAACATCCCAGAGGCATACTTTTTGATATTCAATGTCGAATTGTTAAAGAACTTGAACATAAGTTAATAGCACAAGTATTTATTTATATCTTAGACGATGAAATGGATTATTTATCTTTGCTCAAAGAAAAATGGGCGTTCACCTGTTTGGATTATCAGCTTCAAGGTATAGTCCAAAAGCATGGCTAAAATTGATTAAAAAAGTCCATTAACCACTTGGTTTTTATCATCATAATTGCAATGGCATTACTTATATGTGGAAAGAATACACGGGTAATGTTCAATATACAGTTTTTCATTTCCATCTAAGGGCTCATTCGTCAGCCTTTTTTCTACATTCAAAGTCTTTTTTCAAAACCAGAATTGAGTTTAGATTTTTATGTTTTTTATACTCATTTCCTATCCTGTCCTCAAGCAGCCAGTTTTTGCTTTTACCTTCAAACTTTGATGTGGGGTAGGTTGAGGGGTAAAAATACAGATAAGAAAAAAGCCCTTGTAGATACAAGGGCTTTTTAAGGTATTTGGCGGAAGCGGTGAGATTCGAACTCACGGAGGGGGTAAACCCTCGTCGGTTTTCAAGACCGGTGCATTAAACCGCTCTGCCACGCTTCCATGTCGGCAAGAATACAGAGCTTTTCAATTTCTGACAAGAAAAAATTAGGTCTATCTGCTTTGACTGAATATTGTTTCACCAACTCTTTATAATTTAGCTGCTAATTCGGCCCCTTCACGAATAGCACGTTTGGCATCAAGTTCTGCTGCCAATTTTGCACCACCAATAATATGGTAATTGGCTAAAGTATTTTCACCTTCATTTGGCATAATATCTTTCACTGATTCTTGACCAGCACAAACCACAACAGTATCTACCCGTAAAAGTTGATCATAGCCATTGGTTTCAACCCACAAACCTTCATCTGTAACCGCTTTATATTGGACACCTCGTAACATTTTGACTGCATGTTTTTTTAATTGAGCACGATGCACCCAACCCGAAGTTTTACCTAGTCCTATCCCAAGAGCTGTCGTTTTACGTTGTAATAAATAAATTTCACGAACAGGATGCTCAATTTGTGCAGGTTGTAACCCACCTTCCGAAACATAATTTGGATTTGGATCGATTCCCCATTCGCGTTGCCAGTCATCCAATGGTTGTGGCTGCGGTTGATGTACAGGTTTCAATAAAAACTCAGATACATCAAAACCAATTCCACCCGCCCCAATCACTGCAACACGATTTCCAACGAAAGCTCCTCGTAAAACTTCTGCATAAGATAAAACTTGAGGTGCCTGACTACCTTCAATTTTTAAAGCACGCGGTACAACTCCCGTTGCAACAATCACCTCATCAAAACCTTCACGTTCAAGCTGTTCACGATTGACGCGGGTATTTAAGCGCAGCTCCACTCCTGTTTTTTCAATCTGAACCTTAAAATAGCGAATGGTTTCATGAAATTCCTCTTTACCTGGAACCACTTTGGCCAAGTTAAACTGACCTCCAACCTCTCGAGCAGCTTCAAATAAAGTCACTTGATGACCACGGCTTGCAGCGACTGTTGCAGCTGACATACCCGCAACACCGCCGCCCACCACTGCAATTTTTTTCGGTGTTTTGGTTTTTATGTATACCAATTCAGTTTCGTAAGCTGCACGTGGATTGACCAAACATGTGGCACGTTGATTTTTAAAGGTATGATCTAAACAGGCTTGGTTACATGCTATACAGGTATTAATTTCATCCACACGATTGGTCGCTGTTTTGTTGACCCAAAATGCATCCGCCAAGAATGGACGTGCCATTTGCACCATATCTGCTTTACCCGCAGCTAAAATGGCTTCCGCAGTTTCTGGCATATTAATACGGTTTGAGGCAATGACCGGAATAGTGACATGCTTTTTCACTTCTGCTGTGTAATCTGCAAATGCGGCACGTGGTACAGAGGTTACAATAGTGGGAATACGTGCTTCATGCCAACCAATTCCTGTATTTAGCAAAGTAACACCCGCTTTCTCAAGGGCTTGTGCAATAGTGACAACCTCATCCATAGTGTTGCCATCATGGACCAAGTCAAGCATCGATAAACGGAAGCAAATAATAAATTTTTCACCGACTTTTTCACGAATTGCTCTGACAATATCTACAGCAAAACGCATTCGATTTTGAATATCTCCACCCCATTGGTCATCACGTTGGTTCACATGACGGCTTAAAAACTGATTCAGTAAATAGCCTTCAGATCCCATAATTTCTACACCATCATAACCTGCCTTTTTCGCAATGCTGGCAGTGTTGGCATAATCTTCAATGGTCGAAACAATCTGTTTCTCACTCATCTGACGGGGTTTAAAAGGTGAAATCGGTGATTTAATGGGACTAGATGACACCACAAAAGGTTGATAACCATAACGACCTGCATGCAGAATTTGCATCAAGATTTTTGCGCCATGCTTATGTACGGCATGTGTCACTAAACGATGTGGTGCGACATCAGCGATATTACTCATGGTGCCGCCAGCAGGAAGCAACCAACCAGAACGGTTCGGTGAAATACCGCCAGTAATGATCAATCCAACTCCACCTTTTGCACGTTCCCCAAAATATGCCGCGAGTTTAGGATAATTATAAAAACGATCTTCTAAACCTGTGTGCATAGACCCCATCACAACACGGTTTTTAATGGTGGTAAAACCCAAATGAAGGGGTTTTAAAAGATTTGCATATGGAGTTGTCATGATAAATCCTTATTTCGTCGGCTTTGCAACTTGTTGCATACTACTCTACCGACTTTTTATATTTTGTTTATGGCTTTTTAAGCAATTTGTCAGCAAAGAATTGTCAATTTGACCCAAAAAAAAGTGTAGTTCTTTAAACTACACTTAAAATATGACATCTCATTGTTGTCCAGTTTAAATTATGATGATTTCCAGTTTTTTAATTTTGTTGTATGACCAATTCCAACGTTAAAACTGTTGGTCGGATCAAGTTTTTGATAATGATTTTTTAAAGCAGGTTTCGCAATATACAAATGCCCTACGTTATGCTCAGCTGGATATTCGGCACCTCGATGATCCAATAAATGCCACATTTGATGCTCAATTTCGAGTGGATCAACGCCTTTTTTGACAATATAATCTTGATGAAAAACATGACATAAGAAATGACCATAATAAAGTTTATGAATCATCAGCTCATCCATTGCTTTAGGCAGGGTTTCAACCCATTCATGGTCATTACGGCGTAACGCAATATCCAGTGCCACAATGTCTTCTACTTCACTACGATGCGTATCACGATAACGTATCGCAGCACCTGCAATGGCGAAGCGATGCAAAAAAGCTTTACGGCCTTCATCTTCATCACATAAAAAATAAGACCCTGTAGGGTTGCTATCAAAATATTGTGCCAGAAAATGTTGAACCCTTTCCACGTCCTGATTTTCAATGCGTAAAATCAAATGATGTTCATATAAATCACGAAATTCAGTCATCCGCTTAGGCAAATGACGGGGCAAAAACTGAGTCATCAGTTGTAAAAATTTATCTGACCAGCCTTTCATATGCATTTTGTCTAAATAGCCATCGACTTTATCTTTCATAGCAAACGCAGCAGGCACTCTAGCCGTACCGAATTTTTCAATGAACATAAATGTATCTTTGCCGTATTCGGCACCAATGTCATACGCTACGCGATGAATATATTCACCCGCAATCGGTAAGCGTGGTAAATCCTTGAGTAAAAACCGCCGAATTGCGGTTAAGTCTTGTTGTGTGTTGGTTCCCACATAAAAAACTTGGCTTGGAATTTTCTCAAAGGTATCCAGTCGTACTGCAAATACACATATTTTACCTGCTGAGCCTGATGCTTCAAACAAACGTGAAGGATCAGCATTAAATCGTGCAGGACTATTTTCATCGATCTGTTTTACATCATGTGCATAACGTTGGTCAGAAGCACAACAACTTGAATTATTTTCAATATCAGACAGTTGATAATGCCTATTTTCAAGTTTAGATAAAATTTCTTCAGGTGTCCTGCCTAAATTCACCCCCAAATGATTTACCAATTCGAGTTGACCTACTTCATTTACTCGCGCATAGAGCGCCAGTTCAGTATATGCAGGCCCACGACGAACCAAAGCCCCACCCGAGTTATTGCAAATACCTCCTAAAACCGAGGCACCAATACAGGAAGAACCAATCACTGAATGAGGCTCACGATTAAAGACCGCCAGTTCTTTTTCCAATCTGTCTAAAGTCGCACCGGGCAAACAAATGACTTGCTGACCTTCGTTAATCACTTGAATACCTGCCAACCGACGTGTACTTAGTACCAATACAGGACGATCATAATCATCACCAAATGGTGTGGAACCTCCAGTTAAACCTGTATTGGCTGCTTGCATAATCACAATACAGTCTGCTTCGACTGCTGTTTGTAAAACTTGCCATTGTTCAAGCAAAGAAGCTGGGACAACCACGGCTAAAACGCGTCCAGAACCGTAACGGCGCCCCTGACGATATAAACGTGTGTCATTCTCATCGGTCAGGACATGTGCTTTACCCACAATATTGATCAGTTTATCAATGGTTTGTTGTAAATCTGAGTGAGCTTGCATTTGATACCCTGCATATTTAGATTTTCTAGCTTTTTAATAAAATCTAATAACTAAAATGAGAAACCAACTTTCAAAATAAGAATGATTTATCCCAATATCAGCTATCGTGATTAGCGGCATGGATGCCGCTGTTGAGCAGAGGAACAAGGACGTTCCTTCTGCTCAACAAAGGATTTTGTTACCTTGCGCAGTACACTGCTCATCCATCAAAAGTAAGACATTACCTACGCCAGAACAATAAATTCAAACCAACACCTGTGGTTGTAACAATTTATGAATAAATAACTTAGTCAGCTAACTCTCGATCCAATTTCACCAAACAATCAGAGTTAATATCCGCAATGGTTTTTGCACCTGTTAATGTCATCGCTACACGCATTTCTTTTTCAATTAAATCCAAAAGATTGGATACACCCGCTCCACCTGCGGCACCTAAAGCATAAATAAATGCACGGCCCAGCATACAAGTATCTGCCCCCAGTGCCAGCATGCGCACCACATCTAGACCATTACGAATACCTGAATCTGCCAGAATTTTAATATCGCCTTTAACGGCCTCTGCAATTGGAGGTAACGCTCGGGCACTGGATAACACACCATCGAGCTGACGCCCACCATGGTTTGAAACGACAATACCATCGGCACCAAAACGTACTGCATCTTTGGCATCTTCAGGATCTAAAATCCCTTTGATGACCATTGGGCCATCCCAAAATTCACGAATCCACTCTAGATCTTTCCAAGAAATAGACGGATCAAAATTATTGCCTAACCATCCAATATAATCTTCTAAACCTGTCGGCTTACCCAAATATTTTGAAATATTGCCCAAATCATGTGGACGGCCATGTAAACCGACATCCCATGCCCATTGTGGATGCATCATCGATTGTAAATAACGACGCATAGCGGCATTGGGACCACTCATACCGGAATGTGCATCACGATAACGCGCCCCAGGTACAGGCATATCCACAGTAAAAACCAACGTCGAGCAACCTGCAGCTTTCGCACGTTCTAAAGCATTTTTCATAAAGCCACGGTCGCGCAGCACATACAGTTGAAACCACATTGGGCGGTTGATTACAGGTGCAACTTCTTCGATTGGACAGACTGAGACAGTCGACAACGTAAAAGGAATACCTTTTTTATCTGCTGCGACGGCTGCTTGTACTTCGCCACGACGTGCATACATGCCCGTTAATCCGACTGGTGCTAAAGCAACTGGCATTGACAAAGTTTCATTAAAAAGCTGAGTTTCTAGACTTAAAGACGACATATCATTTAACACACGTTGTCTTAAAGCAATTTTGGATAAGTCTTCCACATTACGTTTAAGCGTATGTTCTGCATAAGCTCCTCCATCAATGTAATGAAATAAAAACGGGGGTAAGCGACGCTTGGCAGCTTCACGATAATCATTCGTAGAAGAAATAATCATAATAGTTATATCCTGTTTAATCGACTCGCACGCTGACGACGGGCTTCTTCCTCATCAATCGAGCGTACTTGTTGCACTACAAACTCAATATGTCCACAGACTGCTTTTTGTGCAGCTTCTGGATCTCGGCGTTCAATTGCGGCCATCACCTGAAAGTGTTGATCATGCAGTTGATCAAAACGATGTGATTCTGAATAAACTTTTCGACGGCCTAGAACCACGTTAAATTGCAATAAATCAAACAGACTACGCATCATCTGAATCAGCACCAAATTATGCGAAGCGTCAGCAATCGCAAGATGAAATTTAGCATCAGCCCTTGCTGCCTGATCGTCATCACCCAGTGCCTGAAAATAGGCAATTTGATCGTAGCATTCACGAATATTTTTTAAGTCTTCTGACGTAGCACGCTCTGCCGCATACCAAGCCGTTCCACCTTCTAAAATGGTTCGTGCTTCCTGTACATCAAAACGATAAGCAGGATCTTGATCAATCAATAGACTGAGTGGCTGCACAATTTGATCTTGTGACCAATTGTTAGGAAGTTGCTGTAAAAAAGTACCTGCTCCGACTTTACTGAGCAAAATTCCCATACTGATCAGTTGCTGAATGGCTTCACGTAACGATGAACGCGAAACACCCAATTGTTCACATAATTTACGTTCGGCAGGCAAACGATCTCCAACCTGCATATTGTCTTGCTCAATCAGTATGCGTAAGTTTTGTACTACTTTGTCAGAGACTTTCATGTGCCGAACCTCAATTGCGTGTTATGGAATCATCCATGGGAACACATATGCTTGTAAGGTAATGATGATACCCATCATTATGGTAAAAACGATACTGTGTTTCACAGTAAATCGAAATAAATCAGACTCTTTACCCACAAGCCCCACTGCTGCACACGCAATTGCAATAGATTGTGGAGAAATCATTTTTCCTGTCACACCACCACTGGTATTGGCGGCTACAAGTAACACTTCAGGTACACCGATTTGCTGTGCTGTAGTGGCTTGTAATGCAGCAAATAAAGCATTTGCAGAGGTATCAGAACCCGTCAGAAATACGCCAATCCAACCTAAAAATGGTGAGAAGAATGTAAAAGCTTGTCCAGTATGTGCCAGTGCCAAAGCCAACGTGGCAGACATGCCCGAATAATTGGCAATAAAGGCAAAAGCCAACACCATTCCAATTGAATAAATGGGTACTTTTAATTCATTAATGGTTTCACCAAATGTCGTAACTGCGTCTTTTGGTTTCATTTTCAAGAAAATGATGGTAATCACTGCGGCGATAAAAATGGCTGTTCCCGTTGCAGAAAACCAATCAAATTTAAAAATTGCATCATAATCTTTAATTTCAGGTACTACAGGTGGCATTTTTTGTACCAACTGATGTAAATAAGGCACTTTGATTGAAATCACCAAATCGTGTAATGCACCATCTTTAGTAAATAAGTCTTTAAAAGGTTTCACACTCCAAATGGTCACCATGGCAGTTAAAATCATGAATGGAGACCAAGCTTTGGCAATTTGAGCAAGACTATATGTCTGTTGCTGACTGGCAACTAAACTTGCATCATCTTGGCCATCTTCCTGACTAAAACGGAAAATATGTTTGGGTTTCCAATATTTAAGCAAGATGGTTAAACTGACCAATGCTGCAATCGCAGCAGTAATATCTGGAAGTTCTGGGCCAACGAAGTTAGACGTTAAATATTGTGCGATGGCAAAAGAACCACCACCCACCAAAATAGCCGGCCACGTTTCCTTAACCCCACGCCAACCATCCATAATGGCCATAATCCAAATTAAAACCACAGGCACCATAAACGGTAACTGACGACCCACCATCTGACTGATTTCCATGGTATCGACACCAGAAACCTGCCCTGCCACAATAATTGGAATCCCCATCGCCCCAAAAGCAACAGGTGCAGTATTCACAATTAAGCATAGACCTGCAGCATATAAAGGTTTAAAGCCTAAACCCACCAATAACGCAGCAGTAATGGCAACAGGAGCACCGAAACCTGCGGCACCTTCAAGGAAGGTTCCAAAGGCAAAACCGACCAATAACATCTGTAAACGCTGATCTTCTGTAATGGATAAAATCGAAGAACGGATAACATTAAACTGTCCCGTTTTTACTGAAATTTTATATAAAAATACTGCACCAATAATGATCCACGCAATCGGCCATAAACCATATAGAAACCCATAGACCAAGGAAGCAAATGCCATGGTCGCTGGCATTTGATACGCAAATAGTGAAACCAAAAGTGCCAAAATAACGGTAATCGTTCCTGCCACGCTACCTTTAAGACGAAAGATAGCCAATGCAAGGAAGAAAAAAACAATCGGGATCATCGCAATTGCACTAGAAATCCAGATATTTCCCATAGGGTCATAAATTTGTTGCCAAGATTGAAGCATTGTCATCTCCTTGAAATGCTTATCTGTCCGCTACCAGCGGTCTGATGAATTATAGATTTCATTAAAATTGGTATGACCAATAAAACCTAAAGTAATTAAAAACCTGCAAAAATATGATTAAATAATAAAATCAAGTGAATTAAAGATCAATAGCTATCTAATTTAATTAAAATTGGTATGACCAATAGTGAGGTCATTAAATAATGATTTCAGTCGTATTGGTTGAATAGAAAAATTCGTTGTTATTGTTTTTTAGCTAATTTTTAATAAAAAAAGATGGAAACTCATTAGCTCTACAACTTTAGTCCAATCTCTCATTTTTGGGTTCTTTTCTTTTTGATTTGCATTGCTTCATATAGCTTTTCCATCTTGCAATAATTTTATAGCGCAATCGATTGAAGATTGAAGATTGAAGATTGAAGATCGAAGATCGAAGATCGAAGATCGAAGATTGAAGATTGAAGATTGAAGATTGAAGATTGAAAAAAATACAGTCTGTAGAGTCTAAAAATTATTCAGTAGTTTTATTCTCCTATTCAGTTTCAGACAGCATTTTTAAATTACATTTCAGGCTATTTAAAACCGCTCAAAAAAGCCTTTTCATCTGATGTACGGCAGCGATCCATTCCCTTTAAAATTAAACATATTTTTTTGTTTGTCTATTTTTACGAAAAAAAATCTGACTAAAAGTGCTATCATTGAAGCAACTATAGATTCTCCTTGGCTACCCATTTATCGTGGTGCCTATTTTATATCGTTAGGACTAACAATGACTGATAATGCAACGATCTTGCAGAATGTACCCGTAGGTAAAAAAGTTGGGATTGCCTTTTCTGGTGGCCTCGATACTTCAGCGGCGCTATTGTGGATGAAACAAAAAGGGGCTGAGCCTTATGCGTACACCGCAAATTTAGGTCAGCCAGATGAAGATGATTATGATGCTATTCCAAAAAAAGCTGAAGCTTATGGCGCAGTAAAAGCACGCTTGGTCGATTGCCGTTTACAGCTTGCATTAGAAGGTATTGCTGCGATTCAATGTGGCGCATTCCACATTAGTACTGGCGGTGTGCCTTATTTCAATACGACGCCACTGGGTCGTGCAGTAACAGGAACTATGCTTGTTACCGCGATGAAAGAAGATGACGTTAACATTTGGGGTGACGGTTCAACCTATAAAGGAAACGATATTGAACGTTTCTACCGTTATGGTTTGTTAACCAATCCCAACTTAAAAATTTATAAGCCATGGTTAGATCAAACTTTTATTGATGAGTTAGGCGGCCGTGCTGAAATGTCGCAATTCCTCATCGACAATGGCTTTGACTATAAAATGTCAAAAGAAAAAGCGTATTCAACTGACTCGAATATGTTGGGTGCTACACATGAAGCCAAAGATCTTGAATACTTAAATGCTGGAATTAAAATTGTTGATCCCATCATGGGCGTGGCATTTTGGAAAGATGATGTTGAAGTAAAATCTGAGGAAGTGACAGTCACTTTTGAAGAAGGTATGCCTGTTGCACTGAACGGACAACGTATTGAAGATCCTGTTGAGTTGATTCTCGAAGCGAATCGTATTGGTGGCCGTCATGGTCTAGGCATGTCGGATCAAATCGAAAACCGTATTATCGAAGCGAAATCTCGCGGTATTTACGAAGCTCCAGGTATGGCTCTGCTCCATATTGCTTATGAACGCCTTGTAACAGGTATTCACAACGAAGATACAATTGAACAGTACCGCATTAACGGTTTACGTTTAGGTCGTTTGTTATATCAAGGTCGTTGGTTCGATTCTCAAGCACTTATGTTACGTGAAACTGCTCAACGTTGGGTTGCAAAAGCTGTAACAGGCACTGTGACTTTAGAGCTTCGTCGCGGTAACGATTACACCATTATGAACACCGAATCAGAAAACCTAACCTATGAAGCTGAACGCTTAACCATGGAAAAAGGTGATTCAATGTTCTCTCCAATGGATCGTATTGGTCAGTTAACCATGCGTAATCTTGATATTACCGATACTCGTGCCAAGTTAGGTCTTTATACCAACGTAGGGCTACTTGCAGTCGGTACAGGTTCAGCTGTTCCTCAACTCAAAGACAAAAATAAATAATTTTTGCTCGCAAAAAAACCGCCTGATCAGGCGGTTTTTTTATCATTTTTACCGTTAGATCGTTTGAATCGTACGTATCGATTGGTAATAAATTTGATTACGGCCTAACTCTTTCGCTCGGTACAAAGCTTGATCCGCAACCACCAATAATTCATCTTTATTAATTTCAGTTTCACCCTGATAAACGGTAATTCCCAAACTAATCGTAATGTAATCGGATACCGAAGATTTCTCATGTGAAATTTCTAAACGCTCAATCGCTTTATAGATATTTGAAGCCACGGCATATGCGCCATGTGCATTGGTTTCTGGCAATAAAACCACAAACTCTTCTCCGCCATAGCGAGCAACAAAGTCCATATGACGTATGGCATTTTTTATCGATTTTGCGATTGCAGAGATGACATTGTCACCTTTTTGATGACCATAAAAATCGTTATATTTTTTAAAAAAATCTACATCAATGAATAAAATAGACAAAGAGGTTTCATTTTCACGCGCCTGTTGAAAAAGTGTATCTAGGGTTTCATCAAAGGTTCGACGGTTAGAGATTTTAGTTAGCTCATCATGCTGACTTAAATGTAATAATTCTGAATTATAAATACGATGAATATTCTCACTAATTTTAGCGCGTAATGCATATAAATAGATCATTCGTTCGCGTGCAAAAATCATGTGGCTAATGACAAAACCCAGCAAACAACTTCCGAATAAAATTCGTGCAAGTGCAATCGTATTAAAATGAATATTAAATGTAGCAAACAAAATAATTGTCGCCAGCGCTGCCAATAGACCCGTGAATAGCAAGTAAATAGGCTTTACCCCAGTCAAAATATAGCTGAGAATATAAATTATACCCACAATCGCCATGGCTTGATGTTGGAGTTCAATGGTTTTTGCTGTCATGGTGAGCCATGAAGTTGAAACAATAGCCCAAAACATCAGAAAAATACTGGCGTAAGTAAAATAAGGACGCAATTTAGAAAAATAAGCAAAGAAAAATAAAATCAGTAAACACAGACCTACATTAGTCAAACTGATCAGAGAGCGAACAAAATCATCCAAGAAATATTGTTGGTCAATGATGAAATAATCTGTTGGCACCATGACCACGATAAAAATAAAATAAACGAGAACTCCACTCCACACATATTTTTCGACATGTTTGCGTGCACGTTCTAAATTTTTCGCCCAAAACTCATGTTCCATTTCTTTCGGAAAAACGTGGCCGACACGGCGACTTTGATGTGCAATTAGTCGTTCTATTTTTTCTTTATCGTCTTGTAGTTTTGCTAAATTATACTTGTCGTTCATATGCAAGCATGATGTCATTTTTATTAATATTTAAAATAACATAGTTTTTAGCTTCAGAATGGTATATCTCTCGCCATTTGTCCTGAATTGGCGTTACCATTTTAAACCTATATAGATTATCATTTGTTTTATTTCTTTGATTGAAATGACCTTGAATACGATCACTCTTCTCCAGCCAGACGATTGGCATGCACATCTTCGTGATGGACTTGCTTTAAAACGAACAGTGCCTGACTTAGCCAATCAATTTGCGCGCGCAATTTGTATGCCAAACACTGTTCCTCCTGTAAAAACAGTAGAAGAAGCGATCGCTTATCGTGAACGTATATTAGCGCATGTACCTGATGGGGTAAATTTCGACCCACGCATGGTGCTTTATTTTACCGATCACACTGAGCCGAGTGAAGTTAAAAAAATAAAAGACTCGGAATTTGTGAATGCCATCAAGTTATATCCTGCTGGTGCAACGACAAATTCAGACAACGGTGTCAGTGATATTCGTAAAGTTTATGCTGTGATTGAACAACTTGAAGAACATCAAGTTCCGTTACTGCTTCATGGTGAAGTCACTCATCAGCATGTCGATATTTTTGATCGTGAAAAACGCTTCATTGATGAAGTGCTCGCTCCCTTACTGAAACAATTTCCAAAACTTAAATTAGTTCTTGAACATATCACGACCAGTGAAGCTGCCAATTTTGTACTCGAGCAAGACCGTAATGTTGCTGCAACCATTACGCCTCAGCATTTATTGTTTAATCGTAATGACATGCTTGTCGGCGGTATAAAACCACACTTCTATTGTTTGCCTATTTTAAAACGTCAAACTCATCAACAAACTTTGCTAGAAGTAGCCACCAGTGCGAATCCTAAGTTTTTCTTGGGTACTGATAGTGCGCCCCACTCAAAAGATGCTAAAGAAAATGCATGTGGTTGTGCGGGTTGTTATAGTGCACCGACGGCCATTGAATTATATGCTCAGGCTTTTGATCAAGTGGGTAAAATTGAACGCTTAGAAGGTTTCGCCAGCCATTTTGGTGCAGATTTTTATGGTCTACCGCGTAATACCAATACAATTACCCTAGTCAAAGAAGATCAAGTGGTTCCGACAAGTTTAGATTACTTGGATGGTGAACAGATTATCCCGCTTTATGCAGGTAAAACCATTCCATGGAGAAAAGTGTGACAGATGTAACCCTACCCATTATGGGTCAGCGTTTTCGCGGCTTTTTACCTGTCGTGGTCGATGTTGAGACAGCAGGTTTCAATTCACAAACCGATGCTTTACTCGAAATTGCAGCCATTCCCATTGTTTATAATGAACAAGGGGAATTTGTTCCAGGTCAAGCATACCATGCGCATATCAATCCATTTGAAGGTGCGCATTTAGATCGTCGTTCACTTGAATTCATCGGGATTGACCCTTCAAATCCTATGCGAATAGCAATGGCTGAAGATGAAAAAACCGCAATGAAGCGTATTTTTAAAGCAGTCAATGAGGTTCGTCGCCAGCAAAATTGCACCCATGCTGTTTTAGTTGGACATAATGCACATTTTGATCTTGGCTTTTTACAAGCAGCCATTACGCGAACAGGCACTAAAAATCAGAGCCCTTTTCATAGTTTTTCTGTGTTTGATACCGTGACTTTAAGTGCAGTCATGTTTGGACAAACAGTGTTGGCAAAATCATGTATTCAAGCTGGAATTGAGTTTGATGGTAAAGAAGCTCACTCTGCTTTATACGACACACAGAAAACAGCTGAACTGTTTTGCTATATTTTGAACAAACTCGCACCTCACTTACTTGACACACTGGTGGCGGATCAATAAGATACCGCCATCCTCATACGTCCCTATCGTCTAGAGGCCTAGGACATCGCCCTTTCACGGCGGTAACCGGGGTTCGAATCCCCGTAGGGACGCCATATATTTTTTAATCCTGCTATTTCAATCGACTCATTATTAAAAAGATTATTCAAAATACTTTTTCCTCTGCCCTCTAGTTAAGATAATTTTAATTTTTCATCTGACTGTTTATTTTAAAAATTTCAATTTATTATTAGACATGATCAATATTTATCATTTTTCAATGAATTTATTCTTACTTAATCTTCGTCCTCATCTGCACCTAGATTTTTTATAAAATAATCACTTTGATTATAAATGAGCTTGAATTTAAATTAAGAAAACTTACTTTCTAAAGTAAGAGTGTTAATTTTATCCACTTAATTCAATATTTCAAAAAAACGGCTACACAAGTTTGACAGGTTCGGGAAAAATCCATACTATACCCATCACCTCAATACGACCCTATCGTCTAGAGGCCTAGGACATCGCCCTTTCACGGCGGTAACCGGGGTTCGAATCCCCGTAGGGTCGCCATATATCGTGCCATACGATCATTCAAGCTTCATTATTCACTATTATTACATTGCAGATTTGTAGTTTTTCACTACAATAGCTCGCTTCCTTTCTCTCTTTCTTTTCTCTTATGCAGTCATCTCATACTCCGAATGATGCTTCGCATCAGGGCAATTCTGCGCCATTAAAACGCGCTATGAGTACTCGACACTTGGTCATGATTTCGCTGGGTGGCGCAATCGGAACAGGGTTATTTTTAGGTTCGGGTGAAGTCATTGCACAAACGGGGCCTGTAGGTGCCATTCTTGCGTACATTTTAGGTGGTTTAATTGCCTATGCTGTAATGCTGTGTTTAGGTGAACTTGCTGTACATATGCCTGAATCTGGCTCATTTGGAACGTACGCGCAAAAATATATTGGCCCAGGCACGGGCTATACGATCACTTGGTTATATTGGTTAACTTGGACTGCAACTTTAGGCACTGAGTTTACTGCAGCAGCTTTGCTGATGCAGGAATGGTTTCCTCAAATTTCAGTTTGGATTTGGACATTAACTTTTGCAGCAATTATTTTTGGACTCAATATGAGCTCTACGAAATGGTTTGCAGAATCTGAGTTTTGGCTGTCTTTGGTCAAAGTCATCACAGTGATCAGTTTTATTATTTTAGGTTTATTGGCCATTTTTGGTGTTCTTTCATTCCACGGTCACACCTCTGCACCTTTATTTAGTAACTTGACCGCTGAGGGTTGGTTTCCGCAAGGTCTGTTCCCTATTTTTGCTACCATGTTGATTGTCAATTTTGCATTTTCAGGAACAGAATTAATTGGCGTAGCTGCGGGTGAAACCCAAGATCCTGCCAAAAATGTTCCTAAAGCAATCAATGCTGCGATTTGGCGTCTCCTGATTTTCTTTGTGGGTACTATTGTGGTGATTAGTGCACTGCTACCACATCAGTTGGCAGGTTTGGATGCGCACGGGGTGAGTAGTAGTCCATTCGTGACTGTATTTACTTATATTGGTATTCCTTATGCGGAAGACATTATTCGCTTTGTCATTATTACCGCCCTGCTCTCTGCTGCCAATTCTGGTTTATATGCGGCATCACGAATGATGTGGTCTTTGTCTGACAAAAAACAACTGCCTGCGGTGTTCTCTAAATTAAATCATCGTGGTATTCCTTTTGTTGCGATTATTGTCACCATGTTTGGCGCAATTCCAGGTTTATTATCTGAACAATTTGCACCTGAAACTATTTTTAAAAATCTCTTGGGTATCGCTGCTTTTACTATGGTCATTGTTTGGATGAGCATTTGCTTGAGTCAATTCAATTTCCGTCGACAATGGTATAAACAAGGCCGTACAGCGAAAGAATTGGGCTTTGCTGCACCTTTATTCCCAATAGTGCCTATTTTAGGTTTCGTGTTCTGCTTTATTACTGGCATTAGTATGGCAACCGATCCAGAAATGCTGCCAGGCTTTATTGGATGTTTGCTTTTTATTGCAGGCTGTTACCTGAGTTATTATCTTTTCTACCGAAAAGTAAATTAATGCTATAAAAGAGTGGTCAAAACCCACTCTTTTTTTTATGCTGAATACAGACAATAGTATTTATAAAAAAATAGACGCTGTATGAAAATTATTTTTATTCATGGAATGAATCAACAAAACTATAATGAAGCAACATTAAAACATTATTGGTTAAACATATTCCAAATCGGTTTAAATAATGCACAACAAAATTTTGATATCACATCGTTAGATATCAATATGCCGTTTTATGGAGATTTACTGAGTAAGCATCACTTATATAATACGCTAGATTTAGCCACCTTATTTCCTCAGTCTTGGACCCATTTACATCTGCCTTTTCATTTAAGACATAACACCACTCTTGTGCAAGAACAAAAACCTAGAATTACCGTCCTTCCGACGTTCAACCCCAGTCAATCCAAGTCACTCACGCAGCGCTTATCTATTATTTCAGCCTTAACCAAAGATCATGCGTTTAAAGAACTAAGTTTATTCTTAAATCATTATCCAAAATTACATGACACTGTAATCCATAAATTTTTAATCGAAACCTATCTCTATTTATCCAATCCAGATTTTATGCATGAAGTACATCAAAGAATTATGTATCACATTCATTCCGATAAAGATCATATTATTGTGGCACACTCATTGGGAACTGTGATTGCCTATAATTTGCTTCATCAATTTACGAATTTTAAAATTCAACGCTTCATTACTTTAGGCTCTCCCTTGGCCTTTAAAGTCATTCAAGAAAAATTAGCTTTGCCCATTGCTCGTCCTCCACAACTTCGGGGTGACTGGTTTAATTTTTATTCACCTGACGATTTTTTAACAGCCTTTCCACTCTCCACAGATCCTTTTAATTTTAAACCAGCAATCATTAATCAAGCGATTACCACGCTTATTCATAATCCACATAGCATCGCAGGTTATTTACAACATCCAGCCGTGATTCAAAGTATTTTAGATGGGTTAAAAGACGAAAAATAACCTATTCTTAGATAAATCCTCAGTATTTGTTTTATTTTTATTCAGTTGATTGTTTTTTTAAGGATTATCTTGGAAAAAGGTTTGACAGCTTTTCATATCCACCCTATTATACGCCCACCTCTGAAACGTCCCCATCGTCTAGAGGCCTAGGACATCGCCCTTTCACGGCGGTAACCGGGGTTCGAATCCCCGTGGGGACGCCAATTTTTTAGATGACCCTATCGTCTAGAGGCCTAGGACATCGCCCTTTCACGGCGGTAACCGGGGTTCGAATCCCCGTAGGGTCGCCATATTCGAGATTAAAATCTCAACAAAAAGCCTGATCATGATGAATCAGGCTTTTTTATTTCATTTTACTTTTACTTAAAAATTTCTCAAATACCAAGTCAATATTTGTTCTTCAGAATAAATATTGACTTGGCGAAAATGCATTCATCACTTAAAACAGATCAGTCTTTTTAATGTCAATCTGATTAAGACAAAACGATTTGTTATTTTGATCTTTTAAGATTTAAGCGCTTCGACGTGAGTTAACTCGACCTTTGATCATCGCACTAATATTACCTTTGGCATATTTAAAGAAAACTTTGAGTGGTGATAATTTAGGATTTGGGCTTTTGCCTTGAGCAATATCTTTAAACTGTGCGGCATACCAAATGATTTCCATAATCGCCATTTTATCAATCATCGGAATACCTGTTTTAATTTTATCGACCGCATAACGTACATCTTGGCCTGCAATCAAGCCTTGGGTTAAATCAGGTTCTACTGCTAATGGACGTGCAATTCCAATAAACTCGCAGGCTCCGCTATCCAAAGCCGCATTCATACCTTCAACGGTACGAAATCCGCCTGTTACCATTAAATGACAATTCACTTGTTTACGAATTTTTTCTGCAAAATCGAGAAAATAAGCTTCACGCGCAATCGAACTTTCCTTACGCTTTTCTGACTTAACCCCAGCCATGGCAGGTGCTTCATAAGACCCACCCGAAATTTCAATTAAATCAATTCCAGCAGCATCTATGGTTTTAAATACATAAATAACTTCTTCTTCAGTAATGCCACCACGCTGAAAATCAGCAGAATTGAGTTTAACTGAAATAATAAACTGTGCTGAAGTGACTGCACGTACAGCCTGATAGATTTCCAATAAAAAATGCATTCGGTTTTCAATCGAACCACCCCATTGATCTTGGCGTTTATTGGTCAGTGGTGATAGAAATTGGCTAATCAGATACCCATGCGCACCATGAAGCTGTATGCCTTCAAAACCTGCTTGTTCACATACCTGTGCAGCTTTTGCAAAACGTTGAATAATATCCTGAATCTCATCTTCACGTAATTCTCGAGGTGTACCAAAAGTGGTCGCCAACATGGGACTAAAAGGCACAGCAGAAGGTGCCACCGTTTCTTTATTGAGGCCTTTCGGACACTGACGCCCAGGATGTGACAGTTGAATGAGTTGCACCATGCCATGTTGCTTACCCACTTCTGCCCATTTTTTCAGTTCAGCCAAATCACGTTCTGATTCAATCACCACTACGCCCGGTTCATTTTTCGCCCGGAAATCAACCATAACATTGCCTGTAATTGCACAACCCAAACCGCCTTTTGCCCATGCTTCATATAAACCTAAATGCAATTGATTAGGTTGTCCTGCATGATTTGCCAAGGCTTCACTCATCGCACCTTTAATAATGCGATTTTTAAATGGGATATTGCGAATTGTAGCGACTTCAGCAAGATGACTCATAGTTATATTCCAAGTGGTTTTGTATTTATATTCAGTCTAAACTTATTCTTTAATTCAATCATGTTCAATCTGACAATATGACTTGTCAGTAAATTCAAACATACTGACTTGCCGCAATCAATTGCTGAGTATATTCAGTTTGTGGGTTTGAAAATAATGCTGTTGTACTTTGAAACTCTACGACCTGTGCATGACGCAAAACCAAAATTTTTTGACACAGTGCTTTCACCACATGTAAATCATGACTAATAAACAAGTAACTAATCTGATGCTCCTGCTGTAAACGTCTGAGTAATTGAACAATAGCACGCTGGGTAGTACGGTCTAATGCTGAGGTTGGCTCATCCAAAATCAGTAGTTTTGGTTTCAATACCAAAGCTCTTGCCAGTGCTACACGTTGACGTTGACCACCCGATAATTCATGTGGATAACGCATTCTAAAAGAATGCGGCAATTCGACCTTTTCTAAAGCTTCATCAATTCGTTGAGATATTTCAAGAGCAGAAAGTGAATGCAAACCTAAACCCTCACCGATGGTTTGCTCTACATTGAGCCGTGGATTTAAGCTGCTAAATGGATCTTGAAAGACCATCTGAAATTCGGCACGTAATGGGCGTAATTGCTTTTCAGTGCATTGGTTTAAGTCAGTGGACAATAATACAATCTTACCATCACTTTTGATTAAACGTGAAATGGCCAAAGCCAGTGAAGTTTTACCTGAACCACTTTCCCCTACAATTCCGATCGATTTGCCATGCGCCAATTCTAAATTTAAAGGCTCAACGGCAACAAAATAGTCTTTCACCCGATTTAACCATCCTTCTTTAATCGGGAACTTAACGCCTACTTGATGTAGCGTCAGCAAATTTGACTGCTCTGCAATCTGTATAGCTTCGCCAAAATCATGATTGAGTAAATTTCGGGTATATGCCTGTTTGGGTGCTGTAAAAATATCATGAACTTTACCCTGTTCTTCAACTTTTCCTTGCTTCATCACCACCACTTGATCTGCATAGCGATGAACTAAATTTAAATCATGGCTAATCAGAATAATCGCCATATTTCGGCTGTGTTGTAATGATTTTAATAACGCTAAAATTTGTGCTTGTAAGGTTACATCGAGTGCCGTTGTCGGTTCATCTGCGATCAAAATATCAGGATCAAGTGCCAACGCCATCGCAATCATGACACGCTGCCGTTGCCCGCCCGAAAGCTCATGTGGATAACGACGTAATTTATCTTGCGGCTCTGGGATTCCAACATCCTTGAGCAGTTCTATAACGCGTGCTTGCGTCTTTTTTTTAGACCAACCTTGCAGCAATAAAGTTTCACCAATCATCTTTTCAACCCGATGTAATGGATTTAAAGCAGTCATCGGTTCTTGAAAAATCATAGCAATTTTATGACCGCGAATTTGTCTCAGTTGCTCAGGTTGAAGTCGCAATACATCTTGTTGCCCCAAGTAAACTTGACCCTCAACCTCTAAATTTTTCGGTAAAAGCCCCAGTAAAGCCAAACTACTAATTGACTTTCCAGAGCCGCTCTCACCTACAATTGCAATGGTTTCACCTGAATGTAAGTCAAAACTAAGATCTTCAACCAATTCCTGTTGTTGATGTCGAATTTTTAAATGTTTGACCGACAGTACGGTGTCTGAATTACTGACGTCTTGGATCGAATGCATCGCGTGTCGCCTCCCCAATATAAATCAATAAAGATAAAACAATGGCCAAGCTAAAAAAGCCTGAGAGTGCTAACCATGGTGCATTTAAATTGGATTTCCCTTGAAGCAAAAGTTCACCCAGTGATGCAGCATCAGGAGGTAAGCCATAGCCCAAAAAGTCCAATGCCGTCAGTGCAGTGATATTGGCGGTCAGCATAAAAGGGAGTTGCGATAAACTCGAGCTCATCGCATTGGGTAGAATATGACGAAACATAATGGTGCGATCTGTCACTCCTAAACTACGTGCTGCACGTACATAATCCAGATTTCGTGCCTTCAAAAATTCGGCACGTACCAGTCCAACTAAGGTGGTCCAGCCAAAAAATAGCATAATCAAAAATAACCAATACACACTTGGAGTAAACATGCTGACCAAAATCATGACCATAAATAAGGTTGGCAAACCTCCCCATACTTCTAATATGCGCTGGCCAATTAGGTCGACCCAACCACCGTAATAGCCCTGTATTGCTCCAACGATAATTCCCAAAAGAGCGGAAGCAAAAGTTAAAGCAAAACCAAAAAGCAGCGAGACCCGTAAACCATACAGAATACGTGCTAACACGTCACGACCTTGATCATCTGTGCCAAGCCAATTTTGTACAGTCGGCGCAGAAGGTACAGGAACTGCCAATTCTAAATTTGGAGTTTGATAAGAATATGGAATCAACGGCCAAACAGCCCAACCTTTATCATTAATCAGCTGTTGTACGACAGGATCTTTATAGTCTGCTTCAGTTTCAAATATTCCACCGAACGCAGTTTCTGGATAAGATTTAAAAACAGGAACATATAATGTATCTTCATATTTAACCAATAGCGGTTTATCGTTCGCAATCAGCTCAGATGCCAGTGATAATATTAAAATGATGCTAAATAAAATAAGACAGCCAAAGCCAAGTTTATTGTCTTTAAATCGTTGTAGACGCGCATGTATTAAAGGTGACATTATTCAGCACCTCTTGAATCAAAATTAATACGCGGATCAATCACTTGATATAAAACATCACTGATTAAGCGTAAGATTAAGCCCATTAAGGTAAATAAAAACAATGTACCAAAAATGACCGGATAATCTCGTTGCTGAATCGCTTCAAAACCCAGTAAACCCAAACCATCTAAATTAAAGATGATTTCAATAAACAAGTTTCCGACAAAGAAAATACCAATCAAAGCCTCAGGCAATCCTGCAATCACAATCAACATGGCATTACGAAACACATGTCCATATAACACACGCGATTCCGTTAAACCTTTGGAACGAGCCGCCAAAACATATTGCTTATTCAGCTCTTCCATAAAAGAATATTTGGTCAAATAGGTCAGTCCCGCAAATCCACCAATCACCATTGCAATTAAAGGGAGAGTCATATGCCAAAAATAATCTTTAATTTTATCTAACCAGCTTAAACTCTGAAAGTTGTCCGAGACCAGACCTTGCAGTGGAAACCACTGGAAATAGGAACCACCAGCAAAAAATACAATCAATAAAACTGCAAAAATAAAAGCTGGAACGGCATATCCTATTGCCAATAACATTGAAGTTGATTTATCAAAAAACATACCATGTTGACGTGCTTTTTTAATCCCCAAAGGAATAGACACCAAATAAATCAGCAGAGTACTCCAAAGGCCTAAAGACAAAGAAACGGGCATTTTTTCCCAAAGCAATTGTGTAACAGGTTTGTCTTTAAAAAAACTGGTACCAAAATCAAAACTCGCATAGCTTTTCAGCATATTCCAAAAACGTGTCGGTGCAGGTTCATCAAAGCCATATTGCGCTTTAATTTTTGCCACCATTTCTTCACTTAAACCTTTGGCGCCCTCATAATGACTTTGAGTCGACGCAGTTTCGCCACCTGTTGCCCCAATACCCTGAAAAGCTTCGGCTTGTTGAATGGCTTGTTCGACTGGACCACCGGGTGCAATTTGAACCACGATAAAGTTAATCAATAAAATGAAAAACAGCGTCGGAATAATCAGCAGTAGTCTTTTTAATATGTATAGGCCCATCGAAACAATATTCCTTGTGTCTGGGTAATTGCTTATTGTTTTCTTAAATATTGGTTTACTTTTTTGGCTTGTGCGGCATCGCTCCACCAGTAATCAATTCCCGCTGAGAGCTTGGGTTTCACTTTCGGTTGATGATACATATTCCAATATGCAAACCAGTTTTCACCTTTACCATAAGTTGGAATTTGATAATAGCCTGCACGTAATAAACGATCGAGAACTTGGGTTCGCAACACCAGTTGTTCCCGATTAGGTGCTTGAATAATTTGCTCAATCAGCGTATCAATGACAGGATTTTTTATCCCTGAATAATTATAATTTCCAGGTTGATCTGCCGATGCACTGCCCCAAAATTGCGCTTGTTCATTGCCCGGATTCAGGGATTGTGGCATCACACTAGTCGTCATATCGAAATCTTTACTTCGCATTCGTTCAATATATTGGGGTACATCAACATGACGAATACTCACTTGTACACCTAAGCGTTTCATATTGCGTATAAATGGCATGAGTGTACGTTGCAATCCATCTTGATGAATCAAAAATTCAATACGAATCGGTTTGCCTTTAGTATCCAGTAATTGACCATTTTTAACCCGATAGCCTGCTTGAAGCAACTGCTGCCGTGCCATGAGTAAATGTACTCGATTAAAACCACTGGCATCCGAAACAGGATATTGCCATTTTTTCAATACACCTTGACGTTGAATGGGACTTAATCGGGCTAAATGTGGTTTCAAAATCGCCATTTCAGCCTGACTTGGAATTCCTTTCGCTTCTAGTTCACTGTTCGAAAAATAGCTTTGTAAGCGTTGATATTGCCCATAAAAAAGGGCTTTATTTTGCCATTCAAAATCATAGGCATTACTAATGGCCTGACGAAATTGAATGTCATCAAAAGGGGCACGCCGAGTATTAAATACAAAACTTTGTGTTGGAATGGGATTTTGATGCTGAAACTTATATTTCACCACCATTCCTGCTTTTACCGCAGGAAAATCATATTCGGTCACCCATTTACGTGCAGTAAATTCTTCATGCAGCGTATATTGCCCAGATTTGAACCCTTCAAATGCAATATCGAGATTACGATAGTAAACATACTTCAAGCGTTCAAAATTATAACGCCCCTTATTCACAGGTAAATCTTTACCCCAATAATTTGGATTACGTTTATAGGTAATACTTCGACCTGCATCAATCCGATCAATTAAATATGGACCAGAACCTAAAATAGGTTGCATGGTGACACGAGTAAAATCTTTGCCTTGCCAATCTTTAGCGGAATAAATAGGCAAAGATGACAAAATCAGTGGCATTTCCGCGTTATTTTCCGACTTGAAACTCATTTTGACTGCATATTTGGACAGTACTTCAGTTTTATCCAAGTCTGCCAAATACATTTGTAAACCTGGATTGGATTTGGTTTGATAAGCATCAAAACTAAATTTTACATCTTGTGCAGTGACTGCACTCCCATCACTGAAACGTGCTTTCGGATTTAAATGAAAAATGACATAACGTGTTTTATCAGGATCGAAGGTTACCTTCTCTGCAAGTAATGGATACATCACACCGGGTTCATCCAGCGAATTTGCCATCAGTGAATCAAATAGATGATCAATTCCTTCAGTCGAACTCCCTTTACCATTCATGCTATTTAAATTGTCAAAAGTGCCATTGCTGGCTTGACTTAAATAACCGCCTTTAGGCGCATGAATATTGGCATAAGGCATGACCGATAAAGCAGCATATTTAGGCTGACTATGGATCGCAATATAAGGTGTCGTTTGCAAAGCAGCATTGAGCGCTTGGCTTAAAAAAACCAGTCCACCTATAAATGTGCACCTTTTTAAGATAGCAAACGACATTCTTCCCTACTCCCTGTCTTTACAGCGTTATAAATTTGGGACTTTAATGATTGCACCAATACGCAATTGAGTATTCGGCTGCATCGCATTCATTTCAGCCAATTTGACCGTATCCAAACCATAACGGTTTGCCAACCCAATAAGAGTATCACCACGTTGAATTTTGTATTCAGTCACCACTTTTGGAATCGTAATCTGTTGTCCCACTCGCAGTCCTGAACGTGCATTTAGATCGTTGAGTTCGGCCAATTCTGCCACCGATATTCCTACTCGATTGGCAATCACATTGAGAGACTCACCCGATTTCACCGTATAAGCATCTGTATTTTTCGAATTTTTTGAGGTTTTGGCCGTTTTTACTTCTGACTTGGTCTCTGCTTGATCCGCTTCACCTTCAACTTTTAAACGCTGTCCAACACGTACATTTGCAGTGCGAGATAAATCATTTAACTCGGCAAGATAATTCAACTGTAAATGATATTTTTTGGCAATACTGCTGAGTGTTTCACCCGATTTAACCAAATGAATATCACTATTTTTTTGTGTATTGGATTTTTCAACATTAGCATCTTTAAGAGTTGATGCTGTTTCTTCCCCTGTGAGTTTGAGACGTTGCCCTACCCGTAAACCTGTAGTACGACTGATACCATTCAGATTCGCAATATAGTCCATACCCACATTATATTTGGCAGAAATAACAGATAGGCTATCTCCTGACTGGACTGTATACGTTTCTGGAACAGTTGATCCTGCTGGAATTTTAATCACCTGCCCTAAACGTAAGCCGCCAGTATTCGAAATTTTATTTAACTCAGCCAACTCCGTTAACGAAATTTTCGATTGCAGCGCGATACTGGTTAACGTATCACCGCGCTGTACTTGATAATTTTCAACTTTATAAGTCGGTTCAACACTCACATTGTCTATTTTAGAGCTAATTTTTTCATTGGACTGATTGTCCGATTTAGACTCGATAGTTTGAAGAGGAACATTAATTTTTTGCCCCATTAAAAGGCTACTGCTCGAAGTTAAACCTGTGGTTAAATCGGCCAACTCTTGATTTGACAAAGCATAACGCTCCGCAATCAATTTTAAATACTCACCACGTTTTACTACATACGGTTTAGTCTTGATTTTAGACACAGCATTAGAACGCGCCACTTGTGTGTCTGAGATACTAGGTGAAGTTTGAACAGTTTCCTTTAAATTGAGTTTTTGCCCTACACGTAAACCACTGTTTAGCGATAAATTATTGTAATCGGCCAATTGTTTCACCGAAAGCCCAAACTGACTTGCCACCCCTGTCAAGTTATCATTTGCCTGCACCACATAGCTTTCAGCTTTTGATTTTACAGGAGTAGATGTCTCTGTATTTTGCGGTTTTGCGTCATATAAATAAATACTGGTTCCCACAAACAAAGGAGATTTCGGATCAATCTGATTCCACTTTGCTACATCACGCCAGTTCAAACCATTCTTCATTGCAATCACGGCTAAAGTATCACCCGGTAACACTGTATAGGTACTGCGTTTACCTTTAGGAGGACTGACCACGACTTCTGAATCAGTTCTAACGTAATTTTTACCTTGGTTCCGTTTGGCTTCTTCAGAATCGGCACGGGTATTTTCAGCTACCCCTTTTGGATATGCAAATCCTCTGGTTAATTCTTTACCTTGTTGTTCTGCAATCGACTGACTGGTCTGAATAGCAGTTAATTTAATTTTACCGTCAAATGGATCAACAATTTCTGTACCTTGAGGTGCTAGTGCTTTTAGCTCCTCCACCACCTTTTCTTGTTCTGCTTTACTGGCGACGGGCTGTAAAACTTGTTCTACCGTTTTATTTTCGCCTTCCGCTTTGACAGCAGCCAAAATTTGTTCCCGTTCAGCCGCAGACAATGCAGGTTCTACAGATATAGGTTTCACATTTGCAACTTGATTCACGGCAACAGGAATACGTGGCGCACTAGGAATATCACTATTCGCAGCAAAAGAAGCTAAAGCTGCCGAACCTTGAGGGGTTGATTTAGATTTTGATACTGCTGCAAGTACTGGATTAGACGCTGTAGGTGTCTTTGAAGCCGTTGTAACTACAGTAGTATTTGACTTCAATGCAGGGGGAGCTGTTTTAGCAGGTGTAATCTGTTGTGTATTTAAAGTGGGAGGATTAGATTTTTCAGGCGTAAATGGTTTAGCTGTGTTGGCCCATAAACCGCCAGAATTCGGTGATAATTTTTTGATTCGTGCATCGATTGATGGACTTAAATCGGCAGGAATAATAATCCGCATTGGGCTTTGGCTATCAATTTGATCTCCTCGATGTCCCGGATTCAACTGATACAATTCAGCACGACTTAAACCCGTGATTGAAGCAATTTCATTTAAATTGACTGGTCCAACAGCAATTTCTCTAAAATGTGGACGATTGGCAATCGGGGGTAGTGACACACCATAAGCATTTGGATTTTTAATAATTTGTGCAACTGCTAAAAAACGTGGTACATAATTCATCGTTTCTTGAGGCAGTTTAAGTGACCAGTAATCCGTTGGCAAACCTGCTGCTTTGTTGCGGTTAATCGCCTGTTGAATACGTCCTGGACCCGCATTATAGGCAGCCAAGGCCAATTCCCATGAACCAAATTGATTGTATAAACTTCCTAAAAACTCATAGGCGGCACGCGTTGATTCCACTACATCACGACGACCATCATACAAACTGGTTTGCTTTAAACCATAGATACGTCCTGTACTTGGAATAAACTGCCACATCCCTGCTGCGGCAGCGCTGCTGGTCGCGGCAGGATCGTAAGAGCTTTCAATAATGGGTAACAATGCCAGTTCAGTCGGTAAACCACGACGTTCTGCCTCTTTAACGGTGTGATAAAGATAGCGAGACGCACGAGCACTTAAACGATCTAAATAGGGTTGACGCGAAATAAACCACCCACGCTGCGCTTCAATACGCGAATCCCAATGGGTTTGATCCATTTTAAAACCCACCGTCATGCGTTTCCACACATCACCGTGTTTTAAAATTAATAGACGATCACCTTCTACCGCACGCATATCTGTTGCGGAAAGTAAATCTTCCAATGAGTCCAAACTATTCGCATCTAAATAGCCTGAACCAACCATGTTCGATTTTGAACTTTGGGTTGCACTTTGGCTCGAAGAACAGCCAGTCAGACCCAAAGCAGCAAGCGCTGACCCCAAGACAGTTATTTTAAAAAAATGAGGAAATGAAGGCTGCAACAAAATCGCGGTTGGTTTATACATAAAAGATATCCAAACAACTCGTATAAAATTTATTTTTTAGAACTGACATTGTAGTGAAGCATGTGACAGACACAAGGCAATAATTTAATGCTATTTCAGTATATATGTTACAAGAAATTAAAAAATAATCAGGTTATGCAATACGACAGTGTAATTGCGTTATACAATACAGTCTTTAGTACATTCAAATTAATTCTCTTTTTACTGCTTCGGATTTGGTTTTATGGCTCAAACAATCACTCTTTATGTCGATGGCGCTTGTCGGGGGAATCCTGGTTTAGGCGGTTGGGGTGCTTATATTATTACTGAATCGGAAGAGCATAAAATTTTTGGTGGTGAACCTGATACCACCAATAATCGGATGGAACTCACTGCTGCGATTGAAGGCGTTAAGTTTTGCCCAACCGATGCCAAACTGATTATCTGGACAGATTCTAATTATGTTAAACAAGGGATAACTGAATGGATTCATGGCTGGAAAAAGAAAAACTGGAAAGATGTTAAAAACCCCGATCTTTGGAAACTGTTGGATGCAACCTGCCAAGGTCGTGAAATTGAATGGAACTGGATTAAAGGACATGCAGGTCATGCAGGCAATGAAATGGCCGATCAACTGGCCAACCTTGGTGCAGACCAAACTTTAGCCTCAATGAAAAATCTCGCATTGAAAGCAGACAAAAGTTCAAATGATAAAAAAAAAGATGAAAAAGATTGGCTTCTCGATGACCCATTCGGCTTCGACTCAATGGAATCTAATGTGCAGGATGAAAGTGAAGTTTTAGATGGAATGGAGTCAGCACATATTGAAAATGAAAATTTCTCCACTGAAACGAATAATCAAGCCAGCACCTTAGCCTCTGTTGCTGTGCCTGAATCAAGCACAACACACCCACATATTGTGATCACCCCTCGAACAAAACAGGTTTATGGACCACGACAACTTATTCTAGACACTGAAACCACCGGTTTTTATTTTCAGGACAGCGATCGGATTGTCGAAGTTGGCGCCATTGAAATGGTGAATCGCAAACTTACTGGTAGCTCGATTCATATTTATATTAATCCACAAAAACCAGTGGGTGACTCTGAAAATATTCATGGTATTTCAGATGCTTTTTTAAAAGATAAACCCGTATATGCAGAAATTGCCGAGGTTCTTTTTGAGTATTTAAAAGGTGCCGAAATTATTGCGCATAATGCCACCTTTGATATGAACTTCTTAAACATGGAATTTAAGCGCGCTGGATTTTCGCGCTTATCAGAGGTCTGTGAAGTGACCGACACCTTGGCCATGGCAAAAAATAAGCATCCAGGGCAAAAAAACTCGCTTGATGCCTTAGTGCGTCGCTATGAAATTCCTCAACGAGATCGTACCTTCCATGGTGCCTTACTCGATGCTGAAATTTTAGCTGATGTTTATTTGGCCATGACAGGTGGTCAAGTTGCATTCGATATGGATAGCTTGAGTGAAAGTGAGCAACGTGACGCTCAAAATGCACGTGAAAACCTGCCTATTTTAGAGCTTCCTGTTATTTATCCTTCTGAACAAGAACTTGAAGAACATGAGATGTGGGTCAAACAATTTGAAGAAAAACATGGAACAGCTTGTCTTTTTACAAAATAAAATCTACATTTTTAGAGGTTTTTTGTATTTAAACATTTAGCAGTTACGCTATAGTTAGACATAAAGAAATTTCGCCCTTAATTGGCTGCTCATAATCAGATAAAACACTAGGAAAGGTGCAGATCAATGTCTTACCAAACCTCTATTCATTTTGACCCGACTGCATTGCTGATAATAAAAAATGAGGTTGATAACTCAATTAAATTAGTCGAATCAGCGGTAAGTAGCTTAGCAGAAGACCAAGTTTTACCTTTTGGTATTGATGATGCACTCAATCAGTTTGAGCAATGCGCACATGTGCTTGCCCTGATTGATATGCCGAATTTGGCTAAAATCGCTGAGTATTCTGCCGAGTTAATGCGTAAAATCATGCAACACCCGACGCAAATCAATACTCAAGAAGTGATTGCCTTAAGTGAAGGTACCACTATGCTAAAGCGTTATATTGAGTTTATTTGTCTACGTGAAGTACAAATTCCACAATTCTTACTCGATACACTCAATCGTCTAGAAATGGCTTTGGCTAAACCGCTTACCTCAGAAGGTCAGCATATTGAAGCCTTGCTCAATTTTCTAAGCCCTGATTTTCAATTACCTGTAGCACCCACATTAGAAAAATCTGAGTATGTTCATCGTTTATATAAATTATCTTTGAACAAATTGCTCAAACAACAAGAAACTGAATTTGATATTCAAGCAATTAAACTGGTCGGTGCCTATTTAGCAGGTTTGTCCGACACCACAATCAGCAAGCAATATTGGAGACTGGTTCATGTTGCATTCAATCAAATTGATCAATTACTGCTAAATGATCCACGTTTACGTACACTGATTAGTATTGAAAGAAATATGGCACACTATTTCAATGCACCTGAGCGTTTTAATGCCACTATGAGCGATATGGCCAACATTTTAAGTTTATGTATCAGTCAGGAAGATAACGTAGCTCAACAGATTCGCAGTCAACTTAATATCGCTGAAGATCACCTTACCGATACCCAATTACAAGTGTTTAGCCGTCATTTATATGGCCCAGACTTGGATACCATCCATACCATTAGTGAACTTGTAACCACAGAAATGCATCAAGTACGTAATGATATCGAATTTAACTATCAAAATATGTCGCCTGAAAAAACTCAAGAGCTACAAGACAAACTCACCAATCTAGCCAATATTTTCAAAGTGCTGAACCTCAATGAAGCACATCACGACTTATCGCGTCAGGCAAGCCTATTAAGTAATGCTGAAGTCCTTAAAAATGAAAATTTTGCACAACAATTAATGAATTGTATTTTATCTGCAATGAATTCAATTGGAATATTAGAGCGCCATTACACATCAAGCCGTTTACAACTGCGTGTAAATAACATGAATATTTCTTTAGATCGTTTGGATGAGGCACATGTTGCTTTACTCAACGAAACTAAAGCAGTGATTGAGCTTTGTAGCCAAAATTTAGTTCATTATTTACAAGATAAAGATTTAACACTGTTGCAAAACACCCCAACTCAACTCTGTGAAATTGCAGGCGCAATAATATTCTTAAATGCAGAAACTGGGTATATGGCCATTCAGACAGCAGCTAAATTTATTCAGCAGCAATCTGAAAGCTCAACGAATATTGAACCTGAACAGATTAATCAAATACTCGATACATTAGCCAGTGCCGACATGATGATTGACAATTTAAAATACAAACAACCTGTATTACAAGCCATGTTTAATGTAGCATTGAAAAGTAGTGAAAACCTGAAAAAAATAGTGGCCTAATGTCTGAATTATCACTTGCTTATATTTTCCATCAACAACAACTTTTAGTGGATCACCATTTTCAACTACCTCGAGTTGAAAGTTTAGCAAGTGACCTTCAAATGAATACGGGTGATCGAGTGATTGCCCGTGATCTGCTTGAAGATGAGCCTATTCCTACAGGATTACAATTGGTTCCCATACGACAGCTATTAACGCTTTGGAACACGCAACAATTCGAACATGCCAGTCGTGCTATTCAGCTTTTAGAATGGCGTAAAAATCATAAATTCTGTAGTCATTGTGGACATCAAACCCATATTCATCCTTCTGAATATGCCATGATTTGCCCTAGCTGCCGTTATCATCAATATCCTCGTGTGCAACCTTGTGTGATTACTATTATTACTCGTGGCAATGATGAAATATTACTGGCTAAAAATGCAAAAAATAAAACCAACATGTATGGCTTGATTGCAGGTTTTGTCGAAGTGGGTGAAACACTAGAAGAAGCTGTGCGCCGGGAAACTTTAGAAGAAGTGGGATTAAAAGTAAAAAATATTCAATATTTGGCCAGTCAACCGTGGCCTTTCCCGAGCAATTTAATGCTGGCTTTTCGTGCAGAGTATGCTTCTGGGGAAATTGAGCTGCAAGAAGAAGAAATTAGCGATGCAGAATTTTTTAAATTTGATCAACTGCCTGAAATTCCATTCAAAGGCAGTATCGCCTATGCCATGATTAAACATGTCATCGAAGGCACTCCCGTCGCTGACGACACTCAAAAATGGTTATAAATTAATTATCTAGCGCTTCATTTAATACATGTAAAATCTGTTTTTTAGTTTGAAAGTAACGACTAAAAAGGCTTGAAACCGATCCTAGAATCGAAATATGCCCTGTTCTAGGAATGCTAATCATTTGACTATGATTGCCTTTTTTCTTCAAAATATGATCAAAATCAATTGCATTAGTTTTTGCTACAACCTGATCATTGGATGCTGTAAACAGATAGTGCTTGATGTTATTAGGTTCAACAAAATAATAAGGCATCACATGCTGATAAGAGACCGACTGATCAAATGCATCTGCGCATAAAGGATCATCCTTATAATCAAAATGATAGGGCCCACATAAACCGACCACAGCACGAATTTTTTCACGGGATTTTAAACTATAAGGCTGCGGATGATACAGCGCAGACATGATATTAAATGCCCCTGCCGAATGCCCCATCAAAATAATTTGTTCAGCCTGAATCTTTAATTTCAATTGATGTTGAGTTAAATAATTCAGTGCTAGACTCAAATCATCAATATAACTGGGAAAAATATATTCTGGTGCAAGATGATAATTGATAATCGCAACGTCATATCCTTCCTTGGCAAAAGCCTCACCAACAAAGCGATAGTCTTTTTTATCTCCATGTAGCCATGCGCCGCCATGAACAAAGACAATCAATGGCCGTTGTGAGCGTGGCCTAGTGCTACAAAAAATATCGAGACGTTGTCTGGCTTTTAAACCGTAAGCGATATTCTTGTGTAGCGTATATCCTGTGCGTGGAGTTAAACGGTTTAAGGCATAACTACCAAAATCGTGAAGGCGAAAATCCTGACAAGCTGACTTCGCCCTTACGATTTTTTGATTTAAACTATATTTTACAGATTGGGCCATCTTACTGAGCATTTATAGGCTCAACTTGATCAGGATCAATCGCCACTGGTGTTTGCTCAGTCGGTTGTGCGCTTACCAGTGGGCTACTAAAGCTTGACGTCAGGCTGCGTGATTGTTCAATATTATCAATCAGAGTAATAATTTTGGTCACATTTCCAACCTGTGCCAACACCTGATTCAGATCAGTAATTTCGGCATTATTCAAACGCCCCATCACATATAAAATACCATCTTCAGTATGAATACGTACTTTACTGTCTGAAACCACAGTCGCCTTCATAATCAAGCCACGCGTATTTGCAGTGACCGTAGTGTCTTGCATAATCGTGCTATAACCAATCTGATTACCCACGGTAATGTAATTATGTACAGTTTTGACATCCGTCATAGCCCGCACGTTATCTTCAGCCAACTGCTTTAAATGGGCATCAGGTACTTGTCCTGTCAGTAAAACATTTCCATGAAAACTTTCAATATTTACACGAGCTTGTTTGAAACGCGCATCCAATTTATATAAATTTATTTTAGCAGTCCGTTCTATCGAAGAATCAATAAAGACTTGTCCAAGTGAACGAACACCACTTTCTGTACCTACTGGTGATGACCCTGTGCCACTCGAGATGAAACTCGCACAACCAGATAAACTTGCTACACACAGTAACGTCATTGCAATACGGTTAAACACTCAGCAAGACTCCTCATCTCTAATTTGAATTTGGTTTTATTTCAGTATTTGTGCTCTGATTTTGTTCAAAGATTAATAAACTCTTGATCAAAAGTAAAAGCATTTTCAATCCATTGTTGATCATAAGGGAATTTAGAAAAATCATGCTGTATCTTTTTTGCAAATTGTTGAAAAAAATCAAAACAAATCACATCAAAACGACAATAAAATGCGGAAAAACGGGGTTCATTCTCTAAAAAATACAATGCCGATTTCATAATTTTCTTTTGTTTTGAAAGCGAAATCGTTTCATACGATTGTGCATATTGAGTGCTTGATCGCGCTTTTACTTCAACAAAAATAATCTCTTGATCTTTTTGCACAATAAGATCAATTTCACCATAACGACAATGATAATTCGCTACAATTAAGCTAAACCCTTGAGTTTGTAAAAAACTTAATGCTTGTTTCTCTGCCCATTGGCCTAAATTAAGATGTATTGGTATAGCATTTGACATTGCGAATTACTCACATTTTTTATTAATTTTTTTATTAAATTTCATCTAAGCTGGCTCACACCATAGGTCACACATGCTTTGATTTGGGCTTTGTAGCAACTGATTTTTTTGATTTTATACACAAATAATAAAAAATCTTATTATTTACATTTTATCGGACTTAACCCATTAAACAGCTAACCCTTTAATCTAAATTTACAGTTTTAACTACAATTTTGAAAGTTAATGCTGAATAAGCACTCATACAACTGACCTCAACCCTAAATCAAGCTTATGCCCTACCCCTAAATTCAGGTAAAATGACCCAGCTTTCAGTTTGTGTAACCTAACTCCACAAACCAGTAACTATTTTTAGTATTTAGATTTTTATGATTTTAGACTTTTTTATTTTGGAGAAACCGAATGAGTGCTCAATTATTTGTTGTAGCCACCCCAATTGGGCACTTAGATGACATTACTTATCGTGCCATCGAAGTTTTAAAATCGGTCAGTATTATTGCTGCAGAAGATACGCGCACATCTGCTCAACTCTTGAAGCATTTTAATATCTCCACACCTTTGACTGCATGTCATGAACACAATGAAAGTAATAAAATCGACCTGCTCATTCAAAGAGTGCTTAACGGCGAAAACATGGCTTTGATTAGTGATGCGGGTACTCCACTCATTAGTGATCCGGGTTTTAAACTGGTGCGTGCTGCACAACAACATGGTATTCGAGTGACTCCAGTTCCTGGTGCTTGTGCTGCAATTGCAGCACTCAGTTCTGTCGGCCTACCCAGTGACCGATTTAGTTTTGAAGGCTTTTTACCTTCACGACAATCTCAGCGCTTAATTCAGTTAGAAAAATTAAAAGATGAAACACAGACATTAATCTTTTACGAAGCACCGCATCGTATTTTAGATTCGGTTAAAGATATGGCACAGGTTTTTGGTGCTGATCGTCCTGTAGGATTTGCAAGAGAAATCACCAAAACCTTTGAAACCATTAAAAAAATGACTTTAGCAGATTTAATTGAATGGATTGAATCTGATCATCACCAGAAAAAAGGTGAAATTGTGTTGGTCGTGGGCGGCTCCACTATAGAAAAAGATATGGAACAAGAAAAGCTAGATCAATTACTGAATCGCCTTTTACAAGATTTGTCTGTTAAAGCAGCTTCACAATTAGCAGCTGACTTAACCGGAATAAAAAAGAAAGTGGCTTATCAGCGTGCTTTAGAATTGACCCATAAAGACTAAAATAAAGAATGAAAATCAAAAAAAGCATCACAGTTGTGATGCTTTTTTTATATATGAATATAGTTTCAACAATTGATGGATTTCAAGAGATAAATATTTCGCTAAAGCCTTAATCTTGCGCAGACTCATCCGCAGGAACTTCAGTAATGCGACCACCACGAGCAAGAAATGCTGCGACTTCATCTTCTAACGCTTGACGTTGTTTTAATTTAGCCGTCACAGTGAGTGTTTCAGCTTCTGCAACATCTCCATCGGTCAGTGTGGTTTCACTTTCAGATGCGCCTTTTTCAGCAGCTTTTGCTTCATCATCATCGACTGCATTTTCTTCTGCATCATCGTAATCATTCATATCTGTCATTGTTGTTTCTCCCCCACAAATGACGTTTTTCATTCCAATCTAAATTGGTTTGCAATTAGGAAGAAATTTAACAATCTCTGAGCGTTTCGCATAGAGTCAAATACTCAAAAAACGTATTTTTTTTAATCAAAAAAGTAAACTTATATAAATATTTGTATAGAAAGTAGCTCTACCCTCTTAAATCGCATAACAGGTATTTTGCAAACTGCTTAATCCATTGGCTTGAGACATAAAAGCATCTTTTAAAGAGCTACGTTGCTCAACCTGTTTTAAGCCGAAATTTCGCGCCCAAACAACAGGAAAAAATGTGGTTTTTTCCATCCAACCAATCGCTGACATACTGTGCATCATGGCATCATTTTGCCCTTTACGCAGGTGTTCGTAGCGCTTTAGGGTTTGTTCATGTGCCCATACGCCACGTTTAAGGTCATGAAGCAGCACATCACATAAAATCGCAGCATCTAAACAGCCTATATTGACCCCTTGCCCTGCCAATGGATGAATGACATGCGCAGCATCACCAATCAATGCCAATCCCGCTTTGACATATTGTTGTGCCGCACGTGCTTTTAATGGAAATTGAGCACGTGGAGTGGCTTCTAAAACCTCACCTAACATGTAGTGACTTTCACGGCTTAAAAGTGCCGTAAAAGCGTCATCCTCTAGAGCTGCATATTCCTCTGCGAAATCATCAGGCAATGTCCAAACAATAGACTGCCAAAAACCCTCTTGCTCAGGTTTTAAACTCGACATGGGTAAAAAAGCCAATGGGCCAGTTTCAAGGAAAATTTGACGTGCAGCATGCAAATGTGGCTCTGCCGTGCGTATCGCGCAGGTTAAACCTGCTTGTTGGTAATCCAAAATATCAAGATCAATAAAAGCTTGGTCGCGAACAAATGAATTGGCGCCATCAGCACCAATCACCAATTTCGTGGTGAGTTGTGTGCCATCTGCAAGATGAATATGCCAAACATTTATTCCTTGCTCAACACGCATTACTTTAACTTGCGTCCGATAATCTTTTAATTGTTCAAGCATTTTTTGCTGAATGGCTAAGTTTAGAATACTCGGTTCAACCATTGAACCTAAGGTTTGTACCTCACTTGGTATATATAAACTCATCTGTCCAAAATTAATTTCACCATAGCCATTTTTATTCCACACTTGCATGCCGCTATAGGGCATTTGACGTGCAATTTCATGCCAAACATTCACCGTTTTAAGCAAATGAATGGTGGCTTGACTCAAAGCTAAAACACGCGGATTGGCTGTACTCAAGACTTTGGATTCATTCAATACGGGAGCCGCGTCTAATACAGTCGCCTGAACGCCACCTTGTGCCAGCAATAAAGCAGTGAGTCCACCCACCAAACCACCACCAACGATCACAACCTCTAAAATGTCCGTTTGAATGTGACTCATGCTTTTAATCCCATCGCATAATTTGCTACTAAAGGTTTTACACCGGGAATCATGTCAAAAGCAATTAATCCCGTATTACGGATTAACTTTAACATTGGATTTTGATGACTAAAGCCGCGCACTACAGAATCGCAGAATTTAATGACTCGTTGTTGATCGCTTAATCGTGCTTGCTCATATGCAAGCAACATAGTAGGTTCACCAATATCATCTGATTTGGACAGTTGTTCAGTGAGAGAACGTACTAAAACGTAAGCGTCACGCATACAGAGATTAAAACCCTGTCCTGCTACAGGATGAATAGTATGTGCTGCATTACCCATTAACACTACACGACCAATCGCTTGTTTTTCCGCGAGTACTTGTGACAAAGGAAAACTAAAACGACGACCCGTTTTTTGAAATTTACCCGCACGATCACCATAGGTTTGCTGCAAAGCATCTAGAAAGTGTTGGTCATTTTCATCGCCTAACCACTCATGTTCAGTCCCTTTTTTTACCGGCCACACCACAGAACGACGGTATTCACCCGGTAAAGGTAAAAGTGCCAGAGGTCCTAAAGCACTAAAACGCTCAAAGCCAATATGTTGATGGGGTTTTGAGGTTTGAACTGTCGTCACAATTGCCACTTGGTCATAATCATGTTCACTCGCGCCAATGCCTAAAGCTTGACGGCAAAAAGAATCGCGACCATCGGCAGCAATTAACAATGCAGTTTGCAAGGATAAGCATTGGTCATGGCGTAGCGCTTCAATATATACCTGATCTTTATTTTGTTTGAGAGATGTGACTTGCACCCCATCAATCAATTCAATCAATGGTTGTTTTTTGACTTCCGTCAATAACACACGCCCCAACCACGCATTTTCAATCACCTGACCGAAATTTTCGACTTTCTCTTGTGCTGCTTTTAGACGTGCTTTACCAAAACTGCCCTGTTCCGTAATATTGACTTCAAAAATAGGTGTAGCATGCACTTGAAGTGCATCCCAGAACCCAAGCTCTTGATAAATTTGAACACTACGACGTGACAAAGCACTATTACGAGCATCAAAACTGGAGTGATATGGTGCAAGATCAGCATCATCATAATTGGGATACTTGATGGCTTCGAGTAATTTTACCGCAATGCTGGCTTTGGCTAACATCAAGGCTAGACTAAGTCCGACCATTCCCCCCCCTACGATGATGACTTGCTGCTGCACCATATCTACTCCTGATCGCCTACTAATGCTTATTGAAATGAATGAATTAAACTTGAGCCATTAAGGCTTCAATTTCTTCTATTGTTTTTACAACACTTGCAGTCAAAACCCGAGGACCACTTTCCGTTACTACGACATCATCCTCAATACGAATACCGATACCACGCCATTTTTCATCCACAGTTTCATCATCAGGTGCGATATACAACCCCGGTTCTATGGTTACGACCATGCCTGCTTCATAAGCACGCCATTCACCCTCGTGCTTATACGATCCAACATCATGCACATCCATCCCAAGCCAATGCCCTGTGCCATGCATGTAGAACTGACGAAAAGATTCTGTACGAATAATTTCCTCAATGTCTCCCTGCATTAACCCTAGTTCAATCAAGCCTTCAACCATAATACGAACAGCTACGTGATGTGGCTCTTTATAAGAGTGACCCACACGTACTGCGTCAATTGCTGCAAGCTGTGCTTTTAAAATGATTGCATATAATGCTTTCTGTTCAGGACTAAACTTACCATTTACAGGAAAGGTACGAGTAATATCTGAGGCATATAATTGATATTCACATGCTGCGTCAATTAAGACCAAATCACCATCTTTAAGTGCTTTATCATTTTCCACATAGTGCAGAATACAACCATTGGCTCCGCCACCAACAATACTGTTATAGGCAGGAACACAGCCATTTTGACCAAAGATATAATTTAATTCTGCCTCGAGCGCATATTCCATCATACCCGGGCGCACTGTTTGCATGGCACGTGTATGAGCTTGCGCTGAAATAGTCGAGGCAATTTGCATTAATTCAATTTCTTGCGCTGATTTATGCAAACGCATTTCATCTAAAATACGGTCCAATTGGATGATATGTGAAGGGGCAGATGTACCACGACGTGACTCACCATTTGCCTCAGTAATCCAGTTTGTTACACGCGCATCAAATTCAGCTTGCTGGCCAATACGATAGAACAATTTTTCTTTATTGAGTAATTTCTCAATAATTTCCTCATCTAACAGATCGATGGCAAAAGCTTCATCTGCCTCATACTCATCGACTGCACCCTCTACTCCAGCGCGATAACCGTTCCATATTTCCATTTCACGATCACGTTCACGACAAAACAAGCTATAACTATAACCATCATCCAGCGATTCAGAAGTTTCAATAACAGCAACTGCCTCAGGTTCGTCAAAGCCAGTCAAATAGAAAAAACTGCTGTCCGCACGAAATTTATAATCTGCATCACGGTTACGCATCGCAACTGGGCTGGTGGCAATAATCGCAATACTGTGCGGACCCATTTGTTTTGCTAGGCGGTCGCGACGTTCCTGAAAATCAGCTTGAGTCAGTTTCATCATTAAGTTTACTTTTATCTTCTATAAATCAAGTTTAGCTTTTAAAAATAGCATGTTATTGGAGCAAAATCGCCCGATTTAGCTCGGACGATGCGGTGTAAACATTTCTACAACACTGCTTGCTTCTGTAGCAGAAGGATTACGCTTTAACTGTGGCTGAATACTTTGCAGTAATACCGTTTCGCTAATCTCTACTTTTTGACGTCCTAAGGATAGGCTGACTGGAATTAAACGTACAAATTCATACAGCTCCTGATAGCTTGCTTCGCCTTCTTCGTCATTGTCAGATTCTTCGAACTCGACAGCAGCAACATCTTGTAGGTGCTCAATCCACTCCATTTCATCTGGACGAATATGACCTGAAGCCAACCCAAAACCGAGTACTACACCTGCACACCAATCTGCCAAGGCTTCTACCCGACTAGCAAGTACATGCTCATCATCTGGAAGCAAAGGTAAATAATCCAGTTCGTCATCTGACAACGCATGTGCGATATCTTCTGACTCATCTGTTAAAAGCGTTAATACATTTTCATCCAATTCTGGAATTTCAAGTGTTGCTAAAATTTGTTGCCATTCTTCGCGTGTTGGCGCTTTGGTAACACAAACAATACCTGTAAGGAGTCCATGTAACTCACTTGGGCTTGTAATTTCCTCAATTTTTGAAAAATTGCGGTACCATTCTGACCAACCTGAAATATCGTCTTGCATTCGTCTATCCAATCTCTATACTTCGTATATATTACCTTTGTTTGCAATACTGTGCGACCATCATATGTTAGAAGAATTACAGCGTCTCCAGGCGCAAATTGGTGTTTTGAAAACACGACTTACGCATTATGAAAGTGAAAATAATGCACTCAGTGCGGCAAAAGAAAATTCTGCCGAACATCACCATGCCCAAATTGTGCAAAAAAATGGCATTATTACTCAGAAACAAGAAGAAATAGACAATTTAAGTGAACAGTTAAGCGATGCCCAGTCTCAATTCAAGCAATTGAATACAGATGCGACGTCATTGGCTGATCGTTACGGTCGTTTAGAAAAAAGTTGTACCGATCTTAAAAACCGTTTTCAGGAAATTTTGGCTGAACGTAATGAGTTACGTGTTGTGAAAGAAAAAATGCAAAATGAACAACGTCTGGCTCAGCATGAAATTCAAGGTTTGCAGCAAGAACGAGAAAGATTGTTACAAAAAAATGAACATGCCAAAGCAAAAGTTGAAACCATTATTCAACGGTTGTCTATTTTAGGAACTGCACAAGATCATCATGCCCAAGAAATTCAACAACTGGCTCACCCAACTGAAGTAAGTGAGGATAATTAATCATGACTGAACAAATTGCAGTTGAGCTTCGAGTATTGGGTCATATGTTCCGTTTATCGACCACAGAAAATGAAAAAGCTGATTTGGAACGTGCAGCTGAATTGTTAAATGGGAAATATGATGATTTTCGTCGTAAAGCACCCCGTCTTGAACCCAGTAAACTGATTATTATGGTGGCTTTAGAACTCATGCAAGAAGTGTTAGCGATGAACAAGTCATTGCAAGAGTATGCACATTGTGAGCGTCTATTGAGTACTATTTTAGAAGATGTCGAAAATTTAACTTAATTTCGAAAAAAATGTGCAAAGTATCTCCATTTGAAACCTAAGTTTACAGTTCCTGCACACTGGATATTTGCCAACACCTGAATATTGGTTATACTTGCTTTATCTCTGAGGTGTTCGCCAGCGGGTCTATTCCCCTGCCGATACTTAAACTTATGGATGTGTTCTGTATATTTAGAGTGTATGCCTACTTTCATGTAGGAAACCCAGCAAGTATACGTCGCGTCCACCTTGAACTCATCGGGTTCAGGGTAACGACACATGCAGCGGCATCATCGGAGTGTTTTATTTAAAATAATAAATAGTGAAATATAATTTTCTGTTTTTGAAAATCCAAATTTAATTTATAAATTATCTGTATTAGAGCAAAATTAAACTTCAATTTTCATAGTTCTTAGCTTTTTAATAGTATAAATAATCCCCATCAATACTTAACCCTTCTATATTTTTTCAATTGCCTACATTTCAGTGAATGTGTGTTATACAAGCCCCAACGGTATTGTCTTTTTCTAAGCTGCCTATCTGGCAGTGAACTTCTTGAGTTATCGCAGCAATTAAACAAGCATTTCTAAGCTGCATTACTCGACAATATTGGAGGTAATACACATTGGCGCGTTTAAAATGTAATATTGCTTTTAAGTCTGACGGGTTTAATTGTTCCATTTTTATAGGTTTTATATTTTTAATATAGAATTCAATATACCTAATTTATATGAATATTTTAAGTACATTATAAAGATTATGAATTTTTGTTATTATTTTAAATTTAGTCTAGCTTTAGTATAAATAATCATTTTTATCAATTTATTTATTTTACTTAAATAAAAAATAATCATGATTTAAACCAATAAAAATACTTTAAACCGTGAAATAAATATCTTCTTAATTAATCTAATTGGAATATTGCCCTAAAAAATCTTATTAAGATGATAAACAAGACTTCTAGGGCAATCATTAACAACTTAGCTATTAAAATGTAGACCGTTTATAACTGCGGTATTCTGGTTTCCAATAATGGTCATTGATCGCCTGCTCCAAAGCTTCATCACTGATAATCGGTGCTACACCTGCTTGCATTGCTGCTTGTGCAACCTTCACCGCAATAATTCTTGAAACTTGCTGAATTGAATCAATATCAGGCAACAAATCCGCATCAGGATGCGTCAATTTCGGTGAGCAAGCTGCAAGTGCATTACTAGAGGCCATTAGCATACTGTCAGTCACACGCGTCGCACCAGAAGCAATGACACCTAAACCAATACCAGGGAAGATATACGAGTTATTACACTGAGAAATGTTATAAATCTTACCTTGATAATTGACAGGTGCAAAAGGACTACCTGTTGCAATTAATGCTTTACCATCCGTCCACTGAATAATATCAGCAGGGACAGCTTCAACACGAGAAGTAGGATTCGATAATGGCAACACAATTGGGCGTTCACAATTAGCAGCCAGTGTCCGAATTACTTCTTCTGTAAACAATCCAGGTTGTCCTGAAACACCGATCAATACCGTTGGTTTAGCATTCTTAACCACATCGAGTAATGAAATGACTTCTTCGGCATTACCCCATTCAGCAATAATTTCAGGCTTTTGTGCTAGCTTTCTTTGAAAGTCGAGTAAGTTTGGCTGATTTTCAGTAATTAAACCAAAACGATCGACCATATAAACACGAGCACGTGCCTCTAGCTCAGTTAAACCTTCGGCCATCATTTGAGCCACAATTTGTTCTGCAATACCACAACCTGCCGAACCTGCACCTAAAAATGTAATGGTCTGATCTTTAAGTTGTTTGCCTGCGGCATGTGAAGCAGCAATTAAGCTACCGACTGAAACTGCTGCTGTGCCTTGAATATCATCATTAAAACAACAAATTTTATCACGATATTTATTCAATAATGGCATGGCATTTTTTTGCGCAAAATCTTCAAACTGAATTAATGCCTCAGGCCAACGACGTTGAATGGCTTCAATCACATGATCTACAAAATCGTAATATTCATCACCACTAATACGTGGCTGATTCCAACCCAAGTAAATAGGATCATTGAGTAACTGTTGATTGTTCGTCCCCACATCTAGGGTAATGGGTAAGGTATACGCTGGGCTAATACCACCACATGCAGTATATAAAGACAATTTACCAATCGGGATGCCCATACCGCCGATGCCTTGATCACCCAATCCTAAAATCCGCTCACCATCTGTAATCACAATGACTTTGACATTTTTACGATTTACGTTATGTAATATCTCTTCGATATGATCACGGTCAGGATACGAAATAAAAATACCGCGATGACGGCGATAAATATCCGAAAATTGCTGACATGCTTCACCGACCGTTGGAGTGTAAATAATCGGCATCATTTCACTTAAATGATTTTCAATGAGGTGATAAAACAAGGTTTCATTGGTATCTTGAATATTACGCAAATAAATATGTTTATTAATAGCATCATTAAAAGCACTGTATTGCTGATATGAACGATGACTTTGTTCCTCGATGGTTTCGATCACATGAGGAATTAAACCGTGTAAATTAAATTTACTACGCTCGTGTTCAGTGAACGCAGAACCTTTATTTAATAATGGAAGCTCTAAAAGGGTATTTCCTGCATAAGGAATATATAAAGGTTGTTTAATCGCTACGTTATCTGTCGTCATTTCCTATCTCATTTCGATTGTCATGAAGATGGTATACAGAAAAATATATCTCATACCTTCATAAGTGAGTAGCTTAGCCTTATTTTGACCCAATGCGATATTTTTAAATTTGATAATGATATGCAAACGATTTTCTAAGCTAATAAAGATAAAAAAATCTGCTTTTTCAAACCAATATATCCCGATAAATAAAAAAATTGATGCTTTTGAATATTTTTTTTCGCTTGCTTTAATCATTTTATTCGTCATGTATAGCGGTAAAAAATTTACTTACACACATTTTCTAAATTTATAGTAATCGCACTATTAAAGTGCGTTAAATTAAAAAAGCTTAAATCTTGATAAAATAATCAAAAATGTAAAAGCAGATTGAATGGCAGCTCAGAATTTTTTATTCAACATCTGCAACATTTATTTCAGATTTTTATCTTGATGATCTATTCAAGAATTGCTTTACTTGATTTTAGTTCCTCATTTTTACGCTAAAAAAATACCCAAGATGTACATCTTGGGTATCACCGCATTTGAAGTGACTTAAAATTATTGAAGACTATTTTGACTTTTGTAAACGTAGTGCATTCATCACCACTGAAAGTGAACTTAATGACATGGCAACAGCGGCCAACATCGGCGTCAATAACCACCCTGTTAATGGATAAAAAATACCCGCGGCCACAGGCACACCCAAACCGTTATAGAAAAATGAAAAGGCCAAATTCTGTTTCATGTTTTTCACTCCAGCTTTTGCCATGTGAATTGCATCCGCAACCCCGCGAATATCACCCTTTACCAAGGTAATTTGTGCCGTTTGTTTGGCAATATCTGTTCCATTGCCCATTGCAATACCCACATTGGCTTGAGCAAGTGCAGGGGCATCATTTATACCATCGCCTGCCATTGCTACAACTTTGCCCTGTGCTTGATATTTTTTCACAATGTCTAATTTTTCAGTCGGTGTACAGTTGCCATAGACATACTGAATACCCAGCTCTGCTGCTACTAATTTTGCATTTTGTTCATGATCACCCGTTGCCATCACAACATCCACACCATCTGCAATCAGTTGCGCAATCACTTGATGAGCATTTGGTTTAACTGCATCATGAATAGAAATATAAGCCAAAACCTCTTGCTCATTGGCCAAGAAACTAATCACATTGCCTTTGGCGCGTTGCTGTTGCAACTGAGCCTGAACAGACTTTTTTAAGTTTAAACCCAATTGATCGAGTAGCTTTTGACTGCCGACATATAGCATTTGATCATTAATCTGACCTCTTACGCCAAAGCCCGTGACATCTTCAAAATCATTGACTTTAAGCAGTTCGGTTGCCGCAACCAATTTTGTCAAAGTCTGTGCAATAGGATGCGTCGAATACTGTTCAATAGATGCAATCCATTGTTCAGCTTGAGCTTGTGTCATCTGATCGGACAATAATTGAATTTCTTTTAGGCTTGGCTTGCCTTCAGTCAATGTTCCTGTTTTATCAATCACCAATGTATTTACTTTACTTAAAGCTTCAATCGCTTCGGCATCTTTAAACAGTACGCCTTTTTGTGCAGCTCGCCCCGTGGTTGCCATCACCGACATGGGTGTTGCCAAACCTAAAGCACAAGGACAGGCAATAATCAGTACAGCAACGGCACACATCAGCGCTAAATCAAATTGTGCATTGCCAAACACCATCCAAGCAATAAAAGTCAGTACACTAATTATAAGTACTGTAACGACAAAATATTTAGCAAAGACATCGGCAAGTCGTTGTAACGGCGCTTTAGAGCGTTGGGCTTCTGCTACAGTCTGAATCATTTTCGCCAAGGTCGTATTTGCACCCACTGCTGTGGTTTGAATACGAATACTACCCTGCTGATTCACCGTTCCGCCAATCACTGGATCATCCAATTCTTTTTTTACAGGTAGTGGTTCACCCGTCATCATCGCTTCATCGACATAGGTTTTGCCTTCAACCACAATACCATCCAGTGGAATTTGCTCACCCGATGAAATTTGCAGAATATCGCCTTGTTTAACCATGCCAATATCGACTTCGACCACCTGATCATTCTGTACCAGTTTTGCAGTATTGGATTGCAATCGCAGCAATGACTTTAATGAATCAGCTGTTTTGGCACGGGCTTTAAGCTCCATCATTTGCCCAAGCAAACTTAAAGAAACAATCATACACGCCGCTTCAAAATACACGGCTACGCCATGACCTGTTTTGGCTTCCATAGGAATAAGAGATGGAAAAACGGTCGCAACCACACTATAAATAAAGGCCGCTAAGACGCCAACACCAATGAGACTCCACATGTTTAAGTTACGTGTTTTATAAGATGTCCAGCAACGCTCAATAATTGGTTTACCCGCCCAAAGCACCACAGGAATAGAAAGCACCAATTCAATCCACGGTTGAATATGCTGTGGAATAAAAGCGTGAATATGCGAACCCATGGCCAAGACAAAAACAATTAAGGTCAAAGGCAAAGTCATCCAAAAACGATGGCTAAAATCCACCAGTTCAGGGTTTGGTGCATCATCCAAGGTTGGTTGCATTGGCTCTAAAGCCATACCACAAATAGGACAAGTTCCTGGCCCTTTTTGTACAATTTCAGGATCCATTGGACAGGTATAATCCATATCTGCCGCACCTTCTGGTACAGGGCGCTCATCTATTGGAATTAAATAAAATTCAGGATCTTGCTTAAATTTATCCAAACAAGATGGGTTACAGAAGTAATAGGTTTTGTCTTTATAATCAGTTTTTAAATCGGTTGATGTGTCCACCGACATGCCACAGACAGGATCTATTTCTGTTTGCCCTGAAGAATTTGCAGAATGACCACCCACACAACACGATGACTGTTTTTTCGGTTCTGGTGGTTTTTTCGTGCCACAGCATGAAGAGCTTTGAGTCTTTGAAACCACATATTGTTCAGGTGCGATATTAAACTTGCTTAAACAACGCTCAGAACAAAAATAATAGTCTTTATCTTGGTAAATACCATGATATTGAGCATCAGTTTTAACCTGCATACCACAAACGGGATCAACAACCCTTTCAATGGATTGAACTACTGTTTTCGGCTTATTTCCAGCACAACAGCCCGATGATTGCACCACAGGTTGTTGATCTTGAGTCGCACAGTATGAAGTCGTTTTTTCTTCAATTTTAGCTTTTGAAGCACAATCCATTTTTTTCGGTTGATTTACGTCAGCTGACAGTAAATATTGTTCAGGATCTCGCTCAAATTTATTTAAACAACCATTACAACAGAAATAATAACGCTGCCCTTTATAGTCAATATTGGGTTTAGACAAATCGGTGACACTCATCCCACAGACAGGATCTACGCTGACCCATTCTGGACTTGATTTTTGTTTTGTGCAGCAAGAAGATTTAGCTGGTTCACTCATCAGACTTACCCATTTGATTATTTAATTGTGCTAGCATAAAGTCTGTACCTAGGTACGGAGTCAAGTGATTTGAGGAGATTTTTATGCTCACCATTGGAAAACTGGCCAAACACTGTCAACTGAATGTTGAAACCATTCGATACTATCAACGTATCGGCTTAATGCGTGTGCCTGAAACCACAGAGCATTATCGTTATTACAATGACAAAGATATCGAGACACTCAGTTTCATTCAAAAAGCCAAAGATGCAGGTTTGCAACTCAGTGAAATTCAGGAATTACTACAACTTCAATTAAATGATCGAGAACAAGTCCGTCAGGTGATTCAACAACGTCTCAATAAAATTGATCAGAGAATTCAAGAACTCAATAGCCTTAAAGTACGCTTGGCCACTTGGGTCGATGAATGTAAAACCACGCAAGCAGCGAGTTGCCCAATTTTAAAAGAACTCAAAAAAGCTTAATAAATTGGATTCAAGACAAAAAATATGAATAGAGCGGTCAATAAACATGTCAGTTGAATTAAAACTCTTACGCAAACAACTTCGACTTAAACGTAGAAAAGTTGATTTTTTTAAACAACAACAAGCACAACAAAAGGTTTTAAACCGACTAATACGGCTTCCTCAATTTCAGCACGCACAAAAAATAGGGCTTTATTTACATGCCTTTGGTGAAATTCAAACCACACAGATCATTGAATACTGCTTTAAACAGTATAAACAGGTTTATTTACCTATGATTTGCAACATGAATCAACAATTGGTTTGGGTGCACATCACGCAACAACAATATCGCAATAAACGTTTTTCACATCATCCACTCGGCATGCAAGAACCAATGATGAGTCGTGGCTTGCATGTATCAACACTCGACTTTTTAATTATGCCTTTACTTGCCTGCGATCCGTATGGAACTCGCATTGGCATGGGGGGCGGTTTTTATGATAAAACTTTAGCCAGTGCATCCTGTAAACCTTTGCGCGTGGGTATAGCACATGACTTTCAACTCATTCAACAACGTTTGGTTCGTGAAAAATGGGATCAGCCTTTAGACGCCCTCATTACGCCAAAAAAATATCTATATTTCAATCGTTAAACTCTTTTTTTAGCTCAACTTCTCAGAGTGACTTGATCAATTTCGCATTTTTTTATCTATTTTCATTTGTCCTGCACTTGTAATTTTTGAAATACCCATCACTATAAAAATATGGCAACACCATTGTTACTCACTAGGAGTGCCCATGTCTGAAATTATGATGAATGAAGAAACCTTAGATACACAGGTTCCAAGCGTATTACCTCTTTTAGCGCTACGAGATGTGGTGGTTTATCCACACATGCAAATTGCGTTATTTGTTGGTCGTGAAAAATCGATCAATGCAGTTGACGTGGCTCGTAACAGTAACAATCTCGTATTTGTCGTTGCACAACAAGATTCGCTTACAGAAGAAATTGATCACGACAATTTGTATCAATACGGTACAGTTGCGAAAATTGTACAAGTTGTGAATCATGAAAATGATGAGAATTGCATCAAAGTTCTGATCGAAGGCTTACATCGTTCTAAGCTGGTTAAAATTATCGATAATGATGAATATTTATCAGCCGAACATGCCATTAGCCCGATGACCGTCACCATAGAGTCTGATTCACAAGAAACACGTGTACAAGAATTACGTACCTTGTTTGCTCAATATGCAGAAGCAAAATTGCGCAATGCACGTGAACTCATTACTGCCTCAAATAAAATTGATGATTTATTACAATTGTTATTCTTTGTGGCTACCCGTGTGCCTTTGAATATTGATGTTAAACAAAAATTCTTAGAACATGATGACTTTGAAGCACATTTGACTGAACTCATGACGTATCTCTTGCAACAATCTGAAGAACAACAGATTGAGCAAACCTTACATGACTCAGTTAAACGTCAAATGGAAAAAAATCAGCGCGAATATTTCCTCAATGAAAAAATGAAGGTTATTCAGCGTGAGCTTTCCGACATGAATGGCGGTGCTGAAGATGATGTTGCAGAAATTGAGCGTCGTCTTGAAGAAGCAGATTTGCCTGAACATGTGCGTAAAAAAGCTGAAAGTGAATTCCGTAAGCTAAAAGCAATGCAACCTGCTTCAAGTGAAGCTGCAGTTGTTCGCAATTATATCGAGGCCATTTTAGATACGCCTTGGAATAAAGCCAGCAAAGTCAGCATTAACTTAAGCAAAGCACAAGAAATTCTAGATGCAGATCATTACGGCTTAGATGACGTGAAAGATCGTATTGTGGAATATTTAGCGGTTCAATCACGCGTGAAAAAACTTAAAGGCCCGATTCTTTGCTTGGTCGGTCCTCCGGGTGTCGGTAAAACTTCGCTAGGTGAGTCGATTGCCAAAGCCACAGGCCGTGAGTTTGTGCGTATGGCTTTAGGCGGAGTACGTGACGAAGCAGAAATTCGTGGACATCGCCGGACTTATATCGGAGCGATGCCAGGTAAAGTGGTGCAATCTTTAACAAAAGTTGGTGTAAAGAATCCTTTGTTCCTCCTTGATGAAATTGACAAGATGGCACAAGACTACCGTGGCGACCCTGCTTCTGCACTGCTTGAAGTCCTTGATCCATCACAAAACAGTAAGTTTAATGATCACTATTTAGATCTTGATCTTGATTTATCTGAAGTGATGTTTATCTGTACTGCAAACAGCATGAATATTCCTGAAGCTTTACTTGACCGTATGGAAGTCATTCGCTTACCAGGTTATACCGAAGAAGAGAAAGTGAACATTGCAGATCGTTACCTTGTACCTAAAGCAATTAAGGACAATGGTTTACGAGCGAAAGAGCTGACTATTCATGAAGAAGCGATTCGTGACATTGTACGTCGCTATACCCGTGAAGCAGGTGTACGTAGTCTTGAACGTGAAGTGTCAAAAATTGCCCGTAAAGTGGTAAAAGAAGCGGTTAGCAAAAAAGCCAAAAACCTGCATATTGATGTGACTGCTGAAAATCTATCTGAATACCTTGGCGTACATAAATTTGACTACGGTATGGCAGAAGAAGAAGCACAGGTCGGCCATGTGAATGGCTTGGCTTGGACATCAGTCGGCGGTGAATTACTGTCTATTGAAGTTGCGGCTGTAAAAGGTAAAGGTAAATTCATTACCACTGGTTCACTGGGTGATGTGATGAAAGAATCCATTACCGCTGCCATGACTGTCGTTCGTACCCGTGCAGATGCGTTGGGTATAGAAGCTATACGATTCGAAGAAACCGATATTCACGTGCATTTACCTGAAGGTGCCACCCCCAAAGATGGTCCATCTGCTGGTTTGGCATTAACCACAGCCTTGGTTTCTGCTTTTACAGGAATTCCAGTGCGTGCAGATATTGCCATGACAGGTGAAACTAATCTAGGTGGCCGTGCCATGCGCATTGGCGGCTTAAAGGAAAAATTGCTTGCGGCACATCGTGGTGGAATTAAGTTAGTTTTTATTCCACAGGAAAATGTACGTGACTTGGTGGAAATTCCAGATAACGTCAAAGCTGGTTTAGAAATTAAAGCAGTTAAAAGCATCGATGAAATCTTGCCTTTAGCTTTAACCGAAATACCAAAACCTTTGGCAAAGAATCCGATTGTTAAACCCGTTGATGAAGGCAAAGCTGCCCGCCATTAATGCGAATTTAATACAAAAAAGAGAGCTTAGGCTCTCTTTTTTTTGACTGAATAGATTTATAGTGTATTTAGGTTTTAAATAAATGCCTTCTTAGCTTCATGGATTAAGCTAGATACAAAATGCTTTATAGTGTTTCTTTTGCTTACTCAAGCGAATGGTCATCTACATCTCCAGGTGGATGACCTTTTGACCGCAGTCCCATGTTTAATTCGTGGACTGCGTTTTTTATGGTTGAATTGGCGTGAGCAAACTATAAACCAAACCATCGACAACATTTGCCATTTTGGCAAGATTGAGCGTTTTTAAGATATCCGTTTTGCTGTGATAATGTTTATTACGGAAAGAACCAGTATCTGTAATCATCATTGCCGGTATGCCGAATTTCCAATAATTTAAGTGATCTGAAAACTCCATTCCTGACACAAATGCTGGCGCAATAAATCTTTGACATTCTAAACGATCCAGCGCTCGCATAGATTGACAGTATTGAGATCCTAATGCGTAAGATTGTAAATTACTCACAGCAGCAATAAAGTTACCGTGCTGAGGATAAACCCATTTCAAACCAGCTGGATATTCCTGTACCAAGTTTTCATCAAAATAACCAATCATCTCTAAAATATAAACCCCTTGAATTTGGTCTTTTTTAGATTGAATCGATTTGGCGTGAATAAAACTTCCCATTTGTTCCGTTTTAAAAAAAGGAGCTTCTTGAAGCGTATAAAAAACGAATTCTATATTTTGAGCCAGCTGCGATTTTTGTTGTACTAAAATACGTGCCGTTTCAATGACTCCAGCAACTCCTGATGCATTATCATCTGCGCCCTGCTGTTCACCAAAGACATCATAATGTGCGCCTACAATCACTTTATCTGCATGCCCATTCGTTAAACGACACACTACATTTCGATAGCTCAAGCCATTTACTGAATAGTTTTGATATTCACATGGAATACCAAATAAATGCATTTGTTCCTTAATCCATGCTGACACACGTTGTAACTGTTGAATATTTTTATAATTTCGATAATCATCTGGCCCAATAATTTGCTCAAGATAAACTTTTAAATTATCTGTACTGGCAGGTGAGGCATTTGGTACTGCCCAAATTGCTGTACTGAAAAAAAAAGAAAAAATGAATGTACTACACAATAAGCCCAAATGTTGAGGTGTTTTAAAAATCATTTTATTGTTATTTCCTCTTTTATTCATATTCTATTCCTTGAATAAGATTAATGCCGTATCTGAGCTTAATTTTCAATTGCAATTTGTTGTGTATCAGCATTCCAACTGAGTTTCAGGTTTATAATAGCCATGACTTTTATATCACCAAATCTTATGAAAATTCGCATTATTACCATTGGTCAAAAAATGCCAGCTTGGGTGCTCACTGGTTTTGAAGATTATTTCAAACGTATTCAACCTTTTGTGCAAACACAGATTATTGAATTACCCATGGCAAAACGTGGAAAAAATGATTCTGAAGCAGATATCTTAAAGTATCGTCAAATTGAGGGAGATAGTATTTTAAATGCTGTGAAGCAAAATGAAGTTTTGATAGCACTTGAGGTCGGTGGCAAAGAATTCAGTACCGAAAAACTGGCTGAAACCATGAAAGCTTGGATGCTAGAAGGCAATGATGTGGTTTTGGCCATTGGTGGGCCAGATGGCCATTCCGAAGCAGTTCGTAAAGCTGCTGCATGGCATTGGTCTTTATCCAAGCTAACTTTGCCACACCCTATGGTTCGAGTGATGCTGATTGAACAGCTCTATCGTGCGATGAGCATTAATCACAATCATCCCTATCATCGTGCAGGGTAATATGGATTGTTTCTAAGCATAAATACTCGATCTTTATTTACATCAGAGCGCTATATTTTATCGTTCTTTTAATGCAACAGAATGTTGGCAATCACTCACTTTATCCACGACATATTTTTAGGCATTATTGTTTTAAAGCGATATTATTTAAATTAGGCGCACTCATATGAATTTACAAACGCTTCCAGGTTTATTTATTTCACATGGCTCTCCCATGCTGGCGCTTAATCCCGAACAAGTAGGTCCTGCACTGCATCGTTTGAGTTTAAATCTCCCTAAGCCTGAAGCCATTATTGTTATGTCAGCACATTGGGAAAGTCATGCACTTGAAATCAGTACCAGTGTTCGAGCTGAAACTTGGCATGATTTTCGAGGTTTTCCAGCAGCGCTGTATGACATCCACTACCCTGCACCAGGTCAACCCGAATTGGCTGAAAAAATCTTACATCTTTTGGCAGATGCTGGTTTAACTGCACATGCCAATAGCACGCGACCACGCGATCATGGGGTGTGGATGCCATTACTGCATATGTATCCCGATGCAGATATTCCTGTCATCGAAATTTCATTACCCATCAATATGTCAGCCAAAGATATTTTTAAAATTGGTCAGACTTTGGCCATTTTGCGTGAACAACAGATTTTACTCATTGGCTCAGGTAGTATTACCCATAATTTAGCCGAACTTTCTTGGCACGGCGAATCTCAGGAAGTCCCTGTTTGGGCATCGAGTTTTCGTAATGATGTCGTGAGTAAACTCAACCATCAAGACTATGAAGCAATACTGGACTGGCAAAATATTCCTTATGTAAAACGCAATCATCCAACTCTTGAACATTTTGCTCCGCTTTTTTTTGCTATGGGAACAGGTTCACGTTTTAATATTGTGCATAGTAGTTTCAGTATGGGCTCTTTGGGTATGGATATTTATCGATTCGATTAAAACCATGGCGCAGAATCATAACTTTTTATTAACATTCAATAAAAATTTAGTTATAGATACATTTTGCTACCGAAATCATCAAAATGTATCCATTGTTTTTAAAGCACATTCGCTTATGATTATAAAAGTTATTCAAAACCAAGTACTTCCAAAATGAAATTTAAATTTTTAGCCCTTGCTCTACTTCCTTTAGCCCTTGCAGCCTGTCAATCAGGTGATATTCAAAAAGCAGGAGATATAGCAGTGTCCGTTTTACAACAAAAAAATGCTGCGACCATGCTCAGTTCTTATGAATGGAGCACGCCTACAGGAACAGCACCTAAACCTTTGGTTCTTCATTTTGATGCTCAAGGTCGTTTAAGCATACAGACCAGTTGTAATGGCATGGGCACCAGTTGGAAAGCTGAAAATAATCAAATTATTACAGGCGATTTAATGTCAACTCAAATGGCTTGTGATGACGCGTCAATGCAACAAGAAAAAGTGGCAGCAGATTTATTCAGTAAACGCTCTGCACCTTTTATTTTGGATTTAAAAAATCCTGAACAACCGACTTTAAGCATTATTTCAGCTTCAGGTCAAAAATATACTTTTAGTGGCAAAATGACTGCTGAAACCAAATATCAAACTCAAGCAGAAACTGTTTTTCTTGAAATTTCACCTGAAACTAAACAATGTACTGGCGTAGCACCACAAACCTGCTTACAAGTACGTGAAATTAAATACGCAGAAAATGGTGTTAAAACACAAGTCGATAAAGATTGGACCTTGTTTTATGACCAAATTGAAGGTTATCAACATAATCCTGCTGAACGACAAATTATTCGTATCAAACGTTATGAAATTAAAAATCCTGCAGCAGATCAATCAAAATATGCCTATATCCATGACATGACTGTAGAACGAGCGACTGTAAAATAATTAAGTTGTCTTTTAGTTTTAGGTAAAGAAAAAAACCGATACATGTGTATCGGTTTTTTTATTCAAACCTATATTTTTAGAATACGCCTTGCGCCAACATGGCATCAGCAACTTTTACGAAACCTGCAATATTTGCACCATCTACATAATTCACTGTGCCATCTTCTTTCGTACCGAATTTAACACAGTTGCGATGAATTTCTTTCATAATCGCATGCAGACGTTCGTCCACTTCTTCAAAAGTCCAACCTAAGCGAAGTGCATTTTGAGACATTTCTAAACCAGAAGTTGCTACGCCACCCGCATTTGATGCTTTGCCGGGCGCGTATAAAATTTTCGCTTCAATGAATTTTTCAACGGCTTCAAGCGTAGATGGCATATTTGCGCCTTCAGCAACACATATCACACCATTCTTAATCAAAATTTCCGCATCTTCAGCAGTTAACTCATTTTGAGTTGCGCATGGAAGTGCAATATCACACTGAATTGACCAAGGACGCTCTCCTTCAAAGTATTCAAAACCGTGTTTAGATGCAAATTCAGAAATACGCCCACGTTTTACGTTCTTAAGTTCCATAACTTCAACGAGAAGTTCATCAGTGAAACCATTTTTGAGATAGACCGTACCCGCAGAATCTGAAAGTGATACCACTTTCGCACCTAAGAACATGGCTTTTTCTGCTGCAAATTGTGCCACATTACCTGAACCAGAAATGGTCACTACTTTATCTTTAAAGCAGTCTCCACGAGTTTTAAGCATCTCTTCAGCAAAATAAACTGTGCCATAACCTGTCGCTTCTGGACGTGCCAAAGAACCACCAAAAGACAGCCCTTTACCCGTAAATACACTAGAGGTGTCATTACTTAATTTTTTCATCATGCCGGCCATATAACCAACTTCACGACCACCTACACCAATATCCCCTGCAGGAATATCAGTATTTGAGCCTAAATGACGATAAAGTTCAATCATTAAGGCTTGGCAGAAACGCATAATTTCGCCTTCAGACTTACCTTTAGGATTAAAGTCTGAACCACCTTTACCACCGCCCATAGGAAGTGTTGTTAAGGCATTTTTAAACGTTTGCTCAAATCCTAAAAATTTTAGAATTGAAAGATTTACAGAAGGATGAAAACGCATCCCTCCCTTAAATGGTCCGATTGCCGAATTATACTGAACACGGAAAGCACGATTGACATGAGTCTGACCTTGGTCATCCACCCAAGAAACGCGGAACTGAATGGCACGTTCTGGCTCAACCAAACGCTCAAGTAAACCATGTGCAGCATATTCTGGATGCTTTTCAATGAACGGCCACAGGCTGGTCATCACTTCTTCTACAGCTTGTAGAAATTCAGGTTGATGTGCATCACGTGATTTGACGTAATCTAGAAACTCATTAAGGCTGTTATATTTCAACGCTTAATCCTCAGCAGAAAGGTGGATTAAAATTGGTCAAATTTCCAATAAATGATAAATTTTGGCGCAAAATATTAAATATCTTTTGCAAACAATCTACAACAGTTATTTTAAATAAATTAAAAAAAAGATTTAATAACATATATTTATATCAATTATAACGCATTTTAAGTCCTTGATCTTGTTGAGACTCTCCTTAAAGTTACAATCCTTTTTTGCACGATTTAAATGCATGATGTGCGCTAAATTCGAGCGCAAGATTAAACAATCAAAACATGTTAAAATTAAAAATATTGGATTTATCTACTTTATTTCTCCTGTTTTTCAAGTCGCATTGGTTATTTACATGAATTCGCAAATTGCTCTCATCCATCATATCGATGCTTTGCTTCCCCAAACCCAATGTGGTTTATGTGGACATCGAGATGGATGCTTACCTTATGCCAAAGCAATCAGTGAAGGTGAATTAGCCAATAAATGTGTACCAGGGGGGCAGCCTGTCGCTGATGCATTGGCGCTATTATTAAATCGCCCACTCTTAGTCGCAGAAGAAAGTGTGTGGCCAATTCAACTGGATGGTCGTCCACAGCGAATGAAGGCTATTATTCGTGAAGATGAATGTATAGGTTGCACCAAATGTATCAGTGCTTGCCCAGTAGATGCCATTATTGGCTCTGCAAAGTTGATGCATACCATCTTGACTGACTTGTGTACCGGCTGCGAACTTTGCATTCCACCTTGCCCGGTAGACTGTATTGATTTGATTGAAGATAACCACACAGTTTTAACTGAAGAAATACGGATTGCAGAGCAGCATGATTTAAGAGATCGTTATTACGCTCATATTCAACGTGAGGAAAATCGTCGTTCAATTCGTAAAGGCCCAACTGTACGTGCAGATATTGATTCTGCTTTATTTACCGAATTTTTCGCACAAGATCATCAGGTCGAATCCGTTATTTCTACTTCTTCTGAAACAAAACCTGTTGCAATGCTCGATGCAAAAACCACCATTGAACTTGCAAAAATTCGTACCCAAATTAAAAAATTAGAAAAACAGCTCAGTGTTCGTGAAGATGCGAAAAAACGTCTGATGTTAGATGACTTAACCCATCAGCTTAATCAGTTACAGGGAGCTTAAAGCATGCTAACCACAAGCGTAAAACCTGTAAAAAATATGACAAAAAAGCAAATACAAATCTTTTTTGAGCGTTTGCGTGAACAAAGACCGCACCCTAAAACTGAATTAAATTATTCCAATCCATTTGAACTTTTGGTTGCAGTTACACTGTCTGCACAAGCCACGGATGTCAGTGTCAATAAAGCCACCGACAAACTCTTTCCTGTGGCCAATACACCCGAAACTATTTTTGCATTAGGCGTTGATGGTTTAAAACAATATATCAAGACGATTGGTTTATATAATGCAAAAGCTGAAAACGTCATTAAAGCCTGCAAAATTTTAATCGAAAAGCACAACAGCATTGTGCCTGACAATCGTGCAGATTTAGAAGCTTTACCTGGTGTAGGACGCAAAACAGCAAATGTCGTACTGAATACCGCATTTGGTCAGCCGACTATGGCCGTCGATACGCATATTTTTCGTGTAGGCAATCGGACAGGCCTTGCCGTAGGAAAAAATGTATTAGAGGTAGAACAACGACTGGTGAAAGTGATCCCTAAAGAATTTATCCTCGACTCACATCATTGGTTAATTTTACACGGTCGTTATTGCTGTATCGCACGAAAACCCAAATGTAATGAATGCGTGGTCTCGGATGTATGTCAGTGGCCAGATCGTTTTGAATTTGGTGCTTCCAAATTTGTTACTACAAAAACCCTTGAAGATAAAAGTTAAATTTTGTCTTTCTCTTTCTGAGGTTGCTGCAATTTAGGATGCAATTGTCGTTCAGGTTGACTATTTTTCTTTTCTGCGGCTTCTTGTTGCTGAACTTGACGTAAGTACTTAAAACTTTGAACAATTAATGCCAAAATAATAATAATAAACACAACGACCATTACAATTAAGCCAATTTTCAGCAAAGTATTATCCTTTAAATCGTAGATAAATTAAAAGAGCCCTAATATGACGGAGGACTCTTTTAATGTCAAAACATTCATTGCCCTAGAGGGCCTAAGAATTATTTGCTTTGATCTAAAATTGCAAACAACTCTGTTTGAACTTCATCAATTGGACGAAGACCATTCAGCTTGTCATAGGTCGGTGCATTTTCACCAGAGGCTGCGCGTCCTTGATAAAAACCAACCAATTGTTCAGTTTCAGTATGATATGAACCTAAACGCTTACGAATAGTGACTTCCAAATCATCTGGACGTTGAACCAAGTCTTCACCCGTTTCATCATCTTTACCTTCTACTTTTGGTGGATTGTAAACAAGATGATAAATACGACCTGATGCAGGATGCTGACGGCGACCTGAAAGACGTTGTACGATTTCTTCATCAGGTACATCAATCTCAATCACATGATCAATGACAATGCCTTCACTTTCCAAAGCTTCTGCTTGTGGAATCGTACGTGGGAAACCATCAAAAATACAACCGTTTACACAATCAGGTTGAGCAATACGTTCTTTCACAAGACCGATGATGAGTTCATCAGATACAAGACCACCATTATCCATCACGCTTTTAGCTTGGAGACCTAATTCAGTACCTTCACGAATTGCAGCACGGAGCATATCACCGGTTGAAATTTGTGGGACATTGTAGCGCTTACAGATCAACTGAGCCTGTGTACCTTTACCTGCCCCAGGTGGTCCGAGTAATATAATGCGCATAAAAAAACATCCTCATTTTAACAATGTACATGATACTTTGTTCATGCCGAATTGATCTATTCGCCATGCACGCCAGCATCTAATTATAAAAAAGCCACAAACAAATGTATTGTACCCGCTATAAATCCAGTTACGCCACCCAAGACGATTAAAATCCATTCATCTTCCTGAAAAGCAGGACGCAATAAATTTTGAAACTCTCTTGGCGTCAACTCTAAAATACGCTCTTTAAACATTTGATAAATTTTTTGTGCACGGCTCGCATTAAATGCGGGATCGCATACAGGCACCATCGTAATTTCAATCGAACGATCAATCAAGTCAGTCTTCAGTTTTGCGTATTCTTTAGGCCCCAACGAGAGCTGTAAAGAGGTTCTCACCAAAGGAGTTTCCATAATTTGATTAATATGACGTTTTACAATACGACGTGTTTTATTCTTTTTCCCGCCATACATCATTTCGGTCATAATCGATTTTAAGGTAATTAAATCTTCTGTGACTACTCGAGCAAATACATCAGATACTTCATCTTGGCGCTTCATAAATGCACCTTGAATATTGTATGTTCCGATACGAGGAATAACAGGTTTAATCCACGGAAATTTACGATCTTGAGTACGTTCAAAAAACTGTGGATAACGCACATAATGAGGTTCAAGTGGATTGAACACCATCCAGATTGCAATCCAGTTTGTTAGAAAACCCCAAATGGCAGCCCAAAATGGAACCGTCCAATGCCATGGCACGACAAACCAAACAATCATTTGGAAAATACCAAAGAACATACCAATTAATGCACTAATATGCCAAATGAAATTAATTTCTTTTTGTCCCACTTTCAGGAACATATTCACCATTAAACGACGATCGCCTTCCATTTGACGAACCACCATTTCACGCATATCCACCAGTGACTCAACGTTCATGGTCAGTTCAGTCACCAATTCTCTCAATATGCCAGGAAGCTGCTTGTGCGCTTGTGCATAAATACGACGTTTAATCGAATAAGGTAAGTTTTCCCAAAGTACTGCATTACGTTCAAGCATCATTTCATCAATGAGATGTTCAAGTTCGAAACCGACTTGCTCACCGATAATGCCTGCCATATCTTCAGGATCCATTGCATCTAAAAATTCACGCAATGAACCCAACTTAGATAAAGTATTGTCAGTAATGATGCCAGAAATACGACCTGCTTTACGTGGCACAATACCCTGCCAGCCTACAGGTAAAGGGCCTAAATGGAATCCCCAAAAATTAAGTGGATAAAATACCATCTTAAGCGCCATCCAGACATGCGCCCAAGTAACAAAAGCAGTGACTGGAATAATGCTAAGTACTGCCCAGAAATCAGGGCGATTCAAGAAGGTTTGCCACAATTCGTTGACGTACTCAAACATGCATGAAATCCATATTAAATTTGTAATAACAAAGTATTAAATTATAAAAAACTATTCTTACTATAAACCGATACTGAGAGTATATGAAAATTGTAGTCTTGGTTCAGTTTCAGCAACGACATAACCTGATTTTTCAGTTAACTCTTCGCCTGCTCCAATCCCCACACTAAAAGTGCTAATTCTTTCTGAATTTAGTAAAACATAGGATAAATCTACACCACCGCCTAAACGTACTTTATCTTCATTATCCACTTTTTTCGTTTCTACATGTCCAGCATAAACACCAATGTAGTACCCATTTTTATCTTTCCCTGTCAGATGGTAAGGATAACGAAAACCCACCTGAACACCTGGTGTGTAATCATCATCCATAAATACCCCACCCTTGGTATAGGCTATGCCATAAGGGTTAACCCATTCCAGATTTAAATGAAGCATTTTTTGGGTAAATCCCACACCTACATTCCATTCTGAAGCACTTTCCGCAGTCAGCTTAGCCTCTGGTAAATATGGATTTGAAACATCTTGTGCATGTGCTGTAGTTGTTAGCATAAAAAAAGCCAACAAAGAATAAATTTTTTTCATCATTTTCCCTAATTTTATTTTAATACAATCCCTTATTTTCAATTTTGACTTTAGCAGAATTATTAGAATTCTTATATACTGCAGGCTACAATTTTAGTGTCTGTATGGTCAACATCAGCGTACGCTATGCTCATTTGTTTACTTGAACAAATATTCAAAGCAGCGGATATCCATTAGAATAGTTTATCCATTTTCCTTCTCCTGTATCTAAGTCGATCGCGTATGAAACAGCACTTTCCTTTAAAAAATGCTCAACAAGAGAAGCGCATTTATCGTAATCGGATTTTTATTTCAGTTGGGATTGTAATTTTCTTTCTTATCTTGCTGATTGTGCGATATGCCTATTTACAACTCATGCATTATGATGAGTTTTCAACTGCATCTGATCAAAACCGAATTCGTCTGCAACCATTAGCCCCTGCACGAGGCTATATTTACGACCGTAATGGTATTTTACTGGCCGATAATTATCCTGTTTTTTCGGCAACAATGAGCCGTGCAGATGTAGATGATATTGATGACACGCTTGAACGCCTCACCCCACTTCTCAGTTTGACCCAAGAAGATATTGACCGTTTTAAAAGTCGTATTAAAACAGCAAAGAAAACCGAACGGGTTTCAATCAAACTAAATTTGACAGAAACTGATATTGCCCAATTTAGTGAGGTTAAGCATCGTTTTCCTGGGGTTAATATTGATACTCAGATGACTCGATATTATCCACATGGAGAATTATTTGCCCATGTGATTGGCTATGTCGGACGAATTAATGACAAAGAATTAAAATCAATTGATAAAGATTTATATGCTGGCACCAACTTAATTGGAAAAATTGGTGTTGAAAACTCTTACGAACATTTACTGCATGGCATCCCTGGCAATGAATCAGTTGAAGCAGATGCTCATGGGAATGTACTCCGTCATTTAGGACGCAAAGACCCTGTCCGTGGTAATGACTTATATTTATCTATTGATTATGGTTTACAAGTGGTCGCAACTGAACAACTTGCAGGCCGACGTGGCGCAATTGTCGCGCTGAACCCTAAAACTGGTGAAATTTTAGCTTTAGTGTCAAGCCCAAGTTTTAACCCCAATCTTTTTGTAACTGGGATTAGCCATACGGACTACAGTGCCTTGCGTGATAATCTCGATCAACCACTTTATAACCGCGCAGTTCAAGGTGCCTATCCTCCAGGTTCAACCATTAAGCCAATGTTTGGTTTAGGGGGAATTCACTATGGCTATGTCGATTGGAATACCGCGATTTCTGATCCTGGATATTTTACCTTACCTGGTGATAGCCACCGCTTCCGTGACCATAAAAAATCAGGGCATGGCGTGGTCAATATGCATAAAGCGCAAAATGTATCTTGTGATACATATTTTTATGTATTGTCGTACCGTATGGGTATCGAAAAAATGAACACGTGGATGCGTCAATTCGGTTTTGGAGAAAAAACAGGCGTTGATTTACCGAGTGAAAATACGGGTTTATATCCAAATCCTGAATGGAAAATGCGCACGCGCAATAGCAAATGGCTTAAAGGTGAAACCATTTCAGTGAGTATTGGTCAAGGTGCTTTTACCGCTACGCCTTTACAACTTGCCATGGCCACTGCAATTACTGCAAATCAAGGTGCACACATTACACCGCACGTATTACGCGAGACACACGGTTCAAAAGTTTTTACCATGCTGAATGGTTCCGACGGGAAAATTCAATTTAATGGTCAACCTGAAGACTGGATCAAAATGCGTGATGCGATGGTTGATGTCATCCAAACAGGTACAGGTCGTGGCATTCGCACGAATATGTATCAAATTGCAGGTAAAACAGGCACAGCGCAAGTTAAAAGTATTGCGCAAGGTAAGCGTTATAACGAATCTATCTTAACCGAACGTCAACTTGACCACGGACTCTTTGTAGGTTTTGCACCTGCTGAAAATCCAGATATTGCTATCGCAGTCGTCTGGGAAAATGGTCGTCACGGTGGCTCCGCTGCAAAACTGGCACGCCCTATTTTGGACTATTGGATGTTAACACGTAAGAAAAATCCGATTAGGCCAGCAGCACATCAAGTCAGTGGCGGTTTAATGACAGCAGGCATAAAACCGGGTGAATTACCGAGCACAACTCTTCCCAATATCGATGCTGCTACAGCACAGACTACAACTCAAGCTGCTTCACAAGCCACTCCCACCCCAGGCCGCCCAGAATCGGCAGAAAGTGAATAATCTATGAAAAATCAACTTCGTATTATTGGTGGTGAATGGAAACGCCGACAACTTGCCTTCGCAACTGTTGACGGTTTACGCCCTACACCCGATCGTGTGCGTGAAACTTTATTTAACTGGTTGATGTGGGATATTCAAAATTCCAAGGTTCTAGACCTCTGTACAGGTTCAGGCGCGTTAAGTTTTGAAGCTCTTTCTCGCGGTGCAGCACAAGTGGTGATGATTGAGCCGAATCGTATTCAAGCTGAATTTTTAACCAATAATTTACAATTATTAAAAGTGACCAGTCAGCATGCAAAACTAAAAATTGCGACGGCACAACAGGTTTTACCCACACTGAAAGAACACTTTGATGTGGTTTTTTTAGACCCGCCTTATAGTCTAAATTTATGGGAAGAATTGGCTGTACTGGTTGACCCTTCTATCGCATCTAAAGGCTTTATTTATATTGAAGCAGACCGAGATTTAAACCAAATTAAATTGCCTACTTCGTGGCAACAGATAAAAACAACCAAAGCAGGCACAGTGCGGGCAGGACTTTATCAAAAGAATGCGACTTAACTAAACCTCTCAACCATTAAAAAAGGATTCTCTTTAAGAATCCTTTTTTTATTCATTTGTGTTTTATCCTTAAACAAAGGCTGTTCACTATTAATCATAACGATGAGAAGCGTTTGAGCGATTATCCCAGTGCGGACGATGCTGTTTGTTCCAGTCACGATCACCATGTTTTCGATCATTATGCCCATTGCGATCTGAATGACGCGGATGATCATCATAAGGTGCAACAATACAGCCTGTTAATGAAACCGCAAAGATCGCCAATAAAAACATTTTTTTCATGAGAGTCCTTCCTTTTAAACCAATCTAAGTTTAAGCAGTATTGAATAACTTCATGTAGAGCAAAAGGAGAATATGTTTCCCTGTAGTAGATTTATCTCCATTGTTTATTCATGCTCGCATGAATAAACAATGGAGATAAATTTATTAAAGTGAAATTGCAATTCAACCTAATTTTTATCTATTTAATCAAAAAGCGATTCAAAAAACAGCGATTCAATTTTTATATGCTTTTTTAATAGAAAATTTTTTATACAATAACGCACCTTTTTTGACGTCCGCTTAAACATGAAAGTCTTTATATTGCTTGTCAGTATTATTTTTCTGAGTGCGTGTAGCTTAACCCATTTCAATGAAATCAAGCATGCAGAAAAAATGCTTTCACATTTTCAGTGCAATAAAATTGAAAGTGCACAAATGACTCATACTTCAATTACTGCTTACTATGAACAATCCTTAGCGCTAAGTCGTCAAAAAGCTGAATCTTATGTACAAAGCTATAAAGATGGAAATGAGCTATTCGATCTCCCTTTAACTGAAGTGATTGAACAACAATATATAGTCTATCAGGCTGCATGTGAAAATTTGGGCGGGATTGAACCTACACTTGAAGAATAAAGTTTAGTTTTGAAGTGCTATGAATTTTGATAAAAAACTACATCGTGACATTTTTTTAGTATGACCTAAGTAGAAGACAGGAATAAATCCCTGTCTATTTTTCGCTTAAGATCTTAATTAAAGATCTTAATTTTTAGAGTGATAACGGATATCCACACTGAAATTTTCAGGAAATTTAGCATGAATTTGGTCATAAAAAGACATAATTTCAGCCATGTCTTTCTCATAATTCCCAGTAGGATAAACAATTTTTCCTACTCCGGTTTTCTTTTTCTGATAGTCCATATAGGCTAAAGCAATCGGAACACCTGCAGTTATTGCCACATGATAAAATCCAGTTTTCCATTGTTCTTGTTTTGCGCGTGTCGCTTCAGGGGTGACCAACATGACTAACTTTGGATGCTGTTTAAATAAATCAGCCATCAGCTCGACCATACTAGGACGTGCTTCTCCTTCATTTTTAGGTGTCCGATTGATCCCTATCCCACCCATTGCGCGAACAAATGGACCAAATGGTAACTTCATATAACTGTCTTTAATGGTTAAACGCACATGCACCCCTAATGCCTTTAGTGCTAGACGTGCATACAATGCATCCCAATTACTGGTATGCGGTGCTGCAATCATGACACATTGGTCTAAATCAAGTGGCCAATGATTATCAAGCTCCCACCCCATTAAATTTAAACTTTGTTCAGCCAGCTTTTCGAACACAAAAAATACCACGCTTAAATAAACAGCGCAGATATTAGCAATATCTTTTAAAAATGCAAACTAATCTAGATTTTTCACCCTTTACTTGATGATGAGAGATAGTCAGGCAGCACTTTATATCTCTCTAAAATAAGTAAGAATGAGCACATGCAATACAAAGTACAAACATAAGCTCTATTTAATGAATTTACTTTTTTCGGTAGCCTTTAATTTGCAAACAGTATTGAAATAAATAAGGAATATACTGATGAAAAAAATAATGTTGCTGGTTTCTTTTAGCATTCTGGCATTGACCGCTTGTAGCAAACCCAATACGGATACGCAGAACATAAATCAAGCACCTGAACAGACGGCTACTCAAGTTAGTGAGAATACAACAGCTCATTCACAAATCACTCCTACAGGTGACCAAGCAGAACATTCACTTGACTGGGCTGGCGAGTACAAAGGTGTATTCCCTTGCGCCGATTGCGAGGGCATCGAGACAGAACTTGAATTAAAAACAGACAAAACCTACGAATTAACTGAAGAATATTTAGGTAAAGGGACTGGGAATGAATTTAAGGTCAAAGGGACTTTTAGTTTTGACGCCAATCATCCCTCTATGATTAGTCTAGACAAAGCGGGTGAAAATCGTAAATTTTTCATTGGTGAAAATTTTGCTGAAGCACGTGATCGGGATACAGGTGAAGCAAGCAATTCAAAATTAAACTACAAATTGCAAAAACAAATGCCATAATTTTTAAATCATTCTTTCGAGTTTAAGAAAAGCCTGTAATAAGGCTTTTTTTTCGATAGAACCGTTATGATTTGCTACAAATAAACCCTCATTTAATCACTTTATAGTAGCGAATGTGGCGATTCCCGATTATGTTTAGAAAAAACAGCGTCAATTGAATAAGGTGATTATGCAAAAAATAAAGATTACACTGGGTTTTCTTTCTCTCCTGCTGTTAAATAGTTGCGATAAATCTACGACATCCAATCTACAAAAAAACAATAAAGATCATCCTGAACATTTAGAAACACAGATTCAAACTCCTGAATGGGCCGCGCAGTATCAAGCATTTATTCCTTGTGATAAGTGTGAAAAAAGGTGGATGTCATTGCAACTTTACTCTGATATGACTTACACCCTTAAAGAAGTGAGTTTCTTAAAGCAAAAAAACAGCCATAAAACATCTATGGGTACGCTAAGTTTTGACTCTGAAAACGCCAAAATAGTACAATTAACTGAAGCTGAAACACAAAAGATCTATTATTTTTATTTACGCCCTGATGCCATAGAACCTCTTGATAATCACAAGAAATCATTAGATTCTGCTGATCAATATCAACTTACAAAAGTAGAGAATATTGAAGTCAATAATGCACTTAAATATGTGGATATACAGGCAAATTTATATAAGTCAGAAAAATTATTGTTAGATTCAGTCAACTATATAAAATTAAGTTATTTTTTTGAAATAGATAATCATTCAGATAATGTCATCAAATTAAAAGCCAAGGATATTATATTGGTAGATCATAAATACAATGAATATATTGCAAATTTTGAAAATGACCCACTTATCTCTATTCAGCCCAAGACAGCTGATTATCAACTCATCTCATTTTTTTATCCTGAAACCAGTTCACCTGCTTATATTAATATTAAATGATTTAACGTTAAAAATAAAACCCCTGCTTAAAGCAGGGGTTTTTATCAATCTAGTGACGCGTATGAATTACATCATACCGCCCATTCCACCCATACCGCCCATATCAGGCATTGCAGCTTTGTCTTCTGGAATATCTGTAATCATACATTCCGTCGTCAACATTAATGCAGCAACCGATGCAGCATGTTCAAGCGCAGAACGTGTTACTTTAGCTGGATCTAAAATACCCATCTCAAGCATGTCACCATATTCGCCAGTAGCTGCATTATAACCGAAGTTACCTTCGCCATTTTTAACAGCATTAATAACCACTGAAGGCTCATCGCCTGCATTGGCTACGATTTGACGTAGTGGCGCTTCAATTGCACGACGTAAAATATTGATACCCGCATTTTGGTCATCATTAATGCCAACTAGACCATCAAGTGCTTTAGCTGCACGTACTAGCGCAACACCACCACCAGCAACTACACCTTCTTCAACCGCAGCACGTGTTGCATGAAGAGCATCATCTACACGGTCTTTTTTCTCTTTCATTTCAACTTCAGTTGCAGCACCAATTTTAATAACGGCAACACCGCCTGCCAATTTAGCCACACGTTCTTGAAGTTTTTCTTTATCATATTCTGAAGAAGACTCTTCAATTTGTGCACGAATCTGTTGAACACGATCAGAGATTTGAGCAGCGTTACCTGCGCCGTCTACAAGCACTGTATTTTCTTTAGACACAGTCACTTTATGCGCTGTACCCAAATGTTCTAAAGTTGCTTGTTCAAGTGACATGCCAATCTCTTCAGAGATAACAGTACCGCCGGTCAAAATCGCGATATCTTGAAGCATTGCTTTACGACGGTCACCAAAACCAGGTGCTTTTACTGCACATACTTTGATAATACCGCGCATGTTGTTTACAACAAGAGTAGCCAACGCTTCGCCTTCAACATCTTCTGAAATAATGAGAAGCGGTTTACCCGTTTTTGCTACAGCTTCAAGAACTGTAATCAATTCACGAATGTTGCTAATTTTTTTATCAACAAGCAGGATAAACGGATTTTCAAGTTCAGCTGTTAAAGTGTCTTGTTTGTTGGCAAAGTACGGGCTGATATAACCACGGTCAAACTGCATACCTTCAACTACGTCTAAAGAATCTTCAAAGCCTGAACCTTCTTCAACCGTAATTACACCTTCTTTACCTACACGTTCCATAGCTTCTGCAATCAATTTACCTACAGTGGTATCTGAGTTAGCAGAAATTGAACCCACTTGTTCAATCGCTTTGGTATCTGAAGCAGGTTTAGCAGTTGCTTTAATATTTTCAACAACGGCACGAACAGCCAAATCAATACCACGTTTCAAATCCATTGGGTTCATACCCGCAGTTACTGATTTGATACCTTCATTTAAAATGGCTTGAGCAAGGACAGTTGCAGTTGTTGTACCATCACCAGCAATGTCATTGGTTTTTGAAGAAACTTCACGAACCAATTGCGCGCCCATATTTTCAAATTTGTCTGCAAGTGTAATTTCTTTGGCAACTGTTACGCCATCTTTAGTGATATGCGGTGCACCAAAAGAACGATCAATTACAACGTTACGACCTTTAGGGCCTAAAGTCACTTTTACCGCGTCTGCAAGTACGTTTACGCCTGCAATCATTTTACTACGCGCTGAATCACCAAATTTTACGTCTTTAGCTGACATAACTTACTCCAAATATTTTTAATTTTTAACAATCTGATTCAATGAAACTTATCTGATTTTTGCTGAGTTAAGGATTAACCTTCAAGAACAGCTAAAATATCAGACTCTTTCATAATCAATAATTCTTCACCTTGTACTTTTACTGTTGTGCCTGCATAAGTACCAAACAATACTTTGTCACCAACTTTTACGTCTAATGCGCGAACGCCATTATCTGTAATTTGACCATTACCAACTGCAATAACTTCACCTTGAGCTGGTTTTTCAGCAGCAGAACCTGGAAGTAAAATACCACCCGCAGTTTTAGTTTCTTCTTCAACACGACGAATAACTACGCGATCATGCAATGGACGAATATTGCTCATTTGAAACTCCATCAGACTTAAGTCTTTTATAGTGAAATGATGATGAGGTCTTGTATTCCATTCGATCATCATCAAAATAATTTCGATGACACTTTTGTGGGGATGGAAAAAAACGCTTCAAGGGTAAAATGAAAAAATATTTATATTTTTGTACTTTTTTTAATCAATTCCGACTATTTTTAAATTAAATCCTTTATTCAGTGTTTTTTAATGCTTTCCTTCCTCCGCAAAAGCCTATGTATGCGCTCTCACACATCAACTTTAATCAGAGTGAATTGATCAATATAATTGGGCTTACACATTGAGCATGATAATAAAAAACGCTTTATGTTAAAGGATGAATAGGGAGAAATGCTTGATTGATAGACATCGTTTTTTCAATATTTTTTAATCACAAACTCTTGTTGTTGTGGATCAAAATAAAAATGCTGTACTTCCGCATTGGAGTAAATGACATTCAAACTATTCGGCAAGCCATGATGCAACCGATAGGATGTTGCCGTCCCTGCATGAATATCCATTACACGATGATTGGCGCCTAAATTATAAATTTGATTGAGGTCATAGACTGCAGATTGATGTAGATGTCCATGTAACAATCCATTTAAACCATTTTTACTCCAAGAGCTTAAAGCCATACGCCCAAGCATCGGACAATCTTTCACCCCATGCGGATCATCGGGTGGCGTATAAAAAGGTTGATGAGCAACGATCAGCTTTATTTTATCGGAAGGTGCTTGTTTTAATAATTGATCAATCTGCTGAATTTGCTTTAAAGAAATGTGACCCCGAGTGTGGTAACGACGTCGAATACTATTCACCCCAATCAGATAAAAATTTGCTGTTTCTAATGTTTTTTCCATTCTGCCAAAAAACATTTCATAACGCATAAATGGGCTAAAAATACGATTCCAAATATGATACAAAGGAATATCGTGATTCCCTGGAACCACCAAATACGGTAGATTTAAGCTTTCCAAAAATTGTCTACAATCATAAAACTGCTTATAACGTGCGCGTTGCGTCAAATCACCGCTCACTACGACTGCCTCGGGTTGATGTTCCAAGCAAAACTTACGAATAGCCGCCATACAATCCGACTTTTCTGTACCAAAATGCAAGTCAGACAAATGTAAAATCATTAGGCACCATAATTTTTAAAGCATTTTTGCGAACAGAAATGTTCAGAGGGGGTTTCATTTCAACAATTTCACCATCCAGTGCAACCGTCAATTTTTTTCGTTTTGAATGGATGGTAACCGTATCAGCAGAAAAACTATAAACATCCGACGCCTGCTCTAAATTCCCTTTGATCAATTGCCATAACGTTTTAAATAATGTGCGCTTATCACTTTTAGCCACAACCACTCCTGCCACCATGCCTTTTTCAGCACATTCAGCAATCCGTAAATTCATATCTGCAAGTTGCAATTGATTATTGCCAAAAAAAATCAGTGGCGTTTTTACGGGGTATTTCTTGCCATCGATATCAACTTCCAACTTTAATTCTTTACGATCACGAATCAGCACATCCAAAGCAGAAGTATAAGCATTTAAAGGAAAGCGACCAAAATGCTGATTATAAAGTTCACGTTTTTGAATAAATAAAGGGTATAAACCCAAACTGGCATTATTTAAATAAATATGTTGATTAATTTGGGCGATATGCACCGCGTGTGCATGCCCTGTTGCAATGACCTCTGCCGCTTTTAACACATCCAAAGGAATATTTAATAAGCGCGCCACATAATTAAATGTACCAAGTGGCAAAATACCCATCGGAATATTGGTTCCCATGAGTTTGGCCGCCACAGCATTTAAAGTACCATCACCTCCAGCTGCAACCACCACCCCTAAATTTTCATCTTGCTGATGACGTGCAATAATTTTTTTCATTAAATCATCAAAATCACTCGCTTCACCAATTTCATAGGCTTGAATTTCATAGCCATATTCGGTTAAACACGTGATAAGTTGCTCGTAAACCTCATCCTTATTGGTTGCATGAAAGCCGGACTTTTGATTATAAAGTAGCGATAAGGGTTTAAAGGGAGCGGACATGTTTTAAACCTATTTCAAGTAGTTGCTCTAATTTTGTCCAATTTATCAACAATTAAAAGCATTGTTATGTAAAATTCGAATAATATTGATTCATTTAATCAATAATAATTCTCATAAAAAAATTTAATCTAAATACTTGTTTTAAAAAAACATAACCAAAATAAATATTACTCATTAAAATAATAAATATACAAAATAAGCGAGACAAAAACCCATAAATAATTGTTAAATATAAATTAAATTCAGATTAAATAAAAAATCACCTTCAATTGATAATACCGCTTTAGTCTTATTTTTTTCATGATTTTATGCTTTAATACAGCCACTTTTTTTCATACATAAAATCTGAATGGTGTATCCCATCATTTAGATGATTATTTGTACATACAACTGTACACATTTGAGATAGGCCTCACCATGACCCAAGTGAACGCACCAGAATTCGTTCGTCACCCTAAGCTTATTGCCTGGGTTGAAGAAATTGCAAAATTAACGAAACCAGCAAAGATTGAATGGTGTGACGGTAGCGCAGAAGAATATCAACGTTATATCGACTTGATGATCGCTAACGGCACCATGCAAGCGCTTAACCAAGACAAGCACCCTGGTTCTTACTTAGCCAATTCTGATCCTTCTGATGTTGCTCGTGTTGAAGGTCGTACTTATATTTGTTCTGAAAACCAAGAAGACGCAGGCGCAACCAACAACTGGGAAGCACCAGCTGAAATGCGTACTCGCTTAAATGGTTTATTTGAAGGTTCAATGAAAGGACGTACTTTATACGTTGTGCCTTTCTCTATGGGTCCTTTAGGTTCACATATTGCCCACATTGGTATCGAATTGACTGACTCTCCTTATGTGGCTGTCAGCATGTCGAAAATGGCTCGTATGGGTAAAGCTGTTTATGATGTTTTAGGTACAGATGGCGAGTTTATTCCATGTGTACACACTGTGGGCGCTCCGCTTGAAGCTGATCAAAAAGACGTTGCATGGCCTTGCAATCCTGAAAAATATATCGTGCATTATCCAGAAACCCGTGAAATCTGGTCTTATGGTTCAGGTTACGGCGGCAATGCATTATTAGGTAAAAAATGTCTAGCTTTACGTATTGCATCGGCTATGGGTCGTCAACAAGGCTGGTTAGCTGAACATATGTTGATCCTTGGCGTGACCAATCCACAAGGTGAAAAACATTATATCGCAGCTGCATTCCCTTCTGCGTGTGGTAAAACCAACTTTGCAATGCTCATTCCACCAGCAGGCTATGAAGGCTGGAAAATCGAAACTGTCGGTGACGATATTGCTTGGATTAAACCAGGTGAAGATGGTCGTTTATACGCGATTAACCCTGAAGCAGGTTTCTTCGGTGTTGCACCAGGCACAAACACCAAGACCAATCCAAACTGCATGGCAACTTTAAATAAAGATGTCATTTACACCAACGTTGCTGTAACTGATAACGGTGAAGTATGGTGGGAAGGTTTGACCAAAGAAGCACCAGCTAACCTAACCAACTGGAAAGGTCAGCCACATGTAGCGGGTGAAAAAGCGGCGCATCCAAATGCGCGCTTCACAGTAGCTGCGGGTCAATGTCCATCTATTGATGCTGACTGGGAAAATCCAGCAGGTGTACCAATTTCTGCCTTCATTTTCGGTGGTCGTCGTGCAGATACAGTACCTTTAGTGTCTGAAGCATTTGACTGGGTAGATGGCGTTTATAAAGCAGCAACAATGGGTTCTGAAACGACTGCTGCTGCTGTTGGTCAACAAGGTATTGTACGTCGTGATCCGTTTGCGATGCTTCCATTTGCTGGCTATAACATGGCAGATTATTTTAGCCATTGGTTAGAGCTTGGTGAACAAGTTGGTGCAAAAGCTGAAGCTGCTGGCAACAAACTTCCTAAAATTTTCAATGTAAACTGGTTCCGTCGTGATGCTGAAGGTAACTTCGTATGGCCTGGTTTTGGTCAAAACATGCGTGTTCTTGAGTGGATGATTGATCGTTGTGAAGGCCGTGCTGATGCCGTTGAAACGCCAATTGGTTTAGTTCCAACTTACGAACAATTGAACTGGTCAGGTATCGATTTTTCTAAAGAGCAATTCAATACTGTGACAGCGCAAGACAAAGAACAGTGGATTAAAGAACTGGAAAGCCACACTGAATTGTTTAGCAAACTTGGTGAACGCTTGCCTGCTGCACTTAAAACTCGTCAAAATGAACTTTTAGAAGCAGTTAAAACTTCTGTTTAATTACTGATGAATACCATAAAAAGGCCGCTTATTTGCGGCCTTTTTATTTTTAGATGATTTAAGATTAACGATTGATCTGAGTATTAAGCTGCAATTTCTTGCGATCGACGCTTATGACTCTCGACTAAATACTCATCCAACCCTTCAACTTGATCTGGCTCAAATTCCAAATAAAGTTTGGTGCGACGCTTTAAAATATCTTCACTCAGTACAGCCCATTCTTGATCAATCAAATAATCAACTTCTTTGGCAAATAAACCATGCCCAAAATTCTGACCCAACTCAGTTACAGAATCAATCGCTCCCACGATCTGCCAAATACGTGAGCCATAAGCAGACGCCCAACGACTTGTTAAGGCATCAGGTGCATCTGTAATCTGTTGCTGAATTTTTTCTGCTAACTCCTCTACCGTTCCCATCTGCTCGCCCCCTGGTAAAGAATGATGAGCCGTCCACTTCCCCTGCATGTGTGGGAAAAAAGGTTTTAATTGTAGAAGTGCAGATTCAGCCAACTTACGATAAGTTGTCAGTTTTCCACCAAATACAGATAAAAGTGGTGCTTCTCCCTTTTGTACTTTCGACAAGGCCAAAGTATAGTCACGGGTAATGGCAGAAGGGTTATCTGACTCATCATCACATAAAGGTCTCACGCCTGCAAAAGTACTGATAATCTCTTGAGGCTTGAGCTGTTTCTTAAAATGCGCATTACTTACACTGAGCAAATAATCAATCTCCTCAGGACTAATTTGAACTAAAGCGGGATCACCTGAATATTCACGATCCGTTGTTCCAATCATGGTGAATTTATCTAAATAAGGAATTGCAAAAATGATACGACGATCATCATTTTGCATGATAAAGGCTTTATCTCCATCAAACAGTTTAGGCACAATAATGTGACTGCCTTGAATTAATCGAATACCATAAGGCGATTTCAAATGTAAGTCTTCATGGATGAATTTTGCGACCCAAGGCCCTGCTGCATTGACCAAAGCTTTGGCTTTAATCTGATATTTGCCCTGTTGTTTGCTTTCCAAATGGACTACCCACAGTTCATTTTCACGATGTGCTGAAATACAACGGGTACGCGTTACAACATTTGCGCCTTTTTCACGTGCTTGTACCGCATTTAAAACCACCAAACGCGCATCATCCACTGCACAATCTGAATATTCAAAGCCTTGCGTAATCGCTGCATTTAACGGGCTATCTGCTTTAAAATATACGTTGTTTGACCCCAGTAATTTTTTACGCTTACCCAAATGGTCATAAAAAAATAAACCTGTACGAATCAACCATGCAGGACGTAAATGTGGACGATGCGGCATAATAAAACGCATAGGTCGAATCACATGCGGTGCTTTTTCTAATAAAACTTCACGCTCAGCAAGCGCTTCACGCACCAAACGAAATTCTTTATGTTCCAAATAGCGTAAACCACCATGAATCAGTTTACTACTGGCAGATGAAGTATGACTGGCTAAGTCATCTTGTTCGCATAAAAAAACCGATAAGCCACGACCTGCTGCATCTACAGCAATGCCCACCCCATTAATTCCACCACCAATAATTGCGAGGTCATAAATTTTTTCATTTACGTGCGTAGATGTGTTCATATTAGACCCCTATATTTTCATTATTTTTCAATTATGAAAATTTAAACATTATTTTTAAAATAAAACAATAAGAAACACGATAATTTGGATTAAAAACGAATGTTTTTTTGATCATTAAAATTCTATTATATTCGAAATTGAATATTTACGATTCAGCAATACTTAATATTACACCTGATTCTTGAATGATTTTATTATATTTTGCTTCAGGCATACAGTCTGTGAATAGTCGATCGACTTCACTTAAAACACCTAAACGGTTCATGGCATTACGTCCAAATTTACTATGATCCGCAGCCAGAAAAACATGCCGAGCACCCAAAATAATTTGTTGTGAAACACAAACTTCCTGAAAATCGAAGTCTAGTAATGTTCCGTCTTCATCAATTCCACTGATGCCAACCAACGCATAATCAACTTTAAATTGTTTGAAAAATTCCGCTGTTGCTTGTCCAATCACCCCCCCATCTGGGCGAACTTGACCACTGGCGATGAGCACTTCAAAATCTGCTTTGGCACTCAAGATTTTAGCCACGTTCAAATTATTGGTAATGACTTTTAAGCCTTGATGATTTAAGAGTGCATGAGCAATTGCTTCAGTCGTGGTGCCAATATTAATAAACAAAGATGCATGATCAGGGACTGCTGCAGCCACAGCTTCAGCAATTCGATGCTTTTCTTCTGATTGTTGACCAGCACGCATGATGTAAGTGGTATTTTCTACACTTGAATCAGAAGATGCCGCTCCACCATGGTAACGCTTCAATAGTCCAGCATCTGCAAGCTGATTAATATCACGACGTATCGTTTGTGGCGTGACATCAAAATGCTGTGCAAGCTCATCAATGCTGATATAACCACGTTCTCGAACCAAATCGAGTGTTTGCTGTTGACGAAGCATCAAACTCACTGCGTTATCCTTATTTGATTAAAAAGACATGAGGCTCTGTTAATATTTTGGCTATACAAGAGCTTATCGGTGAAAATGCCTTAGATAAAACATGAATCCAGATCATCTTGACCTTGTGATCAAGTTTTATCACACCTCATAGAGGGAAATCTTAGCCAAACCTAAGCAATAAAAATACTGTATCACTTTCATAAATACGTCTTGGAAAACTACAAAGACGACCATCCTAAACATAGGTAAAAGATCAATAGGCTTTAAATTAGATGATAAAAATTAATCTTCTGCCCAGTTTCTTGTTCGGCCGACTGCTTTTAACCACCCCTTATACATTTTTTCAGTCGTGTCTAGACAGTATTGAGGTTTAAAAACGCGTTCAATTGCCGTTTTCTTTTTAATTTCTTGTAAGTCTGACCAAAAACCAGTCGCTAAACCCGCTAGAAATGCTGCTCCTAAAGCGGTTGTTTCTTTCATCTCCAAACGCTCTACAGATGTTCCTAAAATATCAGCCTGAAATTGCATTAAGAAATTATTGCCTGTTGCACCACCATCTACACGTAAGGTTTTCAGTTTTTCACAGGCGTCCTGCTGCATAGCATCCAGTACATCTCGAGTTTGATAAGCAATCGACTCTAATGTTGCCCGAATAATATGTTCCATGCTGACACCACGGGTAATTCCCAAAATAGCTCCCCGCGCAGTCGGATCCCAATAAGGTGCCCCAAGTCCAGTAAAGGCAGGTACAACATATACCCCATTACTGTCTTTAACTTTGTTGGCATAGTATTCAGAATCATGTGAATCATTAATCACTCTTAATTCATCGCGTAGCCATTGAACACATGAACCACCATTAAAAACAGCTCCTTCAAGCGCATAATTAACCTCTCCTTTTGCACCACAGGCGATCGTGGTTAAAAGCCCATGTTTGGAATGGATAATTTTCTTGCCTGTATTCATCAGCAAAAAACATCCAGTCCCATAAGTGTTTTTGGCTTGCCCAGCTTCCACACACATCTGTCCAAACAAGGCAGCTTGTTGATCACCAGCAATACCTGCAATAGGAATACCTACTTCTTGACCACTCACACTTTGGGTATAACCATAAACTTCAGAAGAGCTTCTCACTTCAGGCAAAATTTCACGTGGAATATCCAACAGGTTTAACAGCTTTTCATCCCAGTCTAATTTTTGAATATCAAAGAGCATGGTTCTAGATGCATTGGTATAATCTGTGACATGTACTTGCCCATTGGTTAATTTCCAAATGAGCCAAGTATCAATAGTTCCAAATAACAACTCGCCTTTTTTCGCACGCTCACGACTGCCTTCCACATGATCGAGAATCCATTTAATTTTTGTTCCCGAAAAATATGGATCAATGACCAGTCCAGTGACTTCACGAATATAGTCTTGCCAGCCATCCCGCTGTAAATGGCTACAAATGTCAGTACTTTGTCGACTTTGCCAAACAATTGCATTGTAAATTGGCTTGCCCGTTTTTTTGTCCCAGATTACCGTCGTTTCACGTTGATTGGTGATACCAATAGCAGCCACTTGATGACTTTGAATACTGGCTTGAGCCAAGGCTTCTACCCACACTGCACTTTGTGTGGCCCATATTTCCATAGGATCATGCTCGACCCAGCCAGGTTGCGGATAAATTTGCGTAAATTCACGCTGAGCCATGCTAATTACATTTGCATCATGATCTAAAACAATTGCACGTGAACTTGTAGTCCCTTGATCAAAAGCTACAATATATTTTTTTTGAAGATTTAACATTTTGACCCTATCCCAGCTTACCCATCTCGACTCATTTTATATTTTTATGTACTTGAAGATAAAAATACGCAAAAACAGCCCGATAATAAAACGTCCTTTTCTTTTATATAATCGATGCCTAATGACGCCACCACATAACCAACTCAATCAATAAAGAGTTTAGGCCGTATTGTGTAACAAAACATCCAAAGTATATTCGTAATTTTTCGAAAACGAAAATAAAAAAATGATTTATATATTTTATTACATCATTTCAAATACAGATTAGAAAATTGAGGCTGCTTTCAAGCGATGTAATCGTTAATTTATGCGATACTAAACCAAAGAATAGTAGGAAGTACTTGATGAAAAATTATATTTTATTTTTATTTGTAGTTAGTGCACTGGGTTTAGCCGCTTGTCAAAGTACCCCGCGCCCATATAACGGCAATGTCGGTTATCAAATTGAAAATCAATCTAGCAATTCAGCAACCTTAGCCTACACATTGGCAGGACGTCAAAATCAAAATATGGACGAGACTAAATTACAGCGGGCTTGTCAAAAAGTTTTAGGGATGAATAAGCAATATACAATAAATATTCTAAGCACCAATGAAATTGCGAATCCTGCCCTACAGACTGAAAAGTTTGGTCGTCAAATTGGACAAAGCCGAACCAGTATTGGCTTAAGCAATACCCCTGATTTACATAATAGCGAAGATTACGCGACTCGACAGGCTTTAGATGCACGTCCAAGTACATTACGCGTGGTTCGTTATACTTGTTCTTAATCGATTATTAAAAAATTAGGATGCAATTTACAGCGTCTTATAAAAACTGACATTCCGAAACTCTTTAGATTCATCCAAATCGGGCCAAGTCGTGGCACTACGTTCCTCTAGTTTTTGGTATTTTGGATGACTAAAGTTTTTCACTCGACTATCTGCCACCCACACCTCTGATGTGAATTTTAAAAATTCATCCAAGAAATATCGATTGCATTGATCATAGAGTACATCCGCAGCTAGAAGCACATCGACTTGCTCAGCTTGATATAAATCCTCTAAATATTCGAGTTCAACATTATTCAGCCCTGCATTAGCACGACAAGCGTCTAGACTTACCTGATCGATATCACAACAGATCACGCGTTTTGCACCTGCCATTTTCGCAGCAATTGCCACCACTCCAGAACCGGCCCCAAAGTCTAAAACAACTTTATCTTTAACATGATGTGGCTCGGCCAACAACCACTGCGCCATGGCTAAACCAGATGCCCAGCAAAAAATCCAATACGGTGTATCATTCCAAATACGACGAATGACTTCATCATCCAAGCGATCGATTGGGAATACGGGTGGAATGAGCCACAGTGAAATGGGTGTCTCAGGAAGTTGCTGAGCTAAAAGCTCACAATTTGGAATCACCTCATGCAAGGCTTTGAGCAGATGCTCGGGTGCTTGAGGAAATTGGAAAGTACAGGTCATGGACACTTTATATTTGTTGAATTTTTTAATAAACGCACGACGGGGTCTTACACGTTAAGACGCATGATGTGCATAACCTTCGGTTCGACCTACTTTTGTTTCGACAAAAGTAGGCAAAACCATTGCCATTTGCTGAACTCGACTGAAACCATCATTTATTTAATACTTCGCAGAAACATTTTTATCGAATTTAGTCCTGCCTCGAACAGCAGCAAATGACGATATCACGACTCCAAAACCAATATAAAACTGATTTTGGAGTCTTATAAAAATTAACCTAAAGCTTTTTCAGCAGCTTCAACCGTTTGACGAATCAGCGTGGTAATGGTCATTGGCCCTACACCACCCGGAACAGGTGTATAGGCAGAAGCCACATCTTCAATACCCACTAACTGAATATCACCCACACCACCACCATCCCGTGGATGGAAACCGGCATCGACCACCACAGCGCCTTGTTTAATCCAGTCTTTTTGGATCAATTCAGCTTTACCTACCGCACCGACAATAATATCCGCTTGTTTTACAAGTTCTGGAAGATTTTTGGTGCGTGAATGGCAAATCGTTACGGTTGCATTGGCTTGCAGCAACATCGCAGCCATAGGTTTACCCAAAATTGCAGAGCGTCCAACAACCACTGCATGTAGACCTGCAATTTCGATCTTATTTTCTTTTAAAATCGTCATGATGCCCGCAGGTGTTGCTGAACCATACGCGGCCTCACCCATCGCCATACGGCCGTAACCCAAGCAAGTTACACCATCGACATCTTTTGCTAGCGAGATTGCATCGAAACATGCACGCTCATCAATTTGTTCAGGTACAGGATGTTGCAATAAAATCCCGTGAACATCTGGATTGGCGTTGAGTTTTTCAATTTCTGCCAATAATTGCTCAGTTGTTGTTTCTTTGCCTAACTCAACTTTAAGTGAATCCATACCCACACGACGGCAAGCATTGCCTTTCATGCGTACATAAGTCGCAGATGCACCATCATCACCGACCAAAATGGTTGCAAGAATCGGGGTACGACCTGTTTTGGCTTTTAACGCTTCTACACGTGTTAACAAGTCAGCTTCAATGTTTTTCGCCAATGCACGACCATCTAAAACTAATGCCACGGCACATCTCCAAAGTAGATATGAATCAATTTCGCAAATAATACATGATTATTTGCTCAATTTTATTCTATATGCCGAATTTATGTGCATCTACACGATTTATAGTATTGTTTTTTTTTCAAAGATTGCTAATATGTGCAACACAAGAGATGGCGGGGTGGCAGAGTGGTCATGCAGCGGACTGCAACTCCGTGTACGCCGGTTCGATTCCGACCTCCGCCTCCAATCTTGTACAATGCCCGAGTGGTGAAATCGGTAGACACAGGGGATTTAAAATCCCCCGCCCACAAAGCGTGCCAGTTCGAGTCTGGCCTCGGGCACCATTTTAATACTTTTTAAAATGGTGCAATAAAAATTCCAGCTTAATGCTGGTTTTTTTATGTCTAGAACTCATAAATTTAAATAATCAATGACTATAAAAAAAGAGAGCTTATCACCCCCTGATTTTATATGTGCTTGATTCAACCTAAAAAAGGCGCAGATAAATACAGTTTTAAGTCCTGTTCTAATTTTTCTTGAAAATGTGATGGATGAATAATTTTAATATAGGGAATCCAATAACGCACTAAAGGTAAAAGTTGCATTTCATGGCGAATTTGACAACGAACCAGTAGTGCTCCAGTTGTATCTTCTTCCTCTATCGTCTGCTCAGGAAGCAAGTGACGCTGCTTAAAATACAATGCCATTTCTGGACGAACTGAAACCAACACGTCCTGCTTATTTCTACCAAACCAAATCCCCTCATCATCTTCAAGTTGCGCTAAAATATCAGGATCATGTTCAAATTGTGTGGCCATTTGTTGCGTCACGTGATCGATCTTACTTAAACGGTAGGCACGCAATTCCTCTTCAGCCGTGGCAGCTAAATACCAATTGCCTTGATAATGAATTAAGCGATAAGGATATACCGAACGTGGCCTGTTATTATAAGTAAAATGGATTTGCTTACGTTGTTGAATCGCTTCTGCAAGAACTTGAAAATGTGCAGCAAATTGTGCCGCATTTTCAAAATAATAACCTTTTGCAGAGAAAACCTGACTGGCACGCTCATCCAATAAACCACGTAAAAAAGACATATTTAAAGAAGGATAGAGCTCACTCATCCCTGAAAGTTGAGCAAAATTTTGGATATCTTGCAACTTAAAACGCCCTAAATATAGAGGGTCAAGTGAATATTTCTTACTATTTTCATCCTGAATTAAAGGTAAGTATGAATTCAAGCGATCAAAATCTCGCTCTATTGTTCGTGTACTCACCTGAAATTCCTGAGCCAATTCAACTACACCCAGTTGATATCCCACATTTAATTTGGTTAATATATTTGCTAAACGCTCTGCAAGGCGCTCATGCGTTGAAGCAATACGCTTCATATTCCCTCACTGTACATTTGTATATGTACTATTTTTAACCAATACAGGTTGAATCTGCCATTTTTAAATTAGTGACGACATCTTATTCACTAAAATAAAGTAATTTAAAACTAATTATAATTATTTCAGTTCCCCTAATTCAGTCTAAAAAATACAGACACTTCTGTCTATTCATAATCAAATTTTTTTTCTTTTATTTTTTTTGCAGATTTTTGCTGATTTAAACGTTCCATATAACGTTCCAAATGAATCAATGCTTTGTACATTTTATGCAAATCAACATGTAATATACGGTTATAAATAATAGCCTTGTGCAAACGTTTAAGTGCTCGAAAACCTTGTGCACGCGTATATGATGTCGATACTATTTTCACGCTCTACCCTCTAGTGTGTATTACTTTTAACCCAGAAAACCAAATAAATCAGTCAGGTTTAATCTAGAGTGAATGTACACCACACTTTTGACAGGTTGTGTCGAATAGTGATCACTATTTATCAACATTTAGATTTTTTTGATTTTTTATCATACTTTTCAATTAAAAAAGCCAAGTATCACTCAGCTTTTCTTTTTCTAGCCCACCTCTTTTATATAATGTCTACCACTATCTTGCCCACATGTTCACCCGTATCCATGCATGCATGTGCAGCTTGAATTTGATCAAATTTAAAGGTCTTGTAAATCATGGGTAAGCATTCCCCTTTCGCCCAAAATGGCGCAACAGTATCTTCTAGGCCTTGAGCAATTTCAGCTTTTTCAGCCGTAGAACGTGCACGCATCGTCGAACCCGTGATGGTCAAACGTTTCATCATGATATGTCCCAGATTAATCTCTTTGGCTTTACGCCCCCCCAAAAAAGCAATATAGACCAAACGCCCATCACGACGCAGCAAATTTAAATTTTTCTCTAAATAAGGTGCACCCACCATATCCAAAATAACATCAACACCTGCATTTTCTGTTTTCTCATTGATGACTTGCTCGAAGTCCTGAGTTTTATAATTAATAGCCGTGGTTAGATGTGAAATTGATTGTACTTTTTCATCAGTACCTACCGTTGCGAAAGTTTTAATGCTTAATGCTTTACACAACATAAGCGCAGTTGTACCAATACCACTGGTTCCGCCATGTATAAGTACGGTCTCCCCTTCTTTGGCTTGCCCCATTTGAAAGACGTTCGCCCAAACAGTAAAGAAGGTTTCGGGAATCGCTGCGGCTTGAGTAAAGCTTACACCTTCAGGAATACTCAATGTTTGGCTTTCAGGCACGACGCAATATTCTGCATAACCACCACCATTGGTTAGACCACAAACTTTGTCACCCACTTTGAATTTAGTGACATCACTTCCCACTTCTTCCACAATACCTGCCACTTCCAAGCCCGGTACAGGTGTTACACCTTTAGGCATTGGATATAAACCTTGACGTTGCAAGATATCAGGACGGTTGATTCCAAAGGCATGTACTTTTATTAAAACTTCATCTGCTTGTGCAATTGGAATAGCGACCGCTTCATAAGCTAATTTTTCTGGGCCACCCGATTCGGTAATGATGACTTGCTGCATAATTTTTTGTGACATGATTGCTTTCCTTATCCTTTACTTTTCAAGTTTATTAAGCTTATTTGAACATAGATCGCGAAAGGAATGAAGTCAGCTCGGACTTATGTATAATTAGATGGTATTTATAAAAAATTTAGCATTTTTTAATGTTTATAGTTAGTAAAGCCTTAACCGCTCCCCTACAATTACTTTTTGCTTATCTATAGTCAACCTATGGAAAAATTCTAGACTCTTCTCATCCTTTGAAAACAAAAATTGTTCAGAGTCAAAAAATTGTAATTGATTAATTCTTTCCACATAATTTTGATTTACATTAAAAAATCCTCCTTTCTCAATAGCACCTAAAATTGTCATACCAGGATAATCATAATTAGGAAAGTATCTAGCCCGTTCCAAATCCTTCATCAAACTTGGACATATAGCAACTATGCAAATACATGGACTGATTGGAAAGTAAATTTCCACACCTACTGATGCTAAACCCAAATCAGGATCTCCAAACATCGGATTTATTATCGAATTTCTTAAAACTACTGGAGTATCTCCAATACAAAAATTATGTTCCAATGAATTTAATAAAAACCATTTTTTTATCTGAAAATACGGTAAAAGCTCTTTTGAAAGTTGAAGCATATGCAATATTGACATTTTTTTTACTTTTTCATCAATTCCATCAGTTGAAAAATTATCTATTCCCGCTATACCCAGCCCTTTAAAGCGTTCCGCAACCTGTAAAATTAAATTCTTCGTTAACTCTCTATGATTTTTTGTTCTTATATATTGAATGCAAATATATTCACTAATTAACTGTCTTTCCTTATCATTCAAAATACTTAATTTTTTATTTTTTATTATTTTATCTATAATATTTTTTACATCTGATTCTATTTTAGATAGGTATTTTTCAAAGGTTTGTACTTCCCCATTATTTTTAAAATTATAGAAATACCTTTCCCCCGCCATATTTCTAATGTTTGATGGGTAAACCTTTTTTCTGATCTTATCCAAAACATAAATTTGATCTTTTTTAGTATGGTCTTTTTTAAAACTTCTTAAAAGAAACTGCGGTACATAATGTTGTAAAATTGCCACGCCATCCATTTTCATAATTTTGCTCAATTTTTTATTTTGAAATATGATAAACAAAAAACCCACCAGTAGGTGGGTTTCTTGTGAATCAGCTCACTCTTATAAACGAACCAATTCCACAATTTTTTCAGCAAGCTCTTCAACTGCTTCTTGCATAAACACAACATCTGTACCTTCAGTCACAGAGGTAATCACTGCAATACCTGTTTCACGAAGTAATGCAACTTGCGCAGCATCTAAATCAGTTTTCGCAATTGCCACAATCCCTTGTTGAAGCAATAAACTCTCAAGTGCTTGTGCATATTCCAAAGCTTTGATTGATACAGTAATAGACGCAGGTTTTTGACCCAAACGTGCTGCACGATCTTCTGCTGTCACAGGGTTGCTATGTGCAGACCACTCAACAGACTCTTCCACCATACCTGCACCAATCGTTACGTTATTTAAACGATCAATGAAAATAAATGAACCCGTATAACGGCTCTCTTGGTAACGATCAAATACCACTGGTGCATCAAATTCAACAGTTACATTGGCAATCGCATTTAAATCAAGATGATCTACTTGCATTTGCTCAAGTGTGTTCACGTTAGTACGGTAGTTAATAGCAGTCACTTTCGCAGGAACAGTTTGCGTACCAATTTTGATGTTATACAACTTACCAAGCACAAGTGCGTGATCCGCCATCCACACCACAGTCGCTTTTACAGAACGTGAAATGGTCGGAACACCTTGATCTGCACGTACCAACATATTACCGCGTGAAACATCAATTTCATCATTGAGCGTTAATGTCACTGCTTGACCAGCAAATGCATGTTCAAGATTGCCATCAAAAGTGACAATTTCTTTCACTGTTGAAGACTTACCTGAAGGTAATGCGACAACGGTATCACCGACGTTAATTTCGCCTAACGCAATCGTTCCCGCAAAACCACGGAAATCAAGATTCGGACGGTTGACATATTGCACAGGGAAACGGAAATCACGTTGTGCTGTATCACGGTTAATTTCAACAGATTCAAGCGAACCCATTAAAGTTTGACCCGTGTACCACGGCGTATGTTCAGAAACATTCACCACGTTATCGCCATTTAATGCAGAAATGGGCGTAAAGATGATGTTGCTTGGTTTACGATCACCCAATTGAGCAACGAAACCTGCATATTCCGCTTGAATCTCATTAAAACGTGTTTCAGAGAATTCCACCAAGTCCATTTTGTTGATTGCAACAATAATATTCTTAATTCCCAGCAAACTGGCAATATATGTATGACGACGTGTTTGGGTTTGGACACCATAACGCGCATCAATCAAAATAATTGCAAGGTCACACGTCGACGCACCTGTTGCCATATTACGTGTATATTGCTCATGCCCTGGCGTATCCGCAATAATAAACTTACGTTTTTCCGTCGAGAAATAACGATACGCTACATCAATGGTAATACCCTGTTCACGTTCAGCTTGTAAACCATCTACAAGTAACGCCAAATCTGGTGCATCGCCCGTTGTACCGACTTTTTTCGAGTCACGAGTCACCGCTTGTAATTGATCTTCATAAATCAATTTTGAGTCATAAAGCAGGCGACCAATTAAAGTCGATTTACCATCATCAACATTACCGCACGTTAAAAAGCGCAATAAGTCTTTATTTTCATGTTGTTTTAAATAGCCCAAAATATCTTGGCTAATCAATTCAGATTGATGAGACATTGCTCAAACTCCACAAATGCTTAGAAATCGGTTTTAGATCGAAAAATTAGAAGTAACCTTCTTGCTTTTTCTTTTCCATCGAGCCTGCTTCATCATGGTCAATCATACGACCTTGACGTTCAGAACTGGTCGCAAGTAGCATCTCTTGGATAATCTCTGGCAAGGTGTTGGCTGTTGACTCAACTGCACCTGTCAGTGGATAACATCCTAGAGTACGGAAACGTACCGATTTCATTTGTGGAACTTCACCTTCTTTTAAAGGCATACGTTCATCATCAACCATAATGAGTGTACCACTACGTTCAACTACAGGACGTTCTGCAGCTAAATACAAAGGTACCAATGGAATGCTTTCCAAGTAAATGTATTGCCAAATATCAAGCTCAGTCCAGTTTGATAATGGGAACACACGAATACTTTCACCTTTGTTTACTTTACCGTTATAAAGATTCCAAAGTTCTGGACGTTGATTTTTAGGATCCCAACGATGTTTCGTATCACGGAACGAATATACACGTTCTTTCGCACGTGATTTTTCTTCATCACGACGCGCACCACCGAAGGCTGCATCAAATTTGTACTTATCCAATGCTTGTTTTAAGCCTTGGGTTTTCATAATATCTGTATATTTTGAACTGCCGTGATCAAAGGGATTAATTCCAGCATCTTTGCCTTCTTTATTTTGATGCACAATCAAATCGAAACCATGGGTTTTCGCCATGTTGTCGCGGAATGTGATCATATCTTTGAACTTCCAGCCTGTATCGACATGCAATAATGGGAAAGGAAGTTTTGCAGGATAAAAGGCTTTCAAGGCAAGATGTAGCATGACTGCAGAATCTTTACCGATAGAATACAACATCACCGGATTTTCAAATTCGGCAGCCACTTCACGGATAATATGAATACTCTCAGCTTCAAGTTGCTTGAGATGAGTAAGTCTTTCCTTATTTATGGACATTGACAACACCAGATCAGATCGACGTGTACTTATTACACTTTTAAAAATATATATTCATTATAAAGATTTAGTTATCACTACTATTGCTTGTTTTATTATATTGATATGCAAAATTGTCATATAAAGTTTCTTAAATAATAAGTATAAGTTTTGATGACTGATTTTTAAGAGATGTTTTTATTTTATCATCAATCATCCTTGAATAATTTATTTTTAGAAGGAATCATTTGCGGTATTTTTTGCTTCACTTTCTGATATTTATTATTTATACATTTCTCTCACTCAATACTATCTTAAAGCAAATTTATTTCAAATTTTAAATGCTCACTTTAAATTAATCATTAAACCATATCACCAAAATTTTGGCTCAAGATGAAAGCACGGCTAGTTTTTAGTGAGGCCTTAATGGATAGTCCTGCCGTAATTAATGAAAATAAAAAACCCCATTCAATGATGAGGTTTTTTATTTTTAATTTAATTAAGCCAAGCCTTTGTCTTTTAAAAGTTGGAACATCGTTGAACCCAATTCTGCGGGACTTCGGGTATATGCCATTCCAGCTTTTTCAAATGCAATAAATTTCTCTTCAGCTGTTCCCTTACCTCCAGAAATAATTGCACCTGCATGTCCCATGCGTTTTCCTTTCGGTGCAGTTACGCCTGCGATATAACCGACTACAGGTTTGGTCACATGAGATTGAATATATTCAGCAGCTTCTTCTTCCGCGGTTCCACCAATTTCACCAATCATAATAATGGCTTCTGTTTGTGGGTCTTCTTGGAATAGTTTTAAGCAGTCAATTTGATTCATGCCTGGAATCGGATCACCACCAATACCAATACAGGTTGACTGGCCTAGACCCAGTTTGGTCGTTTGAGCAACAGCTTCATAAGTCAGTGTACCAGAACGAGAAATGATCCCGATTTTACCTGACTGATGAATGTGTCCTGGCATGATGCCTATCTTGCATTCGCCTGGGGTAATAATCCCTGGACAATTTGGCCCAATAAGACGTGCATTATTACCATAGGTTTCTAAATAGCGTTTAGCCTTAAGCATATCTAAAGTCGGCACACCTTCGGTAATGACGACAATCAGCTCAATTCCAGAATCTACTGCTTCAATAATTGAATCCAAAACAAAAGGTGCAGGAACATAAATAACCGAAGCATCTGCCTTGGTTTCTCTCACTGCATCTTTCATGGTGTTAAATACGGGTAAATCTAGATGAACTTGACCACCTTTTCCTGGTGTTACGCCACCCACGACTTTAGTACCGTAATCCAAGGCTTGTGCTGAATGAAAGGTACCATTTTTACCAGTAAAACCTTGTACCAATACTTTCGTGTCTTTATTAATTAATACGCTCATGATTGATACTCCTTTACGCTTTCACTGCAGCAACAATTTTTTCCGCAGCATCAGACAGACCGTTTGCAGAAATTAATTTCAAACCTGATTCATCAAGTAATTTTGCACCTAACTCAGCATTGTTGCCTTCTAGTCGAACCACGACAGGTACAGTTACATTTACTTCCTGAACCGCTGCAATAATAGCCTCAGCAATCATGTCACAACGCACAATGCCTCCGAAGATATTGATTAAAACCCCTTGAACAGAAGTATCTGCAAGAATAATTTTAAATGCTTCAATCACACGTTCTTTCGTTGCACCGCCGCCCACATCTAAGAAATTAGCAGGTTGGCCACCGTACAACTTAATGATGTCCATAGTTGCCATTGCAAGCCCAGCACCATTCACCATACAACCAATATTACCTTCTAGCGCAACATAGTTAAGGTCAAATTCAGACGCTTTTAACTCACGTTCGTTTTCCTGAGATTTGTCACGTAATGCGGCAACTTGAGGGATACGATAAAGTGCATTTGAATCGATTCCTACTTTGGCATCGACACACAAAATATCGCCATTTTCACGGACTGAAAGCGGATTAATCTCGAACAATGCAAAATCATTTTCAACAAATGCTTGATAAGCTGCCGTCATAATTTTAACAAATTGATTGATTTGACCATCTTTTAAATTTAAAGCAAAAGCGACTTCACGCGCTTGAAATGGTAATAACCCAACCAAAGGGTCCACTTCTACTTTAATAATTTTTTCTGGCGTTTCTTCTGCTACTTTCTCAATTTCAACACCACCCTCAGTGGATGCCATAAAAGTGACACGACGACTTGAGCGATCAACCACGGCACCCAGATATAATTCCCGTTCTACAGGATAGACATCTTCAGCCACCAAAATACTATTTACTGGTTGACCGTTAGCATCAGTTTGATAAGTGACTAAACGCGTACCAATGATACTATTTGCATATTCCGCAGCTTCTTCAGCAGATTTTACGACTTTTACGCCACCGGCCTTTCCACGACCGCCAGCATGAACTTGAGCCTTCATAACGGCAAATTTTCCACCGAGTTGCTCAAATGCTGCTACTGCTTCATCTGCATTGGTCGCAAGTACACCCTCTTGAACAGGCATACCATATTTTTTTAATAACGCTTTGGCTTGATACTCATGTAAATTCATTAAAAGACCTTTTTATTTACTACTTTTTCACTTTGTTATGACCCACCAACACCCCGACATCCGTCAATGCAGTATTGGCATTTTTTTAAAACGTTTTAAAACTTGTTATCTTTATTTTTAGATGATTATTCAAATAAATACAACCATCAAATAGAAAAAGAGCGGCCTAAGCCGCTCCATTTTGTTATTTTCGTTTACGCTGAATCGCGTGGATCGCTCGTCCATCCACTGCTAAAGCAGCTTCATGCACCACCTCAGAGAAGGTTGGATGACCAAAAGTCATTAATTGCAAATCTTCAACAGAAGATACAAATTCAAGTGCAATCATACCTTGGTGTACAATATCAGATGCAGCAGGTCCAATCACGTGCATACCCAATAGACGGTCAGTTTTCGCATCAGCAACAAACTTCACGAAACCAGCATTTTCACCAGCAGCCATAGCACGGCCATTTGCAGCAAAACCGAATTGACCAGTTTTCACTTCGTGACCTTTATCGACCGCCTGTTGTTCAGTTAAACCCACCCACGCCGCTTCTGGGTGTGTATAGATGACAGAAATAATCGTGTCATAGTTCACTTGAGCTGCATGACCGTGAATACGCTCCACCGCCATCACACCTTCTTCCATTGCTTTATGTGCAAGCATTGGACCACGTACTAAGTCACCAATTGCATATACACCTTCAACAGAAGTTGCACACCAATCGTTCACTTCAACTAAACCACGTTCAGTCAGTTTAATACCACAATCATCAGCCAATAGACCTTCAGCATAGGCACGACGACCCACACAAACAATCAATTTATCGAAAGTTTGAGTTTTGTCTTCACCGCCCTGGGTATATTGAACAGTCACTTCTGAACCATTGACTTCAGTACCAGCAACTTTAGCGCCAACACGAATATCCATACCTTGTTTAGTCAATAGTTTTTGGTAGTCTTTTGCCAAGGCTTTATCAGCCATTGGTAAGAATGCATCCATTGCTTCAAATACAACAACTTCAGCACCTAAACGACGCCAAACCGAACCCAACTCTAGACCAATTACGCCTGCACCAATCACACCTAAACGCTTAGGTACTTCTTGGAATTCAAGTGCGCCAGTTGAGTCAACAATCACATCTTGATCTACAGGAGCAGAAGGAATATTGATTGGCACAGAACCCGTTGCAAGGATGACATACTTAGGCTCTAAAACTTGAGTTTCACCTTCGTGAGATACAAATTCTACTTTTTTACCCGCAAGTAATTTACCCGTACCTTTTAACCACTCGATACCGTTACCTTTTAGAAGGCCATCGATACCCATAGTCAATTGGTCAACAATTTTGTCTTTACGCGCAAGCATTTTAGACAAATCAAAAGCGACTTCGCCTGTATGAATACCGTGATCATCTAAATGATGAACAGTATCTTCATAACGATGAGAAGAATCGAGTAAAGCTTTAGAAGGAATACAACCTACATTCAAACAAGTACCACCTAAAGATGGTTTGCCTTTATGAATGCGTTTTTCAATACAAGCAACTTTAAAACCAAGTTGAGCAGCACGAATTGCCGCTTCATAACCACCTGGCCCACCGCCAATAACAACAAGATCAAACTGTTGAGACATTTTTATCCCCATTCTTTCTCCCTAAGTCCTCTTTTTAAAGAGGACTTTTCCCGCTTTCATCAAGCGAGCTGAAGGAAGATTTATAATAAATTAGTTACAGGTCAAGGATGAGTTTAGCTGGTTCTTCTAACAGCTCTTTCACTGTTACAAGGAAACCTACTGCTTCTTTACCATCGATCATGCGATGATCGTAAGAAAGCGCTAAATACATCATTGGCAAGATTTCAACTTGACCGTTGACTGCCATAGGGCGCTCTTGGATTTTATGCATACCCAAAATCGCAGTTTGTGGTTGGTTTAAAATAGGCGTAGAAAGCAATGAACCGAAGGTACCACCATTGGTGATAGTGAACGTACCACCTGTCATTTCTTCAATGGACAATTTCCCTTCACGTGCTTTCGCAGCATAAGCACCAATGCCCGATTCAACTTCAGCATAGCTCATACGGTCTGTATCACGCAGAATAGGAACGACTAAGCCACGCTCACTTGATACCGCAACACCAATATCATAATAACCATGATAAACAATATCATCGCCATCAATTGATGCATTTACGGCTGGGTAACGTTTAAGTGCTTCAGTAACTGCTTTTACAAAGAAAGACATAAAGCCAAGACGCGCACCATGACGCTTTTCAAACGCATCTTTAAATTGCTTGCGCATTTCCATAACAGGTTTCATGTTCACTTCGTTAAACGTCGTCAACATTGCAGTGTTTTGAGTTGCAGAAAGAAGACGCTCAGCTACACGCTTACGAAGACGTGTCATTGGAACACGTTTCTCAATACGCTCACCTACAGCGACACTTAAAGGTGCAGCAGCTGGTTTAGTCTGATGATTAGCAACATCTTCTTTCGTAATGCGACCACCGCGACCAGTCCCTGCAACATCAGTCGCAGCAATACCTGTTTCAGTCAACGCTTTACGTACCGCAGGCGCTTGATCAGACACAGGCTGAGCACGCTCTACTACAGGAGAAGCACCTGCTTCAGTTTGTGAAGCCGCTTGCTCTACTTTCTGCTCTGATTGAACAGCTTGAGTTTGCGCAGCACCAGAAACAGCACCTTCTTCGAATTGAGCAATCACTTCATTTGATAAAACAGTTTCGCCTTCACCTTTAATGATTGAGGCAATTGTACCGTCAGCAGGAGCGACAACTTCTAAAACAACTTTATCAGTTTCAATATCACAAATCACTTCATCGCGTGATACAGCTTCACCTGGTTGTTTGTGCCAAGTTGCAATTGTTCCGTCTGCAACTGACTCTGGGAATACCGGTGCTTTAATTTCGGTTGCCATTATTTAGAATCTCCTGATTGTTCAGCCACAATCGCCAATGCGTCGTTAACCAGCTGAGCTTGTTGTTTTGCATGCAAATAAGGTGAACCACAAGCCGGTGCAGCAGAAGCTTCACGACCTGCATAACTAATACGAACTTGTTTACCTGTTTTCATCACATCATCATAAAGACGTGGTGCGATAAATAACCAAGCACCTTGGTTTTTCGGTTCTTCTTGCGTCCAAACTACTTCTTTTACATTCGGATAAGAAGCAAGCATTTCAGCAATACGTTTTTCTGGATACGGATATAATTGCTCAATACGCACAATCGCTGTATTGGTCAACGCTTGTTCACGACGTTTTTCAAGTAAATCGTAATAAACCTTACCACCACAAAGTACTAAACGTGTGACATCCGCTTTGTTAATTTGATCAATTTCATCAATCACAGTTTGGAATGTACCCGTTGCCAACTCATCCAAAGTAGAGGTTGCCAATTTGTGACGAAGCAATGATTTCGGAGAAGTGATAATCATAGGTTTACGAATTGGTCGAACCGCTTGACGACGCATTGCATGATAAATCTGTGCAGGCGTAGTCGGTGTAATCACTTGCATGTTGTCTTCGGCACACAGCTGTAAGAAACGTTCCAAACGTGCAGATGAATGCTCTGGACCTTGACCTTCGTAACCATGTGGAAGCAACAATGTTAAGCCGCAAACACGCTCCCATTTGGTTTCACCCGATGAGATAAATTGGTCAATCACCACTTGCGCACAGTTTGCGAAGTCACCGAATTGCGCTTCCCAAATAATTAAGCTTTTCGGTAAAGTCGTTGAATAACCATATTCAAAAGCCAATACCGCCATTTCTGACAAGAGTGAATCATAAATAGCAGTACGAGGTTGATTTTCTTTCAAGTTACATAATGGAATGTAAACAGAGCCATCAACTTGGTTATGCAGTTTTGCATGACGATGTGAGAAAGTACCACGACCAACATCTTCACCTGTTAAACGGAATAAATAGCCTTCATCCAAAACAGTTGCATAAGCTAAAGTTTCAGCAGCACCCCAGTTTAACGGCATTTCACCCGTTTGCATTTTTAAGCGATCATCGATCACCTTAGACACTTGACGTTGCATCACGAAGCCTTCTGGAAGCTCACGCATTTTTGCACCAAGTTCTTTTAAACGCTCAATTGGGAATGTTGTATCCCAATCATCTGTATAGTCGTGACCTAAATAAGGTTTCCAATCAACAAACATTTTGGTATTTGGTTCTAAAACCAACGCGTTCGCTACATGCTTACCCGCTTCCAAATTTGAACGATAATCTTCAATCATTTGATCTGCAACTGCACGATCAAGCACTGCTTGTTGAACCAATTGATCTGCATAAAGTGCACGTGTAGTCACTTTCTTGTTGATCACTTGATACATCATTGGTTGTGTTGCTGCTGGCTCATCGGCTTCGTTGTGACCACGACGACGGTAGCAGAACATATCAATCACTACATCCTTACGGAAGGTATGACGGAAATCATGCGCCAATTGAGCAACAAACAATACAGCTTCAGGATCATCCCCATTCACATGGAAAATTGGGGACTGAATCATTTTTGCAATATCAGTACAGTATTCTGTAGAACGTGCATCACGTGGATCAGAAGTCGTGAAACCAACTTGGTTATTCACAACAATATGCACTGTACCACCTACGGTATAACCGCGGGTTTGCGACATCTGGAAAGTTTCTTGATTGACACCTTGCCCAGCAAATGCAGCATCACCGTGCACAATCACTGGCAATACATCATCACCACCAATATCTTTACGACGAACTTGACGCGCACGAACGGAACCCTCAACCACAGGCCCAACAATTTCTAAATGCGATGGATTGAATGCCAATGCTAAATGTACTTCACCACCTGGTGTCATTACATTTGAAGAAAAACCTTGGTGATATTTAACGTCGCCAGAACCTTTTTTATGAATTGATTTGCCTTCAAACTCACCAAACAAGTCAGCTGGGTTTTTACCCATAATATTAACAAGTAGATTTAGACGTCCACGGTGTGGCATTCCAATCACAACTTCTTTACAACCGACAGAACCTGCACGCTGAATGAGTTCATTCACCATTGGAATAAAAGACTCACCGCCTTCAACACCAAAGCGCTTAGCACCAACATATTTATTACCTAGGAATTTCTCTAGGCCTTCAGCTGCTGTCAGACGCTCTAAAACATGTTTTTTCTGTTCTGGAGTAAAATTGAATTGACCTTTTGCACTTTCAAGACGCTGTTGAATCCAACGCTTCTCTTTGGTGTCAACAATGTGCATGTACTCTGTACCAATAGAAGCACAATACGTTGCTTCCATTGCTTGAACCATTTCACCTAAAGTCGCTTCATTTTTTCCGATAGATAAATTCCCTGTATTAAATACAGTATCTAAATCAGATTGAGTTAAACCATGCGCAGCAAGATCAAGATCTGGAACGATTTCACGTTTAGCCAAACCTAAAGGATCTAATTTTGCTTTTTGATGACCGCGATTACGATATGCAGCAATAAGTTGTAACACACCGATTTGACGTTGGCCATGTTCTGAGCTCACTGCACTTTGAACAACGGCTTGAACACGATTAGAATTACGACCTAATAATAGGAACTGCTCACGTACATTGCTATGCGGTTGATCACCTTTAGGGAATTTATCGAAATATTCACGCCAATCAGCTCCAACCGAGTCTGGTGAGGTTAAATAATGTTCATAAAGTTCTTCAATATACGCTGCACTGTCAGCGGAAAGCTCTGTGTCAAGACGCAGTGCGTCAGCAACTTCTTGCATTTGTGGACCCATTTCCTATTGCAAAAACATTTTCAGGATGCTTTTTAAGCGAACCCATGATTAATAACATCAAATTGGTAAAATGACATTAGTCCGCACAAGGCATTAAGCCAAGAGGCGTTATCACTACATTAGGAATAACCCAATGTGAATAATGAATCATAACGCCCCTATTGGCATCATCACTCATTGAATACTCGACCGAAACCGAGCAATTTTTTGCAAATCGACTTAGAAAAAATAAGCACACAATATTATTTTTTCTAAAGCGATTTCTCTTTAATTTATAAACCTTATAGACCCACCTAAGTGTTGAAAAAATGTACATAAATGCAATTTTTTCACCTAAAACTTGCCAGTAAATCCTAACATGTTCTTTAGTTACAATTGATTTTTTTGACACATACCTCCTATAAATTAGCTAAATACATCACCACTATTTTCATCTAATATATGGTGCTTCATATAATACTCGGATTCAATGTAGACCATAGTCCTATACCAAACCTTCGCATAGCAAAAAAGAGCACAACTTTTACACTGGCTCTCTTTATTTACTTTAATAGGATAACATTTTTAAATTTAGTTTTGCAGACTCAAACCAGAGAATCGCTGTTAATTTATCAATTAAAACAACTTCACAACAATTGTTTGGTTTTTTGCTTATTTTATAATCACCCTTAAGATCACCACACTCATTCAATCCTATTTATTCGACGGACAAATCCTTTACAACTTTTATAAATCCAAAACAAGTCCACATCTGAGAGATATAAAAAAGCATGCCTATAGGCATGCTTTTTTATTACAACAGAACTTATCCTGCTTGATCAAACATCATGCTACGGATATGACCGATTGCCTTGGTCGGATTAAGACCTTTAGGACAAACCGATACGCAGTTCATAATGCCTTTACAACGGAATAAAGAGAATGGGTCGTCTAGACGAGCCAAACGCTCTTGAGTTGCTGTATCACGCGAATCAATAATGAAACGGTATGCATTCAACAATGCTGAAGGACCCAAGAACTTGTCTGGGTTCCACCAAAATGAAGGACATGCAGTTGAACAACATGCACATAAAATACATTCATACAGACCATTTAAATGCTCACGCTCTTCAGGAGACTGTAAACGTTCCTTCGCTGGCGCAGGCTGATTATTGATCAAGAATGGATGAATTTTATTATACTGATCGTAGAACTGATTCATATCTACAACCAAGTCTTTAACCACTGGCAAACCCGGCAATGGACGAATCGTGATTTCATTCGGTAAATCGTTTAGGTTCCAAAGACACGCTAAACCATTTTTACCATTAATGTTTACACCATCCGAACCACAAATTCCTTCACGACATGAGCGACGGAATGTTAAAGTTTCATCTTGGATTTTCAATGCTAGAAGCGCATCAAGCAACATACGATGCTTGTCAGTTAACTCAAGCTTGTAAGTTTGCATGTACGGTGCTTTATCCTTATCAGGATCATAGCGATAGATATGAAATGTACGAGTACCTCTACTCATCTTTATTCTCCTGATTAGAATGTACGTGGTGCTGGTGGAATCGCATCAACCGATACTGGCTTGTAACGCACTGGCTTATACTCAAGACGATTATCCGATGAGAACCATAAAGTATGTTTCATCCATTCATCATCACGACGACCATAAGAATACGTTGGGTGATCTGCTGGTAACTCATAATCAACCACAGTATGCGCACCACGACATTCTTTACGAGCAGCCGCAGAGATTAGCGTTGCTTTTGCAACTTCATATAAATTTTCAACTTCCAAAGCTTCAACACGCGCAGTGTTAAATACTTTCGATTTGTCTTTTAAATGAATATTACGAACGCGTGGCTCAATCGCAAGAATCTGTTTTACACCCTCATCAAGCAACGCTTGGGTACGGAATACACCAGCATGATCTTGAACGATATCACGAATAGCATCAGCAACTTCTTGAGCATTTTCACCCGAAGTTGATTCATCTAAATCACGAATACGTTTGCGTGTATTTTCAAATACAGTCGTTGGCAGCGGTTGATACTCATCACCGTGATGTTTAGTCACATAATCAATGATGTGTTCACCCGCAGCTTTACCAAACACAACCAAATCAAGAAGTGAGTTTGTACCTAAACGGTTTGCACCATGTACAGACACGCAAGAACATTCACCAATAGCATAAAAGCCTTTGATTGGTTTTGTATAGTTACGTTCGCCACCATTACTTGAGTAAGATTCACCAGCTTTGTCGTAACCCGCCTCAAAGTTAGTATCCGGAGCACCTTCAGGAACAACAACTTGCCCATGAATATTGGTTGGAATACCACCCATTTGATAATGGATCGTCGGTACAACTGGAATTGGTTCTCGAGTAATGTCGACATTCGCGAATTTTTTACCAATCTCAAACACAGAAGGTAAACGCTTCATGATGGTATCTGCACCTAAATGCGTCATATCCAACAGGATATAATCACCTTTAGGACCACAACCACGACCTTCTTTAATTTCTTGGTCCATAGAACGTGATACGAAATCACGTGGAGCCAAGTCTTTCAAAGTTGGTGCATAGCGCTCCATAAATGGTTCACCATCTTTGTTACGAAGGATTGCACCTTCGCCACGACAACCTTCGGTCAGCAATACGCCTGCACCAGCAACACCTGTTGGGTGGAACTGCCAGAACTCCATATCTTGCAATGGAATACCTGAACGTGCTGCCATACCAAGACCGTCACCAGTATTGATGTACGCATTGGTAGATGCACGGTAAACACGACCCGCACCACCCGTTGCAAACAATGTTGCTTTGGCTTGGAACACCGCAATATTGCCCGTTTCTTGGTCAATTGCAGTCACACCAAGTACATCACCCGCTTCGTTACGAATCAGATCAAGTGCGATCCATTCAACAAAGAATTGAGTACCCATTTTCACGTTGCTTTGATAAAGCGTATGAAGCAACGCATGACCTGTACGGTCAGCTGCAGCACATGCACGTGGAACTGGTTTTTCACCATAATTCGCAGAGTGACCACCAAAAGGACGCTGGTAAATCGTACCATCTGCATTACGGTCGAACGGCATACCCATGTGTTCAAGTTCATAAACAACTTTAGGCGCTTCACGACACATAAACTCGATTGCATCTTGGTCACCTAACCAGTCCGAACCTTTTACTGTGTCATAAAAGTGGTAGTGCCAGTTATCTTCTTGCATATTACCAAGAGATGCACCTATACCACCTTGCGCTGCAACAGTGTGCGAACGTGTTGGGAATACTTTAGTCAGGACTGCAACATTCAAACCAGCTTGAGCAAGTTGATATGAAGCACGCATACCTGAACCACCACCACCCACAATAACTGCATCGAAAGTGAGGTGTTGAATATTTGTGTAGTCTTCTTTAGGGGTTATAGCGCCCATGATTTTTTCCTATCAATTCGCCCAAAAAATCTGGATCGCCCAGATTGCATATGCAAATACAGCAATAATGACTGCTGATGTCAGCACAAGGCGTAAACCTGAAGCTGAAGGACCCATCTGACGAGTAGTCACATAATCTGTGAATACTTGCCACATGCCAATCCAAGCGTGTGCGACAAGAGATAAGACCGCCAATAAAGATAAAATCTTCATTGGTAATGTCATCATAAAGCCAAACCATTGCTCATAGTTAAATCCGCCATTACAAAGGATCCAACCAAATACCACAACAGTATAAACAGCCAATACAACAGCACTTACACGTTGGATGAACCAATCGCGCGAACCTGAACCTGTAAAACCGGTAGCACTTTTCATTAGAGAACAATCCATACAAATGCAGCAACAATACCGATTGCAGACAAAATCAATGAAATAGTAGCTGCGATTCGACCACTTTGTAGTTCTTCGGCAATACCTTGGTCAGCAAGTAAATGCTTAACACCCGCAATAAAGTGGAAAATTAAGCCAGCTACAAATACCCATACGACAAAGCGCACAATGAAGCTACCGAAGATTGCTTGAACTTGAGCAAAACCTTCAGCCGAAGACAATGATTTGTCTAAAAGCCACAAAAGCACTGGTACAAGTAAAAATACGATGACACCAGATAGACGGTGTAGAATTGATGCAATAGCCACAGGGGATTTTAAGTTTACTTCTAAAACTTGACCCATGGACAAATTGACAGGTCTGTTGCTTTTCACAGCGGGCATCCTGTAAGTAAAAACTCCATCCGGAGTTTGTTGGAATTAATTCGAAGGAAAGCTAGCATTTTTAGGTGATTGCTATAATGCCGCAACCCCTAAACTTAAAACGACACTGAATTATAAAACGTCAACTATCAAAATACAAACAATCACTTTTGGCTTTTTGCATAAAAATCATTAAATAAGAATCATTAACATAAAATAACCCATCAAAAAAGTCTAAATATCTCGCCTATATAAAATCCAATCAGAGGTTTTTTTTAATTAAAATATAAGCTTACCCCTATATCTAACCCCCAAAAATTAAATTCATTTTATTTAGACTAAAGATCAACAAATAATAATTATCTATGTATATTTATTTTCATTATCACTTAAAAAATAATTCAATATTTATTAAGCAAATATAAGATATTTATTCAAAAACTATTTTACTCTTATAATAAACGTTCATTCCCTGTTATTAAGTTTCTTATTTACCCCCATATTTTGTTTACTTAATGTGCAATAAAATACTTGAACTGCAAATAATTGAATAAAAAACAATCGTTTTTCATACATTTATTCTCGTCTCCAATCACTAAATAAAAATTATTTTTGAAAATATTGATGATTTTAAATAATGCATAACGAACCCCCAACAAGATCAATACTTTCACCTAAGTTATTATAATTATGATGTTTTTTGATTAAAAATCAACAACAAAATCAGTAATCGTTATTATTTTTACCCATAAAAAATGACTGATAATGAAACCTTTACTGATATTTTTTTCTGCACCTCTTATTCAATATGACTTATTATACTGCGTCAGTGCTGCATACCCTCTTATTCTACTGGGTATTTTTTGACCAAGACTTTATGAAAATGTCATTTTTTATCCATAAGTATAATTGACAAAATTTCAGCACTCACTAATCTTATAGCAAATTTTGACCCGTTTAATTCGCGCATTAAAAGATGAGTACTGCGAGTTAAATAAACATTCACCAGGACAGGAGATCTATTGAATGTCTGAAGCAACTGGCAAAAAAGCCGTTTTACAGCTTGATGGCAAAGAAATTGAATTACCAATTTACAGCGGTACATTGGGCCCAGATGTAATCGATGTTAAAGATGTGTTGACCTCAGGTCACTTTACTTTTGATCCTGGTTTTATGGCTACTGCTGCATGTGAATCTAAAATCACATACATCGATGGTAATAAAGGTGTTCTTCTGCATCGCGGTTATCCAATTGACCAACTTGCAACTAAAGCAGATTACTTAGAAACTTGCTATTTGCTGTTAAGTGGTGAACTCCCAACTCCTGAACAAAAAGTAGAATTCGATACTAAAGTTCGTAACCATACGATGGTTCATGATCAAGTGAGTCGTTTCTTTAATGGTTTCCGTCGTGATGCTCATCCGATGGCAATCATGGTAGGTGTAGTGGGTGCACTTTCTGCCTTCTATCACAACAATTTAGATATCGAAAATGTTGATCACCGTGAAATTACAGCAGTTCGCTTAATTGCTAAAGTTCCTACACTTGCTGCATGGAGCTACAAATACACTGTTGGTCAACCATTTATGTATCCGCGTAATGACTTAAGTTACGCTGAAAACTTCTTGTATATGATGTTTGCAACTCCAGCAGACAAAGATTACAAAGTTAACCCTATTCTGGCTAAAGCCATGGATCGTATTTTCACGCTTCATGCTGACCATGAACAAAACGCATCTACGTCAACTGTACGTTTAGCGGGTTCTACTGGTGCAAATCCTTATGCGTGTATCGCTGCGGGTATTTCGGCACTTTGGGGCCCTGCTCACGGCGGCGCGAACGAAGCTGTTCTTAAGATGCTTGATGAAATCGGCACTGTAGAAAACGTTGCTAGCTTCATGGAAAAAGTGAAAACTAAAGAAGTTAAACTTATGGGCTTCGGTCACCGAGTTTATAAAAACTTCGATCCACGTGCGAAAGTCATGAAAGAAACTTGTGATGAAGTTCTTGCTGCTCTAGGCATCAATGATCCACAACTTGCACTTGCAATGGAACTTGAGCGTATTGCGTTATCTGATGAATACTTCATCAAGCGTAACCTATATCCAAACGTAGATTTCTACTCAGGTATCATCCTTAAAGCGATTGGTATTCCGACTGAAATGTTTACTGTAATTTTCGCGCTTGCACGTACTGTTGGTTGGATCAGTCATTGGTTAGAAATGCACAGCGGACCATACAAAATTGGTCGTCCACGTCAACTTTACACAGGTGAAGTTCAACGTGACATGCAAGGTCGTTAATTTTTAATGACTTATAAAAACCACCCTTTTGGGTGGTTTTTATTTCTCAAAATATTTAAATTCTTAATTATACAATCATTAATTTATATCGTAGTTTTTTAAATCTAAGCTTTTAAGTTGCTGTTTTAGCTTTTGTAAGGACCACGGCCAAGCGGCAAAATTCCGACCATTCGCATCTAAATAATAGCTTTTACAACCACCTTTATTAAATACTGTAGTTTGAAGCTGATTTTGTACTTTATGGTTATATTGACTTAGGATGTGTTTTTTTACTTCAAAGCGGGTAAATTTAAGCTGCTTCATTTTCATTAAACCACTGACAATGTAATCAAGCTGCGCTTCCGCAATACCAATAAATGAGTCGTAAACCAAAATATTAGGACCTAGCACTAAAAAAGCATTCGGTAAATCCAAAATACTGGTTCCCAAGAAAGCTTCTGGAGAGCTATTTTTCCATAAATCCGAGAGCAATTGTCCATTTGCATTACTCACACGCTTCCCAATAGGGGGATGAGAAACTTCGAAGCCCGTTCCCCAAATAATCACATCCACATCATGACGCTCACCATTTGATGCAATGACAGTATTCCCATCAATTTCAACCAAGCCATACGGAATAAGTTGAGTATTGTTTGCCTGCAATGCTGGATAATAATTATTCGCAAATAATAATCGCTTACAACCAATAGAAAAGTTAGGCGTTACCTGTTTGCGTAGCTGCGGATCATGAATTTGCAAACTCAACAATTTTCGACCTAAGAAGTTAAAGGGTTCTAAACTACGAGGATGTCTTAATCCAAAATTGATTACATTTAAAGAAGTACTGACAACACCACGCCATCCCTGCTGAATATTAGGGAATTTTTGTACCACTGCTTTAAATTGGTCACTTAATATAAAATCAGGTTTGGGTAAGACCCAAGGTGCAGTACGCTGAAAGACCAATAATGCTTTTGCCAAAGGTTGAATTTGCGGTACAAACTGAATTGCAGAAGCTCCTGTGCCAATGACAGCAATCCGTTTTCCACTCAAATCATAGTGATGATTCCAGCGAGCAGAATGGAACATTTCTCCTTTAAAAGTTTCTATTCCTTTTAATTTTGGCAATTGTGGCTCAGTAATTGGTCCTGTGCTAAAAATCACAGTTTTCGCAATATACTGCCCTTTTGCCGTTTCTAACTCCCAAACACTCTGCGTGTTATTCCATTTCGCATTCATCAGTTCATTATTAAATTCAATTTTTTCATCAATTCCAAATTGGTCACTAACATCTTCTAAATAACTCAAAATTTCGGGTTGTTTGGCAAATAAGTGACTCCATTTATGACTGGGTGCAAAAGAATAAGAATATAAAGCAGACGGCACATCACAACCGCAACCGGGATAAGTATTCTCACGCCACGTTCCACCGACCCGATCAGCCTTTTCAATCACAATATAATTATCGTAGCCAACATGCTTTAACTTTATTGCAGCTGCAATGCCTGAAATTCCAGCCCCTACAATAATCGTGTCATATACATGAGTAGATACGTTTACACGATTATCTTTTATATTTTTAGCCTGAGCTGAAACGTTTTTTTTATTGGTTTTTAGACGTGTTTGTTTCGGGTTTTGCAATGTATTTGCATCACCGAGTTCTAATCCAGTATCAAATTCACTCTTAATATTCATTTTACAATCCCCTGATTATTTTAAATATTTATTAAATATTGGATAACCTATTCCAAGTAATTTGATATATAGACTAGGCGCAACACGTTTCATCAACCACAAAATTTTGGCATCAGGTTGTGGAATGGTATAAAGCTTTCCAGCATCCAATTGATTTAACGTTTTAATTGCAACTTGATCACTATTTACAAAAGAATGCTCCATCAATAATTTATCTGCGAGTCCTGAATAGCGATTGGGTAAACGACCATTTTTCATAATATTGGTTGGAACCAGCGTAGGACAAAGTACATTTACGCAAATATTGGCACTGCGTAACTCTGCAGAAAGTGTTTCGGATAATGCCAATACACTGGATTTGGTCACGTTATAAGCCGTCATTTCTGGTGCTGCGGTGAAGCCCGCGGCCGAAGCCACATTGATAATTGCACCAAAACCCTGCTGCTTAAATTTTGGTACAAAATAATGACAACCATAAATAACGCCCCATAAATTGATCGCCATACACCATTGCCAATCATCCAAGGTCATTTCATCAAATTTTCCACCTAGCCCTACGCCAGCATTATTAATTAACAAACTTACGGGATGATTCATGAGTTGTTCAGCATGTTCCGACAAATTCTGAATTTGCTCTGGATCCCTGACATCACACTGAACAGCAAAAGCGACTGAGGAAGTTTGAGTTCGGATCATATCCACAGTTTCTTGGGCTGCAGCTAAATTAATATCTGCACAAACCAGGCATCCACCTCGCTTTGCGAGCTCCACAGCAAAACTACGCCCAATACCACTTCCAGCCCCAGTAACCACGGCATAGGCTTTTTTTGATGGTAGTGATTTTTTTGAAAAAATAACCATATTTTTTGTCCATTGATTTTATATTTACTTATTTTTTAGATTTAGCTTTTTAATGCAGGAATAAATTCTTTTATAAAATAAGGCGCTAAAACACCATCAACTGGATTGAGCAAACGTTGTTTGTAATATTCTAAAAATGCCGAAGTATCATGATCATTCGGATGAAAGTCAGGACGTAAATAATCAAAAATATGCGAAATACTGCTTCCGTACACCCCTTCTTTAAACCCAAAAATAAGCCCAACACTTCGACGCATATCCTTCCAATAGGCTAGGCTGATTAAATTTTTAGGATTACGATAAAAAGGAACCAATAAAGATGCTGCTGAAATCAGGACTAAAATTGTGACGAGGGCAGGAAAGAAACCTGCGATACGTAACGCGTAATTATTGGATAAAGTCTGAAACACATCAAAAGCGATATCTTTATGCTCTGATTCCTCCAGCATATGCCACATCCATATCGCACGTTGTTTTTCATCTTGAGAAGCAAAAAAGATTTCTTCATGATTCATCATATACTCAGCTAAAACTGCAGTGAAATGCTCAATTGCTGCCATCAATGATAATTTAATCGGTTGCGGTAAACGATTAAAGCCGTAATTAAAGACCCAACCTGCCCAAGTGCGAAACAATTTTACAGGCAAATCCACCTGTAGAAATGCATCATTCAGCTCTTCATGCAATTTAGAATGCAATGCTTCTTGACCAATCAACGAAGTCACGCGTTGTTTGAGTAATGGGTTTTGAATGAAATTCCGGTGATAACGTGCCGTATCAATGACCAAATCCTCGCCATAGGTGAGAAAAATCGACAACGAAGCAAAATATGCACTCGCTAATTCGGCATTCATATAAAATTTATAATCAATCTGCTGAGGATCAAAATCAAACTTCATATGGCGAATAGGTACAACAGGAGATTGATGATCTAAATTGAATGGCGCACCTGCAAATGTCTTTGCAAAAACTGCTTTTATCGATTGTGTAAATAACATGGTGACACCTTATTTTTCTATGTTGAATTCCCTCTATTTCTAAGTCGAATTGTGTCTCGAACTTAAAAATAAAAACCAAACCTTATAGAAAAATTAAGTGATAGCACCTTATATGCCATTAGCAATTCACATCATCTGATTAGCAAATTATGACTTTAAAATTATTTGTCTAACAATTTTTCCAACAATTTAGCAGTTCAGGACAGAATCATGCTTTAGGTGACAAGAACGGAATACATGCCTCATAAGCCTGACAATTTTGACCGCGTTGTTTTTGTATAAAATAGTCTTGTACCATTTGTGCCTGTTGTTCAATTCCATAGTTTAAAAAGAGCTTACCCTGCTCTAAAACATAATGATATTGACGATCAAATAATGCTTTTCTCACCACGGCCAAACCTTGCTGAATTTGCCACACATGTGCTAATTTATCTACAAGTTGATTAGTGATGGACAAATAAAATCAAGAGGTTATAGACTCTATACACGAAAACAAGTCCATTACAAAGATAATTGGAATGGACAAATTTCTGTATATTAGTCCATTTTTAATATCATTTCATTTGAACAAAAAACACCCTAATAAAAAATCAACATCTTCTTGAACACTCATTCTCATCTAAGTTAGATACTTTAATAAACTTGCTCATAAATTAAAGTATTGCTTTAAGTGGACTGGTCCTAGATAAAATAATGAACTGAAAGGCGAAATATAAAATTTCCTTGAAATATAAAAAATAGAATATCCCTATAATAATAATAGAACTTAAATAGTCCTATTTTTAAACTACTTAATAGTAAAAATAACATTACAACAATAGATACTATAAAGCTTTAAGATAATGGAGTAACTTTAAACAACAGCTTACTTAAGATTATTGATACATATTTCATTTTTATATTGACTACATAAAAGAAAAAATAACAGCCAAATATGTATAAAATTTAAACAACAAACAGGGAGTAAATTAAAATTTCAAAACATAATACCTTTTTAATAAAATAAATAACTTATAGCTATTCAAAATATCATAGTTAATAGCACTATCTTCAATTCCAATATGAATCTGTATAGAATTAAAAAATACACTGGGATTTATAATTTTTTGATTAAAAACCTTAGAAACAACTATAGAAACAAATTCAGAAATACTATTACCATTAGGAAAATTCTTATACTTTAATCCAGATGATTGACAAATATTTTCCAATTCAAGTCTAGAACTAATTAAATTAGTCAAACACTCCTGAAATGAAAAAACCCATTGGCTAAAGTTAATATCAACATCAGTTAAGTGATTTGGTGAGCAAGCATCTAATTTTTCCTCTAAAGATAAATTCTCTAATATTATGATCCTATGATAATCTCTTAGCTTATTAAGTTTTGTTTTATTATTACTTTTAAAAATATCAACAAATCTTTTAAAAGCATCTTTTTTTACCTTCATTTTTGAAATATATACATTCATTTCAGAAGAACTCATGTAATAAGATAAAATATTTAAAACAATTTTATGTTCTACAGAGTAAATTACACGAGGATCTTTCAAATAATCAACAAGATAGCTATTTATCCTATTCGCACTGTTTTCAACCAAAAATATATTTATATCCTTAAATAAAGTAGTCTCAATTGTAGTAATGGGTGTGTTTTTAGATATGCACCTTAACGTAGTAGGTCGTAAATATTTCATTGATCCTGCAAGCACCCAAAGAATTTCACGCTCTTTATAACTTAAATTATAAAAATGTAAATCCTTAACACCATTTAATTCTACAAGCAGGACTGAGATGAGCCCTTTCAACTGTTTATCAATCATAAATTTAAGCAACAAATCAAAATATTCTTGATTAAAATAAATTGATTTATCACTTGAAGATAAAGTAGGTAATATCTTTATAATTATATCAATAATATTTTTTGATACTTTCGTTCCTTTAATAATTTTTAAATTTTCAGCAAAAAATAATATGAATACATCTAACAAAACAACTTCAGAAAATTCAATATATAACTCAGTAAATTTATCACTACCCAATATTGATTTTATGGCGCTCTTAAATTCTTCTAAATATAAAGAATATATTTCTATTTTTTTTAAAATCTCAGCAAATAATTTTTTATTATTATCCTCAACAACTGTGAGTGAAATTATTGAAAAAATTATAGAAAACTCCCCCCAATCGACATTTTTAAAAAAATCAATAAATAAAGAATAACTACTAACGACAAATTCCTCTTTAAAATAATCATATATTAAGAAATTTTTAAATAGTGTTTCTCTAGACCGAGAGATAAAATTAACAAAAATACTACTTCTAATCTCATCTAATTCTTGAGTAATAGTTAATAAAATTGATTTTATTACCATTTTATGACTATAATTAATATTACTATAAACATCCAAAAAAAATATTTTCACCCAATCGAACTTTGCTGAATGTGCTAAAATTGCCTTATCTAAACATTGACCAGCTTGGATAAAATTAATAATGATATTTTTCAAAAACTTTAAATTTTCAGTACTGAGCAAACAATATTTATCAGCGAAAAATCTTTTCAACTGATTAATACTTACTACTTCAGACAGCAATAAATATAAATCTTTTTGCAGCACCAAATAATATGAAGAAAAATAATCTTGCGATATAACTCCTCTACTTAATAATAAATTTAGAGAAGAACAAACCGAGAGTAAATTATTAATTTTAAATGTAGTATCATCAGTCAAATTAAAACCTTTCAAATATGTAAAATAATTACTTAAAAGATATAAGTCCTCCAATCCACCAAGATAATTATCTAAAATATTTTGAGTATCAGTTTTATTGAAAAAATTATTAGTATAGTATTCCGATAACGGAGTACTAATAATTTCATTAGCAAATACAATCTTTTTAGAAATAAATGAACTTTCCCATTGTTGTGAAATCTTATCAGTAAATATAATCTTTGGAAGATCGTCAAAAGGGATATCAATATGTTTTATTAATCCAAACCAATGAAACTCGTGTCTTAATGAAGGAAAAATAAAACTCCATACAAGGCTTAAAATTAAAATATAATCCTGACTGTTTAAAATTCCATCCTGAACGACAGGCTTACCATTTTCCCTTTTAGCGTAAAGATCATATAAAGTTACAATTATATTTTTTGCTTTATTATATATTTCTATTTTTTCATCATTAACTTTATTATTAACTTCCAACTCTATAAATATTTTTTCTTTAGCATATAGATCACAAATAGCTTTCAATTTAGTAGGATCATTTATGATGTATTTCAGAATATTATAAATATCTATAATTGATGAACATTCTTCTTTACTTAGAAAAATAATAAAAGTTAAATAACTTGTTCTACCTTCATTAGGCAATATCTGAGTAGCACCAATTGCCATTTTATTAATATTATCAAACCATTTCCCACTAATCACTGGTATTTTTGGGAAATTACTTGGAATATAAAAAAAGCTTTTTAATTCAGTTTTTTGACTTGAGTTTAAATCTAACGAACCACTTCTGTATTGATGTCCTTTGTTTGTAGAAACTTTATCATCAGAATAAATACAAGCCCAATCAAAAAACATTTTAACTTCCAACTTTTTCAAATAACCACATAAAAGGCAAACTTAAATTTCTTATTTTTTCTTGTGGATTATCATTATTTACAACCCACGACTGAGTAGGTAAACTTTTAACAAACTTTCCTTTAGCATCTGATACTTTTTTTAAAGGCTTATCAGGGTATTTAGATTTGACATATAAGTTTTCTGCATGATCACCTAATGGGCTAATTCCAAATATTTTCAAATATTCGGTATCCCAGTTTGTTTTTATAAACTCATAGAACCACGGCAATTCATTTTTTAATTTCTGTTCTGGATTTATATCGATTTTATCTTTTATGACTTTATCCCAAAAATTCATTACAATAAGTAATGGTATTTTCTTCTTTGTTTTTCGTGAAATTTGTTTCAAACAGAAGAGTTGCTGAAAGAAAGCAATATAATTTAGATCGTTATTTATTAAGTTATCTTTCCCAGTTTTATCATTTTTTTGGGTTTCAACTTGGCTCTCTGCTGGTCGAGCCAAATCATAAACCTCATCTTTATCTGCAGAAATTACTAAAATGATACCATTACAATCTTCAATACGTTCAACCCACTCTTTACTCCACTCTGGAGATTGTGCTAATGCTAAAAACTCTTCACCATTATATTCTGGTAATTCTATATTAATTACCTTATCTTGATATTTTAAACACCATTCAAAATTTTTATATGATTCTTGTGTCCTATCAACTACATACCCTTGCAATATATCTTGACTCAGTAATTTTGAAGGTGTTTTAGTTTGTATTACAGAAGAATTTTTTAATGACCAGTTATAAGCTAACATTCTTAAAAAATTTGATTTACCTGCTGCAGGTTCACCTAAGATTAAAAAGTTATACATTATCAAATCCACTCTTTTAAATGATTATAAATTAATTTTTCTTTACTTGATATTTTATCATCTATATTTAGGTGAACTTTTTCATCTAGAATAACATATGAATTATTAATACAAAAAGCTAATATATTATCAATATCTTTAGGTAAAACACCTTGATTAGCAGTAATACTAATTGTTTTTGCAATACCCACTAAATTATCGCTTAATTTTTCTAAAAAATAATCATTAACTTCTTTATGATATTCGAAATTATTATGATTTTCATCAACTTTATCATATTTAGTCTGTACAAATACCACTCTTACATCAGGATTAAAATCAGCAATAATTTCTGAAATTCTATCAATAAAAATCATATGGTTTTCTTTAGATATCCATATATCTGCTGTGTAATAATCTGAACTATCTAAACAAATCAATAGCGTTTTTACTTCTGATATCCATTTTATAATTCTTTTATATTCTTGGCTTTCTGTATCATAGTTCTCAACTATACCTGAAAAAATCTCTCCTGCTGTGTCACCTAGTAAAAGATCATATCCAATATCATCTTTGTTAATTAATAGATGAAGGTATTGGGTTTCCGATCTGTCAATTGTCCTTTCTGGATGCCGAGGAGTGTTACCGTGAGCATATAAAGTTAAATTAATTAAATTGCTCCAAGCATTTAATGTAGATGAACCCATAAAACTTAATTGCTGTTCATTGTCCATCCGCAATGCGTATAACATTGAAGTTAATAAGCTTGTTTTTCCTGAGTTTGGCAAACCTATTAATGTTGCAATACTTGGCTCAGCTTCTAGACCGAAAAACTTAATATTTTCACTTTTTATAAAACCCCTACTACTTAATATATTTTTAAAATCTATTTCACTCTCTTCAACCACCTGATTCGCTTCATTATCTTCCTGCAAGTTATTTTCATTATTAATTAATTTTATATATTGACAATCTTCATATGCATCTCCCTCTAAACATGGTATATCACCATTATCCAAACAATTTTTAACAGCACATTCAGATCTACCACAGGTATATAACATTATTCTTCAAATCCTAATTTAGAAATTTCAACCAGTGACAATATCTTTAAAATAAACATAGATGGTTTAACATTTAAGTTTAAATCACAATATTTTTCCAAAAACTTCAATATATTTCGAAGAATTTCAATATTAGGATATATATTAAATTCATCATCAAAAACCACCTTAATTACAACCAAATCAACATTTTCATTTATAATTTTTGGAAAACATTTATATAATGATTCTAATAATAATGCTTTAACTTTATTTGGAACTGGTAATTCTAAAGATTCTATCTCACATAAATCATTAGCCATAAATACAGCACTGATTAAGGGATTTAAGAATTCTTTATACGAATAAAATTGATGGTCTGGATGGCTTGTAGTGTGACTTACATTCAACCACCATAATAAATCCTGTTCACGTTTAATTTGTGTATAAGAACTAATAACAGAATTTCTGAAATTAATAAAATTTTTTTCTATAGATTTTGTAGTGTTATATAAATTTACCGAATTACTGTGGGATTTTAAAATATAATTTTCTTCACTAGGAATTGACTGACCTTCTTCAAATGTTAAATTAATAAAATTTGATAAGGGCAGTACAGTACCTCTTGATATGACTTTATTTCCCCAATCCCTATCAATTATATCTCTATTATACTGAGATATAATATCAATAAACTCCTGACTAAATTTATTCTCAACATTAATATTAGCACTATAATATTTTAAAAAATCAATACATATACTTAGTGCAATTAGTTTATGAGGATTTTCACCCTCTTCTATCTCATTTTTAAACATCTGATTAATTGCTAATAATATAATATTTTTAGCAAATACTAATGGTTTTTCACCAGTGTCAGCCATTCCTTGAAAAAGTAAAGGATGCTTTTCACTGATACTAGTAAAAATATCATTTTTCAATTTTTCTAAAGACTTACCATCCTTTGATACATAGATCACAGACAATACTATCTCAGCCAGCTCAATAAATTCTTTAGAAATCAGATCTTCACTATACTCTTGAACAAAGTTATTAATACTCTCTGAATCTTCTTCTTTTAGTTCTTTTTTTCCTGCCCAATTTAATAGAATATCTTGATTAATTTTATCTGAAATTTTTGTGTGAATTTCATCAATTGTCATGTTTCTAAGTCCTTATAAATTTGAAATTATGGTTTGAAAAACTTGTGTCCATCCAGCACTTCCTGCTACAGCAATAAGTTCACCAGCTTTACTAGCAAATGATTTCTTAAACTCTTGAGTTGCTGCATCTTCATATTTGTCGCTTAAAACTTTAGGTTGAATACTTTCTGTCAAAGCAATACTAACAGCTGCTGATGCGTTCTCTATAGGAATCTGATTTAAATCAATTATTGAATTATTATTAGGTAGTGCAAGAAATTTTCTTGCTTTATCTAGATCACCTTCAGATAATTGATTTCTTAATTCAATAAGTAATGTTTTGTTTAGTGGGTAACCATATAGTGCCCCTATAATCAACTTTATAGGTTCTATTGCGCCAGAATCCATCTTACGGAATAAGTCTTCCCATCTAGTTTTAGCATCATGAGTATCTGCAATCATTGATGCTTTACCTCCAGCCTCTACCCACAAATTTTTTGTTTCTAAATAAGAGGAAAAATTTTCTTTTAAAAAGTTTTTTGTATTAGGATGAAATGAAGTATGCATTTATAGCTCTTAGTAAAAAATTATTGAAATTATGATATTGACTCTACTGTCTTTTTTCAACTAACGATTAAAAATTTACGATAATAATTAATATCATTTTTTCATATATTTTTTTAATAAGTCAGTTAAGATGCTATGATTAAGAAAGTAACGGAGTGGCAAAATAAAGTATTAGACAGTTTGTATGATGTTATTTATCTCGACTATATCGTTGCAAAATTTCGGCAGACTACAATCTAATTAGCAAGTCTATATATTTTGCTTTAGGCATTATAATATGGATGGGCAGAAAGAATTATTTGGTATGTGGATTGCTTAGACAGAGAATGTTAAATTCTGACTATCCGTGATGACAGAACTGAAAAATCGTGAGGTACAAGGTATTCCTGTTGCTTGTGTATATAAGCTAAAAGGCTTTACTGAGTTATAATCTCATGCTCATATCAACTGTACATCGTGCATATTTAATGGTCACACTTATACCAGCCCTGCTTGCTGTCCCAAATCAGTCTACCTGACTCTAAAGGAGTCTGTTTATATAAAACATTTGGTCCTGACGATATTTGATTGAAGTTATTCAACCAGCCCTTCATATTAATTTTCAAATTAACATAATCATTTGAAAAACCTTCAAAACTAGCTATAACTAAGCCATCAACTTGGCGATATGTGGCTTGTCCGAGAACAATAGTCCCAGTAAATTCAGACAACTCTGCATTTTTACAAATCGTTTGACCAATATCCTTAGATTTAGGAGCATTAATCACTAAATTTCTTTCATAGTCATTTTTTAATCGCTGTTGTTCAAGTTTGTGTTTTTCAATAGCTAGCTTTTTATTATTTTCTTCAATATTCTTTTGCGACTGATATACAGTCAAATTGCTGTGTACTTCATTATCAGAAATAACAGCTGTCTTAAGGGTTACAAAGTTTAAGGGTTGCCCCATTCCACCAATACGAGATAAAACAGGTTCAATGGAGACATTCCATGGTGTTTTTGATGCACATATAAATGTACCTGTTGCTGAAATTAGACGTTGATTATTCAAAGCAGGTATATGTGTGCCTCTTAAATAGCGAAACATACTCTTAGACATTTGAAAGAAACGACCATCTTGAGTAGCACAGAGATTACTCATATAGACATAAGGAATTAAAGCATCAGGTACAGATGACTCAAATAGATATTCCTTACCATTTCCATCTTTACCGTTGAGAGACTTAGCAGCGATTAAATGATTTGGTGTTTTATAAGCTTTTACATCACTAGGCTTAATTGAGTTCGCTGTTACACATCCCACAAATGGTAAACACAAGCTCAAAACAATAAATAAATCTATATTTTTCATTTAAATAATTCCGAACGATATATAAAACTAGGTATTTTTAATATTATTGAGTGTAGTAAGATTAACACAAAAAGAGGAATATAGTCCTCAAAAAATATTAATTGAACTGATAATGTTTTAAATTTGGAGTTGTTTTTATGACTAAATTCCCAGATGACTATCAAATGACACGTCAAGAAATTGATGATTTGCGTCAAGATACTA
>NZ_FMBK01000005.1 GCF_900095025.1 Acinetobacter albensis | reverse complement strand
GTTTAGTGGCTACAGCTGAAGATGTTACGGATGAAGCTGAGATCGCACGTCGTGGTTTAGACAAACCATTCAAACATATTCAGTTCAATGTTGAACTGAACAAAGATGTGGACGCTGCACCTACCTCTGAAGTTGAACGTCGTCGCATAGCTGCATAATTTTTTCTAAAAAGGATAGGTTGATCTAAGCCATCCTTCATAGATTATCTTTAGCAACCTGTTTCTTTAAGTTTAAAGATAGGGATGAAATCCTTCCTTTGCTGATTACCGCATAAAAGTAAGCCTATCCTCATGGAGATAGATCAATATCCATGAGACTTACATCAAGCTTCAGCTTGATGCCAAAGCGAAATATTACAATTACAGCGGGTAATCTAGCTTAGATTCTTAAAATAAATGATTGCAATATATATGACCAGGGAGGTCTGTAATGCAAAATATTAATGCAAATGAAGTCATTGATCATGCTCAGTTAAAAGCCATTCATTGGCGTGTAATTTTACTGAGTGCACTCATCATTATCTTTGATGGGTATGATTTGGTTATTTATGGTGTGGCACTGCCAAAACTCATGGTGGAATGGCAAATTGATACCATTACAGCAGGATTCCTCGGCAGTATTGCCTTATTTGGCATGATGTTTGGTGCCATTATATTTGGTAGCCTTAGTGATAAATTAGAAACTTATGGATTTAGTCGAAAAAAATTAATTATTTTATGTATATGTTTGTTCAGTAGTTTTACCTTTTTATGTGGTTATGCCTCTAATCCACAAAGTTTTGGTATTTTTCGTTTTCTCGCAGGTCTGGGCTTAGGCGGAGTAATGCCGAATGTCATTGCCCTAATGACTGAATATGCTCCTAAAAAATTACGTGCTACCTTAGTTTCGTTAATGTTCAGTGGTTATGCCGTCGGAGGAATGTGTTCAGCCTTGCTAGGTATGTGGTTAGTACCACAGTTTGGCTGGAAAATCATGTTTCTTCTAGGAGGTGTACCACTTTTGTTAATACCTATGATTTGGTTGTTATTACCTGAATCAATTGACTATTTAGTGCGTAGAAAGAAAACTGAAAAAGCATTCCAAGTACTTAAACAAATTGATAGTAGTCTTACTTATAACGCTCAGACTCAAATTAGTTTGCACCATGAAAATCAAACTACTTCAAAAACGCCTGTGAAAGATTTATTCGCAGAGGGTCGTGGACCAATCACACTTTTATTCTGGGGCAGTGTGTTTATGGCACTGGTTCTGGTGTATGCCTTAGGAAATTGGTTGCCTAAGCTGATGGTTGAAGCAGGATATGATTTATCGACGAGTCTGGTTTTTCTGCTTGCTTTGAATATTGGGGGGATGTTGGGTGCAATTGGGGGTGGATATTTGGCAGATCGTTTTAATTTAGCCAAAGTCTTATGTACCCTGTTCTTGAGTGGTGCTATAGCCTTGTTTTTACTCAGTTACAGTCTACCTACTTTTGTTCTATATATTTGTATTGCCATTGCGGGTGCTGCTTCAATTGGTGGTCAAATCTTATTATTGGCTTATATGTCACAATTTTATTCATCCAATATTCGTGCAACAGGTTTAGGTATGGCTTTAGGCGTTGGACGTTTAGGTGCGATTTTAGGACCAATTTTATGTGGATGGTTACTGAGCTTAAGTTTACCAATCAATTATAATTTCATAGCGCTTTCGATCCCTTGTATAATTGCAGTAATAAGTGTTTCCATGATTTACTACCGCTTAAAGCAGACAAGTGTAAAAGCTAAAATTGTACAAGCTTAATAATTCACTGAGGGAGGGAAACCTCCCTGATTGATATTGGACGATTAAACATTGATTGATCTTAGTCTTATTAAAGTTTTTATTATTATTTATGAAACTAAAAACATTAGTCATGCCGCTTTAAAACTCAATTTAAGTCAACCCTCTGTGACTTATAATCTCAATCGTTTACGTAAATTTTTAAATGATCCTTTGTTTGAGCGGGATAAGTTTGGTGTCAAGCCGACCAAATTGGCACAAAGTTTATATCCTAGTTTTAATCAATCCATTGCTGAAATTGAACGGGCGATTACTGCTTCGCAACAATTTAATCCAAAGACCTCAAGCAGAGTATTTCGGTTAGGCTTGTCAGATCTAGGTGAAATAGCTTTATTGCCAGCACTTATTCAATATCTTTCTAAAGAAGCACCGTTTATAAAAATTGAAATAGAAGAAATTCATTCAAATAAAGTCGAAGAATGGCTTGTTGATGATTTTTTAGATGTAGCAGTATTCAATAGTAGCTATACCATTATGCCAAAAATAGAATCACGTAATCTATTTGAAGAGCGTTATATGTGTATTGTGCATAAGCAGCATCCACGTGTACAAGATCATTTAACTCTGGAGCAATATCTACAAGAAAAGCATGCTGCAATTAAATCATCTACAGGTCATATGGAAATTGATCAAGGACTTAAAGAATTAGGATTGGAAAGAAATATTATGCTTGAGTTGCCCCATTTTAGTGTTTTGCAGGATGTAGTGACCAATTCTGAATTATTAGTGAGCCTTCCTTCACGTGCAGCGAAAGTTTATGAGCGTAATAGTGATGTGAATGTTTTTGAATTACCCTTTGCAGTAAAACCATTTAACGTCAGTGCCAATTGGTATAATCACCACGATGATTTGGAAGCGCGAACTTGGTTTATTCAAACATTACAAAATATTTTTCGGTGTTTGTAAGATTGTTTAGAATTAAAACTTAAAAAATAAGAATCTTTTTTTATCTTAAATTTGAATCATCACATTCAGTAATCAATTTAACAGCGTCTTTTTTTTGAAATTGGGTTAGCTAGCTCTCTTACTTTTTTGAACTATGCCAAATAAGAAAAACGGAATTTTTACTAAAAGATATTACGCTTCTAGCAAAACAGCTTGGATGGCCCGTTTTTTATTTCAGCTTTTTAGATGCAGGCCTGCATGGTGAGGGACAGTTTGTAAAAGCTCTTGATGCATTTTCACAACAAAATGGCTTAATTGGTAAAGCCATTAATTTGATTTAATTGTCGTCAACTCTCTGGCAGCCCTATATTTAACTGCATAGTGCAATCCGATAATAAATAATAACAAACCCACCGCGCAGTTAGCATACAGTAAGTAAAGAAGTAGTTGACTGTGATCATAAAAATAACATCTCATGCCGGAGGTAAACTAGATGGCTAAGTATAGTGATATCAATAGTTTTAATACCTTAGAAACATTAACCGTCGGTTCAGAACACTATCTGATTTTCAACCTATCCAAATTGCAAGTGCAGTTTGGCGACCTGTCCAGGCTGCCAAAATCTTTAAAAGTGTTGCTGGAAAATTTACTGCGTTTTGAAGATCAGCTGACTGTGAGAAGCGAGCATATTCAGGCGCTGGCAGAATGGTTAAACAACCAAACCTCAGAACAGGAAATCCAGTATCGTCCAGCACGGGTGCTGATGCAGGATTTTACCGGTGTTCCCGCAGTGGTTGATCTTGCTGCCATGCGTGCAGCAGTGGCAAAAGCCGGCGGTGATCCGGAAAAAATTAATCCTTTGTCACCAGTGGATTTAGTCATTGATCACTCGGTAATGGTCGATTACTTTGCCAACCCGCAAGCTTTTGAGCAGAATGTCGCAATTGAGATGCAACGCAATGGCGAACGCTACCAGTTTCTGCGTTGGGGACAGGCGGCGTTCAATCAATTTCGCGTGGTACCGCCAGGGACCGGGATTTGCCATCAGGTCAATCTGGAACATCTGGCACAAGTTGTCTGGAGCAATGAGGTTGATGGGCAGCACTTTGCCTTTCCTGATACTTTAGTCGGTACTGACTCACATACCACCATGATCAATGGCTTAGGCGTGTTAGGTTGGGGGGTAGGTGGCATCGAAGCGGAAGCGGCCATGCTGGGCCAGCCGATCTCCATGCTGATTCCTGAAGTGATCGGCTTTAAGCTCAGCGGTAAACTCAAAGAAGGTATTACAGCAACTGATCTGGTGCTGACCATTACCCAGACACTACGCAAAAAAGGCGTAGTTGGGAAATTTGTCGAATTTTATGGCGATGGCCTCGCCGATTTACCACTGGCTGACCGTGCTACTATTGCCAATATGGCACCCGAGTATGGTGCTACCTGTGGCTTTTTCCCGATTGATGAGGTCACTCTTTCCTATTTACGTTTAACTGGGCGTCAGCCCGAAAGAATTGCCTTGGTAGAGGCTTATAGCAAGTTGCAAGGATTGTGGCGCAATCCGGGGGATGAACCAGTCTTTACAGACACTCTGGCTTTAGATATGTCGACGGTAGAAGCCAGTCTGGCAGGTCCGAAACGTCCGCAGGATCGTGTGCCATTGTCGCAAGTGCCAAAAGCCTTTCATGCCTTCATGGAACTGACGTTGAAACCGGTCAAAGAGGAAAAAGAGCGTCTGGAAAATGAAGGCGGAGGGGGCATGGCTGTGGAAGCGAAACAAGCCAATCTGCCACATGAAAATGCTTTTTGTGTCATTGATGATAAAAAATATCCGTTGCAGCATGGTGATGTGGTGATTTCAGCCATTACCTCCTGTACCAACACCTCAAATCCCAGTGTCATGTTGGCCGCAGGACTATTAGCCAAAAAAGCACTCGAAAAAGGTTTGCAGCGGAAACCTTGGGTGAAAAGTTCACTGGCTCCAGGTTCCAAAGTAGTCACTGATTATCTCAATGCAGCAGGGTTGATGCCTTATTTGAATCAGCTGGGTTATAACTTGGTTGGTTATGGTTGTACCACCTGTATTGGCAATTCGGGCCCTTTGCCTGAAGTGGTTGAAGAAGCTGTGCAATGTTTCGATTTGAATGTAGCCTCAGTGCTCTCCGGAAATCGTAACTTTGAAGGACGGGTGCATCCATTGGTGAAAACCAACTGGCTAGCATCTCCACCCTTGGTTGTTGCCTATGGTTTGGTCGGGAATATTCGAACCGATCTCACTACTGAGCCTATAGGTGAGGGCTTTGATGGCCAAGCGGTTTATTTAAGAGATATCTGGCCGACACAGATGGAAATCGATGCTGCACTCCAGAACGTGAATACCGAGATGTTCCATAAAGAATATGCGGAAGTGTTTGAAGGTGATGCCAAGTGGAAAGCGATCCAGATTCCACAAAGTCAAACCTATGCTTGGGATGAACAATCAACCTATATCCGACATCCCCCCTTTTTTGCAGAAATTGATCAGCCGGTGCGACCAATTCAGCAGATTAAACAGGCACGGATTTTGGCCGTATTGGGCGATTCAGTCACAACGGACCATATTTCTCCTGCAGGTAATATCAAAAAAGATAGTCCTGCCGGACGATATTTACAGCAACAAGGGGTTGATGCAAAAGACTTTAACTCTTATGGATCCCGCCGTGGCAACCATGAGGTGATGATGCGAGGTACCTTTGCCAATATCCGTATTAAAAATGAAATGCTGGATGGGGAAGAAGGTGGCAATACCCTGCATATTCCAAGTGCAGAAAAACTCTCAATTTATGATGCGGCAATGCGTTATCAGGCAGAACAAACCCCGTTAGTGATTATTGCCGGGAAAGAATATGGCACCGGTTCTTCACGTGACTGGGCTGCCAAAGGCACCAACCTCTTGGGAGTGAAAGCGGTGATTGCTGAAAGTTTTGAGCGGATTCACCGTTCCAATCTGGTCGGCATGGGGGTTTTACCTTTACAATTTGTGGAGGGTCAGAACCGCCAGATATTGAACCTAACCGGACATGAAACACTGTCAATTTTAGGCTTGTCGGATGATATTCATCCGCATCAAATGCTGGAAGTAGATGTACAACATACCGATGGTACGTGTAGCCATTTTCAAGTGTTATGTCGTATTGATACCTTGAATGAGGTGGAATACTTTAAGGCCGGTGGTATCTTGCACTATGTCTTACGCAATTTGCTTGCTTCCTAAATTGAACAATGAAAAGCCCGACACTTGTCGGGTTTTTTTGTGTCTGTAAAGACAAAATGACTGCGGAGAAAATCAGTAAAATAGCGCCAAGTAAATTTCCCCATAACCTTTCTTGAATTTCTAGATGCACTCATTTAACAAAGATTGATTTTTTGATTAAATCGTATAGTTCGACGGCTCAATCCGTTATGCAACTCATCATAGAAACCTGAAACAGAAACACTCAATTGACAAGCCATGAAACTCATCGCAAACGAAGATTTATACTTTTTATTAGGGCGTAACTCACTGGCTTTCTTTGGCAAGGTTAGCCTATATATGAGTCACATATTCAATTAACTATTCAAATTTTTTCTTCTGATCATGTCGAAAATTTTTGGTACCAGAGCTTGACGTCATAATATTTGAGATTGAACCTTCTATAGATGTCCGCAATCCATCGAATAGCTGAGCTTCATTTGAGGTTCTAAGATAATTTAATATATTTTCGCTAAAAGATTCTATAATTTCTTTGGGATTTCTGATTCTAAATTGGTTACTTTCGGCCAATTTGATGAGATGTGAAAGATCTGGAAATGCCTTGCTACCAGACAGTTTGAGTGCCATTTTATTATCAATTGAAGCATAGATAAGAGTATGTGTAATATCAAATGGTGGTGAAACAAAAATGTTATTCATATCCGGGGAATATTGAAGAGCAAAGTTTTTAAGATGTGCATCACCATTACCAATTAAACAGTTGAATACGATGTATTTATACATTTTCTCGACTTCAGTTACGCTATGAGTATATAGATAGGTTGCTTTCAACAGCGCTTCATAGCTACCTATATATTTTGCATCAGGATCATTTGACTTTTTCATGAGTGTCGTAAAGTCTTCATAGCCTAATTTTGTACCATTACTGGATCTATCAAACCGTTCTACAACATATGTTTCTAAATTTTCAGACAAATAAGTTTTTGGTGGCTCAAGTCCACAATGCCATGCAGCCTGCATACAGACAAATTCGTTGACTGTAAGTAAAGGAAATTCAGAGTCAAAAGATTTTACAATCAAATCTCTTTGTTGAACTGTTCTATCTGTTTGAACAGTATTTGCATTAGGGATGCTTACTTTGGGTTGCATCCCAGCTAATGAATTTCTGAGATAGTATTTTTCTAATAGCTGTGGGAAAAGAGGTTCATTGCTCTGGTAGGACAAAATTTCATTCAAGCTCAAAGATTCAACCTCTGGTAAATTTAACTCACTCTTATAAGAAAGCATCCCGATTCCTTGATCGCCTTGTAGCGCCAATAAATACATATCATTGACTTTTGCATATCTTGCGAGTTTTTCTGCAATAAATCGGCGATTAAAACCTTCTGGAAGATTTTGAGAAAATATTGGATGTAATGCACCAGAAGAATAACCATCCATGCCTTTTCGGGTCATGGTGAGTGATACATGCTGTGTTTCTTGTGTTGGCTGATAATGGTGAACTGAACCATACGTCAATACGCCTAATTCATATTGATTAGCACACACCATGATATTAGTGATTTTGGCAGGAAGATTGGTCTGTATATTCATTCGTCCTCCTCAGCAAAAATATTTTCAATCTCATCCCAATGGGGCAGTGAGTGTTGCTTTGGAGATACATCAAACTGTAAACCGACCGCATCAAGCACACGCTCAAATATGTCAAAAGAACCAGTGAATCGTCCATTTTCGATCTCTGAGATCGTAGTTTTATTGATTCGAATTAATTCGGATAATTTTTGCTGTGTATAACCCAAGGATTTTCGCGCTATACGAACTTTCCCTCCAATTTCGACTCTACTTGCCATAGAAATTTACCCATAAAATGTTAGCTATATAGATAATGTAGCATATCAAATATTAAAAGTTATCCATATAGCTAATATAATAAGTATAATTTAACGAGAATGAACAAAGTGAGTGATATCACAAAATCCGTAGTCTTTGATATTCTATTTGACTTATGTTCATCTAGAATCTAGTTCACAATTAAATTTAATTACTTAGAACACTAAAGTGATAAATTATAAAATATTTGGTTCATGAACCTAGCTATGAATACATATTTTCCTACTAAAAATGTCTTAAGAATAGACTAAATTTATCTAGGAGAGTGGTGACAGCCACCACTAATTAAAAGGTGTCTACAAAATCGGTGGCTATTCAATAAGTGTAGTTACTATTTGGTATAAAATATTACGCTGAGGCTAGAGTTTTGATAGCTACGATTTCTGCTTGGCTTTTTGGCGTAAGACATACAAATATAAGCTTTCTACTTTTTCACGTGCCCATGGTGTGGTACGTAAAAATCGCAATGATGATTTAACACTTGGATCTATGCAAAAACATCTAATTTCAATTTTACGATTTAAGCCTTCAAAGCCGCCGTAGTAATCCAATAATTCATCCAAAATGTCAGCAAGTTTTTTGCCATGTAAAGGGTCATTGGAGGTGTTCATAATAGATCAACCATATTTTGGGAGGCTATTATTATAACCTGAGCTAGTTGGAAAATGAGAGGGCGGGAATTTAAACGTAATGAACATAGAAAATTACAGCTTATCTTCCTATGTTACTAGGGATACACTTGACGGTAAGATAATTTGTAATCGAAACCGTCAAGAGTAGGACCAACAACAGATGATTTTATCTATATGCGTGATCTACTAGAGAACGTGCTTGTGCAAATGCAAGAATCAGATTTAGATCATGATGAAGAAATCACAAAGTTAAAAATATTGTTTATTCGGTTAGATCATCACATAGCGCGTCAGATTTCGGCATAACGTATATTATGTTATTTAGAATACTCGGCATCGTGAATACAATTTTAAAGATTTACGATGTCGAGCTGTGGCAACAACTAAGGTTGTGTAGGCTACAGTCTTTGATATTCTATTTAACTTATGTTTACCTAGAATCTAGTTCATAATAAAGTATTAGAATTTATATTTTAAATTTAGCTACTTAGAAAGTAGAATTTTAAAAAAATAAAAGCTTTGTTCATGAACCTAGAAATTTTAAGATCATTCTAATTGATCTACAAGAGCTTTACGGATTGAATCCTGAGCCTGCCTGATTAGCTAAGACCTTAAGCATCTCGATAACTGCACGTACATTAGGTTGTAAATAATGTGACTTTGGCCACACTACGTGAATAGGCATTCCACCACCTGCATAGTCTTCTAATAGTGATACTAATGGCTGGGGTTTAGCTCATCTACAACCAACCAAGTGAGCATCTTGTAGTCCGATATGAATGAGTCCTTGGGGTGTTCAATTTTTAGGAGCAAGACCATTATATGCAGCCTCAAGCTATTCAATATTTTTTTATTAGCAGATGATTGTAATTATGACCATTTTTACAGTGTTGAGTGCCAGTATGATTTTTATCATACAACCTAGTAAAGATAGAAATTAAGTTTTGAAATAAACTATAAAGATAGGGAGAAGAAACACTCCCTTATATTTATGTATTACTTTAATTTTAATAACTTAAGGAGGTTTTAACTTTTTAGTCTTTATACAAGTTCCAATATATAGTTAATATCTATAAAGAATCATTAGTAATATTTATTTGAGCTATATTTTGCAAGAGCCTATGATTAATTTTAAGTAATCACATGGAAAAGGACTTATTGTGAAAACGGTTCATCAATATACCTATGAAATTTTAAGAAAAAACAACATTCAAACTATTTTTGGTAATCCAGGCTCAAATGAATTGCCATTCTTAAAAAATTTTCCAAATGATTTTCAATATATTCTCGGCTTGCATGAAGGTGCAGTGGTTGGCATTGCAGATGGTTATGCACAGGCTACAGGTCAGCCTGCTTTTGTGAATCTGCATTCTGCAGCAGGAACTGGGAATGCAATGGGAGCTCTAAGCAATGCATGGAATTCTCATACACCTTTAGTGATTACATCTGGTCAGCAAACGCGTGCCATGATGGGTGTGGAAGCATTATTGACTAATATTGACGCAACTCAATTGCCAAAGCCATTGGTGAAATGGAGTCATGAGCCTGCCAGTGCCAATGAAGTACCGCATGCAATTCATCGTGCTATTGATATTTCAAAAGCGGAAGCCGCAGGTCCTGTTTATGTCTCCATTCCTTATAGTGATTGGGATGTTGAAGTAGATGAACAAAATGAACATTTACTGCATAAACAGGTAGTAAGTGCACAATGCTTATCGGCTAAAGATTTAAATTTTATACAAGAAAAAATCAAAGCAGCTAAAAATGTTGCATTAGTACTGGGTACAGATGTAGATCGTCAATTTGCTAATGAAAATGCAATCAAATTTGCCGAAGCTTTAAATATACCTGTCTGGGTTGCACCTTCTTCTCCACGATGTCCATTTCCAACCACACATGCCGCATTTCAAGGAATTCTTCCTGCAAGTATTGCGGGTATTTCAAAAAATTTTGAAGAATATGATTTAGTACTTGTTTTCGGTGCACCTGTTTTCCGTTATCACCAATATGAACCAGGGCAATACTTAGGTGAAAATACCGAATTAGTGGCTTTTACTTGCGATCTACATGAAGCTGCTCGCGCTGTAATGGGAACCAGTTTTGTCTGTGATTTAGATGATACTTTGGCACGTTTGAGTCAAGTGGTTGAAGCCAAATTACCTACTGTTGTGCCTCGTGAAGAATTGGCATTGGCCGAATCCAGTACAGGTGGATATATTAAACCTGAGCGTCTATTTGATTTGCTTAATCTTTTAGCACCAGAAGATGTTGTTTATACCAATGAATCTACATCAACCACGAATATTTTGTGGGAGCGTTTAAGTTTGAAAGGGCAAGGGAGTTACTATTTTGCCGCAGCAGGTGGTTTGGGCTTTGGTATGCCTGCCGCAGTTGGAATTCAGTTGGCACGACCTGAGCGTCGCGTTATAGCTGTGATTGGTGATGGTTCAGCTAATTATAGTATTACCGCCTTATGGACGGCAGCACAGTATAAAATCCCTGTCATCTTCATTATTTTAAAAAATGGCACATATGGTGCATTACGTTGGTTTGCAGGTGTACTCAATGCAGAAAATGTGCCGGGTATGGATGTCCCAGATATTGATTTTACTCAAATTGCGAAAGGCTATGGTGTAGAGGCCTACAGTGTAAATAATGATGGAGCATTTATTGAAGCGTTTAATCAGGCACTCGATTCAGATAAGCCAACGTTGATTGAGGTTATTACGGCTAACTTAAAGTAAGCGTAGTAGATCATTGGAAATAGAGTTAGGAAATTGAATTATGCAACATCAGATCATCAATGAATTGTCTCAAGCTTTGAGTTCAGTACAAGTGCTGACCAAAGAGACCGATAAAGCACCTTATGTCAAAGGGTTTCGGGTTGGGAAAGGTGAAGCCGTTGCAGTGATTATTCCTAATACCTTATTGGAGTTATGGAAAACTTTAGAATTGTGTGTCAAACATGATGTCATCATGATTCTACAGGCTGCCAATACAGGAGTGACAGGGGGTTCAACACCTGATTCCAATGATTATGACCGTAATGTTGTCGTTGTTAGTACTCGAAAACTCAAAGGATTACAATTACTGGATCATGCTAATCAAGTGTTGGCATTTCCCGGTACAACACTGACTGAATTGGAAATTGCTTTAAAGCCTTATCAGCGTGAACCGCATTCGGTTATTGGTTCATCATGTATCGGTGCATCCGTAATTGGTGGCATTTGTAACAATTCAGGGGGCTCGTTAATTCGTCGTGGTCCTGCTTATACAGAAAAATCCTTATTTGCTCAAATTAATGCACAGGGCGAACTGCAATTGGTCAATCATTTAGGGATTGATTTAGGTAAAACCCCTGAAGAAGTTTTCCAAAATTTAGAGCAACAGCAGTATCGTACAGGTCAGAGTGAAACGTGGGATGGTAAGATCTGGGCAGAAAATTATGCAGATACTTTACGAGATACGACTTCACCAACGCCGACCAGATATAATGGGAATCCAGAATATTTATATGAAAGTGCAGGATGTTCAGGAAAATTAGCCATCTTCGCTGTACGGTTGCCAACTTTTGAAGCAGCAGTTGAAGCAACAACCTATTTAATCGGGAGTCATGATGAAGCCCAGTTAATTCAGTTGCGTAAATATTTGTTAGAGCACCTATCGGTACTCCCAAGTCAGGCAGAATATATTCATAAAAATGCTTTTGAGCTGACCCAGCACTATGCCAAACATATGTATAAAGCCATTGATATTTGGGGGGCGGAAAAAATTCCTGCGCTATTTGGACTTAAGGCAAAAATTGATCGCTTTTTCAAAAGTATACCCATTATCCCAAATAATATAGCAGACCGTTTCATTCAGTTGTTTAATCGTCTCACCCCCTCATGGATTGAACCACGGCTACAAAATTTTCATCAGACCTACCAACATTTATTGATGATTAAAATTGATATGCCGCAAAATGACGAACTAAAAAAACTATTAACTGATTTTTTTTCAGGCCAGACCGAGCAGTTTTTTCAATGTAGTCCAAAAGAAGAAAAAAATGCTTTTCTCATTCGCTTTGCCGTCGGTGGATGCATTATTTACTATTGTGAAAGTAAAGATATTGATCCCAATACACGCTTGGTATCTTTTGATGTCGCGTTTCGAAGAAATGATGCGCAATGGTTAATTGACTTGCCTGAGCACTTAAAACAGCAGGTGATGATGGAAAGTTGCTGTGGACATTTCTTTTGTTTTGTATCTCATCAGGATTATTTGCTTAAAGAAGGCGTCGATGCACATCAGTTTAAAGATGATGTCCTCGCGTATTTGGAAAAGCGTGGTGCGAAATATCCTGCAGAACATAATGTAGGTCATCTTTATCAGGCTTCTTCAGACTATCAAGCGCATTTAAAACAATTAGATCCAACCAATACTTTCAATCCTGGAATTGGCAAAACCAGTAAATGTAAAGATTGGCACTAAGTTCTGAAATTCAGAGAATTTTTAAGTCAACATTATTTAAAAAAGGAAAAGTGTCTTGTCTCAAACGTTGATCAATGTAGAGGATTATCGCCAATTGGCAAAAGCCAATCTGCCACGGATTATTTTTGATTATCTAGATGGGGGAGCTGAAGACGAAAAAGGTTTACAACATAACCGAATGATATTTAATCAATGGCGATTTAACCCTCAACGTTTGGTAGATGTGAGTCAGCGTGATATATCGTGTCAGTTATTTAATAAAACATGGGATGCGCCATTTGCTATTGCACCAACAGGATTGAATAGTTCCTTATGGCCTAGCGGAGATGCCTTACTTGCAAAAAGTGCGGCCAAAGCCAATATTCCATTTATGTTATCTACAGCTTCGAATATGTCGATAGAAGAAGTTGCTAAAACTTGTGATGGAGAAAAATGGTTTCAACTGTATGTCGTGCATCAGAATTTAGCGGAACAAATGGTGCAACGCGCTCTTAAAGCAGGATATACCACTCTAATCATTACCCTAGATGTGGGGGTGAACGGTTATCGGGAGCGAGATATTCGTAATGTATTTGCACTCCCATTACATTTTTCACCGCGCTTAATATTAGATGGCATGTTACATCCAGCTTGGTCCTGGCGGTTTATGTGTAATGCTAAACCGCAATTGGCAAATTTTGTAACGTCAGAGATAAAAAATCTAGAAGTACAAGCTGCACTGATGAGTCGGCAGATGGATGCCAGTTTCAATAGTGAAAGTCTAAAGAAAATTCGAGAAATATGGCCACATACTTTGTTGGTCAAAGGTATCGTTTGTTCTGAAGATGCATTAAAAGCGATTGAATGTGGTGTGGATGGTGTAATTCTATCGAATCATGGTGGTCGGCAGCTAGATTGTAGTATTTCGCCTATGGAAACACTCCATGATGTGGCCGCGAATATTCATTCTCCAATCTTGATTGATAGTGGTTTTAGACGTGGTTCAGATATTGTCAAAGCTTTGTGCTTAGGGGCAGACATGGTGTGTTTAGGACGAGCGACTTTATATGGTCTGGCCGCAAAAGGTCAGGTAGGAGTGGATGAAGTAATACAACTCCTTAAAGAAGATATAAACCGTACTCTGGCACAAATTGGTTGTCCATCAGTGAGACAATTAAGTAAGCATTATTTAATACATGAGCAAAGTATTTAAATGGTTTATGTCTAGATCAGTTTTTCATTATTTCAGGGAAGTAAAATATGGAACAAGACATCTTTCACATGAGTTTATTAGATATTGCTGAGAAAATTCATCGTCAAGAAATTTCTTCTGTTGAGGTGACACTAGGTTTAATACAGCGTATTGAACAGCTTGATACAAAGTTATTGAGTTATGTCAATGTATTAAAAAAACAAGCCTTAGATGCAGCACAACAGGCAGATCTGGAAATTAGCCAAGGAAATATTCGCAGTCCAATACATGGCGTACCCCTTGCCTTAAAAGACCTTTTTGATATGAAAGACGTTCCTACGACAAATGGAATGACACTCGATCCAGTTATACCGACGAGCAATGCAACAGTCGTTAATAAACTGCTCGATGCTGGAGCTATTATTCTCGGTAAATTGAAGCTCACCGAAGCTGCTTTTTCAGATCCACATCCGAATATTCCTGTTCCTCTAAACCCATGGGGTAAACATCTTTGGGTTGGTTCATCTTCGAATGGATCAGCAGTTGCACTTGCAGCAGGGTTATGTTTTGGTTCGCTTGGCACAGATACTGGAGGGTCTATCCGCTTTCCTTGTGCAGCCAATAATTTAACAGGCATTAAACCAACATGGGGATGCGTGAGTCGCGCGGGAGTCTTCGAATTTGCCGGTTCACTTGATCATGTTGGCCCAATGGCGAGAAATGTTGCTGACGCTGCAATATTATTACAGCTGATCGCAGGTCAAGACCCCAATGATGTGACTACATTTGAACAGGTTGTTCCTAATTATCTTGAGGAAATGACAAAAGGGATCAAAGGTTTAAGCATCGGTATTGACTATGACTTTATATTGGGTAAAGCCGATGCTGATACTCAGCGGGTTATTCGACAGGTCATTGAAACGCTTAAATCGTTAGGTGCAGAACTGATTGAAATTGATATGCCTGATACAACACCTGCTGCAATCAACTGGGCACCGTTATGCGCTGTAGAAACAGCCGTAGTACATGAGCAAAGTTTTAAGCAATTTAAAGATCAATATAGTCCCAGTTTTTCCAAATTTATTGAAATGGGACAAAATCTTTTGGCAACAGAATATCTAAAATTGATTCAATTCAGACGTGATTTTAAACGTAAGATCACCGCTGTCTTTGATCAGGTTGACTTACTGCTTATGCCTGTATCTGCTTTTTCAGCATCACTTACTGACTTATCAGAAAAATTTAGTGAAGATAAAGATTTGTTTGAAGGTATTGTTCGCTATACAACATCGTTTAATTTAACAGGTCATCCTACTATTACTTTACCAGGTGGATTTACGAAAGTGGGTACGCCAATTGGATTTCAATTCGTTGCACCACATTTTCAAGAAACCTTATTGGTACGTGCAGGGGGAGACTTCCAAAAAGCAACGAATTGGCATACTGTTCAACCACCAATGTCGGACTTATAATTTTTTAAAAGATTACACTTTGGTTTAAAATGGTCTTACCACATAAAAGATAGGTAGAGCATTTCCATTTGATCTATGGTTTAAAGTCATAGCTTGAGTAGGTATTTAATAAAACGCCTTTTTACTAAATCCAAATCTATTGATAACTAGTCTAGACAATGTTCTGCGAGTCAATTTACTCTTAATGTATCCAGAGAGGCATCCTCACACATAGTCTCGTGCAAGCTCACTGATGTAATCCAATAAATTTTCTAGACATTTATCACATTTTTCTAGTTAGTATTTTTTAGTTGTTATTTGCTTGCCTTAACAGTTTAAGCATATTTTCTCACCAAATAAATAAGAAATAGACTTTTAAGATAATGTATTTAAGCCGATATTAATCGTATTGATGATGTGGTTTTGCCTTTAAAATATTATTAAATTATTCAAATAGTTATTTTGGTCTGATTTCTAATATTATGGCAATAAATGCTATCTATTAATTAGTTTAGAAAACCCAGCATCTTGAACTGGGTTTTCTTTTATTAGCTCTAACATACCATTATTTATAATGGATATTGGATTCCTTTATCTAAAATACTAACCCATTGGCGTTGACTAAATTCATCAAAGTTAGCTGGACCGCCGAAGCGCCCACCATAACCTGACTCTCCCATACCACCGAAAGGAACATGATATTCATTATTCACAGTTTGGTCGTTAATATGAACCATACCGCTCTTAATTTTTTTAGCCAATTCAAATGCCCATGCAGTACGTGCAGTATGAATTGCCACTGCCAAACCATATTTAGATGAATTAACAATTTCAATTGCTTCTTCAATATCATCAAAAATTAATATAGGTGCCACTGGCCCAAAAATTTCTTCAGTAAAAATGGGATCATCTTTACTAATATTCGTCACTACAGCAGGATGGAAAAATAAGTTCTCTCCTTTACCACCGCATTCTAATATTGCGCCATTATTGACCGCTGTCTCTACCATACTACTGACTTTTTGGTGTTGGGCTGTATTAATTAAAGGACCTAAATGGGTCTCTGGAAGCGAAGGATCACCAACATTAAGCGCTGATGCTTTTTCTTTTAATTTTTGAATATAAGAATCAGCAATACTGCGATGAACCAAGTGTCGTCCAGTCTGCATACAAATTTGACCCTGATGAAGAAAAGTCCCCCAAACAGCATTATTCACAGCTGTATCAATATCAGCATCTTCACAAATGATGATGGCATTGTTACCCCCGAGTTCTAATGCACATTTTTTCAATTGTTTGGCACAGGCCTCGGCAATTTTCTTACCTACACCTGTTGAACCCGTGAAGGAAATCATATTGACTTGCGGGTGATTGACTAAGGCTTCACCAATTTGACTTTCACCGCTTAGCACTTGAAAAGTACCTTCAGGCAACTCAGCCATTTCAAACAACCACGCTATTAAAGCACCGCCCGTAATATTACTGAACTCGGATGGTTTCAAAATCACACTATTTCCTATTGCCAAAGCTGGCGCGATGGAGCGGATCGAAAGCAAGAGTGGGAAATTCCATGGAGAAATAACACCCACTACACCCAGTGGCACACGTTGCCAAACATTGGTACGGTTTGGAATAGAGGATGGAAAAATCTCACCTGAAGCTGCCATTGGCATAGAAGAAGCCATATATAACTGTTCAATACAGGCATTAGCTTCCCAACCTGCTTTTAACAGGGTAGAGCCACATTCTTGTACATTCCATTCAATAAAAGTTTGAATGTTTTGTTCAAATAATTGTGCTGCTTTCCGCAAGATTTTGGCACGGGTTTCAAAAGTAGTATTTTTCCATGACTGTTGTGCTTGAGTTGCAATCTCGACCGAAGTGTTTACATTACTTACCGATGCGAAAGGTACTGAAGAAATAATTGTACCTGTAGCAGGGTTAATAATATCAAATAATGGGTTTTCACTTTTTATCCAACTCCCCTGAAAAATATGATCTTGCCAGATTTGTTCAATTGCTTTTGCTTGAATAGTCATGGGTTTATCCTTTAGCCATTTGTGGAGTTGCTAGAATTTTTTTTTGAGTGAATAGTCCAATTGCAAGTGCGCCAATAAGGCCTGGAATTGCAAAGACAATAAAGTTTTGTTGAAAGGGAAGGTTAATTGCCAAAAGATAGCCACCAAACAAAGGACCAGAGATTGCTCCGAAACGTCCCATCGCTGCGGCAAAACTGACACCAGTTGAACGTATATTTGTTGGATAAAAATCAGCAGCTAAAGTATGAATGACTGACATTGAACCTACTGTTGCTCCACCCGCAATAACCAATAATGCACTGAGTACAAAAGTAGGTGGGTGAAAACCTAAGCAGCTGATTGATGCTGCAGAAAGTAAATAACCAAAGATGAGGGTTGATTTAGCCCCCCATTTATCAGCGAGTACACCAAAAATTAGTGTTCCGATAATCGCACCAATATTTAGAGTAACTAGAAAGGTGATACTTGAACCTAAAGAATATCCGCCAACGTTCATCAATTTTGGTAACCATGTATTGAGACCGTAGACCATCAACATTACCATGGCAAAACCAGACCAGATTAATAAGGTACCGATTGCTTTATTCTCGGTAAATAAGCCAACAACTGGAATTTTTTGTTTAGATGCTGTGGTTTCAACTACATAATGCATATTAGCGTGATGTTGATGTGCTGGGTTTAGTTTTTCTAGAGTTTTAACTACTTCTGTTTGTCGGTTTTTTTGAATCAGGTAACTAATCGATTCTGGGAAGGTTTTATACATTATAGGAATAAGAAAAATACAAATTCCAGCAATCCAAAATGTGACTTGCCAACCAAAAGCAGGTATGAGGAATAAACCCGATAAACCTGAAATAATTGCACCAACTCCGTAAAATGCTAATACGAAATTAATTAAACGGTTACGATGAGTGCCGGGTGCCATTTCTTTAATAATGGTCACTAAATTAGGTACTGCTCCACCTAAACCTATACCGGTTAATAAACGGCAGATAAAAAAAGTTGTTGTATCGTGAGCAAATCCATTCATAGCAACTGCAAGACTTGAAAGAATGGTACAAGCAATAATGATGTTTTTACGACCAAATTTATCCGCTGCCATACCAAGTGTTACAGCACCTAGCATCATACCCATCAGGGAGGCAGCACCTAATAGCCCCGCGGTTTGCGGTGTAAGTTGCCATTCCTTCATCAAATGAGGTAAAACTGAGCCATAAATCACCAGATCATAACCATCAAATAACATAATAACGGCACACCAAAACACTAAAATTTTGTGATTTTTATTTAAGGGAGCCTTATCAATTAGGGTTGCTGCATTAATTTTTTGCATCGCGTCCTTCCTCTGCATAAAATTAAAAATGATATAAAATTCATCAAGATGAAGATAATATCAATTTTAATATATTAATTTTCCTCTCAGACATCCTCGTCTAAGTAGATTTTCCTGATCAATCGTATGTACTGATTTTCATGAATTAGCTTATGGGGATTAAACTTATAGATCAAATTAATAAAAAATATGATTGAATATAGTTTTTATCTATAATCAAAAAGATGAGAAAGGGCGAGATTATTAATTTTATTGGGATATCAATATTTATGGGAATATATATAGGTAAAGATTTTTAAGTTATTACATGTATATATTTGAAATTGAAAAAATAAAATTATGCTCGTTTTATGGCTAAGGAGTGGGGCGTTTATGGTCGATTTGAATCTGATTAAAGTTTTTATCACAATTTTTGATACTCGTAGCGTAAGTATAGCCGCTGAACATTTGAACATTACGCAGCCTTCTGTAAGTCATAGCTTATCGCGTTTAAGATATTTGATGAAAGATCAATTATTTACCCGGACAAAAGAAGGAATGATCCCCACCTTTTATGCAACACAACTTTATGAATCTTTAAATCAGCCGCTGTTAGATATTGAAAATGTCATCAATGAAGTAAAAGAATTTGATTTCCATCATAGCGATCGTTGTTTTAGGGTGGCATTAACTGACATTGGTGGAAGGTATTTTTTACCTTTAATCCTTTCCCGTTTGGAGCAAGTTGCACCAAAAATCTCTCTAGAAGTCATAACTGTAGAAATGAACAAGTTATCTGATTGGCTGGTAACTGGAAAGATTGATGCTGCTATTTGTAATAAAAACCTAGAAGATAAGAGTTTAAGTACACTGACCTTATTTCGAGAAAGGTATGTTTGTTTAGTCAGTAAGAATATTAATTCAATTCAGAAAAAATTTACATTAGAACATTTTTTAGAAGAAAATCATGCCGTAGTTTCGGCTACGACAGGACATAGCCTAATTGAAAACTATTTGAGTAAACAAAATTTAAGACGTAAAATTAAATTAAGGGTACCACAGTTCAGTATTTTAAATGAACTGATTGAAAAGCATAATTTAATTGTGACGGTTCCGTCACGTATTGGAAAATATTACCAGTCTAATCCTGCAATTAGGGTATTTGATGTGCCTTTTGATTTACCAGAATTTGATGTCACTTTACATTGGCATAAAAAAACAGCTGATGTTTTAGCACAAAAATGGTTTATCCATTTTTTACAGGATACTTTATCAACTCTTTAGTCGTTATCACTTAAATGCTTTTGATAATTAATTATGGGCTGTAGGTTTTTGCTTGATAGAGTTTATTTTTAAAAGTAAATAAACTTATATTAAGCTATTTTATAATTATCAGAGTATAAAAGGATTGGATTTTAAGATACCAAATTAAATGGTAGAGGACTTTTACATATTGGCTGCCTAGATTTTCTCAAGTGAAAGTCTCCTGTAAATTCAAGACAGATCAAACAATAATTAAAAAAATAGGCATGGAAAGTGAATAATCACAAAAAAGCCGTTCTAGTGCGCTGAATGCTAGAACGGTTTGAAGTAAAATTATGATTTATAAGGGATAAATAAAATAATTTCGTATAAGCTGTATTGTTTTAATTTTAGGCAAGCCTAACTATTTAAAAAATAACTCAGGTTTGTTATGCGTAAACTTTGTTATTTCATCCACCACGACTCTTATCTTAGGCTGTAAATGCCATCTTTTTTGCCATAGCACATGAATTGGTATTTCTACACCTGATATTTCTGGAAGAATGGAGATGATTTTCCCCTCCCTTAATGCATCAAAAGCTAACCAACTTGGGAGTTGGGCAAGACCAAGGCCAGCAGTGCAGGCACTGAGTAGAGCATCACCATCTGGTATTTCATGGGTATAATTAATTTCGTATGCTTCTGTTTCACCTAGTGAATTCTTTAAAAACCAATGCCCTTTATACTGGCTTCTCCAACCGATAAGACAATGGTGATTTTTTAAATCTTCTTTATGGGTCGGGTGTCCATTTTTTTCTAAATAGGATGGCGATGCACAAACGAGGAGTGTCTGATGGCCTAATGATTTTGCGATTAAGTCAGTAGAATCTTTTAAGTCGCCTATTCTTACAACTAGATCTACTCCCTCACTAATCATGTCCACAGCTCTATCTTGAAAGGTTACAGATAAATTTAGTTGAGGGTATTGCTGTGCTAGATCTAATAATATGGGAAAAATATATCGACGACCAAAAGTCGTAGGAAGATCAATTCTTATACGCCCAGTAGGATAAGCATTCTCTGTTGAAAGTAATGTTTCTATATGTTCTAACTCTTCCAAAATACGACGACAACTAATCAGCCATGCTTCACCTTCGGAAGTTAATACAATGCGTCGGGTGGTACGATGAAAAAGCTGCACACCCAATCTTTTTTCTAATTTATGAATACTTTTTCCTACCGCAGATCCAGTAATCCCAAGAATTTCTGCCGCTCTTGTGAAGCTTCCCTGATCTACAGCCGTAACAAATTCGAGTATTCCTGAGAATTTACTATCCATAACTCACCTATTAAGGAATTATTTTCCGCAATTAATAGAATTTTATCATATTAATAAAATCTAATTCTTGAATTATGATGAGTTCAAATGATAACGAAGTTAAAGCGTTATCAAATCTATTTTAGAGGAAAATATGATGAAGGCATGGTTACTCAAAGATTTTGGTTTAAATAACTTAAAATTAGAAGAAGTGGAAACACCAACGCCAAAAGCAGGCGAACTCCTCATTAAAGTTGGCGCTGTATCTTTAAACTATCGAGATAAAGCGATTGTTGAAGGTTTTTATGAACCACATTTAGTTCCAAAACCATTAATACCCGTATCAGATGCTGCGGGTACTGTGGTGGCTGTAGGTGAAGGCGTATCACGCTTTAAATTAGGTGATCGAGTTAATACCACGCTTTATTCTCGTTAGATTGATGAAGAACCAGGACCCAATGAACCTGCCTATTGCCTAGGCATGCCACTACCAGGTGGACTTGCTGATTACATGATTTTGCATGAAGAAAGCGCAGTAAAAGCACCAGATAATATGACTGATGTTGAAGCATCTACCTTACCAATTGCAGCCTTAACGGCTTGGTATTCAATGATAGATATCGGCAACCTTAAACTGGGGCAAACCGTCTTAGTGCAAGGGACAGGTGGCGTTTCTATTTTCGCAATTCAATTGGCGCATGCCTATGGTGCTAGAGTGATTGCGACATCAAGCAATGATCTAAATTTAGAAAAAGTTAAAGCTCTAGGTGCCGATGAAGGAATCAATTATAAAACCTATCCAAACTGGGAAGAGCAAGTCCTTAAATTAACGGATGGTAAAGGTGCTGATGTAACGATTGAGGTTGCTGGAGGCAATGGTCTTAATCAGTCTATCGCAGCGACAAAAGTAACAGGTACTGTGGCTCAAGTGGGTTTCTTAACTGGCCAAACCACTCAGTTAAATTTAATGCCGCTCATTTTCCGTCAAACAAAACTTCGTGGAATTGCAGTAGCTCCACGAGTTGCTTTTGAAAGAATGAATGACTTTTTAAATGTGAATCAAATTAAACCTGTTATTGATCATGTATATAAATTTGAAGATGCTATCGCTGCTTTTGAACATCTGTCTAAAGGTGCCTTTGGTAAGATTGTGATTCAAATTTCATAAAATCAATAAGTGAATTAAAAAACACCTCGAAAGGTGTTTTTTAATATCTAAATCAGAGCCATTCAACATAATAGTGCTTATAAAAAAGTTCCAAAAACATAGTAAAAATATGAGCTTAAAATCTCAATTTTTTTAGTTCACCTAACGAGTATTATGTTAATTTTAGGGAAGTTAAATTATATTTTAACGAAATTTTTCATTATTTAGAGCTTTTTAAGTGATTTAATAAACTCAATAAAGTGTGGTAAAAATTCTTTGAATAACGGAATTTCTTTATTTTCTAATAAAATCTCACTCATAAGTTTTAAACCTACGGCAAAAGACTTCATCGAGTTTTCATCTGTTAACTCTTTCTGCTTTAAATATTCTAAAATTTTAAAAATATCATCATGGTTATATGCAGTAAAAATAAGGTCCTCATCGTAAGTTGAAGGGTTACCTTTTGCATCTGCGATATGCTTTACAGTAATTTGATATTCATGTTGTTTCATAGCACTTGCTCATTTTTAATACGGCTAATAGCAACAGCAGCTTGATCAATGCTCTTAGCAATTTGACAGATTGTTTCGTCATTCAACGCACTATTTTTTAATTTGAGTCGCAAGGCCGTTTTTAAGTTTTCCATAGCACGATAAATATCCAAATATTGATCATTATTTTGGATTTCACGCCGAGTTTCTAAGCGGCCAAGAATGTGTTCTAAATGCTCTTTTTGACCCTTTAAATGGTTAATACCAGCGACAGTAATTTTGTACTGCTTACGGTCACTATCAGATTTCTCTATGCCAACAAATTCCATATCTTCAAGATAAGACAAGGTTGGGTAAATTGTGCCTGTACTTGGGCTATATCCACCACCTACTAGCTCACCAATACCTTTAATAATTTCGTACCCATATCGAGGTGCCTGTTCAATTAAAAAAAGAACCAGTAATTTCATATGTCCTGGTTCAAATAAACGACTTTTACGCGATGGTTGATCTGAATCTACTAGCAAAAAATTACCTAATATTTCATTCATCGTTTTATACATCTAAGATTTTATAAGATATATCTTATTGGGTTTTAGGTAAATTTTCAATTCTTTTATTTTCCTCCCATTTAATATAATGGTGTTACACAAAACGAGGACTATAGATCCCCGTTTTTTTATTTTGTATAAGATTTTTATGTTAAATAAATGATTAAAAAGCCTATCAATCGGACCTTTCGTATAAGGAAAATTGTGTTGATTTTAGGAAATTTGAAAAAAATATCTATTTTAGTTTAAAGACCAACTGCCTTCTGTAATCCGATAATTTTCCACAGAAGTACATCCCATTTCATTAAGTAGTGGGTTAAGAATATCGCGTGAGTAAAATCACTATCACCGTTTTTCCCTTTCAAAATATCTTTAGTAAACTCTCTGTAAAGTCGAATCATATTAAAACTATGAGGCTTTTCTAGTACAGCATTTTCAGTAGAAACGTTATCAATCGAACTGGCAGGTTTATAACTTTAAAAATCAATCCTCTATCGACTATTAATTTTAATAATTTCTTTAGCACCACAATTTCATAACTAAATGTCACGGCTAAAAAATCTACTGAGATAGAAATGAGAATAATTCGAAAATATTAAATTTTTGAGAGATATCTATTTTTAAATTTTCTTTGAATAAATTTCTTAAATACAATATTATATATTTATTAAAACAAACCATTGGTTCGGTAGGTAATCCAATATGAAGGATGATACAAATTCAAATGATGTAGGAAGCGTCATAACTGCTTTAGAGCTTTTGAACCTTATTGCAAATTCGCCTGATATCGGATTGAGCGAAGTCGCAAGACGCGTCAATCTGAATAAATCACGTTGTTATCGATTATTAACAACGTTGAATAAGGCCGGATATGTGGAACAGGATGCAAATACCAAAGCTTATCGCTTGGGATATCAAGCTGCGAAGATTGGTCAGCAATCATTAAATCAAAGTCATTTAATGAAAGTTGTCGTGCAAGAAGTTGATCGCTTACAGCAAACTTTTAATGAAAGTTTTCAGGTTTATATCAACCAACCAAATTTTAAAATTTCACAAATTTATCGTCGTGGCTCTACTCAGGTGCTACGTGTGATGAGTCAATTCGGCACTTTACGTAGTTTAGGACAAGGCGCTTCAGGAAAAGTCTTACTCGCTTATGCGGCTGAAGATGTACTTAACGCATTTATACAAGCCCATCCTCAAGAACCTATAAATCAATCTGAATTAGCACAGATTCAACGTGATGGTTTTTATCGTAGTAATGGTGAATTGACCAAAGGCGTAATAGCTCTTGCTGTGCCTATATTTTCAAGAGATGGCGTATTGATTGCGGCTATTAGTTGCTCTTTACCTGAAGTTCGTAAGGATGAACAGGTGATCGAGTCTATCGTAAAACAATTGGCTGAAGCAGCCGGTCGGATCGGAATCAGTCTTAACTCTAATGAGATTTTGATAAATTAGTCATTAAATAAGGAAGTTATACAATGTCAGGGAATGCAGTAATAGGGAAGCCTATTAATCCGATTATAGTGATGAGTATTGTTGTATTTATCTCACTTTTAGCCACATATTTTGTTAATTCAGGCAGTTTTGAACGGGATGAAAAGCTCGTTATTCCAAATAGTTATCATGTAATAGATAAAACCGTAACATTAGAAAAAGTTTTAGGTATTAATTCTACGAGTAATACTGATTCAAGTGAGCAGGTCAAGGTTCTAAGTCTAGTTGATGGCTTAAAAGCGATACCACAGGGAATTGCTAAAAAAATCGATATGATTTTAATGATTCTATTTATTGGCGGTATGTTTGGTGTGCTCACTAAGTCGGGTGCCGTAGAATCTGGTCTAGATCGAATGCTTGGTTTAACTGGTGGTAATAAATGGGTACTGATTCCAGTATTAATGGGAATCTTTGCACTAGGTAGTACTATTTTAGGTTTTGCTAAAGAATATTTAATCGTGATTCCGATGGTCATTCTGTTGGTTAAAAGACTTGGAATGCCTGATATTTTAGGCGGTGCGATTGTAATTATTGCAGTAAAAATTGGATATATGGGTGCTGTTGTCATTCCTGCAGTTTTAGGTATTGCACAACCTCTAGTTGGGGTTCCCGTTTTTAGTGGCATGTCATTCCGTTTGGCCAGTTTTATTATCTTCTTATTAGTGGGTATCGCCTTTGTTTTATATAAAGCAAGACAAGCAGAAATCTCAAATACACAGTTTGAACCGATTGTTTTAGACAATAAACCCTTATCAAAGCGTCATAAAATGATTTGGATCACCTTGGGTTTGGGCGTTGTCTTTATGGTTTTTGCCTCAGATCATTGGTCATGGAAGAATATCGACTTAGCGACCTATTATTTATTTCTCAGTATTATTTTAGGCATCGTGAGTCATGCAAAAGTTGATGAAAATATTGATGCTTTTATCAGTGGTATGAAACATGTATTGGTTGCAGGTTTGTTAATTGGTTTTGCAAGTTCAGTTGAAATTATTTTGTCTGAATCTCAAGTCATGGATTCTGTGATTAATGGCCTAGTCCATTTAATTGGTCAACATGGTCCCTATGTTTCTGCCTTTGGCATGTTCGTATCACAAGCGATTACTGATGTACTTATTCCATCGACCAGTGGCTCGGTTGCTGTGACCATGCCTATTTTGGCGCCATTAGGACAATTATCAGGTGTTCCACCGCAAACAACAGTTCAAGCTTTCCTTTATGGCCATAGCTTAATGAACCTCGTCACGCCAACTTCTACAGGGCTCTTAGTTCTATTGGCTGCAGCACAAATTGGCTGGACTTCTTGGATTAGATTTGTATTTCCGCTGTTCTTTATTTTCATGGCTATTTCGATTGTTTTATTGATGATTTCGGTTGCAATAGGTGTTTAACAAATAGGTTGTTCAATGAAAGCTATAAAGAATCAAATGATTCGTATGCGGGATGGTATCCATCTTGCGACTGATATTTATTTGCCAGAATATACGGAAACCACACAACAATGGCCAGTAGTAATCGAACGTACGCCCTACGATAAAGAGGCACAATCCCGCTCTGAAATTCAATTAGATGGTACGCTGATTAATCGTTTAGATATGGCAAAACGATTTACAGATCAAGGTTTTGCTATTATTTTTCAAGACTGCCGCGGGCGTTATCACTCTGAAGGCGAGTTTGTTAAATATATTAATGAAGCTGAAGATGGTCTAGACAGTTTAGAATGGATTCAACAGCAAAGTTGGTGTAATGGCGATATTGGCAGTATGGGATTATCTTATGCTGCACATACGCAATTAGCATTGGCTTGTTTAAATCCGAAAGCATTAAAAACCATGATATTAGATTCTGGTGGTTTTTATGAAGCCTTTCAATGCGGTATCCGTCAGGGTGGAGCTTTTGAATTAAAGCAAGCTACATGGGCCTATCGTCAAGCAATTAATAAAGTAAAGTCTACAGGCGATAACGATTTATTAGCATTGTTGGAAGCTGAAGATTTAGATCAGTGGTTTAAGCAAATGCCGTGGAAAAAAGGCCATTCACCACTGCGACATATGCCTGAGTATGAAGATTATTTATTTGAACAATGGTCACAAGATTGCTTTAGTGAGTACTGGGAAAAAATAGGGATTCATGCTAAGGGTTATTTTGATGATATCCCTGATATTCCAGTATTATTTATGTCCAGTTGGTACGATGCTTATGTGACCAGTACATTAAATAATTTTCTAGCATTTTCAACCTTAGATCGTGTGGCTAAACATAAAGTGATTATGGGGCCGTGGTTACATGGTGATCGTAATAACACACAGAGTGGGGAGGTTGAGTTCGGTGTACAAGCCGCTTTTGAACAACACTTTCAAAGGGATTGGGTTGATTACCGAATTGACTGGTTTAAAAAGCATTTACAAGACAAAAAGCAATCTGATGCACATGATGTAAATGTATTTGTTATGGGCGGAGGATCGGGTGAGAAATTAGCAGATAATACCTTGAACCACGGTGGCCATTGGATAAAGGCACAGTCATGGCCGATTGCTGCAACGACACCAAAAGCATTATATTTATCAGCGGAGGAGAAGCTTTCTACACAACCTGAAGCTCTCCAAGCACATTATGATTATTGTTATGATCCCGCATATCCTGTACCAACCATCGGTGGTGCAATAACTTCGGGAAAACCAATTTTCTGGGGTGGAGCATTTGATCAGCGTGAGAAAGTCGGGTTCTTTGGCAGTGCTGAAAATAACCAACCCTTGTCGAATCGCCCGGATATCTTGGTTTTTGAAACTGAGATACTTGAGCAAGACGTTTTGGTGGCAGGCCCAGTCAAGGTTGAGTTATGGGTTAGTAGCGATGTCGCAGATACTGATTTTACAGCTAAATTAATTGATGTCTATCCATCTTCTGAGGACTATCCAGATGGATTTGCAATGAATGTTAGTGATGGCATTATTCGATCGCGCTTTCGCAACAGTTGGCAGCATTCTGAGCCATTGTCGGTAGGTGAAGTCGTGAAAGTAGAAATTCAAGCTTTCGACTGTTGTAATTTATTCAAGAAAGGCCATCGAATTCGTTTGGACATTTCGAGCAGTAACTTCCCTCATTTTGATTTGAATTTCAATCATGCTGATTTTCAGCATCAAGGGCTTGAGGCAACACGTAAGGCGAATAATACGATCTATGCAGGCAGGGATTATCCATCTGCAATTCATCTTCATATCGCTGAAGTGAATTAAGCCTTTTTATTGTTTGTTTCTATTACATACTTTGCATTTTTGCATAATGAAATGCTGATGTAAGTATGTAAATCTTTTTATTTAATTTTTACTTTAGATACTTTGGATCTAAGGGGTAACGAGGCTTTAAAAAAAATGGACTTTACATTTAAATCACTCTGTTTATCCAGTTGCTGTGTGCTGATGAACACTTCCAACTTTGCCAGTGAAGTACTGATCTATGGCAGTTTAAGACCTGCCTACGAACATCAAAAAGTCGATGGTGAAAAGTTACGATCAGAAATGGATGATAATAGCACCCGTGTCGGCGTGAAAGGATTCTATGACTTAAAACCTGATTTGAAATTAGATTTTGGTTTAGAAGAAGGTTTTAATTTAAGAACTGGTGAAGAAACAGATTATCCACGAAATTTCTATATTGGTTTAAGTAGTGAAGTCTGGGGAAGTTTTGCTATTGGGCGTTTAGATTCAGGTAATCCAACAGGTTCTCCCTTGTATAGCCAGTTAGGCAGTATCGTGAGTTATGCTGGTAATGATGCTGGTCTTACTGCGATAGGAACCAATATTGCCAATGCCAGAAACCGAACCTCCAATTCAGTGGGTTATAAATCTCCTGAATATGAAGGATGGCGTTTAAGTGCTAGATATCATCATACAGGTAAATCCATATTCAATTTTGCGGCTGAAGATCCAACACGTTCAGCTGATTTTGGAGCAGATTATAAAAATGATGATTTTAAATTGGGTTTAGGGTTTGCTAAAGATTGGAGTGAATCAGATGCTAAAGTGAATCAAATGGACTGGAAGTGGCAATTTGGTCTGCGAAGTACCACGCTAGACTTATTTCAGCCCTATGTTCTTTACGGTCAAGAGTTTTATAACAATACCATAACAAGCCAAAAGGATATTCATTATTGGATTACTGGATTTAAGCTTAATAAGGATAAAAACTCTCTTGTTATCAACTATATGGAAAAAGATGTACAAAAGTTAGTAGGTGCGAAACAAAAGCGTTATCAATTAGCTTATGTTTATAAGGTAAATAAGAATCTGGCTTTACAGACATATTATGATCATTACGATAAAAATGATTTTAAAGATGATCAAACGGCACGCGGTTTTGGAATTGGTGTGAAATATGATTTCAAATATAAACTCTTTTAATTGGCAATATTAGAGTTTTTTTATAAATCATTTTTTTCATTTCTATGTAGATACCAACAATCTTTTTCTTTAATTTAAATGAAGTATTATAAAATTTGGTGTATGAAAATTTAATTGTTATTTAATATAATCGTGTTTATACAAAATGATTTTAAAAATAGCATTAAGTTTCAAAAATTTATCTAATAAAGAAATGGTTTAAAAAAGCCGACTTGTGTCTAAGTCGGCTTTTTTAAACCATTTCTTATATATTTCGCCAATAAAATTGATCAATATTCAATCGTTCTTAAGTTTTTTTCTGTGTTATCAATGCACCGAGATCTTAAATTATCCCCAATTTCTGCGGATAAAACTGGGATAGTTTTTATTCATTTTTGTACGCCAAAGCGTACAGAGATTTAGGGTTTTTGCGGCTATACGACCGCACCCTGATTGCCTATCATGGGGACATAGAGAGCAGGATACTCCAGATAAGAATAAGAAAAGACAGCAACGGAGAATGCAGGTACGACAGGAGTTATACCAACGCATCAAATATGTAAAAAAGCCCAACAGGATGTTGGGCTTTTTTATTATCTAAAATATTTAAATCAGAGTTGGATGAGCATCCAGAATGCGAATTAGAGTCGCTGCAGGACCAGTCGGATAGCGACCCTTGTTCCCGTTTTGTAGGGTTCTCTCGCTGATATGCAAGCGTACAGCAAACTCTGCCGGGATTAGGGGAACTCTATCTTTCAGCTCTTTATGCAACAAAGCCTTTAAGAGTCCGAACAGCTCAACTCAGTATCTTGGAAATTATCTTTATTTCCATTTGGTATAAATGTTCTCATTTCAGTAATTTCAAAGCATTTTTCTCATAGCTGAAACACGATAAAAAGTATTTATTTAAAAACTTACCTTGTTACTAATGAATAATTCATCTCATTAATATGCATAAATTGGCACTACATATTTCTTTACTTAATTTAACAATATAAGTTTACACATCAGTAGGACACAAACAAAAATAGCTATACTATTCATATAATAAAAGTGCTAATAGTAAGGATTAAAAAGATGAAAAAATTGTTTAGAATAACACCTAAATTATTAGGAACTCTGATTTTTATTGGAATTTCCTCTTCAGTAAATGCAGCTACTGCAACAAGTACACTAACGGTCACAGCCAATGTTCTATCTGCATGCGTAATTAATAATGCAACTCTAGCTTTTGGTGAATATCTTCCAGTAACCACACATGCGAACGCTAATCTAGATGGTGCTACTACGGTAGGAGTAACGTGTACAAATGGTACTATTGCTCAACTCTTCTCAACGACTCCAACTGCCCAAAGAACCATGACGAATAGCACTGGTTCAGTACTGAATTATCAACTTTATACTACTGCAAGTCGAGATACTATATTAGGTACTACAGATGCAGGCGATACTATTCCAGTAACAGGGACAGGTGTGACTCAATCAATTGATCTTTATGGCGTAATTCCACAAAATCAGCAAGTAACGACTGGTAATTATACAGGTACAGCAAACCTGACTATTTCTTATTAATAATTTTTATTTAAGGAGGTCGGTTAATGTTTTTAAAGATAGGAGGATTTGGCCTTCTTTTCAGTACTTCAGTCAGCTATGCAATGAGTATTTCACCAGTTCTGGTAGATCTGACGCCACAAAAAAAAGTAGTTTCGATTACCTTGGTAAATACTTCAGGTCAGAAACTGAGATATCAAGCGAATAGCTTGTCTTGGGTGCAAGTGGATGGCAAAAACCATTATCAGGAGAGCAAAGAGTTATTAGTGGTTCCCCCAATGGTGGAAATAGCTCCTGGCGCCACCCAAATATTTAGAGTGACTCCTCGCTACCCACAGAGCAATAACGTGGAAAAGAGTTATCGGCTGGTACTCGAAAACTTAACCGCAGAAATACCCTCTAGCTCAATAAAAGCCAATGAGATTATTTTTCGTATTAGCCACAATATTCCAGTTTTTATTGCGCCAGTTCATCAGACTAACATTTCATCACGCTGGATCCAATGTAAAGCGCCGACAGGTCAAGGCTGCATTCGAATTGAAAATACCGGAAATCAACGGATTCATTTTTCTGACGTGCATATTCAGGGAAAAGACTGGCAACGGAATCTAAAGGTCAATGATACGGTCCTCGCAGGGGCTTGGAAACAATGGACTTATGATCTGCCAAGTAATGATTCCACGCCAATCAAAATTCAATTAAAAACTGCGAATGGAATGATAGAGCCAGTTCAACACCCATAATTTAATTAAAAAATAAATGAAAATGACGAATGCATATATCTTTTTCAGGGCACTCCTTATTACACAGTTTTTGGCCTAGCCCCCAGCCAATTTCATGGATAATTGTATTTCATATATTAACTCCGTCTATAGTAAATGCTGGATTGGTTGCAGAGCCTCATATCTCCTCTTCGTTCTTAACTACAGAACGAAATGATTTGCCGAATCAGGGGGATTTAGCTCCAGAGAAAGCTAAGGATCAGACTGAAACACTTTTAGTTAATATTATTATTAATAACCAACAATTACCTGATATCTATCGTGTTGAAAAATTGCAAGATGGTCGTCTGGCAATGCCTTTAGCGGTTTGGCAGTCAACTCGATTGCATCCTGTTTCAGAACTGATGAGATTAATCGATAATAACCAGGGCTATACACTAGACTCAATTCAAAGTCTTAAATATAAACTTGATCGACAAACTTTAACTTTAGAGATTCATGCGCCTATACAAGCTTTCCAAACTAACTCAGTCAACGTACGTCCAAAGGCTGATCAATTAGCTAAAAAGACTTCTCCCGGAATTTTTATAAATTATGATCTGAATGCGATTCATGGCGAGTATGAAAATAGCTATGCGGGCTTAATCGAAGGAACCGTCTTTAATAATTGGGGAACAGCGATGGTAGGCGCCGTTATGCGTGTTAACGATCATCATAAGGAAACGATACGGACAGAAAGCTATTGGCAAAAAGATTTACCTACTCGAATGCAGTCATTGGTGATTGGAGATACTATCGACTTTGCTAGTGATTGGAGTCGTCCAGCACGATTTGCAGGTGTCCGTTGGGGACGGGATTTTTCACTCCAGCCGGGTTATATTTCTTATCCGATGCCTTCAATTTCTGGGTCTGCTGCTTTACCTTCTACCATTGATATTTTAGTCAATAATCAAAAAACTCAAACGCAAACAGTGAGTCCCGGACCTTTTGACTTAACGAATATTCCAGTGATCACAGGTTCTGGCGAATTAAATTTAATCGTCCGGAATTTGTTGGGACAAGAAACACTCATTACTAAAAGTTACTACACTTCTCCCCAGTTATTGGAAAAAGATATTATCGATTTTTCATTTCAGGCTGGTTTTCTGAGAGAAAATTATGGAGTGAGAAGTAATGATTATAGCGATTTCTTCTCATCCGCCCAGTGGCGACAGGGTCTGAGTAAATTAACCACAGTAGAGGGTCGAATTGAATTACAGAAAGATCGCCAAGCGATTGGAGGGATAGTCAATCATATCTTGGGTGATGTCGCTATTTTACGTATCGGCGGTGGAATATCAAATAACAAAGATCTACAAGGGAACCGTTATTTAGTAGGTCTGGATCGTACCAGTTTGGTTGGAAGTGGATCGATGCGATGGGAATATTTTGATAAAGACTACAATCAATTTGCTTCAATCGAAGGTGAAATTAGACCTAAACAACGTGTTTTTGCCGGTTATGGATTACCCATTGCTCAGCATATTTCAGCAGGTCTTAATTATACTGGTCAGTCAGATTGGGAAGGGAATATATTTCAGTTGCTTTCGGTAAGCTTAAACGTCTCGCTTGCACAAAATATATTTCTAAACACCTATGCAACAAAAAGCTTAGAGGCTGATCAGGGATGGAGTGGAGGATTAAGTCTTACCATCCCGCTTGATCAGCAGCGTAGTGCCGTCACCCGTATAACTCATGATCAGAACAGGCAATCGATTACTACGGCAGAACTGAACCAGTCTGTTCCGTCGGGGCCGGGATTAGGTTGGAGTGTGCGTGTGAGTGATGATCCTCAACAAAGGCTCTATACCAATCTCATTTGGAACACAGATAAGGGGCAGCTGATTGCAGAAGCTGTGGAAAATTCAGATTGGAATACATCTGTGCGCTTAGCAGCTAAAGGGTCAGTCGGTTGGTTTAATGATTTATTTTTTGCTACACAAAATATTGGTCAGCAGAGCTTTGCTGTGGTGAAAGTCGGGGATTTTTCAAACATTCCAATATATCGCAGTAACCAACTGGCTGCACATACTAACAGTCAAGGCTTAGCCCTAGTTCCCAATCTATTACCTTATCAAAAAAATAAAATTAGTATTGACCCGGCAGAGCTCCCTTTAGAGGCAGAAATACAGGGAGTTGAAGACTTTCCACAACCCTATGCTAAGAGTGGAATATTTGTGAATTTACCTGTACGTCGATCAAACCATATCCTAATGACTATTTTACGGGCCGACCACTCGATTATGCCCTTAGGGGCAAAAGTAAAAATAGCAGGACGGGAAGAGGAGTTTATAGTAGGAAAAAGAGGGGAAGTCTATTTAACAGATTTAGCAGAAAAAAATTATATCACTGTCACATGGCAAAACGAACAGTGCAAATTTGAAGTGACATTAGACTTAAATATGTCGAATAACACTGACCCACCACCGGTGATCTGCACAGCATTACAATAGTGACTTCCTTAAAATCGGTATTATCTAGAGAAAGTATATTTTCAGATGAATAAGTGAAGAAAGGATTATTTTTTATAAATGTCATCAATAAATAGGCTGATGTGAAGTTCGAACAAGTTTAACAGGGAGTACACGTATGAAAAAAATAATAGGAATGCTGTCGATATTAGGCATGAGCATATGCTCGCAGTCTATTATGGCACTTTGTTTAGGATGTTCATGTTCAGTAAATAGCAACTCTGTTGCCTTTGGCACATATAACCCTATCGCCAATGTACCATCAAATACAGTGGGAACTATTACAGTCACTTGTCGGGCTCTAATTAGCTTGCTGGATGCACCTTATACAATTTCTTTAAGTAAAGGAAATGGGCCGGCTTTTAATGATCGTAGAATGTCCGCCCCTAACGACCCAAATGCATTAAAATATAACTTATATACTTCACCCGCGCGTACTCAAATTTGGGGAAATGGCACAGGTGGTACAAGCTCGGTAAGTGGTCAAATTGCATTTTTGCGATTGTTACAAACAGTAACGGTTAATCATACTATTTATGGGGATATCCCTGCTAATCAAACAGCAGTTAAAGCTGGGAATTATAGTGATAATATTAACATTACAATTTCTTATTAAGAGGCTCGGTTATACGAGGACCAATTGGTCGTGCGATAAATTTTAGGGGCAGGCTTCTTTATTTGGAAATTATATTGCTGAAAAAGTTTTTAAAGGGTAAGTTTGTCCAACAAAGCCTTTTTAAGTTCAAACTCATATGAATAGCTAGATATAAAATTATCCATTCTCCAATAAAGTAACTCTTCAAAATCCTTGGTTGTTTTTTCAAAAATAACTCCTCCTCGTTCTTCAGAAATATACAAATATTTGTTTTCATGGATTAATACATATGGAGCTCCACCATTCTGAACTTCGGGCCAAACTCTTCTTTTTTCCAACTCAATTTTTCACAAATTTGATCAACCTTAGCTTGAATTTCTAAAAACGTAAGCATGATTCTTTGATTCTCCAAATGTTCATAATATCTATTTAACATAAAATTACGTTATGCGACATCAAGCGCAAAAGAGAAGGGCCTATAAATGGCCCTTTTTATAATTCTAATAATCAGGATCAACATAGATAATTAATCTTTTTTAAGAACTTCTTCTCTGTATTTCATTACATCAGATGTTTTTATATCTTTAAGGTGTTTTCTTATAAGTGTATGAAGTACATCTGATTCTTTAATCCTAAGTTTGGTTTCAATCATCATATTTAAAGTCAATTCTTGAAGCATTTCTTCCTCTTCATCTCTAAGTCTAACTGTAGTGGACATAATCGTTCTCTATGTGATTTGTAATTTATATCGTATTACATATTGTTTCACAACATCTAACATGTTATTTTCTCGTTAAATGTAACTTGTGACAAATTACAAATGGAAAAAGAACTAGCTTTCGAAATCGTTTCCAAAATCATCTTTGACAAGGCGTGTCAATTGATCGTTGGGGGCAATCCTGCTTTTGAATCTGAAAAGGTTCTTTTCCATATTGAAATGTGTATGAACGAGTGGGGCTATAAGTCCGCTTTAGTTTCTGAATATTGCGATGCTGTAAAACAAGAAAATGATCACATGCGTGATTTAGGGATAGATGAATGAAATTGGATCGCTTCAACATATATTTTGCGATTTGCTCTTTTGCAATGGCTTTTATTGCAGCTGCCTTTTTTCTTGATTTAGTTGGGGTGCTTTGATCATGAAAAAGAATCCAGTTTGGTCGCTCAATGAATCTTTCTTCGGTGAGACTTTCGAAAAGTCAAAAACACCGAGTTTACAGTGGGGGTTGGAATTAAATACCCCCATTAATAAGATGCCGGTAAAGATTGATGATTCAAAATAGACATCTGTATAAATCTGTAAGCTATGACAGAAAGAAAGGCGTTTTAACCAGAGATGATTTTATCTATATGCGTGATCTACTGGAGAGCGTGCTTGTGCAAATGCAAGAATCAGATTTAGATCATGATGAAGAAATCACAAAGTTAAAAATATTGTTTATTCGGTTAGATCACCACATAGCGCGTCAGATTTCGGCATAACGTATATTATGTTATTTAGAATACTCGGCATCGTGAATACAATTTTAAAGATTTACGATGCCGAGCTATGGCAACAACTTAGGTTGTGTAGGCTACAGTCTTTGATATTCTATTTAACATAATATACATTATACGCAATGGTATAATTAAGGCTTTGAATCAGTTGGGTTTTTCTTAGGTAATGGCTTAACACTAAATATCTGCATCTGTGCGCCAAACTTGGTTTGTGACTCTACAAATTGAATTTCTACTTCCTGTGCGTTGTCTGCGCATTCTGCTAATACAGCTTGAATCTGTTCGACTGGCATAACTCCAGCTGCTGGCGTTAAGTTGTAGCGTTGCGGTGAAAACACGGTTGTAGACAAATAGACCTTTTCGACCCCGTCTTTCTCTGAACGGTAAACAGACGGTAAAATGGTACGAGTATTAAATTGAACTTGCATGGTTAAAACCTCATTGGTAACTTAGGCTATTTTATTAAGCCACTAGATATAAGCCCGATTTTGGACTGTATTGTGAAACTGGAATTTGATAGTCAGATGGCATCTGATCGCACATTTTGAGTTCGAACATTCGAACAAATGGGATTACTTTACCGTTCGGATTTTTATTGAGATTTTGTAGGTGTGATTTGCTAATTTCACAGTCTAAAAGAGCATTTAGACATTTATAAAACTGGGGTTCGCTGTACAACTTTTTAGTTGCTTGAAAGCCAACTTGGCGCATCAAGGAATAGAATTTAAAAGCATTATTTGCTTTGGTATAGCTTGGTTTATTTGTCTTGGTATAAGTGACTAACTTAGATTTGAGTAAATCTAAGATTTCTCCATCTGATGAAAAATTCATATATTTACCCTTCATTGCCTCTAAGATTGGGTCAAAAGCTACGTGCCAGAGGCAGCGAGTGACTTTACTGATGTAGCAATAATTCTGGCTGTTCAACTTGCAGTTTAATTAACTGAAATAAATATGAAGAAAAGCATAAATCACAAATTCATTTAGAATCTAGTGATTTTAAAAGGATGATGTAATGGCTAAGACATTTCGATTTACTGATGAAGAAGAGCAAGCCCTAAATGAAGTGGCTTTGAAATTGAATAGAGACTTAGTAAAAGCAGGTAAAAAACCATTAAGAGATACAGAAATATTCCATGAAATTATTAAACAAACTTTACTAGATGGAATAATTGAAGTTAATCGAGATGGAATAGTAAAAGTAGAAACAAAAAAATAAAAATTGAGGAAAAAACGGGGTTTAATCCGAAACATTATCAATAACTCTGAAAACTCCGTTATATATAGCTCATAGAGCAAAATTGGAAAAACTTTCCGCAGTCAGGCACACTATTAGACAGTAGTGTGCCTCCTCAAAAACGTTGAAAATATAAACAAATATCTAGTTGTGGGATCGTGTCAACGCCGATCGCTTGCGAGCCCTCAGCGACGGACGCGCCCCGCCCCACAGACTCGATTTCGTATAATCGACATTGATGTTAAATGCCCTGCTCGTGCGTTGAAAATGGTCGCATCATTGACAAAAAACCCAGTATAAACTGGGCTTTTTTATCAACGACTAGGGCAAATAACATAATGCGACATTATACGCAATGGTATAATTAAGTCTTTTATACTACACAGGTTTTTCCAATGTTGGTGGTTTATCTATTAAGTCCATTGGTTGACCGTTTCCAGCCGTTTTATAATAAATATTACGATCCATGTAGACATTAAAACCTGAACCGCAACAACACGACCTATAAAACCTCTATATGCTTCAAATAGATAGAAATGATCTTCATGAAATTTGACTGGTAATAAACACGGAACCATTTGTTATAGACCTACATCTCAAACTTCCATATACCTGCTAATTTCATCAATAACTTGTTGTGGTTTTTCTGCATGTAACCAGTGTCCTGCATTTTCAATCACTTTAATTTGAGCATTAGAAAATTGATGCATAACTGCTTGAAAATGTTGATCTTGACTCATATAACTAGAATCACCACCGCGAATAAAAAGTATTTCTTTATGGCATATCTGGATATTATGCCATCCTAAAATATCAGTATAATGATGAAATAATTCCTCTACATTAAATAACCATTGGCCTTTATGAAATGATTTCATCAAAAACTGTATGACCATTTCTTCATCTAAGTATTCACGCATAATTTTAGTGGCGTCTAAACGCGTTTCAATTTTTGCATCTTGTACCGCAAATAAAGCTTTAAAAACCTGATCATGGTGATTTTCCGTATAAGCAATCGGTGCTATATCTAAAACAACTATTTGTTCAACACGTTCACTGGCTTGAGCAGTTAGCTGCATAGCAATTTTCCCGCCCATTGAATGCCCTATTACAGAAAATTTTTCAATTTCAAGTAAATCCAAGGTATCTAAAATATCTTGTGCCATTACCAGATAGTCCATTTCTGAAGATCTTGGTGAATACCCATGATTTCTTACATCAATTTGAATGACAACATGTGATTTATAGAATTTACGTGCAATCATTCCTAAATTACTTAAACTACCAAAAAGACCATGAATAAAAACAAGAGGTATTTTTTCTTTGGCATGTTTGTTTTGATTAATTTCGTGATTTAAAATCATAGCTTTGATTACTTTTTTAGATTACTTTTTTAGATTACTTTTTTAGATTACTTTAATTTTAGTTATATTAGAAATTTAATCAATTGCCTTTTATTATACAAAAAAAACGCTTAGGCTATTTTGATTTAGAATCTAGTGGATAATATTGGTTCCCACAAAAATAGTATTTATTTAGAAACATCTCACATTTGCTTAAAATAATTAAAAGGTAATTTTAAATATCGAATTCCATTGGATTCTAGTGCCGGAAATTTACCTGCATTCATATTAATCTGAATCGCAGGTAAAATAAGTTTAGGCATAGAAAGCGTGGCATCACGGCGGTTACGCATCTCAATAAATTCTGTTTTAGTGGTGTTGCGATTTAAATGAATATTTTTATTTTTTTGCTCATAAATACTGCTTTCACAGCAATATTCATCCCTGTTTTCAGGTAAATAATCATGGCACAGCAAAACACGCATATTTTCATCTAATTCATATAAACGCTTAATCGAATCATAAAGCTCAGATGCACTCCCCTTAGGAAAATCACACCGAGCTGTACCATAGTCGGGCATAAATAAAGTATCACCGACGAATACACAGTTTTCTATCACATAGCTGATGCATGCAGGTGTATGCCCTGGCGTTGGGATATTGTATGCATTTAATTGGCCAATATGAAACTGTTCGTAGTCTTCAAAAAGATAATCAAATATCTGATTGTCAGCGGTACTATGAATATTCATATTATAAATTTTATTAAATGTTTCTTGTACAATTGCAATTTTTTGACTCATTGCAATTTTTCCACCTAATTCTTTTTTTAAATACTGTGAAGCAGTTAAATGATCTGCATGAACATGTGTTTCTAAAATCCACTCTACGCTTAGGCTATTTTCATGAATATATTGAATGATTAAATCTGCTTGAATTGTAGAGCTTGTCGCTGACGGCGCATCATAATTTAAAACACTATCAATAATTGCGCAGCGCTTGCTTATCACATCAGATATGACATAACTAAAGGTATTGGTGTGCTCATCAAAAAAATGCTGTATTTTCGGATTTTGCATTCTAAAATTCCTTATATTTTGAAAGTTGATCACCCATCATTAAAGTGATGCTATTGTGATTATTTTTCTATTTATACACTTTTATTTTAACCAAGCTCAGGGTACTCAAACCCATAACCTATTTTGAACTCAAATAATAAAACTCAAAACCCAGCCACAAAAAGCTGAATAACTTTATTCTGCTGTAAAATCCTTAAGTACCTTTTCTGCAAACCACCATGGAAGCTGCTGCACATCAGGATTTATTTTAAGGATTTCTGCCGATTGAATTTCTGCAAGGAAGGCTGCATTTTCACCATTTGAAGAATTATCGAATAAATATGTTCGGTCGCTTGCATCAACTGCCTGCATCAGTAAATTTATACTTCGATAGTAACGCTCAACAATTTTTTGTTCTGGTACAGCATGCCCTCCCATTCTCACTCGATATTGAACACGCGCAATATTAATAATCGGATCGACAGTCGAGACATAATATAAATAGGTTTTAAAACCTTGACGTTTTGCTTCTTGTAAAAATTCAACTTTGGAAATATGTGACATGACTGTTTCAAAAGTAAAACTAATCTTTAAACGTAAAAACTCCAAACGAATATAATCAATAATACGGCCACACAAATAAGAGTCAATTTCTGAAAGGTCAAACCGTATTTGACCATCTTCTAATATTGAGGGCTGTAATTTAAGCAAAGGTAGCAATTTCCCAGCTTGAGGCCGTTTTTTTTGGTTTAAAAAATGGATTAAATTTTGTGCTTTTAAAGCGGGATGATAGATCATTAAATCTAATTGATGCGTGGCACTTAAATTCTGTTCGAGCTCATCTGCATTTAAATAAGCCCCAATATGATGGGGCAATAGATATTCTTTAATTGTGCTTTTCCCCGATCCATTTGGACCAGCAAACATTCTAATTCTAGGTTGAGGCATTAAATTATACAACAGCCTCTTTTTTATGGCGCTTTAACACTTTAGGTACATGATCAGCAGCAATGTAAGCATGAGACAAATCTTGGATCATGCTTTCGTGCCCATTGGTGTCACGTTGTACGAGTCTTAGATCTTTTGTATACACTACAGTGGCTACAGAGCAGGCTTTATTAAAAGCATGTCGAAAAGCATGCATAGCAAGTTTAGGAATCATGTCATCCTCATACTGACCTGCTTTCATGATGGTATAAGCTGTCATAAAACAACTCCCTTTCGACTTGATTTATTTCATTGTATTCTAGCAATAGCGCAGACTATTGTCTATTTATACATCAATATAGAAATGTAATGCATAACGCTAAAGCTTTAAAACGAGGTAAAAACTTTAATAAAAACGACTCTATAACAGTAAAATCAGATACTCCCTTCCTTCCATACATCTTCGTAATCTTCACGATCAATCATAAAGCGATAACCTTCAGCTAAAGCCAAGTATGGGAGAACTTCAGGTAAAATATCCTGTAACTCACGAACGGTCATGGTTTGAAAAACATCTTGCTCCTCACCTAATTCACCGCCATAAATAAACCAAGCAACATTTTCTTCAGTTTCAGGTTTTTTACGAATTCCAACGATAGGTTCTTGGTTTAAACTATCCACAGCGATGGCTACGACATCATCTCCTTGGACTTGAATATAAGCAGAGTCGTATTCCTCGCACAGCAATTTTTGTTCTGCGATTAATTCTTCTAAAGGAGATTTTTGAGTCATTGTTTATTACCAATCAAAATAAATAAGGTATTTTACTCTACATTCTTTATATATAAAGCCTCTTTTTAAATTGTTCTGCTTCTGCTAATCTTGAAAAAGTTACATATTCAAGAAGAAACTAAAGTTGATAGACTCACTGCACCAAATTCCTAATCACGGCGGAAAACGTAAAAATGCTGGCCGGAAAACGCATTATCAAGAAAAAACAGTCGTCATGCGTGTGCCAGAATCTAAAGTAGTGAAAATAAAAGCGTGGTTAAAACCGATTCCCAAAGACGACCGTTCTAAAAATATTGAACTTCAACCAATTGAAGCTCGAACTCATTTACAAATTGCCTATCCACTCGAGTCAGTAGCTGCGGGGTTCCCCTCGCCTGCTCAAGATTATACTGAAGACTTTATCGATCTCAATGAACATCTGATTCATAATCCATTAAGTACATTTATATTACGCGTGAATTCACTGTCTATGAAAAATGCAGGCATTGATATCGATGACCAAATTATTATTGATCGAAGTTTAACCCCCGAGCATGGCGATATTGTTCTTGCCATGATTAACAATGAATTTACTGTCAAACGATTCATGAAAGAGAAAACGCATCAACATCAATATAAAGTTTGGTTAAAAGCAGAAAATCCAGAATATCCCGACATTTATTTACAGAGTGAAGAAGAACTTGTTATTTGGGGCGTAGTAACGTGTATTTTAAAAAAATTACGTTAATTAAATCAACAATTTAAATTATTAATTATTAAAAAGCCTCAATATTAATTGAGGCTTTTTTCTTGGTAAATCTTAGCGTTGTTGTTGAGGGTTTTTTTGTTGCTTCTGCTGACGTTGATTGTCTTGTTGGTTTTGCTGTTGTTGATGCTGATTGTCATTTTGCTGGTTAGGCTGTCTATTTTGTTGACGTTGCTGGTCTTGCTGCTGTTGACCCTGATTATGATTTTGTTGGTTGTGTTGTTGATTAGCCATTTTCATATCCATCCTTTAATTTTTTGGGATATGTCGCACTAACTTTACGACTTCTACCAATCTAATGAATATTTTGAATTCGCCAAGCCTACAACTGTGTCTATTTAATACACTGTAATAGCGCTACTGTTAATGTATTGATTTTTATTTAATCCATAAAAGAGTGATTTACATGTTTAACTGTAATTACACTCATAGTTACACAAGTTTAAATGCTTCTCCCCATTCATTGATTTTTAAATTTGGAATTTATTGAATTACACGTTATTCTTAATTTGAAAAAGTTACAAATTCAAGATAAAAATGGACAAACAATTATTCGCTCTCATTGATATTAATAACTGCTATGTCAGTTGCGAACGTGTGTTCAATCCAAAACTCAATGGAAAAGCTGTGGTTGTGCTTTCAAATAATGACGGTTGTGTGGTTTCACGTAGCAATGAAGCAAAAGCCTTAAATATAGGCATGGCCGTTGCTTGGCACACCATTGAAAAACAAGCACTGCAAGCAGATGTTAAAGTTTTTTCGAGTAACTACGCTTTATATGGAGATATGTCTCGACGTTTTTTTGCCATTTTAGCCAAACATTTTCATAGTGCAGATATTGAACCCTATTCAATTGATGAATGTTTTATCAATCTAACGCCTTATGCGAAAACGCTTGACCTTGAACAATACTGTCGTGAACTGATAAATACAATTAATCAATGGATAGGCTTACCTTGCTGTATTGGTATTGGTTTCACAAAAACGCAAGCCAAACTGGCCAATCATTTTGCAAAACAAAAAACAGGTTTTAACTCTTTATGTTATTTACCTCACCTAGATTTATGTAGCTACGAAAACCTACTTCAAGAAACTCCAGTGGCTGAAATTTGGGGGATTGGGCGTAAAATCAGCAAAAAACTGCAGGATTATGAAATATATACTGGCTATGACTTAACTTTTGCCAATGAACAGCATCTGACTAAGCAATTCTCTGTGCTTATTACACGGACTATTCGTGAGCTAAAAGGTCACTCTTGCATTGCCTTAGAAGATCCATCTATACCCTCAAAAAGTATTCTTTCATCGCGAAGTTTTGCAACCGCCACCAATCAAAAGAGCATTCTGAAGCAGGCTTTAATTTTTCATATTGACCGTGCTTATAAGCGCTTAACGAGGCAACAGCAATTATGCGCCTGCGTGCATGTTTCCCTCTATGAAAAATCTTCCCATCCGCCCTATAAAATCAGTATTTCTCATACTGTAGGACTTGAATATGCCACCGATGATTTGATCATTTTAAATCAAACAGTATTAAATCAAGTAGATGTTTTATTTAAAGAAAATAAAAAATATATGAAAGTTTCAATTATGTTGACCGCACTTCAACCTAAGCAACAACATATTCAAGATTTATGGCACCCCATAGAACTGATTCAACAACGCGATCATTTAATGAAAACCTTGCTAACGATGAAACAACGCTATGGAGCCGAATGCATTCAGTTGGGTTATCATTCAAACAGCAAAATATGGAAAATGAGGCAACAATATCGCTCCCCACGCTACACCACATGTTGGCAAGAAATGCTGAGCATTGATGATTCTTCGATGGCAGTTACACAAATCACATGAACTGTTTTGGTCAATTCGGTTTACAATATTGAAATAAATAAAAACGATAAAAAATGTCATTTTTTAACATTGCCATTTACTTGCAAAGTTCTCAATATATAGCACAGATATGACACACAAACTCTACGTCAAAATTAAGCAAGTTATAATAAAAATGTAGGATTTCGTGCCATAATGGGCAAATTTTGCAGGTATCTTGCAAGATATTGGTGCAACTTAAAAATGGAGCAAGCTGAATGAATTCGAGCATTTTGGTCATTCATGGACCGAATCTTAATTTGCTAGGAAAGCGTGAACCAGATGTTTATGGGCATCTCACTTTGGATGACATCAATCAGCAGCTCATTATTCAGGCACAAAAAGCAGCAATTCATTTAGATACTTTCCAAAGTAACTGGGAAGGCGCAATTGTTGACAGAATTCATCAAGCACAATTAGAAGCTGTGAAATTCATCCTCATCAATCCCGCAGCATTGACGCATACCTCTGTTGCAGTTCGTGACGCTCTTCTTGGTGTAGCTATCCCCTATATTGAAGTTCATTTATCGAATGTTCATGCTCGCGAAGCATTTAGACATCACTCATATTTATCTGATAAAGCCGTTGGCGTGATTTGTGGCTTAGGAGCAAAAGGTTATTCATTTGCTCTCGATTACGCTATCGAAAAAATTCAACCTACTACGCAACCATAATTAGGAATATTGTCTCATGGATATCCGTAAAATCAAGAAACTCATCGACCTGATGATTGAATCTGACTTACAAGCGATAGAAGTTAAAGAAGGTGATCAATCTATCGCTTTAACGCGTCGTAATCCAGTGGTTGCGGCAGGTGTTCAAAGCATCCCTACAGCTGTTGCTGCTGCGCCTGTAGCAAAAACGCCGCGCGGTGCGGTAGAAACCTCTCCGATGGTTGGGGTATTTTATGCTGCTCAAAGCCCAGGTGAACCGCCATTTGTTAAAGTGGGTCAAACCATTTCAGCAGGTGAAACGTTAGGCATCATTGAAGCCATGAAAATCATGAACCCAATTGAAGCGACGCAAAGCGGTGTGGTAGAAGAAATTTTAGTGAAAAATGGCGAAGTGATTCAATTCGGTCAACCTCTTTTCCGCTATCGCGCGTAAAACCACGAGGATTTATCATGTTGCAAAAGGTATTAATTGCAAACCGGGGTGAAATCGCTTTACGCATTACCCGAGCTTGCAAAACTTTAGGAATTAAAACCGTTGGTATTTATTCCGATGCCGATAAAGACCTCATGCACCTTCGTTTTGTTGATGAAGCCGTATGTATTGGTCCGGGTGCAAGTAGTGAAAGCTATTTAAACATCCCAGCAATTATTACTGCTGCTGAAATTACAGGTGCAGATGCGATCCATCCAGGTTATGGCTTCTTATCTGAAAATGCTGAATTTGCAGAAATTGTTGAAAGTTCAGGTTTTATTTTCATCGGACCACGCCCTGAACACATTCGCCTAATGGGAAACAAGGTTTCTGCCATTACCGCGATGCGTAAAGCAGGCGTTCCAACTGTTCCAGGTTCTGCACACGCAGTGACCACTAGCAATGCGCTAGCTGAAGCCAAAGAAATTGGCTTCCCATTGATCATTAAAGCTGCTTCAGGCGGTGGTGGTCGTGGTATGCGTATTGTAGAGCGTGTAGACACATTACTTGAATCTGTTCAAGCCGCACAGCGTGATGCAGAAATGTGGTTTAGTGATGATACGGTTTATATGGAACGTTTCCTACAAAAACCACGTCATGTTGAAGTGCAAGTTCTAGCGGATGGTAACGGCCATGCGATTCATCTTTTTGACCGTGACTGTTCTTTGCAACGTCGCCATCAAAAAGTACTTGAAGAAGCGCCAGCGCCAGGCTTACCAGAACAAGCCCGTGCTGACATTTTGGAAGCATGCGTAAATGCATGTAAGCTCATGCAGTATCGTGGAGCGGGAACATTTGAATTCTTGTTTGAAGATGATGAGTTTTTCTTCATTGAGATGAATACGCGTGTTCAAGTTGAACATCCAGTGACCGAGATGGTTACAGGTATCGATATTATTGAACAACAATTGCTGATTGCAGGCGGTCTTGGTCTAAACATTCAACAGTCCGATGTTCAATGTCATGGTCATGCCATGGAATGTCGTATCAATGCTGAGGACCCAACCAACTTCATGCCATCACCGGGTAAAATTGAGCACTTCTATACTCCAGGTGGTGCAGGTATTCGTTTAGATTCGCATATTTACGAAGGTTATAGCATTCCTCCTTATTATGATTCAATGATTGCTAAACTCATTGCACATGGTAAAGACCGGAAAACCTGTATTGCGCGTATGAAACAAGCCTTAGAAGAAATCATTCTGACAGGAATTAAAACCAATATTCCTTTGCATAAAGATCTAATTTTAGAAGATAAAAACTTTTGCTCTCAAGCAATGGATATTCATTATCTTGAAAAGCATTTGCTTCAAAAATTAGAAGGTCATGTAAAAGAAAACGCTTAAAATATATAAACATAAAAAAACCGCTCTAATGAGCGGTTTTTTTATAAAAATTATTTAAGTTTTAAGGCAAGACACGGCTTAAAGTAGCAAAACATTGTTCTGCCTTTTCATTCGTACAAAAATGAATGGTTGATGGATTTTTCCATTGGACAAAATACTGGGAAATTTCGCCACTTTGATCCTGCTGAAGGCCTGAGCAATCCTTTTCATTATTATCATACTTGACTTGCAAGATCAGGGCTGGCAATAAGGTACGTTCCTCTTGAGGTGGTTGGTAATCGTAAATTCCCGATGACCACTCTTGTCCACTCTTAATCATCACATCGTTATTACTTTTAAAATTGTAATATTCAATACATTTTTTATTATTGGGAATTTGCATTCCCCACAATCCTACAATCTCTGGACGCGTCACAATACGAATACTATTCGAATTTTCTGTTGGTTTTACTTTTTCGTTTGCTACCACTGATTTACTTTCATTTGCCATCGCAATTGATGAGCATAATACGAGAAAAATGGTCAGATATTTTTTTTTCATACGTTTAAAATTCAAAACTAAAATCCTTAACTACAAGTTAGCATGCTTTTATGAAAAACCAGTATTTATCACCATATTACAACAATATATTTAGTCTATTGAACATAAAAATCAGTTATTTGACTGTCAAAAAAATAGCTTTAAATGGTCTGGTTTTGAATAGCCAACTCTCATTTTTTTGAATAAAAAAACAGTCTTGCTTATTAAGATAAAATCGCTTACAAAAACAGAGGTTTAAAAAAATTAAATAAGGACACTATGAAACTTTCTGAATATCTTCAATATGATGGACTAGGATTGGCCGAATTGGTGGCTAAAAAACAAGTGAGCTCTTCAGAATTGCTTAATTTAGCATTACAACGCGCCGCAGACACCAATCCCAAATTGAATGCCATTATTATTCCTATGCATGACTATGCAAAGACACGCACTCAACAAGCATTAACTGGGCCTTTTGCTGGTGTCCCTTTTTTAGTGAAAGATTTATTTCAAGAATATGCAGGCTATCCCACGTCATATGGCTGCACAGGATTAAAACGAATCCATTATATTGCTGAACAAAATTCTGAAATTGTAAATCGCTGGGAAAACTCAGGTATTGTCACTTTTGGGCGTACCAATACACCAGAATTTGGCATTAAAGGCATTACCGAGCCCGATGCTTGGGGTACGTGTCATAACCCTTGGAATCTCAAACATAATAGTGGTGGATCATCAGGTGGTTCTGCTTCTGCTGTTGCAGCAGGCATCGTTCCTCTGGCTGGTGCAGGAGATGGCGGTGGATCTATACGTATTCCAGCATCTTATTGTGGTTTATTTGGGTTAAAACCTAGCCGTGGCCGTACCCCGTGGGGGCCAAACATGAGTGAAGCGATGCATGGTGCTGCAATTCAACATGTATTGACCAAAACAGTACGTGATAGTGCTGCAATGTTAGATGTAACGCATGGCCCTGAACATAGCTCATTATTTAAAATTAAATCACCTGAATCCACTTATTTAGAAGCAATTCAGTTTCCACCCAAAAAATTAAAGATTGCATTTAGTACCCAATCTCCAATCGGTACAAAAGTTTCTGAAGACGCCATAGCCGCAGTACATCATACCGTGAAATTACTAGAATCTTTAGGACATACGTTAATAGAAGATACTCCTGCTATTGACGGACTGGCTTTAGCTCGAGATTTTATTACCACTTGGTTTAGTCAGTTTTCTTATATGCTGGAACAAATCAAACAACAATATCAAAGTAAAAATGGGGATTTTGAACTCGACTCATTGGCATTGGCCGCATTTGGAGCTCAAACCAGTGCAGCTCAATATATCCATAATCTCAATAATTGGGGACTATACACCACACAAATGAATCATTTTTTTGATCGCTATGATTTATATTTAACACCTGCCACTGCATCAGTTGCACCTAAAAATGGCGAAATCAAACTTCCACAATGGCAAAAACCTATTTTAAAAAGTTTAATCAAATTAGGAAAAGCGCATTTGCTTGCTCAAGGGAAACTGGTCGATCAAATTGTTAAAGACAATCTAAAATGGGTTCCTTTTACCCAATTGGCCAATATTACGGGTTTACCTGCAATGTCAGTGCCACTGTATTGGAATAAAGATCATCTTCCTTTGGGCTCTCAATTTATTGCACCTTTCGCTCAAGAAGACAGATTACTACAACTTGCGGCTCAACTCGAACAAGCTCAGCCATGGTTAAATCGTTATAACCAAATTCACATATAACACGTCAAGATCACTCTATGTCCTTGAACTATTTTTATGAGTCTCATAATAATGCAAACTTGAAAGAATTTTTTGCAATTAAAAAGCCCATAAAAATGGGCTTAATTTAATGGATTGTACTAATCTTTGTCCATCGAATGTGGTGTAGTGGTTTTGTCTTGCTGACTATTATCAGTATCACGTTTTTGGCAACCTGTGAGTCCAACCATCACCAATAGTCCTACTACGATCATTATTTTCATTATTGACTCTCATATACTCAGAATTAAACAGAATATAAGACCTAGAATAAATACACAGTTTTATTTTTACACAACAAATGTAAAATTATCATTACTGATCAAAAAATCTTTTACAACCTGCTAAAAATTCTGCATTAAATACTTTAACCGCATTATCTTTTGCATTTTTACATTGATCTGCACCAGCTAATTTATTTTCTTGTGCATAATGATAACCCGCATACTCCGAAGTACCTTGTTTAAAAGGCTCTTTGTCTTGCGTTCGTATAGATTCTTGGAAATATAAAAATGCAGCAACTCCAATAATAGCCAAAATGACATTCACGATTTTAAATTGTTTAAAATTCATAATTTTATACTTTTTTGCCTATGTAACTCATCATAAATAAAATTAATCGCTTCGTCTATGCGTTCAAATATAAGTCTATTTCTATTTACTTTGGGTCAAAATCATAAAAAAACTCTATTGGGCTTATCACCACTTAGTTCAATTGCAATAAACTTTGTTCTGCCTCAAAAACCAACTGCTTAATTTCATTTTTTCTTTTTTCCTTATTTTGTTGATGAATATACAAACCTAGTACTACACTCAAAAATACTAACATCGATAACAATACCCTTAATTTTTTAGTATTCACACTCAACCCCACAATAAAAATTAATTTATATTTGATTTATTTTTATACTTTAAATTTATCTTTCAATTTTACTATTCCTCAATTTGATGACCCTACTTAAATAAAAAGCACCTTTTGGTGCTTTTTATTGGTTATTTATAATGAATTAGACATTTGCCCAAATGCATAAATGACTAGCATAAGTAAAACAGCAGATGATGATGTTAATAATAATTCTAAAGTTCTCATACCCCACTCACTTCTTGAAAGTGAAGTATTAGTTATACGGGGATTATGATTACTTAATAATGACAAAAAGTGACAAAAAGTGCTCATAACAACATAAAATTGTAAAAATTGATTTCTTAAATACGCATAAAACATCTAAAAATATACACAGTACTTTGAAAACCAAAAAACCGCCTTATGGCGGTTTTAAAGAGCATTTTTAATGTGGTTTAATTTACACGAGAAGTGAATTTAAACATTTCATTTACATCTGTATAGAAGCTACGACCATCAAGGTTTAAATCAATTTCTACACCAGATTGAAGTAATACTTTTTTTCCAACTTCAACCCATTTAAACCCATCACGCGTACTTTGCATCTTTTTTGATGGAACCAACGATACAATTATTTCACTACCATTTACAGATTTTGCAATTAAATTTTCTATATTATTCAACATTTACACCAATTTTTTAACATCTACAGAAACACCACCATTGGCATTTCAAAACAACTTTTATTTCGATCACTTAGACTAATATAATATTTCTATCAATTTCAAAAAGAGAACATTTTCATACTTGTTGCAATAAGTATAACAGAAAAACTGATTCAATTCTTATTAAACCATCAGCCTTGCTCATATTAATTGCATCTAAATATTTCATCAAGACCGCTAAAGTAATTCTTGTTGATGCTGATTGATTAAAAAATCAGAAATTAATCGTGTCGCCCAAGAATTAGTTTGTTTTAATCCTTCGTAAAATCCACAATGACTGCCCTTTTTCGTGGTGACCACCATAATATTTGGCATGTTCTGAATCACCGTTTTATACGGTTCTAGATTTTGTATACGACACACAGGATCATCTTCTGCATTTAACACCATCAGTGGAATGGTAATTTTTTCAAATACAAAAATAGGATTGGTGGCCTGATTATAAGCTTCAAAGCTCTGATAACCTGCCATTTCAAAATAACGGTACTGGAAGTCAGCCAAACTTCGAGTGGCAAGCACTTGAGTGAGTGACGCTGTTTTTTGCCATGTGGTCGAATAAGGATGAATAAATGACTGAAATAATTTTTTGGTCATAATTTTACTATAAAAGGGATGCACATTTTTGAAGCCCAGTTCTGTGTCATAGCCTGGGCAAAGTGCAAAAGCAGCTTTAAACGGCGTTTGCTCGCCTTGTTCCCCTAAATATCGTACCAATAGCCCTGTCCCTGCTGACGATCCGACAGCATACAAAGTAGAATGAGCAAATTTGGTTTGAATATATTCAATTTGTTCGCGCAAATCAGAGGTCGAACCAAAAATAGAGATTTTAGGAACTATCATAGGTAAGTTTGCATGACCACGGCGTAAACATAATGCAATCCGCCAACCCGTATAACGATGTAAATCGTGAACTACCTCAGACATGCTTTCAGGCGTTCCCGTTAAGGTATGCATAAGGACAATCGTCGGTGTACTTTCAGGCAAATGTAATCCGTACCATGCAATAGCAGTAATACCACCGTCAGCCATGTGTAAGTGCTCAATTGCATCATACTGTAGCTGAACATTCTTTTTCTTAATCAAATCAAAATACATTAAATGCAGATGAGTATTAGACAACCATGGTGTTGGACGATATTTGTGATTGAGTTGAGGCAATTGATCAATCCATTGTTGCGCCTGTCCTTTTGGATCAAAATACAATTTCGGTATTTCGGCTCCAGATAACTGATCAACAATATTTTGTACCCAGTGCGTTATTTTTTTGACCGGCAATTTCATGTGTATTTCACCTTGGGAGATTAATGCAAATTTAAAATAATAGGCTTCATATTCACCCTAAATCATTTACACGATCTGTTATCTCAATTTTTACCTTAAAATTTTACTCAGTTAAACTTTTGGGGTAAATGCCGCCAAACGCTGTCCCATTTGTGCAGCCAAAGCTTCTAGCCCACTTTTAGGACGTAGCATCACTTCAAAATCAATAATTTTTCCTTGATCATTAAAGCAAATCATATCAATGCCTTTTAATTTTTTTTCGGTTACATTAGCCGAAAACTCAAGTACAACACTCATTCCGTCTGAGGTATAAAACGCTCGGTGGTAAGTAAAATTTTCAAAAATCTCAATCACGTTTGATAAAATGAAAAATACAATTTGTTTACCAACATAGGGATTAAATGCAACCGGTGAACGAAAGATCACATCATCTGCAAGTAAATCATTCAATATTGACATATCGCGGGTTTCTAGCATTTCATGCCAGCGCTGTACGGCAGTTTGCGTATTTGCTAAAGCCATTTTTATTTCCTTATAATTTTATATTTCAATTGAGAGAAAAGAGTTCTTTGTTTCTATCATTTTTTTTCTACTTGAAATCCATTGATTTAGTCCTCCCCCAAAGGGAGAGGACTTTGTCTGTTTAGATGACTGCTGCCAAATCCGCACCTTGACGAATGGCACGTTTTGCATCTAATTCACCTGCTTCTTTAGCACCACCAATTAAATGCACATTTTTCCCTTCAGCTTTTAATTGCTCAAACATGGCGGTAAAAGGTTCTTGACCTGCACAAATCACAACATTGTCTACCTCTAATACAGTGGCTTGACCATTAACTAAAATATGTAAGCCTTGATCATCAATTTTTTCATAACTGGCGCCTGCAATCATTTTCACTTCACGATGTTTTAAGCCTGTGCGATGAATCCAACCTGTGGTTTTACCCAAACCTGCACCAACAGCCTTTGATTTACGTTGTAATAAATAAATTTCTCGATTGGATTGTTCCAATACAGGATTTTTTAGCCCCCCGACATGGGCATAATTGGTATCAATACCCCATTCATCATAGAATTTTTCAGGGTTGAGACTGGCGCTTTGACCTTCATGACTTAAATATTCTGCTGTGTCAAAACCAATCCCGCCAGCACCAATAATGGCAACACGTTGACCCACAGGCTTACGTTCTTTCAATACCTCTAAATAAGTTAATACTTTAGGGTGATCAATACCCTGAATATCTAAATGACGTGGCGTAACCCCTGTTGCAACCACAATCTCATCATAATTCGATTTAGAAAGTGCTTCATACGTCGCTTGGTGATTCAAAACCAGTTGAATATTGGGTTGTAATTCAATTTTGCGCTGAAAATAACGTAAAGTTTCATAAAACTCTTCTTTTCCTGGAACAGTTTTCGCAATATTAAATTGTCCACCAATCTGATTGGAGGCTTCATATAAGGTGACTTTATGTCCACGATCTGCCGCATAGGTTGCAAAGCTCAAACCGGCAGGCCCAGCTCCAATCACGGCGATATTTTTAGTCAAGGTTGTTTCTTTAAAAATCAGTTCTGTTTCATAGCATGCCCGTGGGTTGACTAAACATGTGGCAATTTGCATGGAGAAAATATGATCTAAACACGCTTGGTTGCAACCAATACAGGTATTAATTTCATCACTACGACCTTGTTCCGCTTTTTGAACAAAGAAAGCATCTGCAAGCATTGGACGTGCCATTGATACTATATCCGCATGACCTGAAGCCAGTACATGTTCCGCCATTTCAGGTGTATTAATCCGGTTTGATGTAATCAATGGAACATTGACTAAACCTTTAAGTTTTTCCGTTACCCACGTAAATGCTGCACGTGGCACTTTGGTCGCAATGGTTGGAATACGGGCTTCATGCCAACCAATTCCCGTATTGATAATGGTTGCACCTGCTTTTTCAATTTCTTTGGCAAGATGTACTACTTCATCAAAAGTTGAACCACCTTCGACCAGATCGAGCATAGATAAACGATAAATAATAATAAAATGCTCACCCACTTCCTCACGTGTGCGCTTTACAATTTCAATTGGGAAACGGATACGATTTTCATAACAACCACCCCACTCATCATCACGATGATTGGTACGTGCAGCGATAAACTCGTTAATGAGATAACCTTCCGACCCCATAATTTCAACGCCGTCATAACCTGCGTATTGCGCCAGTTTTGCACAATTTACAAAGTCAGCAATGGTTTGATGGACTTCGGCTGAGCTTAAGGCATGCGGTTTAGTGGGATTAATAGGCGCTTGAATAGCAGAAGGTGCAACTAAGTCGGGCTGATAAGAATAACGACCCGTATGCAAAATCTGCATGGCAATTTGACCACCTGCATCATGTACAGCCTGTGTAATCACTTTATGCTTTTCTGCTTCTTCTAGACTGTCAAGTTTTGCGCCACCAGCAAAGGTTAAACCCGCATCATTCGGTGCAATACCGCCCGTCACAATGAGCCCAACACCACCTTGTGCACGTTCAGCATAGAAAGCCGCCATACGTTGGTAGCCCTGTGGTGCTTCTTCTAAACCGACATGCATAGATCCCATCAAAACTCGGTTTTTTAAAGTGGTAAAACCTAAATCTAAAGGGGCTAACAAATGAGGATAGTTAGACATACAATCTCCTTGGCGCGCTTAATACAGCTGGCTTATATTTCAATTAATGCAATTTGTTGCATATTTTATATTCTAGATTTGATTTTTATGCAACATGTTGCATAATGATTAGGTAAATATTTACTGACTGAGCCGTCTATGTCTTTAGCCCATGTTTTATTGACCAGCTTAATTGAGAAACCCAGTACAGGTATTGATTTAGCACGTCGTTTTGATCGTTCTATGGGCTTTTTCTGGAATGCAACACATCAACAAATTTATCGCGAACTCAGCGGTATGCAAGAAAAAAAATGGATATCGACGCTTGAACAGCCCGACAGCAGCAGTCGAAAAAAAACCTATCAGGTTGAAGCGTTAGGACGTATCGAATTAGCTGATTGGATGGTCAAACAAAGTCCACCCGCGCAATTACGTGAAGAACTCATGGTGCGTTTAAGGGCTGAAGCTCAGTTAGGTGGAAAAAGTTTGTTGCCTGAACTCGAGCGTCATCTACGCTTACATCAACAAAAGCTCAAAACCTATCAAACTATTTTTGCAAAAGATTTTGCAGATGGGCATAATCATAATCGAACACAATTTATCCATAAAATGATTTTACAACTTGGAATTGATTTAGAAATAGGCTGGATTAGCTGGTTAGAGATGCTTATTCCGCAATTAAAAATTTTTGATGAACAAGAATAATCTAAGGAAATAATAAACATGTCCTACTATGCTATGCCAGATGGTGAGCTACTTTTTGTACGAGAGTTTGGCCAAGGGAAGCCCGTATTGGTTCTATCTGGTTTAGGCATGCAAAGTTGGCAATGGTTACCTTTTTTATATCCTCATACTCAAAAATTTAAATTTATTATTCCAGACTGGCGTGGTTTTGGTGGTTCACATAATTGCCGCATCCCAACTCTAGATGCAATTTCAAGTCATTGGACTGATATCACAAGTCTGATTGAACAATTTAAATTAGATCAATTTTCTGTAATTGCTTATTCAATGGGGGCATCTACTGCCATGCATGGCATGCAATATGGCAATTTTCATCAAAAGATAAAGTCTTATCTGCATATTGATCAAACCCCTAAAATTTCAGTAGATGAAACATGGCAATATGGTTTGCTCAGTCAGCGTCAAGGTGAATTTAAAGCGCTTTTAGCTCAAATTTCCATCTTGCTGGCATCCAACCCGCAAACACGTTTATTTAAAGATCTAGAGCCAACACCTCAACAAGAACTGATGAAACTTTGGCTCAGTTTTATTGAATTACAAGCCAGCAATAAAATTGTACCGCTTCTGTTTAAAGTGGCATTAAAGCAACCTAAATTACAACCATTAATTTTACCCATTCAACGTTTAGATTATCTGGCTTGGTATATCAATAATTACCTGAACCATAACGAGGATTATCGCGAAGCAGTGGCACAACTTGATTGTCCAACAACTTTCTTTATAGGTGAAAAATCTTCTTTATACCCCTCTCAGGGCCAAAAGATCATTGCGAATAGTGTGCAAAATTCAACCCAAATTATATTTAAAAAATCTGGGCATACTCCTTTAATTAGTGAACCAATTAAATTTAGCCGTGAAATTGCTCGTTTTTTAAAAAATCCTGTATAAATAATTCAGATAAACAAAATTTAAAATTGACAAATTGCAACGATAAATCTTTAATTAACGGGATTGTTGCATCAATGGAATTTTTAAATGCTGTCCGATCTTGATGATTTTTATTGCTTTGCTATGGTGGTCGAACATGGTGGATTTAGTGCAGCAGAACGCGCAACCGATATTCCAAAATCCAAATTAAGTCGTCGAGTACACAATCTTGAAGAGCGTTTGGGTGTTCGCCTAATTCAGCGCAGTTCACGTCATTTTGCAGTGACCGATATTGGGATGAATGTTTATCGTCATGCACAAGTGATGATGACTGCGGCTCAAGCTGCTCATGATTTGGTTGATCATTTGAGTATTCAACCACGTGGGGTCATTAAAATGAGTCTACCGGTTTCGATTGCACAAAATGAAATTGCAAAAATTTTGCCTGAGTTTTTAAAAACCTATCCTGAAATTAAAGTTCAGTTAATTGTCAGTAATCGCCGTGTCGATATTATTAATGAAGGCATTGATATTGCGCTTCGAGTTCGCTCTAATCTTGATGATGATCCCACTTTAGTGCTACGCAAATTTGAAAAAATTGAACAGCACTTATTTGCAAGCCAAGCTTATTTGAACCAATACGGTGACTTGAAACAGCCTGAAGACTTAAGTGAGCATCGTATTCTGAGTATGGTCGATGAGCATTTAGATCAACATATTGTGGTGCACGATGAAGACAATCATCAGAAAAAAATTAAAGTTAATCCAGTCGTGATGGGTTCTGATTTAATGATGTTGGCACAACTGGCCCGACAAAATTGTGGCATTGCTCTCTTACCAGATACCATTGCTCAAGACTATATTGAAAGTGGTGAACTGGTGCGTGTGTTGCCTAACTGGAAAGCGCCCCATGGTATTCTACACGCAGTTTATCCTTCACGACGCGGACAACTTCCAGCTGTACGTGTACTTATCGACTATTTGGTCAAGCAACTCAGCAAATATTAAGATGGCTGTGATCTATCGTAATGATAGAAAGCTTAAACAATAAATGATTAAAATTGAAAATTTCTAATTTTGAATCTAGCTCAAAGCGACAATCAGCTCATTCTTCTCACTGAAGAAAATTTTTGATAAAAAAAAGCTTACCCGAGGTGGATAAGCTTATAAACTAAGATAAGAAACTACAGCTAGATTCTATTTGTCTATAATACAAATAAAACACACTTTTATCTAATAGATAAAATATCTTAAAATTTACTCAAAAACAGTCAAACACCAAATAAAATCAGATATTGCAGGAAGTTTTTATCGTTTAAAACACTTTATTTATGTGGAATCAGAATTTAGTTCTACTAAAGTCTAAAGCCATATTTTATCATTTAAATAAATCTTTTAAATTGCTGGATATGAACCTGTTCCTTCTGGCCAAGGTGACAATAACTCAAAACCTGTATCCGTTACAGCAACCATATGCTCCCATTGTGCTGTTAATGAACCATCTGCTGTCACCACAGTCCAACCATCTTTAAGCTCTTTTACTCGTGCTTTACCCGCATTGACCATAGGCTCAATTGTAAAGACCATGCCTTTCTTCAGTTTTAAACCTTGTCCTGCTTGCCCATAATGCAGAACATTAGGTTGTTCATGATAAATTTTACCAATTCCATGACCACAATATTCACGAACAATGCTATAGCCTTCGCGCTGTGCTACTGATTGAATGGCAAATCCAATATCGCCCAAGGTTGCATCTGGCTTTACTGCATGAATCCCCGCAACCATTGCTTCATAAGTCGTTTCAACCAATTTTTTCGCTTCAGGTTTAACACTGCCAACATAATACATGCGACTGGTATCGCCAAAATAATCATCTTTGATAATCGCAACATCAATATTCAGAATATCCCCATCTTTTAAAATAGTTGCTGCTGAGGGAATACCATGACACACCACTTCATTTGGGGAAATACACGTCGTTTTGGTGTAACCATAATAGCCAACATTGGCTGGCGTCACTTTTAAAGTATTTACAATATAATCATTACAAATATCGTCCAAATATTCTGTCGTCACACCCGGCTGAACATACTTCCCTATCATTTCTAAAACTTGAGCAGCCAATCGCCCAGAAATACGGAGTTTTTCGATATCTTGCTCAGTTTTAATTGTAATAGTAGAAGCTTTCATTATTTATTCTCATCTGGGATCATTAAGATTATAAACCTTTTATTATTTTTTTGTTTAATTACAGATTATTAAGTCATTCATTATTCAGCATAACGATTCCCCCACGCTGAATGTATAATTTTTAAACTTGCGATCATCCTCGCTAAAAGAGGTTTATAAATAAAGTAAAAAATAAATTATCTTTTTTTAATAAAAAAATCAGTAATATAAATAAAATTTTATTTTTTTATTTAATATAGCTTTTTATTTGTTTATAAATAAAATCTACAACTTACATAAAATAAAGTACCCAAAACTTTGTGTATCCTCTAAAATTGCCCTTTTTGCTTGACCCTCTCCCTTTCTATGACAAATCTTCGTACTCGAGATATTGTTGCTTTAGGTTTTATGACCTTTGCACTTTTTATTGGTGCTGGCAATATTATCTTTCCTCCTATTGTCGCTCAACAAGCGGGTGAACATGTATGGTTGGCTGCATTTGGCTTTCTAATCACGGCCGTTGGTCTACCTGTCATCACCATTATAGCTTTATCACGCGTTGAGGGTTCTATCCAAAATTTAAGTTCACCCTTAGGTAAAATAGCAAGTTTAATTTTAACTGTGGTGTGTTATTTAGCGGTTGGACCTTTGTTTGCAACGCCTCGTACAGCAACGGTTTCATATGAAATTGGATTTTCTTCATATTTTGGTACATCAAGTAGCAGCTTACTTATTTATAGTGCTATTTATTTTGCAATCGTGACTGTCGTATCACTTTATCCAAATAAACTCCTTGATACAGTGGGGCATTTTCTCGCACCATTAAAAATTATTTCTTTAGCGATACTCGGAATTGCTGCATTTGCGATACCTGCTGGATTTATCCCACCTGCAATTAATAATTATGTTACTGCTCCAGTCTCCGAAGGTTTCGTGAATGGTTATCTAACCATGGATACTTTAGGTGCTTTGGTTTTTGGTATTGTAATTATTCATGCCATTCATTCGCGCGGAGTAACTGATAAAAAGCTGGTCACTAAATATGCTGTCATCGCCAGTTTAATTTCAGGTGTAGGTTTAACCTTAGTCTATTTAAGCTTATTTAAGCTGGGTTTAGGCAGTCACGAAGTTGCACCCAATGCTGCAAATGGAGCTGTTATTTTACATGCCTATGTACAGCATGCGTTTGGTGATGTGGGATCGTTATTTTTAACAGCGATGATTTTTCTGGCCTGTATGGTCACCGCGATCGGTTTAACCTGTGCATGCGCAGAGTACTTTTCTGAACTGACTAAAATTCCGTATAAAATTTTAGTTTTTATCTTAATTGGCTTCTCGTTTATTATCTCTAACTTAGGCTTGACCAAGCTGATTACTGTTTCAGTGCCTGTTTTAAGTGCGATTTACCCACCTGCAATTGTGGTTATATTACTGAGTTTCTTTTGGAAATTTTTTAATCGTCCTTCCTCTGTCGTTGCACCTGTTACTGCAATTGCATTTTTATTTGGTTTATTCGATGCTGTAAAAGTGGCTGGTTTTGAATCATATTTACCTAATTTTATTCAACATTTACCTTTAAACGAACAAAATTTAGCATGGCTTATTCCTTCTCTATGTGTGCTAGTGATTGCGATTGTGCTAGATAAGGTCGGAAAATAAGCAAAACTGATAGTATTTAAAATCAAGTTTTACCCAAACCTGATTTTAACCCAATCAATAAAGCATCGTGTTTTACCCAAACAGAGTTTTATTGTTTACATCATCAGTAGATTGAAAAATTCTTTAGACATGGCGTGAATAATTTCAACCATATATTGTGTTCACTTTTTGAATGATGCACGATCGTCCTTATTATCGTAATTTCAATAAACTATTTATTCTCATGATGAATCTTTTAATTTCTGATCAATAATAAAATAACTCAGGTTATGCTCTTAAAAAATACCATATATTTACATTTAAAATAAAATAGTCATACATAAGTTCGCATTAGCATAGTTTTATTGCAAAATTATGAAAACAGCCCTTGAAATACACCAAAATAAGAAGTAAAACATTAGAACGAAGTTGACTAAAACAATTTGGTTTAAGTCGAAAATTATAGGAGGGGTGGAGATGTTATCATTACATTTCAACAAGCAAGTCTTCATTAACGCTCTAAAAGCAAACAAAAATATGGTCACCTATTTAAGTACCACTGTTGGTCTCATGGTGATTCTGATCATGCATGGTTTAATTCAAGGTAATCTGAAACCAGAATTCTTTATGTATGCTTTTATTGCTTCAATTGCCTTTTACATTTGGGCAGTGGTCGATCAAAAGTATCGTTACCAGAAACAGAGTAACTCTACAGAATAGAAGATGGGTGAGCCACTCACCCATCCTAAGAAAAAATAAAATAATAAAAATTATATTAAAGTTTAAATAGACCAATCATCGCACCACCTAATAATCCGGCTGTAGCCACCAATTCGCCTATAACCAATAACAACATAGCGCTGCTTAACATCCATTTGGGTAAGTGCCAACGTCCCATTTGGTGAGGTTGTTTAAATTGATTCGTAGTGTCTTTTAACCAGCCATGCAATATATAGCTTAAAATTGAAAAGCTAAAAAAGAAAAGATTAATGAAGACAAAGATTAAGTTTATTTCTTCTATCCATACTGAAAAATAAGCCAAGACAGCAAGAATTAAACTGGCTGGTGCGTACAATAAACTGCTTCTATGTGCAATATCGACGTAATAATGAGCGCGCGCTTGTGCTGAACAACGGATTTGATAATATTTCCATACGCCAGTAAGCATACCTACCCAAAGAAAAATCCCACTAAATACAATTGCCCAGATCACTGAATAATTTAAATTTTCCATACTAATTGATTTATATCCTTATTTTTAGAACGCTATTCTGACTTTAAAGTCATGAATTATGCAAGTTTGTTTTTAGAATTTGGGTACAGTACAACTAAGAAAAATGAATGTGCGTATTTAATATGACTATTTTTGAAAGCCTAGAAATTAACTGCAAAGATGGTTATTGCTTAAGTGGACGTTTTTATCCCAATCAAAAAACCAATCATAAGCGCTATCCTGTTTTAATTTGTCCTGCTACAGGTATTACCCAACACTTTTACCAAGCGTTTGCAGAATGGCTAACTACTCAAGGTTATGATGTTTTAAGCTTTGATTTTCGTGGTATTGGCCGTTCTTTACATGGCCCGCTCAAGCAATCTCAAGCTAGTATTGTACAGTGGGGACAACTTGATATTCCTGCTGCAATTGACACGCTCTTATGTAAAACTCAAGCAGAGCAAGTAATATTATTAGGTCATAGCGCAGGCGGTCAGCTTCTGGGAATTGTGCCAAATTATCAAAAAGTTGCCAAAGTAATTGCTGTTTCAGGCTCAACTGGACATATCAAAGGTTTAAAAGGTAAAACGAAATTACTGGCACCGTTGATGTTTAATGTTATTTTTCCATTAGCACGTATTACGCAAGGATATGGGCCAACTCAAGCGATTGGTATGGGTGAGAACTTACCTAAAGATGTTGCTCAACAATGGGCACAATTTTGCAGCAAACCTGGATATGTCCTGAATGCGATAGGTAAAACTGTATTTCAAGATTACCATGCCGAAATTAATTGTCCTATTATCTCAATCTGGTCATCAGATGATGAAATTGCGACAGAAGCCAATGTAAAAGATTTATTGCGCTTATATCCGAACGCCAATACCCAAATGATTGAACTAAAACCTAAACACTATGCGCATAAAGCCATTGGTCATATGCTTATGTTCAAAAAATCACATCAAAATTTATGGTCAGTCATTGAACAACAATTGGTTGTTTAGCTTTGATTTAAACTCCTAAAATGATATTTTCATTTTAGGAGTCTTTATCTTAATGACCCATTTATTGTTTTTTGATTTTATTATTCATCAATAAAACCTTCTTTTTGAGTTTTTTATCAGACAAATATTCTCGGACAACTAAGCTAACGATCACAATAACTCCAACCAAAATTGCTGCAGATATCGTGATTTTCATAAAGTTTTCACTCGTTAAAACTGAAAACCATAATTGGACAATTGCAAGTAAAGCCCATAAAACTGAAATTGTCAGTGAACTAATCACACCATACTTCATTTCATTCTTTCCAAAATAACCACATAAGCTTCACGTTTCCAAAACAGTAACATACGGCGAATATCTTTTTCCATCGTGATCACAGACCAACCTTGTGCAGCATTTTGATTTAAAAAATTGGTAAATTTTACTGGGTCTACTTTGGATGAACCAAACAGTAAAGATCCCAATAACCCCTCTTGATAAATAACAACTTTATATTCTTTCATTTATAAATTTCTTTTGTAAAGGTTAATTTTAGGCATTATTTTAAAACTCAGTCCTGAGTATACATTTTTATTTTTAACTTTCAATAATATAGAATTTAAAAGCAATCACTTGATGTTTTTGAATTATTTTTATGTTTTAATACCCTCAGTTTGAGATGAGCCTCTTACAGTATATGAGCTTGACTTGTATACGACTAACCCCTAACCATGGGGTTTTTTATTGTCTAAAATGAACAACTTACAACTAATTGGCGTAAATCAAGCGAAATAATAAAGTTATCCACAGCTTGCAACTACTTTGTTGTACCAACCTCCCATAAAAGGTTGTTCAGCAATATCATTTCCGAATGAATAGGCTTACAACTATAATCTACTATACAAAGAATTGGTGCTTTTACAATCGAACTTTAATCAATCGAGGAAAACTTTCGATTTGGTTTGATCCTACTACTGAATGGTTACAGGCCTTATTTAGAGCCTCATTAAATTATATGGTTTAGATTGGACAATACCCGATTACTCCAAGCTTACTCAATAAATTTGCGGAATTAGGTAGACTTTATAAAATGTAAAAGTTTTGATCAATCAGTAAGCGATCACAGCGAAAATCTAGATCTTAAAAAACCCTAAGAAGCATAAAACTAATTAGGGTATAAACTTTGAATCTTTTTCGTTGGTAGCGTGAGCTGGATTTGAACAAACGACCTTCGGGTTATGAGCCCGACGAGCTAACACACTGCTCCATCCCGCATCAACGAGGCGCCTGTATACGTCTTATTAGGTCTAATACAATCTTTATTAATTTAAATCCAAAATCATTTTAATATCTAGATAATGCAAATAAATCTAATGAATTTCTGATTCTGTTATAAATTCAGGATGAGAAGATCGATATAACCCCAATTTCTTTATTTCATTCTCTAAATAGGATTTAGGCTCTTCTAGCCATGTAACTTTATCACTACCAAAATCTGAATTATTCAAAGCCCAATCAGAAATAAGACCATACATAAACGTATTATCAGCAAAAATTAATTTTGATTTTTTACTGGTATTACTCACAAACACTTTATGCGTCGGTAAAAAACCAAATATACTGATACGAGTATATAGATATCTATAAGTATCTTTCATATTAGACATGTCCTAGTAAGAAAGTACTATATCAGCAATAAGTGATACTAATTAAATTATCTCGTGGCAGCATTCAATTTAAACCACTACGACTAAAGATATCGCTATAAAAAAGCCCACCTTTTCAATGAGCTTTTGTTGATATTTAAATCTATTCCCTTGAACACTTTACTTCAAGCTGACTGTCATCTTGAGTAATTTTAATTTTAATTTTTTTGTATGTCCGCTTATTTGGATCCATTGCGGAGCCTACTACTTCTTCAAAGAAGCTGCGATCATTCATCAACTCTGCGTAAACTTTATAGCCTATTAATATTTTTTCAGGTTTTTTATTTCTTGCTATTACATCACTAAAAATAGTGTTTAACTTATTAACATCAACTGTGGGCATAAAAAAGAGTTCAAAAATAAAGTGCCTATTATCCTTTATTTGTATGACCAATCAATGTCAAAAAAGCCCACATTTCTGCGAACTTCTTTTGAAATCCTAAGTGAATTACTATAGCTACGTCCACTATAGCTGAAATAGGCCATATCCCTTGCGCAAGGTCAATATATCCACACTGCCTTTAAACTATTGATTATATAATACTTTCATCATCTAAATATTCGTTCTATTTTATGGTTGATTTCAGCTTTCTCCAGGTGAATACCTCAATACGGTTCAAGAAGTTATATGCGTAGCTTTTGATGAGCCAGTATGAGTGAAAGCTAAGATTCGAAATTAAAAACAAACACTTTATCAGCTTTAAAATTTGGCTAACACACTTGGTTTTATCTAAAAAGTATCGTGAGAATGATGGTGCGAAGTTCAAAAAATCTGTTATTGCACTAATACGCCTGCCATTAAACATAAGTTTAATTTGATATGACTCATCACTTTTTTAGCTTTAGGAGGTTTAATTATTGGGCCTAATCTTGGTGTAAAGTGTGAGCTAATTTAACGTAAACTACGTCTAAAATAGATAAAATGACCAATAAAATAAAAAGAACCTTATTAATCAACTGCTTTTCACACTCATTAATATGAAAATAATTTTTTGTTTTTAATTGTTTTTTTAAATTAACTGCAAATTAACTAACTATGCCACCCCAAAACCAAAAATTATAAAAAACTTAACTATGGGGTGTTTTTTTCTAAAATTAATAATTTATAAAAATTGATAAGTCATAAAAAAGCACCTAATGGTGCTTTTTTATTTTTAAGAATTCGTAATAGATGAATTAGTTCAAGATCCCAATTGAAAATTGGATCACAAATGCATTCACAATATCGACAAAGAATGCACCCGTCAGTGGAATAATTAAGAAAGCTTTATGAGATGCCCCATAAGTATTTGTCACTGCTTGAATATTAGCAATTGCCGTTGGAGTGGCACCTAAATTTACGCCACATTGACCGGCACACAATACCGCAGCATCATAAGTTTTGCCCATCACACGGAAGGTCACAAAATATAGATACAAAGCTAAGAAAACGGTCTGAACAATCAGAATAATCACCAAAGGCCCTGCCAAGTCTGCTAGTAACCATAACTGTAATGACATTAAAGCCATCGATAGAAATAGTGCCAAAGATGCATTCCCAAAAACATCTATGCAACGGTCAAACACTTGAACTTTTAAACCATGCTCTAGAATATTACGTAAGATCACACCACACATGAGTGCCCAAACGAACGTTGGTAATTCAAACCATTGCCCTTTGGCAATTGCAGTCATGAAATAAGCAAAACTAATGCAAACCGCAAACATACCCATCGTTTTTACAGCATCATCTGCGGTGATTAGACGGGTTTTTTCTGGGTACTCGAACGGTGCTGTTTGCGATGCAGGTGGTGCTTCATTACGACCAGTTTCAGGTGAAACTTCTTCAGCTAATTGATAGCGCCGTATAAGAAACTTTGCGACAGGCCCACCCATCATACCGCCAATCACCAATCCAAATGTCGCACTGGCCATGCCTAATACAACTGCGCCTTGTACACCATGTTCTTGTTCAAAGATACTACCCCAAGCACCTGCCGTACCATGTCCACCAGTTAAGGTCACTGAACCTGTGATTAAGCCAATGAGTGGATCTAATCCCAAAACTTTGGCCAGACTGATTCCTACAACATTTTGTAAGAGTACAAATATAATTACACAAACTAAGAAGACCAGTAGTGATTTACCACCTTCTTTAAGCTTGACCAAACTTGCACTTAATCCCACGGAGGTAAAGAACATCAGCATAAAAATTTGCTGAATATTGGTGTCAAAATTCACCGTAATATTAAAACTTTTAAATAGAAAATAAGTAATTACAGCCGCGACTAAACCACCTGCAACAGGTTCGGGTATATTGTATTTTTTTAGTATACTGACTTTATTGACAAATACATACCCGACCAATAATACGCAAACCGCTGCAACTATAGTCAAAAATGCATCGAATTGATAATTCATGAGATATCCAATGATGCTTATTTAATTAATTTTAAACAGAATCATCAGTTACGAACAAGATGTTATTGTTATTCTTAGCCTATCTAGGTCTCATTTGTACAAATATTATCATAGATAAAATACATCTCTATAATGCAGATAATTAATAAAAAGCTTACAGTGAACGATTAAAATATAATAAATAAGTACGCACTTTTATTCGATATCATATACCCAATTTCTAGCTTGTTTATCTGTAGTGGTTTCACACACATAGTAATAGTCCTCCCAAACATCTGGATGACTGATCTGAAGCTTTCGATAAGTTACTTGCTTTGCACTTTCTGTACATTCAAATTTTTCACCTTGATCTTTCAAGCCTGACCCATTTAAAAAACCACCAATACATAAAAACCGTGCTTGTTTTGCCATTTGATACATCAACTTTTTAAATTATTTTCAATGCGGCGATTAAACGATTTATTGCTTTAACTGTAAAGTCTAACAAATAATAAAATCCAACTTTGAAAAGCTATAGTAATTATTATTAAAGCTTTTCAATTATTTGTTCTTCATATTCAAAGTATTTATTACTTTCTGCATTATAATTAAAAGAAATATCCTTAATAATTTTCTCTAAATCTAGCTCTTTTTCTTTATCATAAAAATCTTTAGGAAGATTTTTTACAAGCTTATATTTCCAAATATATTGTTCCCACCCTTTACCAAAAACACTTAAGCTATTTACAATAAGTAATGCTTGTTCATACGTATTCAGTTGAATTCTTAGTTTCCTTACATAATCTTTATATATTTCATCATTCTCTTCTCCCTCTTGATAGCTATCAATCATTTTTATTGTATGAAACAAATGACGATAATAATGTCCTAAACGTGTCTGATGACCTCCAAACAATTTGTAAGGAAAATCTTTTTTCTTACGAATTTTTTCACGGATTCTATTGTTTGAGAGAAAATCTACGACATTAGAAACATACAACTTATCTCCAAATCTAGATTCTAAATAATATTTCAGCGTTCTATTTGAACGCTTACCTACTCCAATGAAAAAACAATAAAAAGAAATTTCAACTAAATATTTATTTTCTAGTTTTTCTTTAAAAAAAACTTGCTGTCTTTTCAAAGAAAATATTGAACGCCTAATATTATTGAATTCTTCTGTATGCTTATTATTAATTAACTCCAAAATTAGCATTAACTCTCTAAACATCAAAAGAATTGCTTTTACACCTTTTATTTCTTTACCTGTAATTGTATTGATCTCTATATTTTTAACATTTTCACGATGAACTTGTAAAAGATGAAAAAAATGATCTTCAAATCGCTGTTGCTTAACTCTCAAGCCCTCTTTCTTATATGTTTTATTAGAAAAGTACACTGCAAGTACAGTTAAGAACAAAATAAAAAAACTTGTTAAACCCGAAAAGTAACTCCCTAAATAGCCAAGATTCTCAATATAATATTCTTTTTTTTCAAACCCTGAGTATTCTATAAACATATAAATACCTATTAAGATACCTATACATCCTAAAAAACTAAAAAAGCATAGTATATATGTCAACCAATAATTTGGTTTGTCACTCATTAGTCTTTCAAATAATATTTTCGGCATAAATCTAAAAAAAGGGCTGATTACTCAGCCCTTATCATATACTGCTTATTACTTAATTTTCAAAGTAAATCATAGATATGCTCTTGCGCTAGGGAAAGCCTTTCGGCTTTTCTCGATCCTAGCTCATTAAGACAATTGAGCAGCAGCAATTTTCTTCGTATCAACATCTTTAGCAGCGTCAGTATAGTCGCTCATTTTGTCAAAGCTTAAGTATTGATAGATGTCAGCTGACATGCTGTCAATTTGAGCTGCATATTGTTGGTATTCTTCTGGACTTGGCAATTTACCCAATACAGCAGCAACAGATGCAAGTTCAGCAGAAGCTAAGTAAACGTTCGCACCTTGACCTAAACGGTTCGGGAAGTTACGCGTAGAAGTCGATACACAAGTAGTGTTCGGCGCTACACGTGCTTGGTTACCCATACATAATGAACAACCTGGCATTTCAGTACGCGCGCCAGCTTTACCATAGATGTTATAGAAACCTTCTTCCATCAATTGACGTTCGTCCATACGCGTAGGTGGAGCAATCCACAAACGAGTTGACAATACGCCACCAGGAACTTTCTCTAACAACTTACCAGTTGCACGGAAGTGACCAATGTTCGTCATACATGAACCAACGAATACTTCGTCAATTTTCACGCCTTGAACATCAGAAAGCAATTTCGCATCATCTGGGTCGTTTGGACAGCAAAGAACTGGTTCAGTAATTGTAGCAAGGTCAATTTCATACACTTTCGTGTATTCAGCATCAGCATCAGCTTTAAGAAGTGATGGATTCGCTAACCATTTTTCCATGTTTTCAACACGACGAGCCATCGTACGCGCATCGCCATAACCTTCAGAAATCATCCACTTCAACATTGTGATGTTTGATTTCAGGTATTCAGCAACTTTCTCTTCAGAAAGCGTGATAGAACAACCTGCAGCAGAACGTTCAGCAGAAGCATCAGAAAGTTCGAATGCTTGCTCAACAGTTAGGTCAGTTTCCATTTCTGTAAGGTCAATTTCTAGAATACGACCAGAGAAGATGTTTTTCTTACCTTTCTTCTCTACAGTTAAGTCACCTTGCTGAATCGCAACGTAAGGAATTGCATGTACTAGGTCACGTAGAGTGATACCAGGTTGCATTTTACCCTTGAACTTAACAAGGATAGATTCAGGCATATCAAGTGGCATAACACCAGTCGCAGCAGCGAACGCTACAAGACCAGAACCCGCTGGGAATGAAATACCAATTGGGAAACGCGTATGTGAATCACCGCCTGTACCAACAGTATCTGGCATTAACATACGGTTTAACCACGAGTGAATAATACCGTCACCTGGGCGTAAAGACACACCACCACGATTCATAATGAAATCAGGAAGCGTATGTTGCATTTGAACGTCAACTGGCTTTGGATAAGCCGCAGTATGACAGAAAGACTGCATTACAAGATCAGCTGAGAAACCTAGGCAAGCTAAGTCTTTCAATTCATCACGCGTCATTGGACCAGTCGTATCTTGCGAACCAACAGTCGTCATCTTAGGTTCACAGTAAGTACCTGGAAGTACGCCTTGACCTTCAGGAAGACCACATGCGCGACCTACCATTTTCTGCGCTTGAGTGAAACCTTTGCCAGTCGCAGCAGGTTGAACTGGAACACGGAATAAAGTAGATGCAGCAAGACCTAAAGCTTCACGCGCTTTAGTGGTCAAACCACGACCAACGATTAAGTTGATACGGCCACCCGCACGAACTTCATCTAGAAGTACTGGAGTCTTAAGTTCAGCTTCAGCAATCACCGCACCGTCTTTAGACGCAGAAACTTTTGCAGCAGCATGATCAATGTTTAGAACGATTTCGTCGCCCATGTTCATGTTTGCAACATCAATCTCAATTGGTAACGCGCCAGCATCTTCCATGGTGTTGAAGAAAATCGGAGCTATTTTAGAACCTAGGCAGTAACCACCATCTTTTTTGTTCGGGATGTGCGCAATATCATCACCAAAGAACCAAAGTACAGAGTTCGTTGCAGATTTACGGCTTGAACCCGTACCAACAACATCACCTACGTAAGCAACTTGGTTGCCTTTCGCGATCAAGTCTTTAATTTGGTTTAATGGACCAACTTCACCAGGAACTTCTGGGTTGATACCGTCACGTACGTTTTTAAGCATTGCATTTGCGTGCAATGGAATGTCTGGACGGCTCCACGCGTCTTGTGCAGGTGACAAGTCGTCTGTGTTGGTTTCGCCAGTTACTTTGAAAACCGTTAGTTTAATTTCAGATGGAACGTCTGGACGACTTGTGAACCATTCAGCATCAGCCCAAGACTGCATAACAGCTTGTGCATTTACGTTACCTGCTTTTGCTTTATCTGCAACGTCATGGAACGCATCAAATACAAGTAAAGTTTTTTTCAAAGCTTCAGCAGCAAGTTCAGAAAGCTCTGCATCATCTAGAAGAGTAACTAAAGGAGCAACGTTATAACCACCAAGCATAGTACCTAGCAAGTAAACAGCACGTTCTTTAGATAATAGTGGAGAAGTTGCTTCACCTTTAGCCAAAGCGGCCAAGAAAGCAGCTTTAACATATGCAGCTTGGTCAACACCTGCTGGCACACGGTTTTCAATTAAATCAACGAGGAATGCTTCTTCACCAGCTGGTGGATTTTTTAACAATTCAACCAACTCAGCAGTTTGAGCATCATCAAGTGGCTTCGGTGGGACTCCGAGTGCGGCACGTTCTTCTACGTGTTGGCGGTAAGCTTCTAGCACAGTGTTATTCCTCTTTTTAAAAAATTACTCATGAATTCCAGCTTGTTCAAAGCCTCAAGAGCAATATGGACTGTCAAATTTTACTAAAAATCAAGGCAAAAGTTAATGCTATATGGGTGTTTATTCATGATGCCCATTATTTACTAAATAAATGATGATAATGAGTAAGCTGATTTCACGGCTGATTTTTAAGCGATTAAAGTTAAATAACTTTTCATCATAAATAATGATAAACATAATGCCTGATTGAATTGCTTTTCAAAATACCACCTTAGTGGATTCCAATCCAATATTTAGTACTGCTAGATATTGGATTATAACCTTCAGTTTTTAGCGATAAACCTCTAAAACATCTTTATTCAGCATAGCATGTTCTCTACTAGCAAATAAAAATTAGAACTTGAACAAACTTATATTTTGATATCTCCCTATTCAATTCTGATTTTTTAAGCTTTATATAGAATTTGATAGTTATATGATAACCCAGTGAATAAGCTGCTTTAACAATAATATTCTAGTCATGACATTAAACTGATGCGTTAGGTTTAATTTTTAAAACTCAAATTTCACCTTACGCTATGTATTAATTTTAAATAGTTATTAAAGATAACTGTTAAAAATTTAACATTAATTTTTCGCTTAGGCTATTTTGTTTATGCTTTTTGTGTTGACAACCCGGTTATTAAAACGGCTTGTAGTTTGGTAAGGTGTCATGTGGCGTTGCCAAACACTTATCTGTCATTTTTTGCTTAAATTGCTTACGTGTGCCCTCTGGATCTGCCTTAATCTGCTCTAACGGAAAAGCATAAACTTGCTCAATCGTATCTAAAATAAATGTTTTTGTAGTGTTATCTTCAACTTTATTGGCATGTTCTAAAGCTGCTTTTTTATCAATTGCATTTTGGCGATCAAACATGATTGTGCTTGCTGCATTGCCGACACTTGTACAATAGCCTTTCCACTGCTCTTCAACGGTCAATGGTTTTTTTTCTGCACAGCCGATTACACTCAGTGATAACGCTACAACCAGTAATTTATTCATGAATAATCTCCTATTTTCCTTATCATAATCAAACTGAAGAGAAATGCGAAACTTCATTTTACCCTTACAAGAAATATTTTTGAAAAATAAATAATGAACATAAAAAAAGCCTAATCTGGGTAGATTAGGCTATAAACTTTGAATCTTTTTCGTTGGTAGCGGGAGCTGGATTTGAACCAACGACCTTCGGGTTATGAGCCCGACGAGCTACCAGACTGCTCCATCCCGCATCAACGAGTGTGCTTTATACGCTTTAGTACGTAATAAAGCAACCTTTACTTTAATTTAGGATAAAAATAAAACTTTTAGCTAGCACATCGCTGTACTCATAGGTGTTCAATCCGTATCAAATTGCAGCAATATTTATATATTAATATAAATTTCAATATATTAGCTAAATAAATAATATCGTCCGCTAAAAAATCTAGCATACCTACTTTAATTTTCGCTTTGTTAACTACAATAATTATTTTAAAAAAAATTTAAATAATTAATTGATTTATATACAAATTAAAACTGATATTCAGATAAAAGCACAATTAGTGTGATAATTAGTTGCATCTTATTAAATACAGCTGTATTATAGATCTCAACTAGAAAAATAGTGTGTTCTGGTAAATCTTTTTGTATTTCGCAGTTTTAGTCATAATCCTTCGTTTTTTCAGATTTAAAGTTACATTCTTATTTTCAAGTTGTCATCAGGCTTTTAATTAAGCCAAAAAATATTAAGGTTTATAGGATTGTATTATGTCTAATACTGTTAAAGGTACTGTTAAGTGGTTTAACGAAACTAAAGGTTTCGGTTTTATTCAACAAGAGAACGGTCCTGACGTTTTTGCTCATTTCAGCGAAATCGCTAACTCTGGTTTCAAAACTTTGGCTGAAGGCCAACAAGTTGAATTCAGCATTACTCAAGGTCAAAAAGGCCCGAATGCTGTAAACATCGTAGCACTATAATTTAAAATTATTCTTACTTGTTAAGATAATTGAAGATTTAAAAAGCGAGAGTTGACTCTCGCTTTTTTGTATTTATTTTATCCATAATAATTAAAATTTTACCCTGACCTTCTTTTACTTCCTGTTTTTTAGAATTACCTACAATTTGTTTAGACAAAATAATATTGGACAATACAATTCCTCTGAATTGGTATAGTTTCTTATAATATAAAAAATAATTTTTTAAATTTAATTATAAATGGGATTATTGACCAAAAATTTTGGATCATTTTCAATATTTTAGATATACATCAAATATTCTTTATATAAACATGACATCATTATTAAATAAGAATAATTTCCTGTATTCATTAGATGATTAAACAGCATAACCTAGAATAAATCTAAGAATTGGAAGCCACTTTAAACCAATAGAAATATTAAAAAATTTTAAAATAAATTATGATCAGATATAAGTAAAAATGCTGATATATTTAGAATAAGATTGATAAAGAATGGAGTACATTCACTTGAATAAAATAAAAAATCATGTTCTTAAAATATTATTAGGCTGTTTAAGCATAAGTTCTGCATCCGTAATTGCATCTCCATCAATTTCTTCTCCCAGCACAGCTCAAATACCAACTGTATTACTTACAAATCCAGGAACTTTATTATCCCTACAACCACAACCAACAGATTTATTTTCAAATGCATCACAACGATTTTTAATGACCTATCGGAGTCGTGGAATACAATCAGAACCGATTGTAGCTTCTGGATTTATCCTATTACCTAAAGGGAAAGCACCAAAAGGTGGTTGGCCAATTTTAGCTTGGGCGCACGGCACAACTGGTGTTGCGGATACTTGTGCTCCCTCGGGTGATTATGTAGATGGACCTGTCCACGCTTATCAACAAGTCGTAGCAAAAGCATTAAATGCTTGGCTTGCTCGTGGATATGTAGTAGTAGCACCAGACTATCAAGGTCTAGGTACACCCGGCGAACATCCATATATGAATGCTCGGAGTCAATTACATACTGTCGTTGATGCTGTCAGGGCGATTCACCTTTTAAAGCCAAATCAGTTAAGTAAGAACTGGTTTGTCATGGGGCATAGTCAAGGAGGCGCTGCCTCTCTTGCTGTCGCAGCGTATGGACAAAAAGATGCACCCGAGCTTAATTTACGTGGTGCAATAGCACTCGCACCTGGTGGCTATCAATATCAAGGAATTGCCGAATACGTGGTCAATAATCCTGAACCTGACAAAAGTGTTGCTGCATTCTTCCCGATCGTGCTTTTAGGTGCTGAAGCAGCAGACCCAAACCTTGCGCCTGCAAATTTAATTAGTCCAGACATGGAGAAAATTCTTAATACTGCACGTAGTCGTTGTTTGTCTGAATTGCAATCTAACTTAAAAGAATCTCCCAAGTCTGTTTTCAAACCAAATGCAAATCTAAACCCTTTGATTCACTATTTAAAAAAACAATCTATTGAAAATATGATTCCCACTGTTCCAGTGATGCTTGTTCAGGGTGAAAAAGACCATTTAGTAGATTCACGAGGCACGTATGCATACTATCAACAAATTTGTACTGCACAAAAACCTATTAAATTTCATTCTATCAAGGATGGCGATCATCGTGACTCTTTGAAACAAAGCGAATTCTTAATTGGAGACTTTATAAATTCAGTTGAGAAGGAAAAGGTCACAAATCTCTGTAGTAAAAAATGACTTAAATCATATTGCTCAGGCTAAATGGGTTACCTAGCGTAATCCATATTTCTATGTTAATAAAAAATTAATTAGTTAAAAGTATTCATATATAAGTAAAAAACACCAGCAATTAGTCATATTTTACGCTATCTATACTCAAGCGCTTCGAATCAGCAGCGTGTTTGGCTAGTGTTGGATATCTGGTATGCAAGCATATCTTCTATAACTCAATGCTGATAAAAATTTAGACAGTTTCTAATAAGGTGTACTATATTAGTTTTAAACACATTAAATATCTGAAAATAAACTTAATTCGTAGGGTCAATAATGAATAATAAACTAAAAATGATATTTTGTATCGTCACACTCTTAAACTTGGGAGCATGTGTAGGCAATATGAATCCAACAGGTGGCAATAGTCGACCTGATTATCCCTATTACGTCACTACACAACCGATAATTGTAAAAAAGATTCCTATACCTGTAGGTACAAAACTAGAATATGAAGAACAATATTTTAAATCAGGACAGCAAAATTCGTTACTTAATGAGAAAAAACTGGTTGCTATTTACTTCCCAAAAGATCAATCAATGAATTGGGCTGGTGTACCGATTGGCACTATTAACAAATATTTTAACTCAGAAATGAAAGGTTTTTCTGTATATGCACGTTTCGAACAAATTCCGAGCAATCAGCAGACGAGGTTTTCTCAACTTTGGCAAAAATGTGATGACAACTTAGGCATCAGTGTTAGAAATACCGATGATTGGACCTTTAATCTCAATAATATTGCTGATATAGACAGTTGCAGTGTCAATTATCAACGCTATTTTAAAAATAATTTGCAACAGCAACATTATCTTGATCAGCTTTATCAGGAAATGCGAAAAGCAGGAACAATAAAGTAATGTTCACGAATGAATAAGAGTAATTACCTGAAATTCTTCCTCATCCAAAGAAGTTTTTCAATTCCTCTACCATGCACCAAGATTGATAGCCATTTTCTTAAAAAAGAATGAGCTGTGTAGTCTGCTAATAGTCATTAGAATACAAAGATTTAAGTAAAATAAGCTTTAGGATCTATAAGATTATTAAAGTACTTATAACGTCTCCATAATTAAATGGTTCACGGTCTATTAGAGACTGCCCTTTTTAACAATCTAGTAACACCAAAATGAGACTTAATTGAGTTTCATTTCAAACTTAATCTGTATATTCGAAATTTCCCGATTAAACCTGAAACTACTCAACAGTCTACACACCAATTTAAAGTGTAGATAAAATCCAATAAAGTAATATACATAATAATAATTTACTAAATCCTATCTTTTTAAATTATCAGAATCTCCAATTATAAAACACGTCAATCGCTCTTTCTAAAGACTGACTGGCTTCTAAATACAAGCGTTTATTCATTTGATAACGTAAAGTTAATTTATTGACTGGTGTAAATACACCCACCCCATAACGGATAAATAAATCTGGAGTAAGATAACCCGTTACACTGACTTGTGTATCATCTCCTGTACCTTGTGCATCTAAGGCCAAGCCACTTAAACCAAAAGTACGTCCAATTTGATTGGTTAGAGCACGTGTCCCACCTAAGCCCATGCTGATTCCCGCGGCAGCAATGGTATTATTGACATCTGATTTGAAACCTTCTGCCTGACTGATTCCACTACTTCCCTCGTTAATTCGCCCTGTAACCAAAGCATTTAGGGCTTCTTGTTCTGATAACCCAGCTTCATTATAAATTTGAATATTTGGACTAGTTGCAGTTCCTGTGACACGAACACCAACCAGACTTCCTTGCACATTTTTATTAGCATCAACATCGAGTGTTGGATTCGATAATGGACCATTAAAGCGTGCAATAGCACGGTTTAGATCTAAACTTTGTCCGTAGGCTTCAATTTTCACTCGTTGACTAACACCAATCGCCCCATTAGCACGCATTGCAGTTTCAAGCCCGCGTTGTGAAAGATATAAGCGTCCAAGTAAAGGAATACGACTATCAAAACCTTGGAAGATGACTTGATTACCTAAATTTACCATAATATCTGCACGAATATCCCAAGGTCTTGCCGCTTTCAATATTGCCAATTGATCATCACCCTCATGCACTATACGCACATCAGAAGATAAATTAACCACGGGTGCCGAAGCTTCTGGCATGGAAATTAAAGCACGTGGTACTTCAACTTTACCGTTTAACGTTAATTTTTTCTGCATCGGCAAAACATCAAGTGTTAAATCTGGTGTAATAACCGCAGTGATGAGTGGCGCTTGGCGTACAAGTAAATTTTCACCTTTTAAATGCAACTGAATACGTGGATCATTTTTCCAATCAATATTGCCTGTTATTAATCCCACACCTTGTCCACTATTAAATGCACCATTGATACTGGCACGATCTTGGCGAATAGAGGAATAAACTTGAATGTTATTCAAATTTACGGGTAATGAAATCATACTAATGGCACCATCTTTAAGACGCATTTCACCATTAAATAAAGGTTGCGTTAAAGTTCCTGCTATTTTTCCTGCCAAAGATAAGGTTCCACTCAATGCACGCACATCTTGAATAAAAGGTTTGAAAACTTTTAATTGCACTTCATTAAAAGCAATTTCACCACGCATGGGTTTACTGTCTTTATATGGATCAATAATAACATTGGCATAACCTGTACCAATATCAGGTGTTTTAACATCAAGTCGTACTTGTAAACCTTCTGAAACACTTTTGGCAATTAAGCCAATTTCATTGTAGCTTAACGTAGAGCCTACATCTTGAGGGTCTTCTGCTGCTAAACCAATGACACCATTTCGAGTCACCAATCTGGCATCAATTTTAGGTTTAGTTCCTTGTGCCCACACGGCTTTGGCATACCCATTGACTTTGCCAGTAATTGCCAAATCTTCTGGCATGAAAGCAGCAAAATCATTTAAATCAACATTTTTAGTGACAAAAGATACATTACCTTTGATTTTACTTACACGAATCGGTTGATCGAAACACAATTCACTTTGTTGACTGGTCCAGCAGTGTGCGCCTACAAAGACTTCCGTTTTGGCTGAATTATAAATAACGGATGCATTTTGACGTTGCACCAAACGTGCACGTAAAGAGTCAAAATCACCCTTTTGAATTTGACCGAGCCAATTATTTTGTGCATTAAAACCACCTGCCAGCTGTACATAAAATTTTGACAGTTTATTTTGTGCCTGAACTTTTAAAATATGTGCTTCACGAGTACCCGCTAAAGAAATTTCACCTTGCTGAATTTCACGTGAGCCACTTTTCAAACTGTCCATTTTTGCAGTTAATAAAGTTGGTGTTCGCGCAGATGTTGGTAATTCACCTTGAATACGTAATTTTTTAATGCTTAATAGATTATTAAAACCGAAGTCATCTACTGCTAAATTTGCAGTTGCTTGTAAGCGTGGTTGTGACTGAACATTTAAGTAACCATAAGCTCGACCACGAAGTCCGCTATAAACCTCATAAAGTGCAGGTGCATTGATTTTCAATCTTAAATTTTGTGCATTTCCTGTGGCTTGAATTTGGTTTTTAGCATAGGCCAAATATAAGTTATTGGCTTCAAATTGTTGCGGTAAAAAACCTTTTTGATTTGAATTTAAGACCACTGCTAAATTTCCTGTACCACGAACAGGTTTATTGTTTATCACGCCAGCCAAATTTAGTTTTTCAATATTAATTCTTTTGAGTGCATCTGACCAAACACCTTGTGTTTTGACATTACCTGATAGTTCACCTCGAACAGAGGAAATGAAATAATGCGGTTTAAACCGAACTAGAGATGCATTTACATTCCAACCAATACCCTTTTTCAGGTTGACTAGACCACTTGCAAATATTTTTCCAGCAATACCTGAATGCTGTAATTCGGCTATTTTAATCAGCTCGGGTGTACCAGAAACTTTAATTTTAAGTAAACCTTCACTGGCTGCAATTTGACTGGCATTTAATGCACCATCATAATTTACTGCAAAACTTTTAAAACCACCACCAGCCTTTGCATCATGGAATAGAATGGCTGCTGTACTACGACCAGTTAAGCGAACTGTTTCATTGTTATTTTGTTGTGCCAACCGACCCGTTAGATTAATGGCATTAAAATTAATCAATTGCTGATTAGGCTTAGCAAAACCATTTGCTTTGATTTGTCCATTTAACAAGTTTACTGGTGCTGCTACAGCTACACTTTGCGGATTAAAATTTTTCGCATTTAGAATGGCATTCCATTTTAATTGACGCTTATCTGAAGGCAAGTCTACTTTCGCACTCCCACTTAAACTGCCTTTTCCAGCCACATAACTAAATTGCGGTACATTTAAATCATTATTTTTAAGATTGAGTTGAGCTGTATACAAACCCTCAGGTAAAGCGCCTTGATCATGCCGAGTCACATAGGTTGCAACATGAATATTTTGCTGACCTTCGACTAATGCCAATTTAACATCACCCGACTGGCTATTTAACCAGCCCACATAAGGTACGGCGCGATTAATATTTTGCCAAGCAACATTTAACTGCATCGGATTGGGTTTATTGCTTTTCTGTTCAGCTTGATCCAGCTTTAAATTCCATGTTTCATAGCGATCGAAATCGATCAAAGCTGTCAAATGCATGCCTTTATCTAAAGCGCCCTTAGAGGCAATTTTAGCATCTAGACTCGGGGGTAAAAAATCTTGAATGGCTTGTGGAATCAATTTGTCTTTAGGATTGATCTTATCCAAGCGACCATTCACATCCCAAGTAACGTGATCTTTCCAGCCAACGATACCCGCAAGATTCACCGCACCATTCATGAGTTGACCATTTAGATTGGTGATGTCTAATTGCTGCACCAAATCGGTAAACATAGAAGCATTGTACTGACCTTCGGGAATATTTTTTCCACTTAAATCTGTAATAACATCAATATCTAAACGTTGAATATCACCTTTGAATTTTGCATTACCATTTTTACTGAACAGTTGTTGTTCTAACATTAATGGCCAATGATATTGTTTAAACTGTAACTCCCCAAACATAGGCACGTCTTTACGCACAGGATGCACAACCGCCCAACCTGTTAGTAAATCCGGGGTATTTGTCGCAATGCCAGCTTGAATAGTATCTAAAGTCCCTTTGGCAACCACTTTGATATCATGAATATTTAAATTTTTGTTTAAGGATGGAAGATTGACATCTGCAACAGCATTTAATGGGTACTTCCCTTCAAATTTCATATTACCTGTAGCATTTTTAACTGCCAAATATCCCATATCCATGCGAGAGTTTTCAAATTTCAGTTCAGTTCCCGACCAGAGTGCATCACTTAAATATACATCTTTAAATTGTATGCTAGAGGTTGATGTTTTGATGACCAAATGATCAATATCAGCACTATCTAAACGCAGCACAAAAGGTAGACGGATTTCACTGAACTTAAAGGGTTCATCGCTCGACGGATTTTTAGAAATGACTTGCAAATTACGCACATCAGCACGATTAAGATGAATTTCTTTTTTAAGAATTGCACGCCAACCTAATTTGATATCCGCACGATCAATTTTTACATCAACTGGTTTTAAGGTCACTAAAACATTTTTAAGAATAATGCCCTGTAATAAATTTCCGCCTTCATATTCGTAATGAATAATTTGCTGGCGTTCTAAAACCCGATCAAGTAGAAACTTACTGCCCTTATCAGTGCTAAACATCACGGCAAAAGAAGCAACAAGCAAAACCAACACGATCAGTAAAGTGAGTAAAACACTCCTTAAAATCCGACGTTTTTTTGGCCGAGGTGTTTTCGTGTCTTGTTGTTGTTCTACTTCAGCCATAATACTCTCTGAAAATTAAATGTTATAGTTGGGGGCCAATAAAGAAATGTATACGTATCGGGTGGTTATCATCTGAAATACCCGACGCGACATCAATCCGAATAGGTCCAATCGGTGATGCCCAACGCACGCCTAAACCGAAACTATAAGCAGTCGGAGTATTGAAATCCTGATCATATGCATTTCCCACATCACTAAATACAGCTGCACGCCAACCTTCTTTAAACTGGTAATTATATTCTAAAGATCCTACAGCTAAAGCCTGCCCACCAATTTTGAATCCGTTTTGTTCTGGCGATAAACTTTTGTAATCAAAACCACGTAGTGTTTGATCACCACCGGTAAAATAACGCAAATTATAAGGTACTTTGTTAAAATCTTCGGTGAAGATATAGCCTAAATCACCACGCCCCACAAACTGATGATCATCAGTTTCACCTAATGAATAAATAAAACGCCAACCTGCATTGATAATAGCCATATCTGCATCAGACAATAAAGTCTCACTACCAATTTCTGCTTTATAGGTTTGCTTAAAGCCCTTGGTCGGGTTAACACGCTTATCACTGGTGGTACGGGAAACTTCATAACCAAACAGTAAAGATTGCTGCTCTTCGTTCGAATTGGCTAAGAAAGCATCTGGAATCTCATCAAAATCTGTTAAGCCATCTTGGGTAAGCTGATCCAAACGATAACGCAAGCCAAACGTATGTTGCCAACTTCCACGCGGGTTTTTAATAATTCGATCGACACCTGCCACAGCAGATTCAATCATTAATCCGTTACCTTGAGCAACGTCTTCACGTTCTTCGCGTTCATAGCCACCGACCAGACTAATATAGTCATTGAGTGGATGCTTATAAGGAATATTATAACGACCATCAATGGCCTGACGAATTTCAGAAAGCTCTAGATTGGCATCAAAAGAATGACCACGGCGGTTTACAATCGCCCGACGATACTGACCACGTAAACGGACACCTGTATCTGTACCATAGCCTAATCCCATTTCAGCACTGTTCAGACGGTCTGCGTTTAAAGTCACCACCACTGGAATTTTCTTTTCTTCTCGTGCTTGGGTTTTTAAACGTTCTTCTTCACTTTCTTGGGTATCTTGCTTAACACTCAAATGACGCATGTTTTGATCAGCTTCATTATTTGCAGTACCCGCAAATTGCCCTTCATCTACCACAGACTGTGTGACTTCTTTTGCTGAAACAACCTGTCGCTTAGCATCAGGTAAAACTTCATTTTCATTCACTTTCTGTTGATCGACCAAAGCCTGAATATCAGGTGGAAGCTCTAAGGGTTTTTCAATTGGGTCAGGTCGTACAGCATCCACTAAGGTGTAATTAAAATAACGTGAGTTAGTCAAATTATTGGCTAAACCATTTACACGCCAAAAAGTATAGTCTGCGCCATCTTGCCATGACACCATACTTTGCAAAACATCCATATCAATCGGAAAAGGTTTTGAAGGATCACTCATCCGAAATTCGACAGGTCCTAATTTATAACGCTCGCCCGTTTCGTAGCGTAAATTTACTTCTGCGGTATTTTGTGGTTGTGCGACTTTCACATCATGTAAACGCCAATATCCATCAAAAAAACCATTATTGGTCGAGGCTTCATTAATGCGATTTTTAGTTTCTTCATACAAACCGTGATTAAAAATATCGTCGACATCTTGATCAGGCAAAACACCAATCACTTGGAACTGTGGCTGATTTTCACCAGCGCCACTAAACTCAACAGTTTGCGCTTTAATCTGAACTGGAGAATTCGGAGTAACGTTGACTCGAACACGACTGTCACTTAATTTTTCAAACTTAAATTCAGCCTGATAAAAACCCACTGCTTGTGCTGCTTGATTCGACAAAGTTCGTAATTGGGGCAAGGCTGATGGAAAATCGCTAAACGATTCTTGTGTGAAACTGGATAATTTACCTTTAATATTGGCTTGTAAGTTTTCTAATGCTTGATTGTAGTCTTTTTTTGCAATATTACTGTCATTTTGCTGTGATGCAATCACCACATCGGCACTAATACGAGGAACTTTTGCAGCATTCATCGGACGCGAAGGTGTTATTTTATTTAACCAACGTTTAAAAAATCCTGTTTCTTCTTCTAATTCGTTTGCAACGCTTAATTCAGGCAAAGTTCTACCTGATTCATTTGCTTCCACGACTATTCGGCTATCCGCTTCAATAGTATTCATCAATTGATCAACATTGACTGGCGATTGATTAATTTCGACCAATTCTTGTTGTGTTACATCTGAGATGATTACCTCGGTAGATTGCCCAGCACGATATTGTTGTGCTTGATTTTTGGCATCTTCAGCAACTCGAAAAATTTCATCAGCCATTGATTGGCTAACGGGTTGAACTGGTAGTTCTTCTAAGTTTTCAAATTCAATTGGTTTAAATTCATCTATTGACTGAACAGCTTGTTCTTGTTGTTGCAGCATCGATAGACTATCAGGGCCTGTCTGCTCTTGTTGAAAACTTTCTATTTTCTCAATATTTTCAGGACTGTCCATGCCTTGTTTTGCAGCTTCATCCTTAAGTTGTTCTTCAAAGCCTGCCTGAGATACATTCTTATCTGATGACACTTCTTCTGCAAAACTTTGTTGGGCAAGCAATATTACAAACAGACTCAAACAAAAACGTTTATATTCATCATTCCACTGTATGATGGAACTCACACTTTGGGTAAGAGTCGACTTTTTAAAACTAAGTTTTGAAGGCATAAAGAACTCTAAACTCGTATAATATTTGTAATGGAAATTGCCCAATGAAAGCCCGCTAACAAACTCAATTCTATCGGAATTTTCACTAAAGTATAGGGTGAAAACATCATACATGATTTTTTATCGTGTTTTACCAAATGATCACATTTCTTAATAAAACTCAATGAAGTCCAGAAACCATGGAAAAAAATGAAAATCTTTTAGCGACACGTCGATTTTTACCGATGTTTATCACCCAGTTTTTTGGGGCACTTAATGACAATGTCTATAAACAATCATTGTTGTTGGTCATTACGTATGGGTGGATTAATCAACAAAGTGCTGATATCAGCACACTGAATAATCTTGCAGCGTTGTTGTTTATTTTACCTTATTTTATTTTTTCTGCGACAGCTGGTCAAATTGCCGATAAGTATGAACGCTCACAATTAGTACGAGGCATTAAAACCTTAGAAATTGTGATTATGCTAATCGGTTCAGCCGGCTTTTTATTGGGCCATTTATGGCTGTTGCTTTTGGCCTTATTTTTAATGGGGACGCATTCTACCTTTTTTGGTCCGATCAAATATGCCATTTTGCCTGAAATTTTAAAACCAAATGAGCTGATGTCAGGCAATGCTTTATTTCAGTCTGGTACATCAATTGCCATTTTAATTGGTATGATTTTAGGTGGTGCGGTCATTTCAGCATCACAAGGTAATTTAATCTGGATTAGTCTGACGGTTGTGACCATTGCTATTTTAGGCTATATCTCTAGTCGTTTTGTTTTAAAACAAAATGTCACATCCCCTGATTTGAAAATAGATTGGAATTTTTTCAGAACCAGTTTACAAACCTTAAAATATGCCAAAAGTTTACCGATTGTTTTTTTAATATTGCTTGGTAACTCTTGGTATTGGTTTTATGGCGCGACTTATCTCACGCAAATTCCGCAGTTAACACAACAGAACCTACATGCTTCTGAAAATGTAGTCAGCCTTTTATTGACTTTTTTCTCGGTTGGCATTGGTGTCGGTTCATTATTGTGTCGTAAAATTGGTGGATCAGAGGTTAATTTAAAAATGGTCCCTATTGGCGCGATAGGATTAACTTTTTTTGCATTTTATCTGGCTGCCAGTTTGGCTTTTGTACCCGAGCGCACGGGTGAAATGTTAGGTTTGAAAGAGATATTTACCCTAGGCTTAAGTTACTATCACGTTATGTTTGCCGTGACCTTATTGGGAATTAGTGGTGGTTTTTATATCGTTCCTTTATATGCAATGATGCAAGCTTTTTCCCCACGCTCACATAGAGCGCGAGTGGTCGCTGCAAATAATATTTTAAATGCAGTATTCATGGTGTCTTCAGCAATATTTTCAATTATTATTTTAAGTATCTTCAAAATTGATATTAAGATTCTTTTTAGTATTACTGCTATTTTGAGCGCTATTTTCACCACATGGCTTTTATTTAGACTCAAACCCCTGCTTGCTGCACATCAACAAGATGTTTTAGAGGATTAATGTTATGCGTCAATATACAGGTATCGACAAGTTTATTCATTCGTTCGACCAAGCCTTACGTAGCTTGGTTCCAGGAACAACCTCTGCACAACGCGACAATCCAAGTCATGATGTTGAAACCCAATTGGGCGTGAGTGAAGCACGTCATGTTGCAGGATTAATGCGTGTGAATCACAGCGGAGAAGTCTGTGCACAAGCGCTTTATCAGGGTCAAGCACTTACTGCAAAATTACCGAATGTACGCCATGAAATGGAGCAAGCTGCTGTTGAAGAACAAGATCATTTGGCGTGGTGTGAAGAGCGTTTAAAAGAGTTAGACAGTCATACCAGTTTACTCAATCCAGTGTGGTACGGACTTTCTTTTGGAATGGGTGCAATTGCTGGCATTGCTGGCGATAAATATAGTTTAGGTTTTGTGGCTGAAACTGAGCGTCAAGTCAGCATGCATTTACAAGATCATATTCGTCAATTACCCGAACAAGATGAACGTTCGCGTAAAATTTTAGTGCAAATGCATCAAGATGAATTGGCGCATAGAGACACTGCACTGAATGCAGGTGGTGTCGATTTACCAGCCCCTGTACGAATGACCATGACTACGATTTCAAAGTTAATGACTAAGACCAGTTATTACATTTAACATCCATCTCTTGAAATGATAAAAAGCAGTGTTGATACACTGCTTTTTATTTTTCAGTATTTCACTTCATCAATCACTTAAGGCAGCAACGCTTTATTTCCATTTTGATTGAGTAGATCTACATAAGCAGGTGCTAAAGATGGATTGCTTGGATAACTTATCCCATTAAACTTTAATAATACTTGTCCTGTTCCTCGGGTATATACAGATAAATCATGCCAACCTTGTGTTTGACTGGATAGCGCATAAATTGGACGATCAGTGACCGTTAATTTACTGTGAGGTTGAAATTGATCATTGGATATAGCCTTAAGCACGATCATGGTACAACCACCAGAACCACACCAATTTGAACCCTTCAAAAGTACCACTGCATCTTTTAAACCATCTTGATTCAAATCAAATAAAGCCACATCAAAATCTGTCTGAGCATTCGTGTAGGTATTGATTGCTCTTATCAAAGCTGGATTATTTTTAGGTGAAACCTCTATCTCTTGCATTGCTGTAGATGATTTCACGGGTAAATTAGAGCTACAAGCCCCGATAAAAACACTCAATATCGGAATCAGTAAAAATTGAGTTTTCATATATTTTTATCACTCTGCTAAACAAGATATTGAACTATTCTAAAACAGAATAAATACGGCTCAATTTGTTATATGTTAATAGGCGCTCAACAGCGCACAGTTTGAAAATGATGTTGCTGTTGAGGAAACATTGCATGTTGCCAAATATCTGACATCGGAATTTTGACATCTGTAGCGAGAGGCAATTTTTTAGGATTAAATTGCATATCCGTCAAATCATCTCCCCAAGCAATCAAGTCAATATCTAAAGAAATTTGATGCGATGGACGCACACGACCAGATTTTTCTTCCATGTCTTCTAAGATCAGCACAACAGCATCTACACTCAGGCTACTTCTGAGTAAGCACGCAGAGTTCCAATACTCAGCGCCTACACCATCTCGGCATGGAATTAAATAAATTTGAGAGAATTGAACCTGTCCCATTTCAGCAATTTGGCGATAAACCTGTTGAAAATGTTGTTCGGGATGATCATTACTCGCCAGAGCTAAGGCGAATATCGTTTCGGTGGCGTTCAAGACGAATTCCTACAGAATTTGCTTGCGCGATAATGGCAGGCTTACGGACTGTAATCATAATCGATTCAATCCTAGGAAAGGTAGTAAAAAGCGTATTGAGAACAAGTTTTGCTGCATGTTCAATCAATTCGGGTTGTTTTTTTTGAATCACTTTGGTAGAAATCTCACAAATTTCCGCATAATTTAATGTGTGTTCTAACTTATCCGAATTAGAAGCTTGTTCTAAGCTGGTCTGAATAATCAGATCAAGCATTAAAGGTTGAATGATTTGACGTTCCCAATTAAAACATCCAACCACAGTATCTATCTTTAAACCTTCAATGATGATTGCATCCATGATCTAGCCCTAAAATAAATTCAAATTTTCACTCATCTTTTCTAAATTCTTGCTTTAAAGCCTTGAGCAATAAAATCAATTCAGCCATCAATTTTACTGCTTTGTTTTAAAATTCAAAAAAGATTTAAATTAATTTTTTAACAACACATTTGGATCCAGAGTCTGCACCATTTGTAGACGCTGGTCTGCATAAATATCGGTATAAGGTGCGAGGATGCGCATAAACCGATCAAAATACAACATTTGTTTAAACAGCAAAGCAAAGTCACGCGGGAAACGAATACCATGACGCTCCCCTACAGCCACCATATCCATCATGATATCGTTTAAATCTGCAGGATTTGAGCTCAGTAATTCTTGCGGATCGCTCAGCAACACGCCACCAAATAAGCGTTCTAAATCGGCCGCAAGCACTTGAGTATCAACTTTATGGTCTGTCATACCCATATTTAACATATTTTTTGCCATGGCCTGATAATCAGTACGTTGCAGTGCATCCATAAATGCAATACATGCCGTCCAAACTTCAGGATTAAGCTGTCCAACAATACCGAAGTCAATAAAGCCGACACGACCATCCTCAAGCAGCATTAGATTTCCAGCATGTAAATCAGCATGGAAACTCTTACACATCATTAGACTACCAAACCAAGTATTCATAGCAGTAATTAATACTTGAGACGGATCTTTGGATACTTTTTTAACCACATCAAAGTCGGTCAATGGTACGCCATACAATCGTTGCATCGTTAAAATGCGGCGGGTCGAATACTGATGGTAAACTCTGGGTGCTGTTGCTTTGGTATTTTGTGTCACATTCAAATAATCGACAAAATCATCGAGATTTTGTGCTTCTTCAATGAAGTCAACTTCACGAACCATACGCGTTTTGATTTCATCTACAATATCCGCAAGTGAAGCAAATTTAACTTTCGGAACTGCTTTTTCTAAAATTTTGGCCGCCCAATGTAATACATTTAAGTCGGTATACAAAATGGTTTCTACACCAGGTTTTTGTACTTTAATAACAACATCTTCACCAGTTACCAGTCTAGCTGCGTGAACTTGTGCAATAGAGGCTGAAGCTAAAGGTTTTTCATCAATAGAGGTAAAGATTTCATCTAAATTTCTGCCTGCAAATTCAGATGCTAAAACCCCCTGCACATAGCTAAATGGCAAAGATGGGGTTTGATCTAAACAACCTTGAAACTCTTCTACATATTCTCTTGGAAACAATGAAGGTGTGCTGGCAATAAATTGCCCAAGTTTAATGTAGGTTGAACCCAAAGATTCAAACGTTTCACGCATCAATTTTGCATTGCTGGGTTTTTCTGTGGCGTACTTAATACCAGCTTTTGCTGCAATGACTGCTGTTTCACCCACACGGGCGACTGAACGCAATCCATCCAACCAAATATTGTTTTTCATAATGTCAGCGTAGAATTAAATTGTAGTGAGTGTAGCAAAAAAATAGTATTTTGCAGGCTTATCTTGCCTGACAGGTTAGACAATCTGTATCATTTTCGAAAGCAAGTATACGTTGCTTCATCGTTAAACCATCCCAAAGCATCAGTTTTTGCTTCAGTGGTGTTTTACCCAAACCTAAATACAACAAAGCATGATGGGCTTGTAAACTGGCCATGACATTTGGAGTTGTGGCCAATACACCTGAATCTGCACAACGTAAATTTTCATTGGCATGCTGCTCTTTCGGAAATAGACACTCATAACAGGCCGAATCGCCTTCAACCATCAATAATTGTCCTTGAAAACCAATTGCAGATGCGCTGATTAAAGCAACATCAAACTGTTTACACGTTTGGTTAACCAAATAACGTGTCGTGAAGTTATCGCAACCATCCAGTACTAAATCTTGTTTAGAAATGAGTTGTGCTGCATTGTGATCATCCAGTTTTATGGTTCGAGATTCAACGCATATATGTGGATTGATTTGCTTCAGTCGTTTAGCCAAGATTTCAGCTTTATAAAAACCAATATTTTCTTCTACATAAGCAATTTGTCGTTGCAGATTACTGATCTCAATGGTATCCGCATCAATTAAAGTAATTTTCCCAACACCCGCGCGAGCCAATAACTCTGCTGTGGTACAACCAATGCCCCCACAACCTATGATTAAAATATTTGCAAACTTGAGTTTTTCTTGAGCATCAATATCCCAGCCTTCAAGTAATATTTGACGACTATAGAGATGCATTTCTTCATCAGTTAACTCTAAATCTATATCAGTATGATTAGTCAAACTATATTCTGCTCTATCTTTCTTTGGCTAGCTAAAAATTCTAACAATTTTTTATGGTATATGGATTAATTTAAAAAGATTTTTTGATTAAGGTGACAGCTTAACCCTAATTCTTATTACCTTATAAAAACTTAATAAAATAAATATCTTGTTGATTATTTTTTTAGGTATTTTATAAAAATTAAGATTATCTTTTTGTTAAATTGGAAGTTTAGTGTAGAAAATTGCAGTTCACTGCCATATAGAAAGCTTATAAAGCGGGGAAGTTCAGTCAGTTCTAAAATAATCACCACCTTAATAAAGAAAGCATTTATTCAAATGCTTTCTTAAATATCAAAGAATGATTTAAATCACATTAACCCACTTTTTGAGTCGTCTCTAATTTTGCAATTTCCTGCTGTTTAAGCAAATTGCGTTGAATTTTTCCACTTGACGTCTTGGGTAAGGTTTCAACAAATTCGATTTCTTTCGGATAAGCATGTTTAGACAACCGAGAACGTACATAGCCTTGTAATTTTTGGCTTAATGCCTCAGAAGCTAAAAATTGGGATTTAAGAACCACAAAGGCTTTTACCACCTCAGTACGCTCAGGATCCGGTTTACCAATAACAGCAGACTCTAATACTTCTTCACATTCAAGTAATGTGCTTTCAACATCAAAAGGCCCAACCCTATAGCCTGACGTTGTAATTACATCATCAGCACGACCCACAAAATCAACACCACCAAACTCATTTAATTTCACGGTATCGCCAGTTAAATAGTAATGTCCGACAAATGATTTTAGGTTGTGCCCGTCATAACCTTTAAACCACGTTAAAGGAGATTGAGAACAGTCTATAGCAAGTGTACCAATTTCACCTTTTTCAACTTCCTGATGAAGTGAATTTAATACTGCAAAGCGATGTCCTGGAATAGCATAACCTGCTGAGCCAACTTTCTTTTTATGCTCCAAGGCGTGATGGTTTGCAACGACCATGCCGAGTTCAGTCTGACCATAATGATCGTAAATATTGACATTTAAATCATTTTTAAACCAGTGAATGACTTCTGGTGTTAAAGGTTCTCCCGCACTACTGACCACACGCAAATGCTTTTTAATCGAAGCGTCAAATTTTTCTTTAAATCCAAAAAACATTCGAAATGCGGTAGGTGAGCCTGCTAAGTTACTGACTTTATATTTTTTAATCAGCTGAATTGCGTTATCTACACTAAAAGCACGTTCATCCATAATAATACTGTGGCCCAAGCTTAAAGGCCCTGTAATTCCGTAGTACAAACCATATGCCCAACCTGGATCAGCCAAATTCCAATATGAATCTTGTTCACGTAAATCAATTGCATAAGTCATATAACCTTTAAACGCCAATACAGCTTTTAAAGGAACAGGAACCGATTTTGCTAAACCTGTCGTTCCTGAGGTAAACATCATTAAAAAATCGTCTTCAAAGCTGCGCATAACGGGTATAAATGATGATATTTGTTGATTCAATACAATCCAGAAATCAGTATTTTCACTTTCACTTAGGCTATTTGAATGATGGACTGTTATAATATTTGGCAACACTATATTCTTAAGTTTTAAGCCTTGTTCTTCATTGGTCACAATCAGTTGAGTTTTAGCGACATTTACACGATGTTCAATGGCTTTAGATTCAAATGCGGTAAATAAAGGTTGATAAATTGCTCCAATACGCCATGTCGCCAAAACGGTAATCAGTAATTCTGGTGTACGCGGTAAAAGTCCTGCAATACAATCCCCCGCTTTTAAGCCTAATGAATCAAAATAATTGGCTAATTTTCCTGAAGCCTCAGCAAGTTGCTCAAAAGTCCATTTTTCAGATTCACCATTTTGACCTTCCCAAATTAAAGCAGTTTTATGTGACCCGAGGTAACGTTCACAACATTCAACATAGGCATTGACTGAATGTGATGTACCAACCAACTGCTGCTGAAGAAAATCGTTAAAATTAAATTCTTGATGTGCCTGTTCTAGTGTCTTCATGGCGTGTACCTTTATCCGTTGTTTTAAAACAAAGCTTTTGCATCATGCTTTCACTTTGCTCATCCATTTTCATTATTGTTTTCATCATTTGAATACCAAATTATATTCAGCATTTTTTACTTTTTACACATGATGTATTTAGATAACCATGATTAAATGATTGCTGCAATTTCCATATCTCTCAAAAGAAATGCGATATTTGAGCAACGACTAAAGTCTAAATTTAACTGCGATGAAATGAACATTACAAAGTGGTCACACTGAATGAATTCAATTGATTCTCCTGTTTTAATATTCAACGTTATTATTTTATTTTTCTCAATTTTATAAATATGAAGAAATCTATTTTTGAGTGTTTTTAAACTCAAAAATCGTTGGCGACTTCCCAAGACAGAGCGCCATAAGTTTTGAATTTCCCTAAAGGTTTTTGCACCCTCAATATAATTTAACAATTTTTAATGAGTAAAATTTTGGTTAATAATATTGAAATACAATTAACCAAAAGCACTCACATTATGTATAAAACCATGACAATATTATAAAAATAAGGAATAATTACTTCGGCTGCATACGAATCGCACCATCTAGACGAATGACTTCACCATTCAAATAGCTATTTTCAAAGATATGACCCACCATATGCGCAAATTCTTCAGGCTTCGCCAAACGTGGTGGAAATGGCACCATTTCTCCTAAAGCATCTTGAACATTTTGTGGCAAACTTTTTAACATCGGTGTTTCCATAATGCCAGGCGCAATCGTCATGACACGAATGGCTTCACGCGCAAGTTCACGTGCCAACGGCAAAGTCATAGCAACCACTGCGCCTTTAGATCCTGCATAAGCCGTTTGACCAATTTGACCATCAAATGCGGCAACCGAAGCGGTATTGACAATCACACCTCTTTCTTCTTCATCACTTTGAAGTTGGTATTTGGCCATCAGGTTTGCAGCAAAGCGAATCATATTAAATGTTCCCATCACATTTATGTTGAACACTTTTTGAAATAACGCAAGTTCATGTATACCATCACGGCCTAAAACCTTAGCAGATGGTCCAATTCCTGCACAATTGACTAAGCCATTTAGCTGACCATATTGTTGCTCAATATTTTCAAAAAAAGTTTTAACTGCATCTTCATCGGTCACATCTAGTGTGATAAATAATGCTGCTGCACCCAATTGTTGTTGAAGTTCAGTTCCTAGCTCATGATTCATATCCACCATAATCACTTTTGCTTTTTTTTCAATTAAGTAACGAGCTGTTGCTGCACCTAAACCTGAAGCACCACCAGTCACCACAAAAACTTTTCCTTGAATTTTCATTTTATATTCCTGTTGATGATTTAAATAAGCTTTCGACTTATGGTGCAGAGTAAATACACTTGTATTAAAGTACAATTTCAAAATATTGCATAATCAATGATAGATTTGGATAATGAGATGTTATTCAAGCAATGAACTGACTCTGGATATTCAGTACATGACTCACCAAAACGCATATTACAACAAAGATACCATTTCAATTCATTTGGTTCATGAAGCCCTACTGGTCGCCCATCAAAAGGGTTTAAACACTGAATCTGTGTTAATCAATTCCGGTATACCTCTAGAATTACTAAATACCTCTAAAGCTCGGGTTTCGGTTTCACAATATGCAAAGTTATGGGTTGAACTTGCAAATTTAATGAATGATGAATTTTTTGGTATTGATAGTCATCCCATGCGTCGTGGAAGTTTTAAATTTTTAGCAAAATCCGCCATGCACAATGAAACAGTAGAAAAAGCACTACAACATATTTTGCAATTTTTGAATATTGTTTTAGATGATTTTAACAGTCAGTTATTTGTTCAGGAAAATTATGCTTATATCATTATTTATGATCAAAAAAATCCAAAAAGAATGTTTAGCTATGCCACTTATTTAATCTTTATTCATGGCTTGATGTGTTGGTTAAGCCGACAGAGAGTGTTTATTCAGCAAATACAACTTAAATGTGATGCACCGCTAGATGATCATGATTACAAAGTTCGATTTTGTGAGAAGATTCAATATAATAGTGCTGAAAATTATATACAGTTTGATGCCAACTATTTAAATATCACTATCAAACAAGACTCATCCTCATGGCATCAATTTATTCAAAATACGCCACAAAATTTATTGGTTCGTTTCAAAAACCCCAATGCAATTAGTACCCAATTACGCAAATATTTAATCAAGTATCCACCGTCGAATTGGTTAGAACTAAATGAAATTGCACAATATTTTAATATGTCAAATGCAACCATACAAAGGCGCCTAAAAAGTGAAGGCGTGAGCTATCAACAACTCAAAAATGATATCCGCTGCGATATGGCAATAGACTTTTTAACCAATACGTCAAAAACATTGCAAGATATCAGTCATCAATTAAACTTTCATGATCCCAGCGCTTTTCATCGTGCTTTCAAAAAATGGACAGGCGTCAGTCCTGGAGCTTATCGTCAACATCAGGAACAATAATGTCTTTTGTATTCGTTTAATCAAAATTAATCATTTTTATAATATTTAAGTTTTTCATGCGCTTAATTCACTTTCTGTTCACTCATCTAAAGATGTTTGCATAATGTTCCAAAATGGGTTATTTTTCAATCAATTTTAAAGCATATTTTATGCTTAATCTGCTGTTCTCCTCCCCGTGAAATCACCTTAAATTAAAGGTTCTGACATGCTAAAGATGATTGATGTACTAGAGCAAAATTTAGTGCAAAACTTTACTCATTCTCTCAACACTCACACATCTCAATTTGATGAGCTAGTGAATCAAGGAATTTTAAATTCGTCTGACTCAGCACTTGAAAAAGCAATGATCAGCTTTTTCAATCGTGCCGATGCTATTGAATTAGCTCAGGCTCTAGATATTCCTGCTGAGCGTATTCAAATCTTAAAAACTGGTATTGCTTTAAAAGATGATCAATCTCTTGCTCATACAGCAAAAATTGTGACGCTCTGTTTAGCACTCGAAACTGATTCGCTCACTCAGTTAGATATCTCAGATTGTCTCAAAGACTTTCCTATATAAAATCAAACTAAAGCTAAAAGCGACTTTATAAAGTCGCTTTTTTTGGCTTAATTAAATGACCTCATTGCAGAGTAATAGTTCTTGTATAGATTTTAAGCTTTAATACAAAATAGTTTAATTCGAACTATGAAATACAATCACTCAGTCTTGTCTTTTTAAATAGTATTCTACTGAATATCTCATAAAATTTGAGTAATCATAGATGTTTACAATGGTATGATAAAACTCTAATTTTGTAATTACAATGAAATTACATTGAATATACATAATGATTAAATGTAAATTATTACCTTTTTCTATTTCAATTTATGTTTTTAATATAAAGAAGGAAAAACTTAAAAATATAGATTAATATTATAAATTTCATATACTTGTAATCTTAATTTCGATATATGCAAAATTAAGATAATTTTATAAAAATTACTGGTTTCTGATTACCCTTTAATTACTGGCAGTATCTGGTTCCATACAATGTTCTACAATTTTATGGGGTCTATAAATGCACAGTTTTGACTTTAAAACTAAAAAATTAGTTACTGCAATCACACTTGCTTTCCTAACTCAACAGAGTTTTTCAGCTCTCCCCGATACACTCAAGCTAGACTATGCTTATTACGCGCCTACAAGTTTAGTGGTGAAAGAGCAAAAACTATTGGAAAAAGCATTGCCTAAAACTGAAATTAAATGGGTCTTTAGCCAAGGCAGCAATCGCTCATTGGAATACTTAAATAGCGATAGTATCGATTTTTCATCAACTGCGGGTTTAGCAGCTACATTGAGTCGTGCGAATGGTAGCCCAATTAAAACAGTGTACATCCAAAGTCAACCCGAATGGACAGCTTTAGTCGTTGCAAAAAATTCAACAATCAAGAGTATTCAGGATTTAAAAGGGAAAAAGATTGCGGCAACCAAAGGTACTGATCCTTTTCTGTTTACTTTGCAGGCACTTGAAACTGCAGGTTTGAGTAAAAAAGACGTTCAATTGGTGCACTTGCAACATCCAGATGGCAAAACTGCACTCGATCGTGGACAGATCGATGCTTGGGCAGGCTTAGATCCGTTAATGGCGGCTGCACAAATACAATCAGGTGCAAGACTACTTTATCGAAATATCGGATTTAATAGTTTCAGTGTGTTGAGTACCAAAGAAAAATTTGCGAAACAAAGTCCTGAGGCCATAGAAGCAGTCATTAAAGCCTATGAACAAGCACGTAAATGGGCCAAAGCCAATCCAGACCAGTTGGCAGAGTTATTGGCACGTGAAGCCAAATTACCCATAGCTGTGGCTAAACTGCAATTAAGTCGAACCAATTTTGAACAAAACATTCCAACCATAAAACATATCAATGCCTTAAAAAAATCTGGAACCATTTTGACTGAAGAAGATTTGGTTCGTAAAGGTACGAATGTTAATCAAGTGATTGATCAATTATTTGATGTTAAATATGCACAAAAAGTCGTGACCAAATAATGTCTTATCCTTTAGAAACTGATGATACTCCTATAAAAATTCGGGCAGTGAATAAATGCATTTCGCCGCGCTGGCTTAAACTCCAAAGCAGGCTTAAAGGGTTTTTTTTGCCGATTTTACTGGTCATTCTGTGTGAAGTACTTGTGCGTAAAGGCTTTATAGCATCCTATTTGCTTCCTGCTCCAAGTAGCTTATGGCAGTCTTTAATAGAGTTGGCCAAGGGTGATTTATGGCAGCATATTTGGACCAGTACTTGGCGAGTTTTCTTTGGTTTTTTTATTGGAAGTGGACTTGCACTGATATTTGCTATTTTTGTCGGATTAAATAAACACGCTGAAGATTTTTTAGAACCTTCTTTTTCAGCGCTTAAATCAATTCCAAGCTTGGCTTGGATTCCTCTGTTACTTTTATGGTTGGGAATTGATGAAACTTCCAAAATCACCTTAATTGCAATTGGCGCATTTTTTCCGACTTATACCAATGCTGTGGCTGCTATTCAGGGCGTAGATCGCAAATTGATTGAAGTTGCACAAGTCTATCGATTGAAATATTTTCAACAAATTAAAGAAATTATTTTACCTGCTGCTTCACCTGGTATTTTAACGGGCTTACGTAACAGTTTAAGCTTATCTTGGATGTTTATGATTGCAGCTGAACTCATTGCAGCAACGCAAGGGATTGGCTATTTACTCAGTGACGGACGGGAAACATCTCGACCTGATATTGTGATTATTGCCATTATTTTGTTGGCTATTCTCGGAAAAATCAGTGATGGTTTAATGAAACTTATTGAAAATAAGCAATTACGTTGGCGCGATGTAGTCAAAAAATAAAGCGCTTTTAGCGCTTTATTTTTTTAAATTACATTGAACAACCAATAGTTACACGATTATTACCACCATAATCTTTAATGGTTTGAATCTCTGTATAACCATATTTTTTAAATAATTGATAGACGACACCCGCTTGATTATAACCGTGTTCAAGTGCAATCCAGCCATTTGCAGTCAACCATTTTTTACCGTTTTGAATAATGAACTCAAGATCAGCTAAACCGTTATTCGCTGCAACCAAAGCGTGCTTTGGTTCGGTTGCCAAATCTTGCATGTGCTCATCGTCTGGATCGATATACGGTGGATTCGAAACAATCACATCAAAAAATTGATTACGTTCTAACGCTTTAAACCAATGTCCTAAAGCAAATTTAACCTGCGTTAAATCATGTTTTTCAGCATTAAACTGTGCCACCTCTAAAGTGGGTGCGTAAATATCAGTTGCCGTTATCGACCATTCTGGACGCTCACTGGCCAGTGACAAAGCAATGGCACCTGTTCCTGTTCCCAAATCCACAATACGGGCATCATTAGGTAAGTATAACTTTAAAACTGTTTCGACCAATACTTCGGTATCTGGACGAGGCACCAACGTATCTTGAGTCACTTTTAAATCAAGTGTCCAGAAGGGTTGAGAACCTGTGATATAAGCCAGAGGCTCACCCGCAGCAATACGCTCTAGTCCAGCGATATATTGCTGTTCTTGTTCAAGCGTAAGTTCTTGAGTTTTTTTCATCAACAAATCAAATGAATCAATTTGAGTAAGATGCTCAAGTAGCCATGCGTTTTCTTGACGTTCGTAACTTTCCGCTTCTCCGCGTAAAGTTAAAGCTTGTTCAATGTTCATTAGCCACCATTCTGCTGTGCAAGCATCGCCAACTGATCTGCCTGATATTCACGATGTAAACTATCCAGTAGTTCGGTCAAATCGCCTTCCATCACTGCATCCAACTTATATAAAGTCAGGTTAATACGATGATCAGTCATACGCCCTTGTGGGTAATTATAAGTACGAATCCGTTCTGACCGATCTCCTGAACCGACCAAATCACGGCGCATTTCTGAAGTGGCTGCATCTGCTGCTGCACGCTTGGCATTTTCTAAACGTGACACCAAGAGTGCCATCGCTTTGGCTTTATTTTTATGTTGAGAACGTTCATCTTGACATTCAACTACGACACCAGACGGCAAATGGGTAATACGGACCGCAGAGTCAGTCTTATTAATATGCTGTCCTCCTGCACCCGAAGCACGATATGTATCAATACGTAGATCAGAAGCATTGATTTCAACCGAAGTATCAACATCTACTTCTGGTAAAATGGCGACTGTACACGCGGAAGTATGTACACGACCTTGAGACTCTGTTGCAGGCACACGTTGGACACGGTGCGCACCACTTTCAAATTTCAAACGACCATATACACCTTCACCATTAATCAGGCAAATAACTTCTTTATATCCGCCATGCTCACCTTCATTTTCAGACAAAACTTCCAATTTCCAGCCTTGAGTCTCAGCATACTTGCTATACATGCGATATAAATCACCTGAAAAAATAGCAGCTTCATCTCCGCCGGTTCCAGCGCGAATTTCCAAATAAGCTGAATTTGCATCATTGGGATCTTTAGGAATCATTAAAATATTTAAGTCAGCTTCAAGCTGACTAATAATAGCTTTATTGGTTTGAATTTCTTCTTGTGCCATTTCCTTAAAATCAGGATCAGACAACATTGTTGCTGCAGTTTCAATATCTTGCTCTGCTTGCGTATACTTTTTCCAGACTTCGGTTATATCTGTTAAATCATTATGTTCACGCGAAAGTTGGCGAAAGCGCTTGTTGTCAGAAATGACTTCTATATCCGCAAGTAATGCGGTTAATTCTTCATGACGGTCAGAGAGTTGATCTAATCGTAAACGTAACGACTCTTTCATTTTACAAAATATCTCAATATAAAGGCTTTTCTATGTTGGATATGACACAGAATGGGCTTAAAAAATTGTGTCTAGTGTAACGATTCTCAGGTTTAAATGACATAGATAATGTCGCGACACCAATATTTAAGCCTGAACATGCAAAATATCAATAAATCTATAAATCAGCCAATTGCTTAATTATTCAGCGCTACAAACCACATTTGAAGCGTTTCCTCCATATTGTTAATGAAACTTTACAAAGCAGACACCAAATGCCACAACTGTGTTGATAGCTCTCCATATTGTTCTAAAACATTTTTGTTACATTTGCTCCAACGAAATAAATTAATTAAACGTCCAAATCATTCGGACATGGAGTTCATCATGAAACTAAATGCATTCTTATTAAGCGCAACATTAGCAGCAACTTCAATGATGGCCGTTAATGCTCATGCAGATAACTCAACACGTATTGCAGCCACTTCTGCATTAGGTAGTGTTGCAGGTACTGCTATTGGTAAAAGTATGGGTGGTAACACTGGTGCGATGATTGGTTCTGCAATTGGTGGTGCGGGTGGTGCTGCTGTTTCTGCAGACCGTCGTAACCGTACGGGCGCTGCAATTGGTGGTGGTCTAGGTGGTGTCGGTGGTTATACTGTCGGTAAAAATATAGGTGGTACAACCGGTGGATATGTCGGTTCAGCTTTGGGTGCTGCTGGTGGTTCTGTCCTTGGTAAAAAAGTATCAGAGGATCGCCGTGCAGATCAACGCTCTTATAAAAAACATTCAAAAAAACACCGTCGTAATCACCGTTAATTGATCAAACATTTAATCAGTACAAGCTTTTCCAAAAAAATACCAATCAATTAAAATTGATTGGTATTTTTTATTTTCTATTTCAAAATATTCTTAGATAAGATTTTGATAAATCTAAAGATTTAAAACTGTAAATCCTATTTTTCATTACTACAGAAAAGATTTGAATCAGCTTAATTTTCAAGTCATAAACTAGGCTACATTAGCCTTTGAAATGCAAGCCTAAACTATCCTTTGATCGATAAAAACCAATTATCATAAAAAATAGCTTAAAAATATTTTAGTTTAAAACTTAAATCCAATTAAAAGACTCAAACGCTCAGAATCTATGATTGTGCATTTAACTTACTTAGATTTAAGTGTGAATACTTTTGATAGCACTGAGTCTTTTGTCTATATGTAATATCAATTATGAATGAATTTGGCAGAAAAAAAATACAAACCATGAACAACTCATTCATCTTCAATTTCACATTTCTTATTACATTAAACTCAAGACATAACAAAAGCCTCCACAAGGAGTTTACGGTGAAATTTAATTCAATGATTTTAGCTGCAGTACTTGCCACATCAGCTGTAGCCACAACTACCTCTTATGCAGGCACCAATACCAATGTTGCTTTAACTTCTGCACTTGGTGGTGTAGTCGGTGCTGCAATTGGTAAACAAATGGGTGGTAACACTGGTGCGATGATTGGCTCGGCTCTGGGTGGTGCAGGTGGTGCAGCGGCATCAGCCAGTAAACGCGATCGAACAGGTGCAGCTATTGGTGCAGCTTTAGGTGGTGCAGGTGGCTATACAGTCGGTCAAAGTGTTGCGGGTAGCACCGGTGGATACGCAGGAGCTGCACTCGGCTCTGCAGGTGGTTCGGTCTTGGGTAAAAAAGTAAGCGAAGACCGCCGCTACGATGATGAACGAGATAATCGTTATAACGATAGAGGTTATCGCAATAGCAAATACAGCTACAATGACCGTAATTACCGACGTGATAATGGTCGCCATTTAGGCTGGAATAAACGTCGTTAAGCTGAATAACTCAAATATTTACATGTCAGTTAAAAGCACCTTCGGGTGCTTTTTTTTGCACGTTCTCTATAGCTAAATACACAACAAATTTAATATCGAAAAAAAACGATATACAAAACACGTGAGTCAACGTATGCTTTGATGAGATTCTATATTTGAGATATTCCATGCGTTCATTAAAAGATACCCAATTTTCAATTCTTGAACTCGCTCCTGTGCGTGATGATAAAAGTATTCAATTTTCACTACATCATGCTTTGGCACTGGCTCAAAAAGCAGAGAGTCTGGGTTATAAAAGACTTTGGTTAGCAGAACATCATAATATGGATGGTATTGCCAGCTCAGCAACTGCTGTTTTACTGGGTTACCTCTTGGCCAACACCCAAAGTTTGAAAGTAGGTTCAGGCGGTATTATGTTGCCCAATCATGCACCGTTGGTTGTTGCAGAGCAATTTGGTACTTTAGCCACACTCTATCCTGATCGAGTAGAACTGGGTTTAGGTCGTGCTCCCGGGACTGACCAACTCACTATGCGCGCTTTACGCCGTGGTCGCCAAGAAACCGAAGATCAATTCCCTCAAGATGTGATGGAAATATTGCAATATTTCAAAGAACCAGCACCACATCAACGTATAGTCGCTACGCCTGGTCAAAACACGCATGTGCCTGTTTGGTTATTGGGTTCAAGTTTATTTAGCGCACAATTGGCAGCAAAATTAGGACTTCCCTATTCATTTGCCTCACATTTTGCACCACGTATGCTGGGTCAAGCGATTCAACTTTATCGCGACAATTTTGAGGCTTCTGAATATTTAGATCGGCCGTATATTTCGATGGGAGTTCCTACCGTTGTTGCGCATTCTGATGAAGAAGCAGCATATTTGGCCACCAGCGCCTACCAACGTGTTTTGGGATTGATGCGTGGTCAAAGCTTGAAACTTAAAGCACCCGTAGAAAGCATGGAAGGAATTTGGACTCCTGCAGAAAAAATGTCTGTTAATAACTTCTATGCGATGTCTCAAGTAGGTTCACCTGAAACGGTTAAAGCAGGCTTGGAAGATCTTTTAGCACAGTATGAAATTGATGAGTTTATATTTACATGTGATATTTATGATACAGACAAACGTATCGAAAATTTTGAATTATTGATGGATATCAAAAACGCCTGAAATTTTCAAAAAATCTAAATAGCATCATTTTAGCTGCTATTTAGATTTCAAAAATAATACGACTATTGAATGCTGAGCCTCTTAAATTTAATGAAAGTTAAACACGCTTTGCGATCTTGTTTTGCTAAGGCATAATAGTAATATAAAAATAACTGAACATAAAAATGGAAGTCTGATGAATCAATATATTAACAAACCCACTTCAGCTTTTATTGCAGCAAGCTGGGTTGCGCTTATTGCAGGTATAGCCGCGTATATTATTGGCTTATGGAATGCACAAATGCCATTTAATGAAAAAGGCTATTATCTAATTTTGATTTTATATGGTTTATTTGCAGCAGTGTCTTTGCAAAAAATTGTCCGCGATAAACTTGAAGGCATTGCTGTCACCTCTATTTATTTTGGATTATGTTGGGCATCCATCATTATTTGTGCATTTTTACTGACCATTGGACTCTGGAATGCTTCGCTTCAATTAAGTGAAAAAGGATTTTATATCATGGCTTTTTTACTGAGTTTGTTTGGTGCTGTTGCAGTCCAAAAAAATATTCGTGATTTGGATTATTTAAGAACCCATAGTCAAACGCCTAAGCTTCCCGAATTTCCAAATACCGACCATAACGATGACTCACAATAAAATTAAGTAATTTAAACTGGTGATAGATAGCTTTAATTCTTCATTTTTAAATAATTTTTTTATTTATAAAATTAATTTGTGCTATTTCCTCAGATGACCTTTTTATACAATTTTCGGCATCCTTTATTTTTAAAAGCTACTTTTGACTATATTTTAGATTAACGATGACTGACACGACTGCTAAAAAATCTTTACCACTCTATTTATCTTGGCTATATGATTAACCTATAAAAAGCATTTCAATGAAATAAAATAACAAAGGACAGTAAAATGGTTGATAAGAGAAAAAATGCTTTGGATGGCTTTTTTCAAAACTCCCCTGATTTTTTTAATAAATTTACAGGGAATGTAATTCGTGCAGAAGACTTAAAGTCATTTGATTTTTCAACATTCAATGTGGCAATTATTGGTGCAAATCAGTATATGGTTACGCACCTAGAACAACTCTGTAATAGCGCTCAATCCATTAAAGTATTTCAAATTACGCCACATTTTGTGTTGCCACGTACTGAAAAAGGCATACATAAACTTCTATCACATCCGCTCATCATTAAGAATAGACGGTTATTTAATAATCGAGTTAAATCCCTTTTGGCGATTCGCTATCTTGAGTCAGAGGTTAAAAATAATTGGCTAAAGCGTCAGCTTATGCCGAATTCCGCCAGTGAAAATAAATTATTTTTTAAATCAGATAGCTATTATCGCGCTATGCAACATCAGAACTGTCAGTTAATTACTTGGCCCGTAGTCAAAATTACCAATCATGCGATACACAGCATGGATGGTACTGAACATCCAGTCGATATCATCATTACCACTTATTAGAATTTGAGCCACTTATCTAAAACACAAGAAAGAGATTCAATAAGATCTCTTTCTTCTCTCACTTACTTTACTGTACCCACATATTGATAATGACTATTCATTTTTTGATAACGTAAATATTTACCTGTGGGTTTAGTATTTTGATCTAATAATTTAATATCAATAAACTTCATATCTTTTGAGACACGAATATAATCACCTTTACGCTCCGTATCGTATTGGCAATCATAGTCCACACGAACAGTGTCTAATTTCTTTGTTTTGGTTTGAAAAATTGGTACTGAATGCAACTGATTTTTTTGTTGTTTATAGGCTTGTATTTGATAAGCGCCTACGCAGCTATCCCCTTTATAATAACTTTGAATTAAATAAATAGCCTGTCCAGATAACGTAACTTGGTTAATATTTCGAATAAAACCCGTTTCGATAGATTGCAGTTTATGCTTAGGTGCATTTTTGAACTGCGCATAAGATGAATAGGTTCCCATAGTCCCACCACCACCGACATCAAAAGTATACGTTTTAAATACTTGATCAGGCGCATAGTGAATATTTAAATTCAGATTTTCAGTCAATTGAGGAAATGAATACTTATAACTATTTGCATTCTTTTCAATTAACTTTACGACATCAGTTTCAAGTTTTTCATTGATGGTGTAAAAATCCTGTTGACTGTATTTTTTATAAATCTGCTGTTCTTGCGTACCTAAAGTTGTGGTATTGGCATAACTCTGGCTTAAGCAACCTATAGATAAAACCATCAATCCGACTATTTTCGATATTTCTTTCATCTCATTCACCCGTTCTTTTTGTTATTTATGACATAAAATAAGAGCCCAATAAAAGACTCTTATTTTTGATTAATGTAATCACCATTAACCAATACGACGCTTTAAACCTGTCATCTGTAACACACGAGTTGAAATTTCTTCAATCGACATTTCAGATACATTTAAATACTTCAAACCTTCTGAAATATAAATGCCTTCAATGGCGCGTAATTCCATCTGACATTGACTAAAACTTGCATAACGACTATTGGCTTTACGCTCAGAACGAATGGCAACTAACCTTTCCGCATCAATCATTAAGCCGAACAATTTATTCTTATGCGCTTTTAAAACAGCAGGTAAACGATTGTCATCGAGGTCTTCTTCAGTTAAAGGGTAATTCGCCACACGGATTCCAAATTGTAAGGACAAATAAATTGAAGTTGGTGTTTTACCTGAACGTGATACGCCAATTAAAATTAAATCAGCTTTGTCATAATGACGTGTTCGCGCGCCATCATCATTGTCTAAAGCAAAATGTACTGCATCAATTCGTGCCTTATAAGACTCAGAATCTGTTACTGCATGGGTCTGCCCGACTAAAGTTGTAGGTGGTGTACCTAAAACCTCAGACAATTTACTTATAAGACCTTCAAAAACATCAAGATTTATAGCATTTGCGGTGTTAATAATATCACGTGCATACGGGTCGACCAATGTATCAAAAACCAAAGGTTGATTTCCATCTTGCTCAGCACGTTTATTAATTTCTGCAACTACCTCCATTGCTGCTTCTTCAGAGGTAATATAAGGAATAATATGAATATTAAAATCAACATGAGGAAACTGTGCTAACAATGAGTGACCAAGGGTTTCAGCCGTAATTGCTGTACCATCGGAAATAAAAAAAACACTGCGCTTAATCTGTTTACCTTCTGACATTAAAATTCTCCTTAAATATTTGTCTAAGTGCTATATAATCATTATAGTAAACTGATCTTATATAACTTTTGCTGAGTAAAATCAAAATGCTGAGTAAATTTGTTATAATTTCATGCCAACAAGATAGTGATTAATACTGCAAAAAGTGGAGTAACAACATTGGAAGCGCGCGTAATTGGTCTAGAAAAATTAGGGAAACACGACGTTGAACTTGTAGGTGGGAAAAACTCATCTTTAGGGGAAATGATCAGCCACTTATCCAATGCTGGCGTATCAGTGCCAGGAGGCTTCGCAACTACAGCAGATGCTTATCGTGAGTTTCTCGAACAAAGTGGCCTAAACGCTAAAATTCAAACAGAATTATCAACTTTAAATGTGGATGACGTTAATGCTTTGGCAGAAACGGGGGCTAAAATTCGTCAATGGATTGTAGATACTCCGCTTACAGCAGCACTTGAAAAAGAAGTACGTACTGCTTTTGCTGAACTATCGGCCGAAAATGCTGACATTGCCGTTGCTGTTCGTTCCTCCGCGACTGCAGAAGATTTACCTGATGCTTCTTTTGCTGGTCAACAAGAAACTTTCTTAAATATTCGCGGCATCGAAAATGTATTAATCGCAATCAAAGAAGTGTTTGCTTCACTTTATAATGACCGTGCTATTGCTTACCGTGTACACCAAAATTTCAAACACGAAGTTGTCGCATTGTCTGCAGGTGTACAGCGCATGGTACGCTCTGAAACAGGTGCTGCTGGTGTTATGTTTACACTGGACACTGAATCAGGCTTCCGTGATGTTGTATTTATTACAGCATCTTATGGTTTGGGTGAAATGGTGGTTCAAGGGGCTGTAAACCCTGATGAATTTTATCTATCTAAACCATTATTAAATGCAGGCAAACATTCTATTCTGCGCCGTAATTTAGGTTCTAAACACCAAAAAATGATTTATGGTGAAGAAGCATCTGCTGGAAAGTCTGTTTCAATCGTTGATGTTGAAAAAGTTGATCGTCAACAGTTCGCATTGAATGATCATGAGCTGCAAGAACTGGCAAAACAAGCCTTAATCATTGAAAACCATTATGGTTCTCCAATGGATATTGAATGGGCGAAAGATGGCGATGACGGTCAAATTTATATTGTTCAAGCGCGTCCAGAAACAGTTAAAAGCCGTGAAAATGTCGGCACTATGGAACGTTACTTACTAAAACAAAAAGGTACAGTTATTTGTGAAGGCCGTTCAATTGGCCAACGTATTGGTTCAGGTCGAGTACGTATTGTCACTTCGATCAAAGAAATGGATAAAGTTCAAGCTGGTGATGTTCTTGTCTCAGACATGACCGACCCAGACTGGGAACCTGTAATGAAACGTGCAGCTGCGATTGTCACTAATCGTGGTGGTCGTACATGTCACGCTGCTATTATTGCTCGTGAACTTGGTGTACCCGCAATTGTGGGTTGCGGTAATGCAACAGAAGTACTTGTGGATGGTCAAGAAGTGACCGTGTCTTGTGCTGAAGGTGACACAGGTTTTATCTATGAAGGTGCCTTGGATTTCGAAATCCAACGTAACTCGATTGAATCTATGCCTAAACTACCCTTTAAAATTATGATGAACGTCGGTAATCCTGACCGTGCCTTCGATTTCGCAACTATTCCAAATGAAGGAATTGGGCTTGCACGCTTAGAGTTTATTATTAATCGTATGATTGGTGTTCATCCAAAAGCATTATTAAATATTGATAGTTTACCGCGAGAAACACGCGCTGCTGTTCTTACACGCACTGCAGGTTACAGCTCTCCTATCGAATTTTATGTTGAGAAATTAGTAGAAGGTATTTCAACGCTTGCGGCTGCTTTTGCTGATAAACCTGTGATTGTGCGTATGTCTGACTTTAAGTCAAACGAATATGCCAACCTCATTGGTGGTAAATTATACGAACCAGAAGAAGAAAACCCAATGTTGGGTTTCCGCGGTGCAAGCCGTTATGTTTCTGATAACTTCCGTGACTGTTTTGAACTTGAATGTCGTGCCCTGAAAAAAGCACGTGATGAAATGGGTTTAACCAATATTCAAATCATGATTCCTTTTGTTCGTACTGTTGCAGAAGCAAAACGTGTCATTGAATTATTGGCACAAAATGGTCTTAAACGTGGCGAGAATGGTCTTAAAGTCATCATGATGTGTGAATTACCCACCAATGCATTGTTGGCTGAACAGTTCCTTGAACATTTTGATGGCTTCTCTATTGGCTCAAATGATTTAACTCAATTGACTTTAGGTCTTGACCGTGACTCTGGCATTGTTTCACACTTATTTGATGAGCGTGATCCTGCGGTGAAAGCTTTACTTTCGATGGCTATTCACGCTTGCCGAAAAGCAGGTAAATATGTCGGTATTTGTGGTCAAGGTCCATCCGATCATCCTGATCTTGCGCAATGGTTAATGGAACAAGGTATCGAATCTGTTTCATTAAATCCTGACTCTGTTTTAGATACTTGGTTCTTCTTGTCTGAAGAAAAGACTAAACAAGCGTAATAAAACATGTTAAAAAAGACCCCATTCGTGGGTCTTTTTTTTACCTACTTTTTAAATTTTAGTTTTGAGAATTTAATTTTATGCAAATTTACTTGGCTCGTAATAATCAACAAGCTGGACCATATACATTAGAGCAACTCAATCAAATGCTCGCGAGTCAGCAAGTTTTACTTACTGATCTAGTCTGGCATCAAGGGATGAGTGAATGGAAAGCTTTAGGTGAATTAACCCAAGGAAAACTTGCATATGAGCCTTTAGGCTATACAGCACCTGCACCTTTTCCTGAAAAAACACCTATTCAAAACGACCATTTTCAAAAAATACAGGTTGAAAAAAAAGCAGTACAGAATACAGAACTTGCCTCTATCGGTACGCGTTTTTTAGCCAAAATTATTGATTTACTCCTCTGGTTACCAGCAGCAGCCATTCCATCTTTTTTTCTAAAACCCGAGCAATTTAACCAGCTTTCTGACATTCAACAAAAAATGCAGTCTGCGGATACTTCTACTCAAGCCATCCAATTACAACAGCAACTTTTTACCCTTATTCCAGCTGAAGCATGGCAAGCGATGTTTATCTACATCATTATCATGTTAGGTATTCAGGCTTTTTTATTGGCAAAATCAGGTCAAAGTATTGGTAAAAAATTGACTAAAATTAAGATTGTAGATGTAGAAAGTGGTGAAAAAGTCAGTTTGATGCGTGCTTTTACATTGCGTAGTTTTATCTTTATTATCTTAAATTTATTGTTTATGCCATTCATTACCATACTAGATCATGCATTTGCACTTAGCGAAAAACGCCAAACTTTACATGATAAACTGGTAAAAACCAAAGTGATTAAACAATAATTAAACGATAAGAACAGGAAGGATTTTACCTTCCTGTTTTGTTTCAGAATATTGATATTAAAATGAAATAGTTATAGTGAAATTTAATTCCGACTAAAAAAATCAGTTTTTATAACAGGCATTTAAGGCATTTTAAATATAGCTTAGTTAAACAATATGAGGCATAATGCCCTACAACGTAGCGGTGTCGTATGATTAGAAAATATTTGCCATACTTAACTTTATAAGTATTAATAAATTTCTAATCATGTGGCACTTTAATCGCTATCCCATATTAAATTAGGGAATGGGACTCTTCACCGAGGTTGTAAAATGAGACAAACGTTTTTAGCTGTATTGTCTTTATCTGCGATGGCTGCACTCTTGACTGGGTGTGGCGGTGATATGGTACTTCTAAACTCAAAAGGTCCAGTTGCTGAAGGTCAAAGTAACCTGATGATGATTGCGATCTATCTAATGCTTTTGGTGGTTATTCCATCAGTTATTATGGCATTGTGGTTTGGTTGGAAATATCGCGCGTCGAATAAAGATGCAGAATACAAACCTACTTGGGCACACTCTACGACTATTGAAATTATAGTTTGGGGTATTCCCGTCATTATTATTGGTATTCTAGCTTGGTTAACTTGGTGGGGTTCCCACAAGTATGACCCTTACCGTCCGCTCGAATCTGATAAGGCACCTTTAACTGTTCAAGTTATTGCTGAACAATTTAAATGGGTGTTTATCTATCCAGAACAAAACATTGCGACTGTTAACGAACTCCGTTTCCCTGAGAAAACGCCTTTGAGTTTACGTATAACATCTAACTTCACAATGAATTCGTTCTTCATTCCTGCTTTATCTGGTCAAATCTACGCTATGGCAGGCATGCAAACTCACTTGAATATGTTGGCTGATGAAACAGGTGTATTCCGTGGTTTTTCATCAAACTATTCTGGTTATGGTTTCTCACAAATGCATTTTAAAGCGCATTCTGTGACTGAAGCTCAGTTTGCCAATTGGGTAGAATCAGTGAAGACAGGTAATGGCATTTCAGTTAACCCTGAAGCAATTCAAAAAGGTATTTTAGACCAAACTGAATTTGCAACCTTACGTGACGGTAATCGTTCAACTCATCAGATTGAAGCAATGATAGCCAATGCGGAAACGCCAGAAGAAAAGGCTGCTGCAGAAGCATTAACGCCTTATCCAACTAAGCCACATCCAGTGACTTATTATTCTTCAGTTGAGCCAAAATTGTTCGAATCTGTGATTAACAAATACATGAGTAACTACCATGGTGCTGATCATTCAGCTCCTGCTGCAGGACATGCGAATGCCGCTCATGAAAATGTTGAACATGCGACTGCTTCTGGAGAGGAATAAAACATGAGCTTCTTAGGTAAGTTAGGACCAGATTCAATTCCACACGATCCAATCGTGTTGGCGACTGTTGCAATGATGGTACTCGGTGGTATTGCAGTTTTTGCAGGTATTACCTACTTTAAAAAGTGGAACTATTTGTGGACAGAATGGTTCACTTCTGTAGACCATAAAAAAATTGGTATCATGTATATTTTCATTTCTGTGATTATGCTACTTCGTGGCTTCGCAGATGCAATCATGATGCGTCTTCAACAGTTCCTCGCTCGAGGTGGTGGTGAAGGTTATTTACACCCAGAACATTACGATCAGATCTTTACTGCGCATGGCGTGATTATGATCTTCTTCGTCGCAATGGGTCTAGTTGTTGGTTTAATGAACATCTCTGTACCATTACAAATTGGTGCACGTGACGTTGCATTCCCATTGTTGAACTCTCTTAGCTTCTGGCTCTTTGCTGGTGCTGCAGGTTTAATGATGGCTTCTCTTGCACTAGGTGAATTCGCTGCAACAGGTTGGATGGCTTATCCTCCTCTTTCAGGTATTGAATACTCTCCTGGCGTAGGTGTTGATTACTACATTTGGGCACTACAAGTTTCAGGCTTGGGTACACTTTTAACTGGTGTTAACTTTTTTGTTACCATCATTAAAATGCGCGCACCTGGCATGACATTGATGGATATGCCGATCTTTACTTGGACAGCTTTATGTACGGCTGTATTGATCATTGCATCATTCCCAGTATTGACTGCAACACTTGCGATGCTAACGCTTGACCGCTATTTTGATTTCCACTTCTTTACAAATGACTTGGGTGGTAGCCCAATGTTGTATGTAAACTTGATTTGGACATGGGGTCATCCAGAAGTATATATTTTGGTACTACCAGCATTTGGTATCTACTCTGAAGTTGTATCAACCTTCTCTCGTAAAGCACTGTTCGGTTATAAATCAATGGTGTATGCGACTATTGCGATCACAGTTCTTGCGTTCGTGGTATGGGTCCATCACTTCTTTACAATGGGTGCTGGCGCGAACGTTAATGCGTTCTTTGGCATCATGACCATGGTTATTGCAATTCCGACTGGTGTGAAAATCTTCTCATGGTTATTCACCATGTACAAGGGTCGCATTACCTTTACTACCCCTATGCTTTGGACACTTGGTTTCCTCGTGACTTTTGGTATTGGTGGTTTAACGGGCGTATTAATGGCAGTTCCACCAGCGGACTTCTTAGTACATAACTCGTTATTTTTGATTGCTCACTTCCATAACGTTATTATTGGTGGTGTTGTATTTGGTATGTTCGCAGCGATCATTTTCTACTGGCCAAAAATGTTTGGCTGGAGACTCAATGAAGCTTGGGGCAAAGCATCTTTCTGGTTCTGGTTCTTCGGTTTCTATTTTGCATTCATGCCACTTTATATCCTTGGCTTCATGGGTATGACACGTCGTTTGAATACATATGACAATCCAGAGTGGGATCCATACGTTGCTATCGCGCTGTTTGGTGCCGTACTTGTTGCAATTGGTATTGCTTGTTTCTTAATGCAAATCATTGTTGGTTTCTTACAACGTAATGACAACCTTGATTTGACTGGCGATCCGTGGGATGGCCGTACATTAGAATGGGCGACTTCTTCACCTGCTCCGTTTTATAACTTTGCTCATCTTCCAAAGATCAATGGTATTGATACCTTCTGGACAGACAAAGAAAACGGTATTGCCTATGCCAAACCGACTCAGTATGAAGATATTCATATGCCGACCAATCGTGCTGCTGGTTTTATCATTGCAATGTTCATTACACTTATGGGCTTTGCTTTAATCTGGCACATTTGGTGGTTAGCAGTGATTGGATTCATTGGTGCTATCGTTTCGTTTATCGTAAGTTCATTCACTAAAAAAGTGGATTACTATGTGCCTGCTGCTGAAGTAGAGCGTATTGAAAACGAACGCTATGCGATTCTTGAAAAACACTTGAAGAAGGACTAAGACAATGGCTGAAGTACTTCATCACGACAACCATGACCATGATGAGCATCATCACCACGATGATACTGACATCACTGTCTTTGGTTTCTGGACTTACTTGATGAGTGACTTGATCCTATTCGGGACACTCTTCATTGCGTTCGCTGTATTAAGCAGTCACATTCCTGTAGGCACGCCAAGTGCAAAAGAGCTTTTTGGTGATTCACTCGGTTTCGTATTAACTGAAACCTTTGCACTACTTATCTCTTCTGTGACATTTGGTTTTGCTGTACTTGCTTCATACAAGAAAAATGTAAACCAAGTTTTAACTTGGTTAGCAATTACTTGGTTATTTGGTGCTGCCTTTATTGGTATGGAACTTTATGAGTTTAATCATTTAGTTCATGCAGGTCATGGCCCAAGTCATAGTGCATTCTTATCTGCGTTCTTTACTTTGGTAGGTACGCACGGTATCCACGTGACTTCAGGCTTGATATGGATGATCATTTTGATGTTTCAAATCAAGAAAAATGGTTTGACTCTTCCAAATACCCGTCGTCTTGCTTGCTTAAGCTTATTCTGGCACTTCCTAGACATCGTTTGGATCTGTGTATTCAGCGTCGTTTATTTGATGGGAGTTCTCTAATGAGTCACGATCATAACTCTGCTGGTGCGGCACACGGTAACGTTAAACAGTATACGATTGGCTTTATCCTTTCAGTTATTCTCACGATCATTCCTTTTGGAATGGTCATGAGCGGTGGCTTTGGACGTGGTCTTTTGATTACTGTGATTGCGATTACTGCAGTTGTTCAGGTTTTGGTACAGCTCATGTTCTTCTTACACATGAACTCATCATCTGAACAACGTTGGAATGTAATTGCGTTTATCTATACTGTGCTTTGTATTGCTGTGCTTTTGATTGGTTCCGTATGGATCATGAATTACCTTCACTACAACATGATGATCTAAACTGATCATCATGCTAAAAAAGTATTTATTCCTGACTAAACCAGGAATTCTCTTTGGTAACTTCGTTACCACTTTGGGCGGCTTTTTCTTAGCCGCTCAAGGTTCTGTAGATTTCCTTTTATTGCTTATTACCCTCCTAGGTACAACTCTGGTTGTGGCCTCTGGTTGTGTGATCAATAATGTTATTGATCAAGACATCGACCACAAAATGCAGCGCACACAAAATCGTGCTCTAGTTAAAAAAACTATCTCTGTACCAATCGCTTTAGCTTATGCTTTTGTATTGGGTGCAATCGGTTTTAGCATTTTATGGTTTTGGGTAAATGCGTACGCTTTTTTATTTGCGGTGATTGGTTTTGTGTTCTATGTGGTGTTTTATAGCCTCTGGACAAAACGCACCACTATTCATCAAACGGTTATTGGAAGTATTTCTGGTGCTAGTCCACCAGTAATAGGTTATACCGCTGTTGTAAATGGTTTTGACTTAGCTGCCTTACTTCTTTTTATTGGTTATGCACTTTGGCAAATGCCACATTCATGGGCAATTGCAGTTTATCGTTTTGATGACTACAAAAATGCAGGTATTCCAATTCTTCCTGTAGCACGTTCTATTTTGCGCACTAAAATTGAATCACTGATTTATGTGGTTTTATTTACGATCTCGATGAATGCTCTATATGTATATGGTTATACAAATTGGCTTTACCTTGTGATTCTAAATGCGTTATGTATTTATTGGTTTTATATTGGTGTTCTTGGTTTTAAAGCTGAAAATGACCAATTATGGGCAAAACGTTTTTTCCTATTTTCTGTCATTTTAATTACTCTTGTGAGTTTATGTTTTAGTTTTACCTCCCAAGCCCCTATAAATTCAATCATACTTTTTTAAAAGATAGAGTTCTGCTCTATCTTTTTTATTTTTCATTTCTAAAATAATTTCGCTATAACAATCACATTACGCGCAACACAACCAAAATGATAAAGTTACTTTTACGAACCAAGTCCAAAATAAATAGATGCTGAATATCATTTTTATATCTTTACATCCTATCTACACTTAATTACTCAAGCTTTAGTCATACGATTACTGAAATATTCTCTGAAAAGTGTACTCAATTTGGAATTCGAAATTACAGCTTGTCATCGTTTTAACGTTCTTCCCCTTATTAACGACACCCCAATCAAGCTATCTCAGGCTCACTACTCCTCCCTCAAGGTCTATCATTTTCTAAATACCCTATCAAAAAGTTTGGTTAGTATATTTCAGCCATTATTTAAGGGAATAAACTGAAAAATTAGAAAAATCTTAATCGCGATTAACTATTCTCATCAGAAAACAGTATTTATCATGTCTTATTGTCTTTCATGTGATGCTTTTAATTTAAGCATTACAGAAAACTGTTCTTGTAATTTATCCTTAAAACCTCTAAAATTCACGCTTCGCAATTTTGCGACACAACCTTGGTTGTGACTCCTTGCTTCTGACTTTTCAAAAGTTAGGGGCTGCATAAACCGTAAGGAGCTGACAATGCGTCACTACGAAATCGTACTTTTGGTACATCCAGACCAAAGCGATCAAGTTGTGGGTATGGTAGAACGTTACCTAACTCACATCAAAGAAGCTGAAGGTCAAATTCACCGTTTAGAAGATTGGGGCCGTCGTCAATTGGCTTACCCAATTAACAAAATTCATAAAGCACACTACATTTTAATGAATGTTGAATGTGGTCAAACTACGCTAAATGAATTAGAAGAATTGTTCCGCTATAACGATGCAATCCTTCGTAATGTTATTATTCGTCGTGAAAACGCAATCACTGAAGAATCATTGCTTGCTAAAAGTGCTGAAGAAAAGCGTGCGCGTAAAGCACAACGTGAAGAAGCACAACAATCTCAAGACTCTGCTGAAGCATAAGGAGAACATAAATGGCACGTTTTTACCGTCGTCGCAAGTTCTGCCGCTTTACAGCTGAGAAAGTTGCGTACATCGACTACAAAGATATCGATACTCTAAAACAGTACATCACTGAAAACGGCAAAATTGTTCCTAGCCGTATTACAGGTACTAAAGCTCGTTACCAACGTCAATTAGCGCTTGCGATTAAACAAGCTCGCTACTTGTCTTTGATCCCTTACACTGACAATCATAAGTGAGGTTGAGCTGTGGATATTATCTTATTACAACGCATTAAAAACCTTGGTAAATTAGGCGATAAAGTTTCAGTTAAAGCTGGTTACGGCCGCAACTACCTTATCCCTCAAGGTCAAGCAGTAGCAGCGACTGAGTCGAATACTGCTGCTTTTGAAGCTCGTCGCGCTGAACTTGAAAAAGCTGAAGCTGATGTTTTAGCTGCTGCTCAAGCACGTGCTGACGAACTGAACGAAGTAAATATCGCAATCACAGCGAAAGCTGGTGATGAAGGTAAATTATTTGGTTCAATCGGTACTCGTGATATCGCTGATGCGTTAACAAGTGCTGGCCTTACTGTTGACCGTGCTGAAGTTCGTTTACCGAACGGTGCACTTCGTCACACTGGCGAATTTAACATCGCAATTCAATTGCATCATGATGTTACTGCTGAAGTTCTCGTTACTATCGTATCTGAGTAATTTTCTGCAAAAAAAAGAGTATGCTTTTTGCATACTCTTTTTTTATCTTTAAAAATTGTCCTCATAGTAAATTTCCACTTATTGACTCATCATTTATCCTATTTGTTGCTGTTTTTAGATGAATGAAATTTTCGATTCGCATTTTTTGTAAGAGCGCGTATGATCTATTTATACGGAAACAATTGAAAATTTATTCTTCGTTCCAATTTTTATAAATTACTTATTTATTGCATTTTAATTAGGGTTTTATATGTCACAGGCGACTGCCAATGCCACGCTTAACTCAGCTAAAGTAGATCATAAAGGAAACGAACCTAGTCAATTAAAGGATTTTCGTACTCCACCGCATAATTTAGCAATTGAGCAAGCTGTACTTGCAGCCCTGATGACTGTTGCTGAATCTTTTGAACAAGTGGGTGATGTTCTTAATGAAAATGATTTCTATGCCACACGTCATAAATACATCTTTCGTGCCATTGAAAAACTCACCCAAGAAAACTCGCCTTATGATGCGGTCTTAGTCAATGACTGGCTGATTAAACAGAATCTGCTTGAGGCCGTAGGTGGTGAAGAATATCTGATGCAACTGATGGCAGATTCCCCTTCTAGTTTTTATAACTTAGAAACTTATGCCAATAAAATTAAAGAATTTTCAACCTTACGTAGCATGATTAAAGTCAGCTCTGAAATTTTACAAAATGCCTATGACACCAAAGGTCGTAGCGTCAGTGAAATTCTAGATTTAGCCGAAACCAATATTTTCTCGATTGCAGAACAACATAACAATAATGCAAAGGCGCAAGGCCCAAAACCGATTAATGCCGTTGTTGCAGATGTTTTTGACAAGTTAAACGAGCTGTCTCAAATGGAAGGCAGTATTACAGGTTTGACCTCTGGCTTTATGGAACTGGACAACAAAACCTCAGGCATGCAGGCTGGCGATCTCATCATTGTTGCTGCACGTCCATCGATGGGTAAAACTACTTTTGCCATGAATTTAGTCGAAAGTGTCATCTTTAACTGTGACTTGCCTGCCTTGGTATTCTCTATGGAAATGCCGGCAGATTCAATCGCAATGCGTTTGATTTCTGCCTATGGTAAAGTTCATCAAGGTCATTTACGTTCGGGTAAACTCGATGGCGATGAATGGTCTAAAGTCACGGGTACAATTTTACAATTACAAGAAAAAAATCTTTATATTGATGATTCTTCAGCATTACCACCAACAGAATTACGTGCACGTGCGCGTCGTATTGCCAAAATGCATGGGGGCAAAATTGGCTGTATTATGGTCGATTATTTACAGCTTATGAAAGTTCCTGGCATGGGTGATAACCGTGTCGGTGAGATTTCTGAAATTTCACGTAGCTTAAAAGCGCTTGCAAAAGAAATGATGTGTCCTGTAATTGCCTTATCTCAGTTAAACCGATCACTGGAAAATCGCCCCAATAAACGTCCTGTTATGTCAGATCTTCGTGAATCTGGTGCAATTGAGCAGGATGCTGACTTGATCATGTTTATTTACCGTGATGAAGTCTATAACAAAGAATCCAAAGAAGCAGGTACAGCTGAAATCATTATTGGCAAACAACGTAATGGGCCTATTGGTACAGTACGTCTGGCTTTTGAGGGTCAATATACACGTTTTAGTAATTTATCCCCTGAGTTTTATGCTCAGTATGATGATGGCGAATAATATTTCTCATCATTTTTTTCATATACCCTGAAGGAGTAACGAGGGTGCGCCAAGCAACAGTTTATATTGACAGTGAAGCGCTGCAATATAATTTAAACCGTGTCAAACAACTTGCACCAACCGCTAAAATCGTCAGTATGGTGAAAGCCAATGCTTACGGACATGGAATCAAAGACTGTTTAGCAGCCTTGAGTGAAACCGATGCCTTTGGTGTCGCCTGCCTTGAAGAAGCACTTGAAATTCGTGATCTCGGTTATCAACAAATGATTACCCTGATTGAAGGCGTTTTCTCTGAAAATGAAATGCAGATTATCATTGATCAGAATATTGAATGCGTCATTCATCAGCAGCAACAAATTGAATGGCTTCTTACTCACAAAGAAGCTTATATTGATCAGGGGCTAAAAGTTTGGGTCAAACTGAACAGCGGTATGAATCGCTTAGGTTTTAAAATCAATGAAATTATTGAGGTTATTAACACACTTAAATCAGAAGGCTTTACTTGTGTTTTAGTTATGCATTTTGCTAATGCAGATGTGGAAAATCATCCGTTAAATCAACAACAGATCAATCAATTTTTACAAGTAAAAAAAGCTTGTTCCCCAATTCTAGCCTCATGCTGTAATTCAGCCGCCCTTTATCAATGGCCAGAACTGAATTTTGATTTTGTTCGACCAGGCATTATGTTATACGGCGCTTCGCCATTTGCAGGAAAATCAGTGCATGCACTCGACTTAAAGCCTGTAATGACTCTTACGGCTGAGGTTATTGCGCTCAATCATATTCAAACTGGCGAATCGGTGGGTTATGGATCTACATTTATAGCCGATAAAGAAATGGATTTAGCCATTGTTTCTATTGGCTACGGTGATGGTTATCCACGTGTATTTTTCAAACAAAATTATGTCGCCATTCAAGGCAAATCTTGTCGTGTCATCGGGCGTGTTGCAATGGATATGATTGCGATTGATGTTACAGGCTTAAATACTGCTATTGGAACTGAGGTAGAACTTTGGGGTAAAAACCGCTTAGTGGATGATGTTGCAGAAGCAAATGGAACGATTGGTTATGAATTACTTTGTCGTTTAACAACCCGACCTAAGCGAAAGTAATCCAACATTTAATAAAACCCAAGCATAACTTGGGTTTTATTAATTTTCATTCATTTAGAGAATATATTTTTACGTTTGATTACTGTTTTATTCTAAATAATCATCTGTTGGAATAGGCAAGCTTTGCAAGCCACGACGCAGAATATCTGACCATTGTTTACTTAACTGTCGAAAATAAGGGTCTTCTTGATAAATGCGTTTACCATGTGGAATATCTAAAGAGTCTTTTTTATAAATGACCATATCCAAAGGCATTCCCACTGAAACATTAGAGCGTAAAGTAGAATCAAAAGAAATTAAACAACAACGTACAGCTTCATCTAAGGGCATTTCATAGCCTAGCGCACGGTCTAAGATAGGCTTGCCATATTTACTTTCACCAATTTGAAAGTAAGGTGTGTCTTCAGTGGCATTAATACAATTACCTTGGGGATAAATATTGTATAGCTGCATATCTGCACCTTGAATTTGCCCACCCAGCAAAAGACTACAATAATAATTACTATGCTCATTGATATCTGTGGTGACATCAGCAATTACTTTTCTTAAAGTTTGGCCAATTAACTCAGCCATTTCAAACATAGTATTTACACTATATAAATTTGGTTCTTGTTTAAGTTCTAAATGATTGTTTAAATGTCCAATCACTGCCTGTGTTGTCGCTAAATTCCCAGATGTTTGAATGGTAATAAATCGCTCACCCTGCACACCAAATGTATAAAGTTTACGAAATACAGAAATGTGATCAACACCCGCATTGGTACGCGTGTCACTGACAAATACCAATCCATCTTTTAGACGTAGCGCACAACAATAAGTCATGACAACTCCTTATGACTTTTTTACTCATTAGCAAGCCAGCACTTGAACGATAGAATGCATTGACTCAACACCTCCACGCTCTCTAATACCTCTTATCGGTGCAACATCCCAATAGTCGCGACCTATGGCCACATAGATATGTGAATTTGGACTAAATAATTGATTGCTCGTATCAAAACAATACCATGCATTTTCTAAAAATACCTCTGCCCAAGCATGACTTGCCAGATGAGAAGTATTGGGTACAAACAAATATCCTGACACATAGCGCGCGGGTAAACCTAAATATTTACACATCGCAATCATGACATGACTATGATCTTGACACACACCCTGCTGATTCTGAAAAGCATCTATTGCGGATGTCAGCACAGAGGTTTGATCAGCAACATAGGGAATATGATTTAATATAGCTTCTGATAAAACGATTAAATATTTTCGTGTTAAACAAGGCACATGACGTTTGGCAAATTCCTTCATTTCAGTATTGCACAAAGTATTGGCGGTAGGTTGAAGAAACAAATTTGGATTAATTAAACTCTCTACACCATATACAGTATCATGATTTATCTCGACTATTCCCTGCGCCATAATGGTCATTTGCTGGTACGGTTGGCGCTGCGAACTGGTAATCCAAATATTATTAAACGCATCATATTTTGTACATTTCTGACCCGGTACACTGACATCCCAACTGTACACTTTTTGATGTAAATTGGAGGTAGGTGTCATTTTAATATACTGAATACTATTACATGCTAGATCGGTATATTGATAGTGCGTTTGGTGGTTGATCATGAGTTTCATACATCCACCTCAAATACGGTTTGCATATGATCATGGAAATGATAAAGATGAATACTATCTGGCGATAATTTTAATTGATGCCAAGCATGGTTTAGCTTGTTCCACCCCATCTGGTTCAATAAATCTATCGTATGGTCCAAGTTTTTAAGAGTCTGAGCTTGTTGTTGTTTTAAACGCATTTGTCGATCAAGTTGTTCAATATTTTGCCCTAAACTAAAGAATAAGAAAATATCTTCTGCTTCGGCTTCCAAAACTTCATGGCATTCTACGGCCACTTCACCAATATAGGCTAAGTTTTCGTGTGCATTTTTAATTAACTGATGAAGTTCGGCATAGGCATGAGCAGACAAAACTCCGCGCAAATCTTGGATATTATTTTTACTGGATTGAAATTGTTGATTGAAGGATGCTGGTTGCTCTGGATCTTGCAATAAAGCATTTAAGGATTCTGCATCAAAAGCAGGTAAGCAAAATGCATGTGCGTATTTCAGTGCCTGCGCATTATTTTGAAATGGAAATTGATCACATAAATATTCAATACGATTTAAATATCGTCCTAACCAAAAAATCTGTTCTGCATTACGATTTAATAAAATCACGTTTTCATTCCCATGCTTAGATGTTTATGAATGAAGATTATCGATCACCCATGTGTCTTTAACTCCACCACCTTGTGAAGAATTGACGACTAAAGAATTTTGTTGCATCGCTACTCTGGTTAATCCACCTGGTACAATTTCGGTACGATAAGGCGAACTTAAAACAAAAGGACGTAAATCAATATGACGTTCTGCTAAACCAGAATCGGTAATCGTCGGACAAACCGATAAATCCAATGTAGGCTGTGCAATATATAAGTTGGGGGATGACAGAATTTTTTCTTTAAATGCTGCAATTTGGTTTTTTGAAGCTTGTGGACCAATCAACATGCCATAACCACCCGAACTTTGTGTTTCTTTGACCACCAAATGCGCCAAATTAGACAATACATAATTTAAATCTTGTATATTTCGACATTGATAAGTGGGTACATTTTTTAAAATAGCGCGTTCGCCTAAGTAAAAATCAATCATTTTATCCACATAAGGATAAATTGATTTATCATCTGAAACGCCTGTACCCGGTGCATTTGCAATCACAACATTATGTTGTAAATAGGCCGACATCAAGCCAGCCACACCCAAATGACTATCTGGTCTAAAGCATAAAGGATCTAAATAAGCATCATCTACACGTCGATAAATTACATCAACCTGCTGCCTTCCACGGATTGTTTTGACATAAACCTTATCGTTTTCCACAAAAAGATCGCGTGATGTTACTAAAGGCACACTCATTTCTCTTGCTAAGAAAGCATGTTCGTAGTAAGCGTTGTTAAAACGACCAGGAGTGAGTACCACAATAAATGGCTGATCGACGTTAGTATTTTCTTCCAAAATTTCTTTAAGTAATGCAGGATAATGTTCTATACTTAAAATATTATTTTTTTGACATAGCTCAGGCATCAATTTTTGACTAATTTTACGATTTTCAAGCATATAAGACACACCCGATGGCGTTCTTAAATTATCTTCGAGCACATAAAATTCGCCTTTTTGATCACGAACAATATCAATTCCACTAATTTGGCTATAAATATTACCCTTTAGATTATGCGCATACATATGCGGTTGATATGCTTCATGAGTCAAAACTTGAAGCTCAGGTACAATTTGGGCTTTTAATATGTCTTGTTGGTGGTAAATATCATGTAGAAAAGCATTCAGGGCACGTACCCGTTGGACACAGCCTGAAGCGACCTTATTCCATTGTTTTTTCTCAATCACTCTCGGGATTAAATCATAAGGAATTGTTCTCTCGATTCCATCAGCATCTCCATAGACTGCAAATGTAATACCTTCATATAAAAAATGTGCTTTAGCGATTTGATTTAATTTTTGCAATTCATCCAGTGTATGATTTGCTAACCAGTCTTCAATATTCTTACAGGCATCATTCGGTTTAGTATATCCATCGATCAATTCATTAAAAAACTTTGATTGAAGCTGTTGAAAGACCTCATTCATTTTCGCGCCCTGCTTAGCCTGAACAGCCACAGAAACCACACTCGCGCCAATAGAGCTGGAAAAATTTTCAAGTGTGAGCATTGCTTGGGGATTTTGATCATCTTTAAGCATACTACCCTCATTATTTGAATGTCAGTTTTGTCTATGATGAACTCATCTATTTAAATCTTATTTTTCATAATATGATGCAAGTGCATACTTCAACGCATGAGTTACCTATATTTGTTTATATATCCACGCTTAAGTGACACATTCAATGGTATTTTCGATCCAACATGTATCAAAATATAGGCAGTAATTTTGAATTTGATTGTGAGTGTACAAACGACTGGCTAAAAAATTCGGTATTTTCGATTGTGTTCATGATTCAATGCAGATATAAACAAACTACTCCATTTTTAAATTCAGTTATGTCTTCACAAGAAAAAGAAACGTCTAATAGCCTGTATCGTCAATGGCAAATTTTATCTCGCCTTTCTACTGGAAAATGGATGGGCACGCGTGAATTACAGGAAATTTTACAGCGTGAAGGGATTGATATTAGTCTGCGTACTATCCAACGTGATCTAAATCAGATTTCACTACGCTTTCCGATTGAAAGTAGTAAGACAGTGCCGCAAGGTTGGCGCTGGCGTTCAGATGCGCCTATTCAAAGTTTACCGCATATGACCAGCTCTCAAGCAGTCACCTTTATGATGGTAGAAGAGCACTTAAAGCATTTACTTCCGCCTAGCCTAATTGAAGAAATGAATCCATGGTTTGATTTAGCACGGCGGAGTTTGTCTACGCAAAATAATGTTCGACAATGGATTAATCGAGTTCGAATCGTTCCTGCGACGCAACCTTTAATTCCACCTATCGTTGAGAAATCGGCACAACAAGCGATTTATGAAGGCTTACTGCAAGATAAGCAGCTGGAATGTATTTATCAGCGACGAAGTCATTTAAGTGAAGAAAAAACCTATGTTCTAAATCCTTTGGCTTTGGTACAAAAAGGAGCCATTATTTATTTAATTTGTACACGTCATGATAAGACTGATATTCAAACCTTTGCCTTACATCGTTTCAAGGCAGCCACAGTTTTAACTTCACGCGCCATGCATCCTGTGAACTTTGATATTGATGCTTATATAGATTCTGGCGCACTCGGGTTTAGAGTAGACTACAATAAGCCGACCGAGAATATCCAACTAAAACTCACGATGTCAGAACAAGATGCGCATTATTTTGATGAGAGCCAATTGGGTAAAGATCAAACGATAGAAAAAATTGAAGATGGTTTAGCACAAATTACTGCCACTGTTCCTTTTACTTCACAACTGGTCTGGTGGTTAAGAGGTTTTGGTCATAAAATCCAACGTATTGAACCCATTGAAGTGTTTCATGCAGTGCGTGAAATAAAGGATTAGTACAAAAACCTATAAGAAAAAGTCCCAAAAATGGGACTTTAGAAGATTTATAATTGTGTCTAATTTTTAGTTATGGCAGTAGAGTTTAAAAAACCAAGTTTTATGAATTCGCCCCATTGATCTAAAACCTGATCGCGTTTGATGTCATGCGTGGTGAAAAAAACATGGAGTTTTAGCAAGCAAGGTCTCCACGATTAAATCGAATTGCTTTCATCGTCATATTCTTGTTCCTCTTATTTCCTGTGTAAATTAAATATAATTGAAATATTCGAATTTATTAAATCATAAGATCTGAATTCGTCAGCTTAATTTTTATTAAGCATTTATTCTGATTGCTTTTACTTGAAGTTTAATATGGCAAACTTCAAAAATAATTGTGCTTTACAAATCAAACCTTGTACATCATTTATAAACTAGGCACATTTAAGTCATTCATAAATTTATGGAAAACCAAGAATGCCAGGTACAGTTCAAGCCGTCAGACATAAACTGCTCAATACTTTTTTTTCTCGTAATTCAGTATGGTTTGCTTTTATTTTTATTGCTTTAAGTATTACTTGGTTTCGATTTAATTACGCCCCTCATTATATTTACTATTTTATTTCAGACACTTTATTAAATTCCCTTTGGCTTATTTCAGGCTTACTGAGCTTTTTGGGACTCTACGACGTATTACAAAATAAACATTCTATTTTAAAAAACTATCCGATTATGGGACATTTTCGGTTTATGTTTGAAGATTTTCGTCCAGAAATTCGTCAATATTTTATTGAATCTGATCAAGATGCTCTGCCATTTTCACGAATGCAACGTAGTTTAGTTTATCAACGGGCGAAAAATGAAAATTCAGATAAGCCTTTTGGTTCAATTATTGATGTATATCAACAAGATTATCGCTTTATTACTCACTCAATTGTTCCCTGCAAACCTGCCAATCCAGAAACATTTCGTATTCAAATTGGAAATCATCAATGTAAACAGCCTTATAGTGCTTCTATTATGAATATTTCTGCCATGAGTTTTGGCAGTTTAAGTGCGAATGCCATTCGAGCACTCAATTTAGGTGCGTATATGGGAAACTTTTTTCATGACACAGGTGAAGGCAGTATTAGCCCTTATCATCTGGAGAATGGTGGAGATATTGTTTGGGAACTTGGAAGTGGATACTTTGGCTGTCGTACTTTAAAGGGTGATTTCGACGCAGAAAAATTTACTCAACAAGCCAATTTACCGCAAATTAAAATGATTGAAATTAAATTATCGCAAGGTGCAAAACCGGGGCATGGCGGTATTTTACCTAAAGATAAAATTTCTGAAGAGATTGCTCAAATTCGGGGAGTTAGCCGCGAACAAGACTGTGTTTCACCTTCTCAACATTCTGCATTTAGCACCCCAATTGAAATGATGCACTTTATTCAACAACTCCGTGATTTATCTGGTGGAAAACCCGTTGGTTTTAAACTCTGTATTGGACAACCTTGGCAATTTATGGCAATTGTGAAAGCCATGTTAGAAACCAAAATTGTCCCCGACTTTATTGTGGTGGATGGTTCTGAAGGTGGTACTGGTGCAGCACCCATTGAACTGATTGATCATATGGGCACACCGTTACGTGAAGGGTTGTTATTTGTACACAACACCTTGGTCGGTGCAGGATTGCGCACCCAAATTAAAATAGGTGCAAGCGGTAAAATTATCAGTGCTTTCGATATTGCCAGTATGATGGCAATTGGTGCAGATTGGGTTAATTCAGCGCGTGGTTTTATGTTTGCGGTCGGCTGTATTCAAGCGCAAAGCTGTCATACCAATCAATGTCCTGTCGGTGTTGCGACTCAAGATATAGACCGTCAAAAAGCGCTGCATATTCCCACAAAATCGGTGCGGGTGTTAAATTTCCATAAAAATACCTTACATGCTTTATCTGAAATGATTGCAGCGGCTGGACTCAAGCACCCAGCCGATATTAAGGCACATCACTTAGCACAACGGATTAATGACCGTGAAATTAAAAACTATGCACAATTACATTTCTGGCTCAAAGAAGGTGAATTGCTTAACTGCGAAAATAAAGACGAAGAAAATTTTTACTTTCGGATGTGGAGTTTGGCGCATGTAGAGCATTTTTAACAATTGCTTGTAATTAAAATTCTTAGTTTTAATAATTCCAAAAGGAAATTCAACGTTAATTTAAAATCCAATTAAAAACCTGAATTGAACTAAACACCACTAATCGCCATTTATTAAATCTGGAATTAGTGGTGAGTATCTTTAAGTTTTATTTTTACAAGATGAAATTTCAAGCCTGTTGTTAATAATAACGATCAGAACTTTGGGTATGTAAAAAAGCAGGAATTAAACCAGTCAGTGCTGCACGAATATCGGCACGTTCATTGATTAACTGGTGTGATCCCTCTTCTAACATGAGTAAAGTTTGTAATCGAAATTTTTGGCGGATAAATTCAATGTTATAACGCCAGTCCACCGTTTCATCCAAAGCACCTTGTGCCAACCAAACAGGAATACGACACGCTGGACGTGCTTCCATTTCCTGCATCCATTTTGACATCGCCAAAATCCAATCCATTCCCATCATACGGGGTTGCAAAGGATCCTTTAATCGTACAAAACGTAAAAACTCAGGATTGTGGTTATTTCGTCTAAAGTGACGTGGTACTTGACGTTTAATACGCCGAATAATCCCTAAACCTACAGGATTATGCCACCAAGCCGATTTGGCGGGTCGGATCAGCGGTGAAAGTAATAGCACCCGACCCACATAAGGATTTTCACGACGTTGTGCAAAATCTAATAAATGGTGCATCCATATTGCGCCGCCTGTACTTTGCCCTATTCCCAACCAAGGTTTAGGCAGTTGCTCTGCATCTTTAACAGATTGATAAACAGCTTTTAAAACGTGTTGATAATGATCGAAATTTTTAATATTCGCAGGTGAGCCATCACTTAAGCCATGCCCTGGTAAATCATAGGTTAAAACACTGAAACCTTGTTCAAGTAATTCACGAATAATCGGCTGATAAATACCGCTATGTTCTAGGTAACCATGCAGCAAAAAAACAGTGCCACGTATTTTATTAAAAGGAATGAGCGCTAAATCAGGCTGAAACACCTGAACATGTAATTTAAACAAGGGCATTTGTACATAGCCTTGCCAATGTTCACCTTGCAGTAGATGTAAGCCATACAATTGACGATAAGCTTGGATTTCAACTGAAGGCTGATAAGGTTTTTGTAGATTTAAAACTTCAAGTAATTGTGGCGTAGTTTCACGACTGGGAACTGGTAAATCTAATTGCCTTAAGATATTGGGATTTAAAAATGGAATATCTGACATTAAGGTACCTCTCGACAATCACTAGAACCAAACCAGACATCCCGAATCGTCGCGAGCATTTCATAGTTTGCACGGCGACTATGATCATAATTTTTTTCGCTTGGACGCCACTGAGTAAGTTGCGTTGGCATGGGTGCTTCAATAGGTACCGTTTCAATACCATTCAATGCAAATAAACGACGGGTGCGTGGCATGTGATAACGATCTGTAATTAAAATTACGCGTGGTGCTCCACCCTTTTTCTGCAAAAGTAATGAACTAAAGCGCGAATTTTCACAGGTGTTCATGCTGCGATCTTCCAATAATTTTGCATCGACATCATGTTGTTTTAACCATCGTTGCATATAAGGTGCTTCTACGCCACTCAGAACAATCGGAAGTTTATATTGTTTTTCAACAGCTAACGTTTTTTCCAAACGTAAGCGTGTATAGTCATTGACCACGATATTTTGTCTATTTTGATCTAAGGTGAGTCCCCCACCTAAAACAACAATCGCATAAGGTTTTGAACTTTGAACCTGAGACTGTTCATTTTGATTTTGTTCATGAATCTGTGCAATATCTTGATAAAGACTTTCATCTACTTTTTCTTGAATAATCTCTTGATTTTCGACTGGATGAGTCTGTAAAAATTCCAGATACTTTTCCATCAATACTTTATTTTCATTACTGTTCAAATTTAACAAATCTTTCACTGCTTGTGTCGGATCATCTTGCGCTCCCACAGAATCACTTTCTTGCTCTGCCGAAGTTGAATCTTGTTCTTTCACCAGCAATGGAATACGGGGTTTTTCTTGTTCTTCATTTTCCTGAATTTGAGCTTCTTCAATCTTGCCTTGCAAAGCTTTATAACGTGCTTGAAGCACAGTTAAATCTGGTGAGTTTTTGCTTTTTATGGTTTCTTCCATTAACTTTAAATAGGCTTGACGCGCAATCCACAATTTCGATCCCGGCTCTAAACTTTCATGTTCACTTAAAGCCGCCTGTTGCTGACTTTTTGCAGCCACTTCATTGACTTGTAGCGGAACAAAGGTATTAAGGCCTTTTACGATCCATTGCGAATAAAAAGGCGAATAAATTAAAACCATAAAACAGCCGAAGAGCAAAAATAGCACAGATGCTACTTGTACCAATCGAACCATCCAATGTGTTTTCGCCATAATTCTTTATTCCAAATGTGAACGAATTAAACCTGTTTCATCAAACAATACAGGTTCGGGTTCTAATAAAATGTTAAATTTTTGATACACATCGTGTTGTACAGCCCGATAAGTGGCTTGTACATCTGTTAAAGAGGCCTGTCCATAGTTCACTAAAACCAAGGCCTGTTTATGAAACATACCGACAATGCCATGTTGCTTACCTTTCCATCCTGATTGGTCGATTAACCAACCAGCCGCTATTTTAGCGTTATCTTGAGCTTGAGGATAATGGGGTAAATACGGAAATTTCTCTACCAAAAGGTCACAAACCTGCTGCTGAATGATTGGATTTTTAAAGAAACTTCCTACATTCGGATAGTCTTTCGGATCGGGAAGTTTACTTTGGCGAATTTGAATGATCTGCTTCTGCAAGTTTTCTGCTGTTTGTTCATCGCCTACTGCTTGCCTAAGATCACCATAATTCAGCACTAAATGGGGATGCTTCAATAATTTAAACGTGACATGGGTAATGATAAATCGATTCGGATCATCTTTAAAAATGCTATGCCGATAAGAAAAATCACAATCTTTGGCAAAAATGGTGTCAAATTTTTCAATTTGTCGGTCATACACCTGTACCGATTCAATAAACTCACCTACTTCAACGCCATACGCACCAATATTTTGTACGGGTGATGCACCCACTAAACCAGGGATGAGAGCCAAGTTTTGTAAACCATATAAATGCTGTTCAGTCGTCCATAAGACAAAATCATGCCAAATGTACCCTGCAGCCACGCGGATGGTCTTGCTTTGCTCATCTTCTGTAATATTTTCAATACCTTGTATATCCATATGCATCACAAGCGCATGAATATATTGAGGTAAGAGCATATTACTACCACCTGAAAGAATCAGCACATTGAGTTGCTGTTGCTTGGCATACTCCAAACCGTCCACCAAGTCTTGTGTAGAATACACTTTGAGGTAATGCGATGCAGTCACATCAAGACTTAAGGTATTGAAGGGTTTAAGTTGAACTTGGGTTTGAATATTCACACTGCTTAAACCTTATTGCGTATTTATTTCTTGTTTAAAAATATTAACCCAAGCCAGACTACTGGATTCACATTGATCTAAAACCCGTTCAAATCCATCCGCTTCACTATAATAAGGATCGGGTAAAGCTTGTTTTAAATATTGAGAATCATGTTCACTCATCAAGGCAATTTTTGCACGAATTTGATTTAAACCATATGTAGTTTGTGCTTGCCCTAAAAGTGCTTGAATATTCAATAAATTTTCATGATCCATCGCTAAAATCAAATCAAACTCAATAAAATCTTGCACATTTAATTGACGAGCACGCAAGCCCGATAGATTATAGCCACGTTTTAAAGCATGCTTTTGGCTGCGACTATCAGGCGCTTTATTGGGATGATAGTTACTGGTACCTGCAGAATCAATCACAATATTAAGCTGTTGTTCATCACAAAAATGTCTAAGCACGACTTCCGCCGTTGGAGAACGGCAAATATTTCCTAAACATACACATAACACCTTATATGGCGTTTTGGATGACATAACAACCTCGATAACTGCTTTATTTTCAGGTGCCTTATGTTAAGTTATTTAGAGGATGAATCCTATAGAGCGCTAAAACAATAATCTTGAATTCGATATAAAAAAGGATGCAATAGATGAGCCATTTTCAATTTCAGACAGTTTCTAATATTATTTCAGGGCTTGGTTCAATCTATGAATTAAAACAATTACTGCAAGCTCAGGGTTACCAAAAACTGTTACTGGTTACGGATGCTGGCATGATCCAACAGCAATTGCATTTACCCATTCTTGAAATTTTAGAGACCATTCGACTGGATTACGTGATTTATTCCAGTGTACAAGCCGATCCAGCTGAGCACATCGTTCTTGATGCAGTTACATTTGCGAAAAATGAGAAAGTCGATCTTGTGTTAGGTTTTGGTGGAGGAAGTTCTTTAGATGTGGCTAAAGTTATTGCCATACTTGCTCACTCACAACAAAAGCAAACATTAGCAGACTTATATGGTATCAATAATGCCAAACAACCTCGACTGCCGTTATTTTTAGTGCCCACCACCGCAGGTACAGGCTCCGAGGTCACACCTATATCGATAGTCACCACGGGTGAAACAACAAAGACAGGAATCATTTCTCCTGTATTATTTGCTGATGTTGCCATTTTAGATGCAACTTTTACGCAAAATTTACCTGTACATATTACGGCAGCAACGGGTATCGATGCCATGGTACATGCCATTGAAGCCTATACCTCAAAAATTAAAAAGAATCCTTATGCAGATATGCTGGCGAAACAGGCATTACGATTGTTAAATCACAATTTAGGACTGGTTTTGGCAGATGGACAAGATTTGAACGCTAGACAAAATATGCTGGTGGGTGCAATGCTCGCAGGTCAAGCCTTTGCCAATGCACCTGTTGCTGCGGTACATGCTCTGGCTTATCCTATTGGAGGACATTTTCATATTTCTCATGGGCACAGTAATGCCCTAGTGTTGACTGAGGTTTTAAAATTTAATGCACCCAATACCAAACAGCTCTATGCAGAGTTGATGTGTTGGTTAGACACTAAAAGTACAGGGAGTACAGATGGATTATGTGATTTATTTATTGACCATATACAAAACCATTTAGATAACAGTGGGTTGGTTTTAAAATTAAAAGATTTAAACGTGCCTGAACATATGCTGAGTCAACTTGCCAAAGATGCTCTGTTACAAACTCGACTTTTACAAAATAATCCTCGGGAAATGACACAACACGATGCGCAGCAGATTTATCAAGCAATCTATGAATAAACAATTTAGTCGATTAATTTGGCTCTAAAATTAAATATAGACAGCACATTCAAGGTCATTTTGACCAATGACCTATTTTTAATCCATCTCCATTTACCCTTATTCAAAAACAGAAATTGAAAATTTCAGAGTAATTCTGAAAGTACTGAATTCGGTCGCTGAATTTTAAAATCACGTTGTTCAGGATTACGACATACATTCGTCATCCTGAAACGGTGCAATGACTCAAGTCATCCCACACAGATGGGTTGATTAATCAATTTTAAACGGCCAAATAAGAAAACACCCTAATATCTATAGAAATATAGGGTGCTTTGTTTAAATTACAGTTTAAAAGACTAAGTTTACTTCAGTTGAATATTTTGAAGTTCACCATCAAAATTTTGCAAAATATCTTTTACAGCGGATTCAGTATGTAGTAATTCAGATGCACGAGCATAAGCTCTTTCTTTACGCTCGTTTTGTAGCTCATATGGTGTACTGATGTCCACTTCAACATAATTGACTTGAAAATGAGTATTCGGCCATTGATCTTTCAACGCTTGCGCTAATGCATGTTGTTGCTGATTTAGCAATTGCTCATATTTCGGTGGGATCTGAAAAAATGACTCACCATCAATTTGACCCAACATGATCCCTTGCTGTGCTAACTCCTGTACAGCTGGCGATAAAGTACTATTTCGAAACCAATATTCCCACTTGTCTACTGTCCATGCACCCTCAAGTTGTTGCGGTGTAAGTTTTAAAATATCCTGTGGCATCAAGTTTGAATTTTGCTTCAAATCAGTTTCAGCTAAAGTCTTACTTTCTTCAAAATCGGCTTGATCACATGTAGAAATCGTTGGCGCTATAGGCGTAATAACTGGTGATTCTAAATTCACGACCTGTTCTACAGTTTCATCTAAACTGCGTGTCTGCTTTAAAAATAAGTCTGTTTCCAATTCAGCCTTAGCATCATTAGATGGCAATATTGTTTCAGTCTCTGTTTCAGCCTTGTCTAAAGGAAGAAAGTCATCAAATAATACATCATCACTATTCGGTCCATGATCAACAGCTACTTGTTCAGCTTCATCAGTGGATACGTCTACATCAAATAATGCATCTTCTGAGGTCGGATCAAATACAATTTGCGCTGAATCTGGCGTTGGCAGAGTTTCAGCAACAGCCTGTATAACATCCCCCAAAACTTCATCGGAAGATGACACTAAATTTTGCTGAGTGATCGCTATGGAAGTTTCTGAGATATCTTCTACTGAAGATTTTTTTAATGGAGAATCTTCATGAACAATATGCTGTTGTTGCAAATTTTGTATAGGTGTTTGTGAGGTAATTTGCTCATGAACTTGCTGCGTTGAAGTAACAGGAACCTCATTCGGCTGCAATGGACGAAATGCCAATAATCGCAGCACACACATTTCAAAACCTTGTTCTGGAGTGACCGCTAATTGTAATTCTGCTCGACCCTTACATGCCACTTGATAATACAACTGTAAATCTTGTGCCGAAATAAGCTGCGATAAATGCATAATTTTTTTATTAATTTCAGCACTATATTTTAGACTTAAATCGGGTAAATATTGCAATAAAGCCAACTCATGCAACGTTGAAATCAACTGATCTAAAACCAGTGAAACATCTAGAGCCTGCTGTCTAAATTGCATCAATAATTCGCTCACGCGCTGTTTTTGGTTTTGATGAATGGCAACAATTAAATCGTAAATAATGGTTCGGTCAATCAAACCCAACATTTCTTTCACATCTTGATGTTGAATCTCACCTTGACCATAAGCAATCGCCTGATCGGTTAAAGACAAAGCATCACGGACTGAACCTTGCGCAGATTCAGCTATTTGCCAAATCGCATCTTGTTCCGCTTGAATTTGTTCTAAATTCAAAATATGGGTTAAATGTTCAGTAATTTCATCCACAGCCAATGGACGCAATGTAAATTGCAAACAACGTGAAATAACGGTAATCGGCAGCTTTTGCGGATCGGTGGTTGCAAAAAGGAATTTGACATGTTCTGGTGGCTCTTCCAGCGTTTTTAATAACGCATTAAAAGAATGCGTTGATAACATATGTACTTCATCAATTAAATAAACTTTAAAACGACCTTGAGTCGGTGCATACGGAACGTTATCTAACAATTCACGCGTATCTTCAACTTTGGTACGTGATGCCGCATCGATTTCAATTAAATCGATAAAACGTCCTTCATTGACTGCTTTACAGGTAGGACAGACTTCACAAGGTTTAGAGGTTACGCCAGTTTCACAATTCAAGCACTTTGCCAAAATACGCGCAATGGTGGTTTTTCCAACCCCGCGTGTACCAGTAAATAAATACGCATGATGTAAACGCCCACGTTCCAAGGCACTGGTGAGTGCTCGTGATACATGGTTTTGCCCAACCAATTCAAGAAAATTACGTGGACGATATTTACGCGCGAGTACTTGATACATGTATGCTCCTTTTTACAGGTCTAAGCATACTGTTTTTTTGTCTAAGAGTGAATGAACTATCTTCAAAAGCTTAACAATAAACCCTCCATTAGAAGGACGGTTCTAAATTGCAAAGTACTTTTAAAGGTATACATTATCCATTTTTTTCTAAAATAAAATCACCTTCCGAAGGATAGAGATGACCCGTTTGATCTTGTAATATTTCAAGGATTTGTTGATCCAAATCTACAGACATTAAATTACGTACCTTCATCTGCATTAATTCAATTTTACTGTGATCAGTATTTCTAAAACGAAACTGCCCTGTATAAATTTCTTGCTGATCATTTCCACTTAAACTTTCACGTTTTAAAGTATAGGTCTTGTTCTGATTCAGCACTAAATCTACGACCATGCCCGGACACTCTTCACAACGAGTATTACATCCCATACAAGGCGTTGTGCCATGATATTTTCCGACCCATTTCGCGACCGTCACTTTATGCTCGGCAACCTGATCAATTTGATTGTTACTTTTACTACTTGATTGAGTAGAATCCTGACAACCCACTAAAATGGAGGATGCAATGAAAGACAGAAAAATGGGATTTTTCATTAGCATGCCTAAAGAAACCTGGAAAAGCAGCAAAATAACATATTTTTCGAAAAATCATCAACATGTTATATGAAGGAGGTTCTCCCTAAAACCAACCCTTACGCCCGTTTAATGCTGCATCAGCACAACGTAAAGTTTCTTGAGTTAAACCCCAAAGACGATAATCTCCTGCAATAGACGTTGTTGGAAAATTATGCGTATAAGCAAAACTTAATTGACGTTCAGGATCACACCAAGCAGCAGAACCATTAAATCCCATATGCCCAAACCCTTGTGATGATTTCCCCAAGGTTAATATACGGTGATAACCCAGTCGCCAATGCATAGCGAGCGGCATAATACGGTCACGTTTTTTATATTGCACCGTTCTGAATGCTTCAAATATTTCAGGTCGAATCAATTGCTGACCATCTTGTTGTCCTTTATTGGCCAACATGGCATAAATTTTTGCCAAACTATGGGCAGTAAAAACCCCATTCGCAGCAGGTATTTTTGCTTGCAAAGCGACATCACTAAAGAAACTAAAATTTTTCATTCCTTTTGGAATCATCGCATCTTGAAATTCTTTCGGGTCTTGTCCTGACCACTCCATTAGTTTGTGCATTGGTGAAACTTTTTTTTGTTTTGATTTCTTTTGTGATACTGGATGCTGTACTTGATTTAATTTGGGCAATGGCCGAGCAATACGAGCTAATTCAGCTTCTGGTACACCAAAATAAGCACCGTCTAACTGTAACGGCTCTAGCAAATATTGTTGCATTAAATGATCTAAAGGCTTTCCAGTTGCTTTTTCCAGTAGACCGCCCAACAACCAGCCGAATGTTAAAGGCTGATATGCTGCATCTGTCGCAACATTAAAACGCGGTTTCGCTTGTGCGATTACATTCAACATATGCGGCCAATCTGTCATCTCAGAGGCATCATCTATAATATTACGAATATCATATAAGCCACTTTGATGGCTCAAAATATGTCTTAATGTGATTCTTTCTTTACCATTTTGAGCAAATTCAGGCCAGTACTGTGCAACAGGAATATCATAATTTAAAAAGCCTTGACTCACTAAAATATGCGCCAAAGTAGCAAGCACGCCTTTACCTGTGGAATAACACATGGATAATGTATCAGCTTGCCAATTTTCTGTAATAGATTTTTTCCCCGTATAAATATCCACTACTTTTTTGCCTTGAAAATAAACCACCAAAGCGGCACCACTCTGCTCAGCTCGTGCATCTTGCATACGGCTAAATTGTTTGGCTAGGTCTATAAATCGCTCATCTACCTGACCTTGGTAATGATGATTAGTAGCAAAAATATAGTGTTGAATAGCTTTCATCTTGCTCTTTCCATAGCATTTATTTTTATTTTAAATAAAAAAGCCTAAATCAAAAAGACTTAGGCTCATTATATTTAAACTGCTTTAACACATCCTGCAACATGTGGTTTTTGATTTTTACTATTTCGAATTAAAAACTCAGTATCTTTCGCTGTTTGAGTGGTTAAAAACTCAACTTTAGACGGTAAATACATCGGTAATTTAAACTGAACATCTGCTTCATAACGATCTGGCAACGTTAGACTGGCCAATGCTCTCGCTTTACTCCACATTCCATGAGCAATGGCTTGTTTAAAACCAAACGCTTTTGCTGTAATCGCATGAATATGAATCAAATTAAAGTCACCCGAAGTCAATGCATAACGACGGCCTGTATTTTCAGAAACATTCCACTCTGCATTGGGTTCATATTTAGGAATCTGAGCATCTGCTGTTTTAGTCACAGCTTGAGTATTCGTTTTTTGACGCGCTAAATAAGTTGTAGTCCCTTCCATGACCACATCATTTCCGACTTTTGCCGTCGTAATAAAGTCGAACTGAACGCCTTTGTCATGCGGTTGTAAATCACCAAACTTACACGATAAAGACAGTTGTTCATTTACGCCTACTTTACGTGTTTGTTTAATCTGATTGCGAATATGCACCAAGCCTAAAATTGCAAACGGAAATGCTTCTTGAGTCATCATGTGCATTTGCAGACTTTGTGAAAGTACTGCTAAGTAAATAGCAGGAATATAACCGTTATTTTTAAAACCACATACTTCGTTATAGGCTTTTAAATGTTTTTGATCGACCTTAAATGAATCCACTACATATTCAACTTGCGGCAATACTTTTTCACCCTTTGGTTTTTTAAAGATTAAACCTTGAATTACTTTTGGATAGGCTAAATAAGGCTTTGGAAGTTGGCTAAAATGGCGAGTATTCATAATGAACCTTTTATAAAATTCTTTATTATCTATAAATTCTCTCTCCCAATTGGAGATGAGAAAACTATTGTGCACGGAATGAGGATTAAATATAACCCTCATTCTCTTAAATTTTGCTTTAGCTTGATTGATAAAATGAAACTAATTTACCTTTTTATCAACAAGGTAAATTAGTTTAGGTTCTAACAAAGCTTTAGAATCTTTAATTTATGCACCCAATAAGCTTTGACCACAAACACGTACAACATTGCCATTTAAACCTGTAGAAGCAGATGATGCAAACAAGGCAATTGTTTCTGCAACGTCTACAGGTAAACCACCCTGACTCATTGAGTTCATGCGGCGACCAGCTTCACGAATTGCAAATGGAATTGCTGCTGTCATTTGAGTTTCAATGAAACCCGGTGCAACAGCATTGATGGTTACACCATTTTTTAGGATGGACGCAGTGAATTTAACCAATCCAATCACGCCTGCTTTTGACGCTGCATAATTGGTTTGACCCAAATTACCGGCAATACCTGAAATTGAAGATACGCAAACTATTCGACCATTTTTATTGAAACCTGCATTTTCCAATAAATAATCGTTTACACGTTCAATTGCTGAAAGATTGATATTAATCACCAGATCCCATAGCTCTGGCTTCATATTTGCCAAAGTTTTGTCACGAGTAATTCCCGCGTTATGCACGATAATATCTAAACCACTCTGCGCAGCTGCAGCAGCTTTAATTTTTTCACCCGCATCATTCGCAGTAATATCAATGGCTAAAACTGAACCGCCAATCTCACCGGCAACACGTTCAAGGTCAGCTTGTTGTTGTGGTACGTCTAAACAAATCACATGCGCACCATCGCGTGCTAAAACATGCGCAATCGCTTCACCAATACCACGGCTTGCACCAGTGACTACTGCTGTTTTACCTGCAAGCGGTTTAGCCCAATCAACATCTGCCACATCCGCTTTTGAAACACGAATAACTTGACCCGAAACATAGGCTGAACGTGGAGACAGTGCAAAACGAACGGTAGATTCTAAATTCGCTTCGGCCCCTTCATCAACATACACCAATTGTGCTGCAATGCCTTTTTTGAACTCTTTGCCTACAGATTTCACAAAACCTTCAAGCGCGCGCTGTGCAATGGCTTGTTTTACAGTTTTCGCAGTTTCAGGCGTAATTCCTACAATAACGACACGACCAGACGTTTGAATCTGACGTGCTATTGGATTAAAAAATTGATACAGCTCATTTAATTGTTCAGAATTTTGAATACCTGATGCATCAAAAATAACTGCTTTAAATTTAGACTCTTTATCGCCCTGATTAAATGCACCTAAGTTCAAACCGGTTTTCGCTGCTGCTTGCTGTAATTCAGCATTATTACCTGTGTAGCTATTTGCATGAATATTGGCCAGCACTTGTGCAATCGAACCAGATAATGTACTTGCAGGTGCAGCACCAAATAAAACAGCACCTTTTACCACTGGGGTTGCAGACTCAAAGCGATCAAGATTAATAGGTGCTGGTAGACCTAAATTTTTGATGACAAATTTACCAATAGGAGATTTTGCAAAGGTTTGGTATTGGTCAGTCATGATTATTATCTCTCTTAAAAATAAATTGTAGATGAATAGAAATATATCTGTTTAACTTCAATGCAATGTTAGATATTTATGCTTTCAATACATCCATCCGTTTCTAAATAATCATACTTGAGTTAAAAAATAGATGTCTTGACCTGAATGCTTACCGTAATGTCATTGTAGTCAATACCGCCACTTTTAGAATGTGGTAATGTACAGCTCAAGAATACTGTAAAATGCTTGGAAAAGCCTTATGAGCAAAACAACTCAAGAAAATCCAGCAGTCGAAAATTCTGCTACGGAAACTGTGTCAAATACATCAAAAAGTACTACGCGTACAACTAAAAGTTCTGGCACTGCAAATACATCGGCAAATAGTGTGACCAAAACGACTCGAACTCGTTCAGCGTCACCACGTAAAAGTATTGCCAACACCCAAAAAACTGAATCTACAACTCAAACTGCTGTTCAACAGGATAAAATCATGAGTCAAAACACTGTTCGCCGCGTTGCTATTATCGGTGGTAATCGTATTCCTTTCGCTCGTTCAAACGGCGCGTATTTCACTGCTTCCAACTCTGATATGTTTACTGCAGCATTGAATGGTTTGGTTGAGCGTTTTAATTTACAGGGTCAACGTTTAGGTGAAGTGGTTGCTGGCGCTGTATTGAAACATAGTCGTGACTTCAATATGACACGTGAATGCGTATTAAACACTGAACTTGCACCAGAAACACCCGCTTACGATATTCAACAAGCATGTGGTACAGGTTTACAAGCTGCATTCTTGGTAGCCAATAAAATTGCGCTAGGTCAAATTGAAGTTGGTGTTGCGGGTGGCGTAGATACCACTTCTGATGCACCTATTGCTTTTGGTGATGGCCTACGTAAAGCATTGCTTGAACTTAATATTGCAAAAACAGGTAAAGACCGCTTAAAAGCATTAACTAAAATTAATCTTAAAGACTTGATGGATGCACCAAAAAATGGTGAACCACGTACAGGTCTTTCTATGGGCGACCATCAAGCAATCACTACCCTTGAGTGGGGAATCGCTCGCGAAGCACAAGACGAATTAGCAGCATCTTCTCATCAAAAAATGGCTGCTGCTTATGAAGCAGGTTTCTTTGATGATTTAATTACGCCATTTTTAGGTTTAGAACGTGACAATAATTTACGTGCTGACTCAACTGCAGAAAAGCTGGCTAAACTCAAACCAGCATTTGGTAAGGGCGATGCGCGTACAATGACTGCGGGTAACTCTACTCCATTAACAGATGGTGCTTCTTGTGTACTTTTAGCGTCTGAAGAATGGGCAAAAGCCAATGGGCACGAAATTCTGGCTTATTTAAGCTTTACTGAAACTGCTGCAGTCGATTTCGTCGGTAAAAAAGAAGGTTTATTGATGGCACCTGCTTATGCAGTTCCACGTATGCTTGAGCGTGCTGGCGTTACTTTACAAGATTTCGATTACTATGAAATTCACGAAGCTTTTGCATCACAAGTGCTTTCAACTTTAAAAGCATGGGAAGATCCAAAATTCTGTAAAGAGCGTTTAGGTTTAGATGCGCCACTCGGTTCAATTGACCGCACTAAACTCAACGTAAAAGGTTCTTCACTTGCAGCAGGCCACCCATTTGCTGCAACAGGCGGTCGTATTATCGCGACTGCTGCAAAACTCATTAACCAAAAAGGTTCTGGTCGTGTGCTCATTTCAATTTGTGCTGCTGGCGGTCAAGGTGTAACAGCGATTATTGAAAAGTAAGGTTCTGTAAACCAACTTACGCTTTTAATTGAGCACTTAAAAACCCCGAGAAATTCGATTTCTCGGGGTTTTTTATACAAAAACTTAACTTAAAATAAAACGAAAATTTTATCGAGTCGCACGCTCCCATGCTTCTCTCACTGCAATTTTTGCTTCACTCCAAGTTAAACGGGATAAACCTTTTTCATGGTCCCATTTGGTTTTTAGATCGCTCTCTACATCTTCAAAACGTGTATTCGCATCATAATGCTGACGGTTTTCATAACCTATGCGGTAAGCATTTTGATAATCACGGTCATAGTCTAAATCTGAATAGGTCGTAAGCGTTTCTGCATAATAGGGTGTGGTACGTGCAGTTTCTCTCCAATAGGCTTCTTCCTCTGTAGGATTCACTGCTTCAGCAGCACCTTTACCTGCTAAGCCACCCACTACTGCTCCTACAGCACCACCGACCAATGCTCCAATTGGCCCACCCATTGCACCAATGGCCGCACCTGCGGCGGCACCGCCTGCTGCACCCACTCCCGTTCCAACTGGATGCGCACCTGGCTCTCCAGTAATCGGGTCAGCATTTAAATCATCTCGAGCATCTTTAGGAAGATTTTTTACAGTGTCACGATCAATATTATCATTCATTGAATATTATCCTTCTTTTATGCTTTTGAAATAAGGGTGTATTCTCAAAATTTAATGATGAATATAAAGAATACAAAATGACTATAGGACACATTGAGCAAAAAGTTGTATAGCTGACTGTCAGCTTTCAGTTAAAGAATGTATAGGCTTGTAGCTAATCATGAATCAAACCGTTTTATTACAACATAAACTGAACAAAATTAAAAAATAGAGAAATATTAGGATCGAATTTCAAAAAATCAAAAAACTTAAAAGCTATCATTTAAAACTTTAGATTAAGCAGATTAACTACACTTTATTTTAAATCAGATTACTGACAGTCAAATGCTCTGATTTAAGCGAGCTATTGACTTCAAAACTTTGACTTAAATTTTATTGATATCTAGTTTGTTTACCCCAGTATTGCTCCAAATGGTCATAACCCCATTGGAAGATAAAAGTATAAACCAAAATACACATGGTCAAACTAAAGTCGAGCACAATTGCTTGCCAGATGCTCATCTGCATCGCATAGGCGACCATGGGAATAGTTGCGAGCATCAAACCACCTTCAAAACCAATCGCGTGTAGAAGTCGTACACCAATGGTTCTTTTGAGTTTTCTTTTCGCTTCAAACTTTTCAAAAAAATGATTAAACACCATATTCCATATGACCGAAGTGACTGCCATAGCAATACCAAGCACGCCTGTGACTTCTAAGGGCATATGAAATATGAAACTTAGCGCTAAAGCAATGATCACCAATAGGATGATTTCATAGCTGAGGGCATGAATAATCCGTCTTTTGGAAATCCACATTTTAAATTACTCTTTCATGATTGGATATTGGCTATTTTATTTTTATAATATTGATTAATCGAGCTAGGTTCTTTCAATAAAATTGAAAGATAGAACATTATGAATATTAATCAAGAGCAACTGATCATTTTTAAGACTGTGATAGAAACGGGTTCATTTTCTGCAGCCGCAAGAACATTAGGCAAAGTCCCCTCCGCTGTCAGCATGTCAATTGCCAATTTAGAAATTGATTTAAATTTATCTTTATTTAGTCGCGCTGGGCGTGAACCTATTCCGACTCCCCAAGCGATCACCCTTTACGAAAAAACTGAGCAACTCCTTATTGAAATGAATCAATGGAAACAACATGCTTTTGCGCTAAGCGAAGGTTTGGAATCTGCTTTAAATATTGTCGTGGTCTCAGAAATCTTACATATTCAGTGGACCGATTATATTTCACTGCTTGAAAAGGAATTTCCAGATCTCCAAATCAATATTTTTTCAGCACCCCAAGAAGATGCGCTCAACATGTTACTCAATCAGACGGCTCAATTGGCAATGATGTTTGAACGTGAGCAGTTGGAAAGCCGTGAACAGTTTGTTGAACTCAAACGTGAAGTTTTAGTTCCTGTTGCTGCGCTACACACTGAATTAGCAACATTTAAACAAGTTCGTTATGAGCAAATTTTGCAGAATCGACAAATCGTGGTTGCCAGTCGAGATCGAAGCCTCAAACCAGAATTGTTATTTTCAAAGAAATACTGGCGTACAGACAACAATCTTTCGGCCTGCGCCATGATTATAGAAGGTTTGGGTTGGGGAATTTTACCTTTAGACATGCTGAATCAAAACCCTCATATTCATCAACAACTCAAAATTCTTGATTTTTTGGATTTTAGTCCAAAATTTGAATATTTTATTGATTTGGTCTGGAGTCGTGAAAGTGAATTGGGTGCAGCTGCTCGTTTTTTGATTGATCACATTCGAAATTTAAGAAAAAACCTCAAATAGCGCGTTGTTATACCTGCTTTATACTTGGGAAAAAAGCAGATTGTGATATAACAAATGTACGGGAAATAACTTTAAGAACCAGATATCAATGAATCAATCCGCCTTAGATCAATTAAAAAATTTAACCACTATTGTCGCTGATAGCAGTGATCTTTCAGCCATTGAAAAATTTCGTCCTCTAGATGCCACAACCAATCCTTCGCTTATTACTGCAGCAGCAAATCAGCCAGAGAACAAAGAACTGATTGAAACTGCATTTGAGCAAGCCAAGTCAGAAGGTTATCGTGATGATCTTTTAATTGAACGTACTATTGATATTCTTACGGTCAAGTTCGGTGTTGAAATCTTAAACCTAATTGAAGGCCGTGTTTCAACTGAAGTAGACGCTGCGCTGTCTTACGATACTGAAGCTACGATTGCCAAGGCAAAAGAATTACTGGCTTTATATCAAAATTATGGCATCGCGCAAAATCGTATTTTAATTAAAATTGCATCTACTTGGGAAGGCATACAGGCGGCCAAAGCCTTGGAAGCTGAAGACATTCACACGAATATGACGCTATTGTTTGGTTTACACCAAGCACAAGCCTGTGCAGAAGCCAATGTGACGCTTATTTCACCATTTGTAGGACGTATTTTAGATTGGTACAAAAAATCGGAAAATGTTGATCATTATTCGATAGATCAAGATCCAGGTGTGTTATCGGTCAAGAAAATTTACCAATTCTATAAACAACACAGCATCAAAACTGAAATTATGGGCGCAAGCTTCCGCAGTGTTGAACAAGTTTTAGGTTTGGCTGGTTGTGATTTATTAACTGTATCTCCAAGTCTATTGGACGCGTTGGAAAATGACCATCGCGAAGTCATTTGTCAGTTAAATTCAGATCAGAATCAAATACAGCAACATGAAATTGTGCCCCTAGATAAGCACACATTTAAACAGCAAGTTGAACATGATTTAATGTCTGCACAGCTTTTACAATCTGGAATTGATGGATTTATTAAAGCACGTGAACAACTAAATACTCTACTACGCCAATCGTTTGGTTTAGATGCTGAAATAAAAGCTTAGCATTTTATATTGCCGCATTTAAAAAGCCGATTTTGTTATAGTAAACACGTCGGCTTTTTTATTTTTTGAGTGTGTCCAGTGTTTGGTATAACAGATCTTACGACTTATATTATTGGGACTACTTTAATCATTTTATTGCCTGGTCCAAACTCTTTGTACGTGATGTCTATTGCCTCGCGTTTCGGCATTAACGCCGGATATAAAGGCGCATTCGGTGTATATACGGGTGATCTAATTCTTATTTTACTCACTGCATTTGGAGCTGCTTCACTACTACATGCATTTCCGTGGTTGTTTATCTTACTTAAAATTGTAGGTGCGCTCTACTTAAGCTATTTAGGCATTAAGTTATTAATTGCGGCATATCATACTTGGTCTGCTTCACATTCAAAAAAAGAAAGATTACGTGCTAATGCAACTATTCAGCAACTCCAACCCTTCAAAACGGCCTTAACGATTAGCATATTAAACCCTAAAGCCATCTTATTTTATTTATCATTTTTCGTGCAATTTATCGATCCACACTATCCCTATCCTGCTCTTACTTTTACTGCACTGGCTATTATTCTACAAATCATCAGTATGAGTTACCTCACCTTGCTTATTTTTTCAGGAGCGAAACTTTCAGCTTATTTTACTTATCGTTATAAAGTTACTGCATCTTGTGTAGCAGCAGTCGGTATTTTATTTTGTGGTTTTGGTTTAAAACTGGCAACCTCCACTTTATAAAATATATATTTTTTATAAGTACTTAAGTATAGTTAAATTCAACATTTTCTTTTAGTAATCTCTTTTCGCTTAAAAAAGAAAGGCGTATGCTTATAACGCTTTTCAATCATTACTCAATATTTTTAGCAAAGGCTTTATGCAAAAATTTCTTCAAGACTTCTCGGTTCCTGCTGTATTTGCCGGTTTTATTACTTTTTTAATTGGCATTAGTGTTTCTGCAGTCTTGGTCATTCAAGCAGCCCAAGTTTTAGGCGCCACTCCAGCACAAATTACATCTTGGTTTTGGGCTTTAGGTTTAGGTATTGGGCTTTCCGGTTTAATTTTATCTTGGAAATTTAAGTATCCCGTTGCAACATCATGGTCTACCGCAGGACTTGCGCTCATTTTAGCCACAGGAAGCGGCTATAATTTGTATGAGGCTGTAGGGGCATTTTTAATTTCAGGTTTACTCACTGCAATTTTAGGTTTTTCAGGTATTTTTCAAAAAGTTTTATCATATATTCCGCAAAGTCTAACCAGTGCCATGTTAGCTGGCGTATTACTCAAGTTTGGAATTGCACTTTTTGCGAGCATGCAAAATGACTGGGGATTTATATTTTCATTGCTCACCGCCTATATTCTATCCAAGCGATTATCGCCACGTTATAGCATTGTCATTACAGTCGTTGCAGGTCTGGTCCTGTGTCCAATCTTTATGGAGTTTCATCCACCTGTTTTAGAATGGCACGTCGCACAACCTGTATGGATCACACCTGAATTTACGTGGTCAGCACTTTTTGGCTTAGCCCTGCCTCTCTTTGTCATTAATATGGCATCACAATATTTGCCTGGAATTGCCATGATCAAGAGTTATGGTTATCAACCGCATGTCAATCAATTGATTGGTTGGACCGGTGCTGTACAAACCCTGCTTGCACCTTTTGGTTGCTATAGCGTCAATATTGCAGCAATTAGTGCTGCTGTAAGTCTTGACAACCAAGTCCATCCTGATCCTAAAAAACGTTATATCGCAGGGATGAGCTGTGGTTTTTTTTATATCGTGATGGGTGTTTTTGCCGCGACATTAACCAGTTTATTAATGTCATTTCCAAAAATATTTATTGTTGCCTTGGCGGGAATTGCATTATTCGGCACGATCAGTCATAACATTGCTTTAGCTTTTAATGATGCTAATGAACGCGAAGCAGCTTTAATGACTTTTTTATTCAGCGCATCAGGTATACAGTTTTTTGGAATTGGTTCAGCTTTTTGGGGATTATTATTTGGATTAATCGTCTCTATGTTTCTCAAATTTAGAATAAACCGTTCAAATTTAGAATAAAGCGTTAAGGTGTCAACCCATTACAGTGTTCTTATTGTGCTGTATAATTTTTTATCAATAATTATTCAAACAATCGGTTTGGCAGCATTTAAATTCAATGACCTACAGATTTGGAAAAAACATTCATCACAATGACACCACCGACAATCATGATAATTCCAATTACAGCGGGAATATCGAGATTTTGACGAAAGATCAAAAAACCAATAAAAGCCGTCAAAACAATACCCACACCACCCCAAATTGCATAAGCAATCCCCAAAGGAATCGTTTTGATAACCTGAGATAAAAGATAAAAAGAAATGATATAGAAAATTACAACCAAAAGACTTGGGCCTAATCGAGTAAAACCTTCAGATTTGACTAAAAAAGTTGAACCGGTCACTTCAGAAATAATAGCCAAAGCAAGTAAACCATAAGCAATGAAAATTGCATTCATATTGAACCATTCAAAAATCGATACCATAAGAGTCTATCGTATCTATTTTATTCGGCTATGTATTCTATATTTTTATAAAATTTAACATCCAATTAATAGACTCAAGCAAAGATATTTTTAATCTCACTTCATTACGACATACAAGCTCTTATGCTTATTTACACTTTTAAATTAATCATTATAAAACAATCTAATCATTTTGATTATCACTATTAATTTTATGAATTTTAAAACAATTTTTCAGATACTAAATTGAACATTTATACACAATGTGCTATGAATAAATAATAGCTATACAATAAACCAAAGGAAGAATTCTTATGTCTTATCAAAATATTTTAGTCCCTGTGGACGGTTCAGAAATTTCATTATCTGCTGTTAAAAAAGCCGCACAGTTGGCTCAAGCGTTTAATAGTCAATTAACACTGATTAGTCTTGTCAGTGAAGACCCATTTGTAAATGCAGACTTTTACTATCCGTCTCCAATCATGAAAGAATATTTCGTGCAAGCTTATGCAAATGCCGAAAAATCGTTAAAAGAAGCGCAAATCATCGCCAGTGAAAATGGTGTGAATGCCAATATTGAAATTGTGAAAGGTGAAGTTTCTGAAAAAGGCATTATCGAAACTGCAGAAAAATTAAACACTGATTTGATTGTCATCGGCTCTCATGGTCGCAAAGGTTTCCAAAAGTTTTTATTGGGTAGTTTTGCGCAAGATGTTTTACAAGGAACTAAACTGCCTGTATTAATTGTTAAAGAATAAAGTATGTATATATCGATTTAATATAGAATTTTTCGATTGTGTGCATAAATTTCAATTAAATCGGCTCTTCATGATTTAAATGACTTTAAATATTTAACTCAACACTACACATAAGGATAACATCATGACTTATAGACACATATTAGTTCCAGTAGATGAATCTCCAATTTCTTATGCAGCTGTTGAACAAGCGTTAATTTTAGCAAAAACCTTAAACTGTCAGGTCACCATCACGAGTGTGATTGCTGTAGACCCATTTGTTGGGGTCGATTTTTATAAAGTTGCCCCAGCCATCACAGATTATTTTATGCAGGCTGAACAAAATGCACAATTACGTTTAGCTGACACCAAACAATCTTTTATTCGTGATGGTATAAATGTTGATACTAAAGTGATTCGTGGTATATCACCTGCTGAAGGTATTATTCATGTTGCGGATGAAGTGGGAGCAGACTTAATTATTATGGGTTCACACGGACGTACAGGGTTTAAAAAGCTCATTTTAGGCAGTGTAGCGCAAGCGGTACTGACCCAATCACCTATCCCCGTACTAATTATTAAAGTTTAACTCATTTAAAAGTCCCTAAATTTAGGGACTTTTAAATACTTAGGTCAAACAGTTTAAAAGTCTTTATTTCAATCAAATGGTATAAATTTTTCATTCATGACCATGTTGACTACAATATTTCATTAAACAAATACATGCAGATTCTCGTTTAATTTCACATTTATTTTGAAATTTGCTGATGTAAATTTTGTAAATAAATTTCTGCTTCAATTTTGTTTGCAAAAGTTTTTTGATATATACCCAGCGCTTGAATATTGTGAGGTGTATATTCGACACCAACCATAAAACATCCATCAGTGATATTTTTAGAAATACGAACTGCAATAATATGCTGTGAATTTAAATAAAAACCATCTTCAATTTTAACCAACATCATCCACCTCCACACTTAAACTCAGTTAACAGATTGGCTATTTAGATCTGTTAAATAAAAAAGCGCATTCTTAATGAGCTTTTTGTTGAGTACCTTAACGCAAGAATGTGACGAATTGAATATTTTATGTGAATTATCAATTAAAATATAAACTATCTAGTGATTTGTCTAAATACCATTTTAACCAGGACAGCGTAAATTTTATTTTCTAAATCTTTTAAGGCTGAGCTTTAATCCATATTTTGCTTTAATTCACGATCAAAAAAATCTACTGTACGTTGCCACACTAATTTTGCTCCCGCTAAACTTCGGCTAGTACTACGGAAGCCATGTGGCATGTTATAAGTGTACGCCTCTACTCGATCACCGAGCTCTTGAATCAGTTTATTACCCTTACTTACTGGACAAAATGGATCGAATGAAGACCAATGTCCTTGAAGAATTCGAATCTCATCTAAATGATCTTGCTCTGGCACACCTGCGCCTTCAATACCCAAAGAATGATGATATAAAACTGGCGCAAGCATATCTTCACGTTTCGCCATTTGAATCACATATCCACCCGTCAAACACTGCCCTAACATTCCCAAACGACCATTTGATCTTGGATCAACTTTTAGTGCATCTAAAAGAGCGTGAATTTCCTGATTTCCTTCATTGTCCGCTGCATTAGTTCGCCCCGCTTTAAATACCATGGCACGAATGCAGTATTTAACGGCGCCACCATTAAATAAATTTGGAACATATACTAAATAACCTCGATCTACCAAATCTTGGGCATCTTCACGATAGATATCAAGCAAGCCCGTTAATTCGTGCAGCAATAAAATTGCAGGCGCTTTTTCTGAACCAGATGTCGGAGTATAAACTTCTACTTCGATTTCACGGTTGGGTAAGGCAATTGTTTTTAATTCCATTTTTACTGTCTTATTTTATTTATCTGGATTATCTTATTAGTGACAATTAATATTGTCAAATAAAAAAGGATGCCTTTAGACATCCTTTTTCACACTTGACCCTATTGATCGTTTTAAGCTCGAAGCAGAGGCTATTTATAAATATCAATAGTGCCTGTAAGGGTATTAAACGCTCAGCATACTATTTAAAGTTTCTACAACATTTTTAGATTTTACTTGAGATTTTAAAGCCTCAAGTGCTGTTTTCACCTGTGTACGTTGTGGCTCAGCCAAAGTGTACCAACGTGAAAGCACTTGTAATAAGCGAGATCCCACAATTGGATTTTTTTCATCTAAATATTTTGCCAAGTCAATAAAATGCTGTACACCAAAACTCCATGTATTGACAGGATGAGTATTTAAACCGCCACTGACTGCACGAATACGATTTGGTGTCGTCAAATCATAGTCAGGATGTGAAGTTAAATAATGAATACTTTCTACAGTGGCTTTAGGATGAGCGGCTTGTACCATAAACCACTGATCAAGTGACAATGCTTCATCTTTAAAGCGATTATAAAAATCAGCTAGCGCATCGCTGGCTTGTGGCGCATCATTCCACACCAAGACTTTCAATGCACCCAAACGTTCAGACATATTGCCTGTATTTTTGTACTGTTCAAAAGCCAATTCAAATGCAGCGATATCGCCTTGACGCGCCATCATATTTAACATGATATTTTTTAAAGCACGTACTCCCATCGCTTGGGAAAATTCTTTCTGCAAATCTGGATCTAAACTTAAATAAGTCTCTTGGCAGAAGGAGCCTAATGCATGTGCCAAAGTATAGATTAATGCATCACGCTGTTCCTGAATCACTATCGGTGAATAGTCACAGTCAATTCGGCTGCCCAAGTAACCTTCTGTAGGAACATCAAATAAACGTGAAGCCAAGAGCGGATCTTTTTCTACCAAATCTGGCAAGGTGTTTTTAATGGCTTGCACATAAATATTGGCGTCATGACCCTGCAACAATATACGTTCAAGCAAAGTTTGAGTCGCTTGCCATTGATTAAAACCATTGGTTTCAAATTGAATTAAAAAGGCCAATTCCTCATCTGAATAATTAAAATCTAGATTTACAGGTGCAGAAAAGTTACGTAATAAAGACACCACAGGTTTTGCCGTAATACCGCTAAACTCGATAGTTGCTTCATTTTGATCAAATAAATACATGCCATCTTTAACTGTATTTTCGAATAATGCTTCAGACTGCAAAGTATATTGCTCACCTGTTTCGGCATTAAACAAGGCAAGCGCAATCGGAATCGGCACAGCTTTCAAATTTGGATATTTAGGATGGGCTTTTAAAGATTGTTTAAAGCTTAAACGATAAGTTTGTTTGCCAGCATCATATTCTCCATTTGCTTCAAGTTTTGGAGTACCCGGCTGGTTATACCAAATTAGAAATGCAGATAAATCGATACCTGAACCTGCTGTCAATGCAGACACCCAATCTTCAACCGTCACGGCTTGACCATCATGACACTGGAAATATTCGTCAGTGCCTTTACGGAATTTTTCTTTGCCCAGTAAAGTTGCCATCATGCGGTTAATTTCCGCACCTTTTTCATATACGGTTGCCGTATAAAAGTTATTAATTTCAACAAAATGGTCTGGGCGTGGCGGATGTGAAAGTGGACCTGAATCTTCTGGGAACTGATGAGCTTTTAAAACTGCGACATCATCAATCCGCTGTACCGCAGCCGATTGTAAATCTTCCGAGAAAGATTGATCACGAAAAACAGTCAAGCCTTCTTTTAAGCACAATTGGAACCAGTCACGGCAGGTAATCCGATTCCCTGTCCAGTTATGGAAATACTCATGTGCAATCACAGATTGAACACGCATGATTGCAGCATCCGTTGTGTATTCTTCGTCCGCAAGTACGCAAGAGGTATTAAAGATATTTAAACCTTTATTTTCCATAGCGCCCATATTGAATTGGCTGGTCGCAACAATCATATAATTGTCCAAGTCATAAGGACGACCATAATGTTCTTCGTCCCAACGCATGGAGTGTTTTAACGCTTCCATTGCAATATGACATTTTGGAATATCTTTTTCGACCGCATAAATTTCGAGTGCAACATTACGGCCTTCTGATGTCACGTATGAATCTTTCAGAACAGCTAAATCGCCAATGACACAAGCAAATAAATAACTTGGTTTATGAGTAGGATCTTCCCAAATCGTATAATGGCGGCCTTCACCGACCTCACCTGCTTCCATTAAGTTGCCATTGGCCAAAAGCACTGGAAATTTTTTGTCCGCTTCAACCCGCGTGGTAAATACAGACAGGACATCTGGACGATCTGGATAAAAGGTAATTTTACGAAAACCTTCAGGTTCATTTTGAGTGACAAATAAATCACTGCCTGCTTGATACAAACCTTCAAGTTGCGTATTGCTCTCAGGATGAATAATAACTTTGGTTTCTAAAATGACATGATCTGGTGCATTGGAAATCACTAATTGTTCAGCATCGAGTGTATATTCACTTTCAGACAGAATTGTACCGTTTAATAGAATTGATTTTAATTCAAGATCACGGCCTAGCAGTACCAAATCCCCTGAAGTTTGGCGCTGCATGATCAATGTGGTGTTTACTTGGGTATAATCTGAATGAACTTGAATATCTAGATTAATTGAATCAACCAAAAAAGAAGGTTTTTCATAGTCTTTTAAATAAACAGTTTGATCTGCTTCAACCACTGGGTTCGCCGCGATATTCATATAATGTCCTAATCCTGTAATTATTAAGCCAGCACATTGGTCTGTGTAAGAGTTCGATCATACGATAACTTTCACACTCTGTCTGCGTTGCTACTTTATGTTATATATGGGCATCTGATGGAATATTTTCAATTAAATACTAAATCAATGGAACAATTATTATTCTAAATATTGAATGAAGTGTCTTTTATCAAAAATATCAATACCTTAATCAAAATTTATCAGTAAAACTTGATCAATAAATGAATACACTGTGATTCAACTTATATGAAAGTTAACACTTATTTTCAAGATATGTACATTTTGTGCACGATTTTTGCTTGTAATCATCTGCGCAAAGCGCACTATAAAAGTCAGTCTTAAATAAAAATGAGGTAATTGCTATGTTTGTTAAAGACCATATTGTACGCGTGGAAAATATTAAATCCATACAAAAGCTTGATGCGGCTGGGATTGATCATAAAGTGATTGCTCTATTTTTGAGTTGCGAAGGTATTGCAATACAACCTAATGAAATTGGCGCTATTTTAAATACTTATGATGTATTGGGTCACAAAAAAATCCCATCTAAAAAAGTTCAAGCTTTAATTGCGGCTAAAAAAATCGGGCAGGAAGACGAAAGTTTACCTTGCCCAGTTTAGAGATAAAAATTTTTGACAAAACAACCTTGATCCACGTGCGGATCAAGGTTGTTTTAAAGATGAAAAATTAAGATGTTACTTTATCTACTTGAATCTAAGCCACTCTTCGCCCCAAAGCCGTTATTCCCATGTAGCCATTGATATGAAAAATTTTGCCTTTTTTTGAGTGATAACCGTTTTATGTATCCAACCAAAGAAGCCCACAAGTTCCTAAAAATAGGAAAGCCTTATTATCAATGCTTTTAAGGGGTTGCACTATGAGTTCGAATCCAAACTTGAGAACGTCCAAGTAAAGATACGCCAATATAACCTCGCATACGCACGCGCTTTCCATTCGCTTCTAATGTTGCTTTACCTTTATAAATATTGCCCGTTTTAGGTTCCAAAATACGACCATCAATAAATTCGTTGGGTTTGTTTGGGTTTTCTTTGATATTCCAAGCAATTTCAAGACCTAAAATTGGCTTATTTTTAAAAGGCTCTGGACATTTCACACAGTTGGTCAGCACTTGTGTACTACCGAGTTGCGGATAACGATATACCACTTTTACGCCATAAGTGTTATCTGCTTTCTTTTTAATTTCAACGATTGAAACCTGTTGTCCCGTTTTATCATCGATGGTTCTCCAAAAACCTTCGAGTGACGCTGCATAGCTCACAACACTGCTGAATCCGACGACCAACCCCAACATGCATTTTATTAACAATTTTTGTGTCATCACTAAAAATCCTTTTACATTTTTGAATAATTTACGTTGTTTTATAATTATGTATTCGAAGAATCTAACATATTGCAACAAATAAAAAAGTCTTACAGTTCACTTTTATCGGGTAATTTTAATATTTATTTCTCAATTTCAGCATAATTTTCATATTGGATAAATCTTTGCACTACTCCTGTATCTGGGAATGTATAATTTACATTTTTCACCTCATGAGTTAGAGCTACATGCTTCTTCAAATTCTGCAAAAACAACTCGATGAAAGCACATCATGCCCTTTATGTCAGGCATCTATGTTCTGGATTGAGGCAGAGCAATACGAACAAGCAATTCATTTCCACGAATGTAGCCATTGTCAACATCGTGTATTTCAAGATGAACGTCATAATTGTCACTGTGATCGGTGTTTGGCAAATCGTAAAAGAATGCTGACGGAAACACGGCTGCAAGAACAACGTAAAATTAAGTCCAAAGATAAAGAACAAATCGAATATCGACTTGATCAAATCAGTTTTATCAACAAACTATTCTTACTCAGTATTCTAGACAATCAAGTTCAAGAATATACAGTGCATCAGGAATATATTGATTGGGAAGCGATCAAATACCATTCCATTACCCCCAACTATTTGTTTCAAAGTTATTTGATTAAACTATTAGTCAAAGAACAGATTTTAATTGCCAAGGATTTTGCTTCTGAAGCACATCATTATTATGTTAACGTTCGATTAGATGGTTACTCTGAACCGAGTTTATTTAGTGTAACGCTACAACTTCGAAATTGGTTTTACGAAAATTTAACCATGGGTGTGCCTTTTAAAAATGCAGACGAAGTTAAAAGTGCATTGTATTTGGTGCTTTATCAGGAAATTATACAGTTTGCTCAGTTTTATTGTCGGCTTTGGGGCGTACAGATTGCAGGAAATAATAGTCTCCAAACCTTCTGTTATCGCTTAATGGATGTACTGGCAGTAGGGCAAATTTATTATCTGGTACAAACTGCTTTGGAATATTTACATCAGCAAAAAGCACTTAAAGCCCGTAATGAAAACTTTATTAATACCAACTTATTAAAGAAAACCTTACAGAAATATCGTGAACGTGCCGTGACAGAAAAATGGGAAACCTCGATGTTGCCTCGTCCGCCCAATATTCCATTGAGTAAAATGAGTGACATTCTATTTTTTCGTTTTCTTGGCAGCGATGAAAATATTTTTTTCCAGCCGATTTGGCGTTTATGGAATAAAATGCAGCCACGTTTAAATTTTTATTCACAAAAACGCTGTATGTATTGCGGCTCGAATGAACTGACTGTGGATTATGATGCTGAAAGTTATGTGACTTTATTTTGTCGTACGTGTAAGCATCAAGATCATTATTTCACCCAATAAATTCAAAATGATGTATTCATTTGATTTAATTACAGCGATTATTTAAGGAATTAGCTTATGCTTGAAAAATCAACATTGCTAGAGCAGGTTATTCAAGCATGGCAACAGCTTCAAGCTCAGCAGCCTTTGGTACAATGCATCACCAATAGTGTCGCAACCAATTATACCGCCAATATCTTGCTTGCTGCAGGTGCTTCTCCTGCCATGATTGATAACCCATACGAGGCTGAAAGTTTTACACATATAGCGGCGGCTTTAAGTATTAATCTGGGCACACCGACCAATGAGCAAATGCAGGCGATGCAGATTTCTGCAAAAACAGCTCAACTTACAGATACACCTTGGGTACTTGATCCAGTAGGATACGGCACTATTCTAAAATGGCGTTCAAATATGGTAGATGATTTATTACAATATCATCCGACCATCATTCGGGGCAATGCTTCAGAAATGAGTACACTCGCTGGCCATCAAGCCAAATCTAAAGGTGTAGATAGTACTTTAAAAAGTGCAGATGTTTATCACCAAGCCAAAGTACTGTTAAAGCATACAGACTGTATTGCCATTTCTGGTGAGTCGGATTTCATCTTATCCCAACAATTTAATGCTGTTATTCAAATCAATGGTGGCTCTTACTTACAACCTAAAATTACTGCGACAGGTTGTGCCCTAGGTGCTTTAATTGCTGGCTATGCTGCTGTAGCTACACCTACGCTTGCGGCTATAGCAGCACATTTACATTTTGCAATTGCTGGAAAATTGGCCTTTGAAAAAACACAAAAATTAGGCGAGTTTAATATTGCCTTTATAGATCATATTCATCAGCTTGATGAAAATTTAATTCAGCAATATGCAGACTTTGAAATCATCAAAATTTGAGCTTTTTTTATTATTTACGTTATTTCAAAACTAATTTTTGGATGAATTGGGTTGTTTAGCATCAAACACAATCAAGTATAGACAAAATATCAGGACCTCAAGCTTAAAAAACCCAATAGGACTAGCCTATTGGGTTGATACAACAAATTAACGATTTAAAAATTAATCAACAAGCTGCATTATTCTGCACACTTAATATTTTAACGATGCATAATTAGAACAGATTTAATACGATTTCCGTCCAGTTCAGTGACCTCGAAATCAACCCCTTGATATTGCAATTGAGTTCCTAACTTCACTTCACCATTGGTTTTATCTAAAATTAAACCTGCAACACTGATATAACCTGCATCTTCTTCCACCAAATCCATCATGCCCAACTCTAATTCAAGCTGATATACATCCAACATGCCAGAAGCTTTCCATGTGTGCTCATCAATCTTGACCAAATCGAGCTGTTCATCTGCATCTGGAAATTCACCAGCAATTGCTTCAAAAACATCGAGTGGAGAAATTAGACCTTGTACATTTCCAAACTCATCACTGACTAAAACCAATGAGCCTTTAGAAGTACGCAAAGTATTAATTGCATCAATAACTTTCATTTTTTGAAAAATATAAATTGCACGATGGCGTTTGATTAAAGCTTTGAGTTCTTCATCATTATCTAGCACATCAAGAAGTTCTTTTGCACGTACCACACCCAAAACTTTGTCTAAACTACCTCGGCAGACAGGAAATAAGCTGTGTGGTACAGACAAAACCTGTTCACGAATTTGCTCGGGTGTATCATTAATGTCTACCCAAGAAATTTGACTCCGAGGTGTCATAATAGACGCTACAGATCTTTCAGCTAGCGTTAACACTCCACCAATCATATAACGTTCTTCGTCGGCAAATGCTTCTTGCGCTTCAAAATGTTGACCACTATCGGTGACCGTTTCCATTTTACCGCCCATCAATTTTAAAATAGAATCGGCAGTACGATGACGCAGTGGAATTTTAGATTCATGTTTGGCAACATTTCGCTGACCAAATTGGTTAAATGCTTCAATCGCAATAGCAACACCAATACCCGAATAGATATAACCTTTCGGAATGTGGAAACCAAAACCTTCTGCGATTAAGCTAATCCCAATCAGTAATAAGAAGCTTAGACACAGAATTACCACCGTTGGATGACGGTTTACGAAAGCAGTGAGTGATTTAGAAGCCAGTAGCATGACAGCCATGGCAACAATCATTGCTACCATCATTACATAAATGTTGTCGACCATGCCAATAGCGGTGATAACAGAATCTAAAGAGAATACTGCATCTAATACAACAATCTGTGCAACGACTGCGGCAAAACTCGCATAAACAATATTGGTGCTTACTTTAACTTCAGGTTTACCCTCAATTTTTTCATGCAGCTCTGTGACGGCTTTATACACCAAGAACAGACCACCAAATAAAAGAATCAAGTCTCGACCCGAGAAGGTCCAATCAAAAAGAATAATTAGCGGTTTGGTCAAAGTGACTAACCAAGAAATGGCAAACAGCAATCCCAAACGCATAATTAAAGCGAGTGAAAGACCAATCACACGTGCTTTATCACGTTGTTCTGGAGGAAGTTTTTCAGCTAAAATAGCAATAAAGACAAGGTTATCAATACCCAAAACAATTTCTAAAACAATCAGGGTAAGTAGTCCAACCCAAATTCCCGGATCTAATAAAAACTCCATTAGTTTATATCTCCGATGTTATACATTGGGTGAAAATAAAGCGTAGACCTGTACGGCGACGGATCCATATGAGTGACCTTTTCAACAATAGATAAATCAATTATGCACAATCTAGGAAATTTGTAATTATTTTTTTTATTTTTAACGTTTAAAACTCGATTTTTCTATTTATTTGATCCCTTTTAATTTAAGTTATTTTATAATTCCTCATCATGAATTTAAACAAATTAATTATATTTTTCAAATACTTAATTAGATTATTTGAAATATTTTATAGTTCATTGTCTCTAAGTTATTATAAGTTTTAGCCCATCCTCATATTTTTTATAATTCAATTTTTTGAATTATCTAGATATTACTTCCGATTCACTATAGTCGAACGCAATTCTTGTGTACAAAATAGCCAACTCTTATTTATAAGGAAAATTTATATATAATTTTTGCATTAATTTATAATCAACCATTATCGTTTATGAATTTTATCATTTAAGTTATATTAATCTTGATAAATGAGTGAATTTTCAAATAAGATATTCAAGATAACGGATTACAATTACAACAATTTGCTCGGGGAATTTTTATGACTAAGAAATACAGTAAGTTCTTGCCTACATCAGAAGATTTTAATCTAGAACATTTTCCCTATTATTGGGTTACCCAAGTCCATGCTCAATATGTCCAAAACGTAGATCATGTATTAAAAAAATATGGTTTGGATAATTCTCGTCGTCGTATTTTATTGGCATTAAAGTCTAAACCCAATGCAAGCGTTTCAGATTTGTCTGAAATGGTAGTCTCTAAAATGTCGACCACCACCAAAATTGTTTATCGCTTAAAAGATGAAAAGTTAGTCGACACCTATTCATGTGAAGATGATGCACGAATTACGCGTGTTATTTTGACTGAAGAAGGCGAAAAAATGTTCTATAAAATTAATGATCTAACCAATGTGGTACTCGAACAATCCTTTGAAGGCTTAACGCCTTTGCAAATTGAAAAAATGATGGAATGTCTTAAGCATATTTTTAAAAACTTAGCCCATTAAAACCATTTATCATTCATCAAAAAAATTCAACTGTGGACTGGTTTTCTTCACTTTTAATTTAGGCACATGTGAACATTCAAAATCTGCCACAGGAAAACCTTCGACAAATGACTGTATATCTGGAGAGTTCCAGCTTAACCATTCATTTAAACGCTCATGAGGAATAATCATCACTGAGCGTTTAATATTTCCTGGTTCATGGAATTCTTTCATCATAGGATGATCAATCGCATCCATGGTAATCATGCTGCAAGAACGAATCACTTGATCATTTATTTTGCTTATTTCATACAATGCAGCAATAAAAAATGCCTGACCATCTTTTCGTCTAACGCCCCATCTTTGTGGTTTTTGATCTATATATTTAGATTCATAAAACTCGGTGACAGGAATGACACCAAATTGGTATTTCAACAACGCTTCACTAAAGCTCGGTTTTTGTGACAAAGTTTCATTGCGTGCATTATAGGTCTTAGTTGCAATCGTTGTATCTTTAGCCCATTTGGGTACCAAACCGAACATCACTTTACGCCACTCTAAACCCCGCGAAGATTGAAACAATAACGGTAACTCATAGCCTGGATAAACTTCTTCAGAATATTCAAACGGTATATTCGGAAAATTTAAATAACTCAATTGCTGAAGAGTAAGTGGTTTGAAATTTGCACACATAACAGTCATTTGGCCATGTATCAATTCTATTCAATTATAACTATAAATGATATTTCAAACCACAAATCAAACCTTACTACGTATCTAGATTAGGACTTTATCTTTGGTCGCGTCACCCAATGGGTACGACTAAACTCTTCTAAAATCCATTGCCCATTAAAACGCCCCAAGCCTGAGTTTTTCTCTCCCCCAAAAGGTGCATTGGCTTGATCTGCTACGGTAATTGCATTGATGTGTGTCATTCCCGCTTCAATTTTTAAAGCAAATTGCACCCCACGTTCATTATCTTGAGTACACACCGCACTTGATAGACCAAAACGCGTATCATTCGCAAGCTCTAGAGCATGGGCTTCATTTTGCGCCTTAATAACAGGTAAAATTGGCGCAAAACTTTCTTCTTGGGCCAAACTCGAACTTGGATCGACATCAATAAAAATATGCGGCGGTACTAAATTGCCTTTGATTTCCCCTTTAACGATTAGTTTTATACCCGCTTGCTCTGCAAGCTCGATGATTTTTTTAATTTTATCAACTTGGCTGCTATTAATAATCGGACCAATAAGGGTGGTTTCCTGTGCAGGGTCTCCAATTTCAATTGATCCAACACGCTGTACCAACTTTTCGACAAAACGATCATAAATATTCGCATCAACAATGACACGATTGGTACTCATACAAATTTGCCCCTGATGGAGAAAACGTCCCATTACAGTTAACTCTACAGCCAAATCTAGATCTGCATCATCTAAAACCACCAACGGTGCATTTCCACCGAGTTCTAAAGCAAGCCGTTTTAAATTATTACTGGCAATAGCCAGTTGTCCTACTCGTTTGCCGACTTCTGTTGATCCAGTAAATGAAATAAGTTTAGGAACGTCGTGTTCGACAAAATAATCACCTATTTCACTGCCGACGCCTGCAACAACATTTAAAACACCGGAGGGTAAGCCTGCCTCCTCAAAGATTTTTGCTAATAATAAACCTCCTGTTACAGGTGTATCACTTGCTGGCTTCAAAACCACTGTATTTCCAATTGCAATCGCGGTGATCACTGAACGCATACTTAAATGAAATGGAAAATTCCAAGGACTAATCACGGCAATCACACCTAAGGCTTTACGGTAGACCCAGCTGCTTCTTTCTGAATCTAAGGATTTAAGCTTGCTGTCCATCATACGCTGAGGAAAAGTTGCTGCCTCCTGAATGATACTTAAGGCTGCATCTACTTCAAGCGAAGCCTTTAATCGTGTACTTCCCGATTCTTGAATTAACCAGTCAATGATTTCCTCACGTCGTGTCTTCACCACTTCTGCCACATTTACAACCAGTTTTTTTCTCTGTTCTGCTGCTGTGCTTGACCATGACAAGAAACTTTTTTGTGCTGCTGCGTAAGCACTTTCTACATCAATGATACTGGCTGCGTGAAGTTCTAAAATAATTTCTTGATGATAAGGATTGATATTTTCTATGACATGGGTTGATGTTCCTTTTAGCCATTGTCCCGCTATGTATTGTTCATCATTTATTTTATAAGCAATCATACTCAGACTCTTTTTTTTGACTTAAGAATGAATGTAGGAGGTATTGTATAAAAGCGCCAGTACAAAATACTTTTAGTAACCTTAAGACAATAAAAAAACCTCCGAAGAGGTTTTTTTATTTACATGCGATGTTTAATCACCTGTATAACCTTTAAGTTTTAAACGTGCTGCATGCAATAATGGCTCTGTATAACCCGATGGCTGTTCCCCACCTTTAAAGATCAAGTCAGATGCAGCTTGGAATGCGATACCATCAAAGTTTGGACCCATAGCTGTATATTCTGGATCATTTGCATTTTGCTGATCCACAATAGCAGCCATACGTTTCATGACTTCTTCAACTTGCGCGTGGGTTACAATACCGTGACGTAACCAGTTCGCTACATGTTGTGAAGAAATACGCAATGTTGCACGGTCTTCCATTAAACCCACATTGTTAATATCAAGAACTTTAGAACAACCTACGCCTAAATCAACCCAACGAACTACATAGCCCAAAATACCTTGACAGTTATTTTCAAGTTCTTTGGTTTTTTCGTCTTCAGACCAATTGGTGTCTTTTGCTAAAGGTGGCGTTAACAAATCATCTAATGGTAATGCTTCAGTCGCCAATAATTCTTTTTGGCGGCTTGCAACATTAATTTGATGATAATGAATCGCGTGAATGACCGCACCCGCTGGTGATGGAACCCATGCACAGCTTGCACCAGCATCTGGATGTTCCGTTTTAGTTTTATACATATCCAGCAACATATCTGGTTTAGGCCACATTCCTTTACCAATTTGTGCTTTACCACGTAAACCTGCTTTCAAGCCCACCATTACATTTCGGTTTTCATACGCTGGGAACCAGATTTGTCCTTTCACTTCGCCTTTACGTACGAACGGACCTGCTTCCATAAAGGTATGAATTTCATCACCAGTACGATCCATGAAGCCTGTATTGATGAAAATCGTACGGTCTTTCGCTTGTGCAATACAGTTTTTCAAGTTTACAGATGTACGACGCTCTTCATCCATAATCCCGATTTTTAAAGTTTTTGCAGGTAAACCTAATGCTTGCTCAGAGCGTTCAAACAATTCAACAGCAAATGCAACTTCTTCTGGACCATGCATTTTTGGCTTAACGATATACATAGAACCTTTGCGAGAGTTCTTAATTTCGTTTTGCCCTTTAATGTCAGCAAAAGAAAGTAATGGTGTAACCAATGCATCCATAATGCCTTCATAAATTTCCGCACCATCGACAAGGATGGCAGGATTAGTCATCAAGTGACCCACATTACGAAGAAGCATTAATGAACGACCATGAATAATCGTTTCACCACCAATCAAGTTCTTATGCGTACGGTCTTTATTTAAACTACGAGTAACAGTTTTACCGTTTTTCTCGATTGATTCTTCTAAAGTACCTTTCATTAGGCCTAACCAGTTACGGTAGCCTTCAACTTTTTCTTCAGCATCAACAGCTGCAATTGAATCTTCTAAATCTTGAATAGTCGTTACAGCAGCTTCAAGTACTAAATCTTTAACACCTGCCGCATCTGTTTGACCAATTGGGCTAGTGGCATCAATTTCAATAATGACATGTAAGCCATTATTTTTGAATACGATTTCAGTCGGTGCAGCAGCTTCACCGTTATAACCTACAAATTGAGCTTCGTGAGCTAAAGTAGTTTGAGTCGCATCTTTTAAAGTCACGACAAGCTTGTTGTGATCTACCGTATATTCGGTTGCATCTGCATGTGAACCTTGCGCCAATGGAAAGTTTTCATTTAGGAAGTTTTTCGCAAATGCAATGACTTTATCACCACGAACTGCGTTATAGCCCTTACCTTTTTCAGCACCATCTTCTTCAGAGATGACATCAAAACCGTAAAGTGCATCGTACAAAGAACCCCAACGCGCATTAGCGGCATTTAAGCAATAACGTGCATTACGTACAGGTACGACAAGTTGTGGACCAGCCAATAATGCAATTTCTTCGTCTACATTTTCTGTGCTGATTTGAAAATCTTCTACTTCAGGTAATAAGTAGCCAATTTCTTTAAGAAAAGCTTTATAAGCTTCTAATTCAAATTTATTATTACGATGCCATTCATCAATTTTAGCCTGAAGATCATCACGCTTAGCTAAAAGCGCCTTATTCTTAGGACTAAGATCAACAACCACTTGCTCGAAGTTTTTCCAGTATGTTTCGCTGTCTATACCAGAACCTGGTAATGCTTCATTTTCGATAAAATCGTAAAGTTCTTTAGCAATCGCTAACTTGCCTTTTTGAATACGTGCAGTCATTGTCTATCCTGATATTGCTACTTTTTATAACAAGAGATTCTAGTATACCGATTTAAATCTAACTGAATAGTACTATCACAATGCTAAATAATGATCATTTTCTATAAAACAATATACTCATTATTGAATAAAAATATACTTTATTTATATACTGTTATTATTCACCTAGAGATTTAATTTATAGTGTATGAAATTTTGAGCATACAAAAATTAGACCTAAGTACCAGCTTCTACCTTTAAATCAGTCTCAAAGCATATTTTTTCAGAATAAAATATTAAATATTGCACTCAAAACTGATATGAATATTGAGAATATAAACTTCATAGTTAAAAAAAGCGCCAAATAATGGCGCTTAATCTTTATTTCATCGTCTGTATTTTTAATTTACTTCAGAGTCAATTTTCTGAATTTGCTTATGTGCTGCATTTAAGTATTCATCAGATTGCATTTCAAGTAAACGTGAACGGGTGCGTTCAATTTCAAAGGCCATTTTTTCACCTTGATAAATCTCAATAATGGAGTCTTCAGAGGTTAATAATAACTTTACACCACGATCATAAAACTCATCGACCAAATAAATAAAACGACGTGCGCCTTCAGACAAGTAATCAGTCAAATGTGGAACATTACTAACCAATACGGTGTTATAAATATTTGCGATTTCAATAAAGTCTGCGGGACTACGAGGCTTTAAACACAATTCTGAAAATTCACACCACAAAACATCTTCTGTATGACCTATGGTTTCTACAATACGATTATTAATAATAATGGGCTCTTGTGAAATCGTTTGTGTTCGTGTGAGCGCACTAAAACGTTGTGCAATCCAATTTTTATGATCGTGAGTCAATGGAGTCTTAAATAATTGTGCCTGTTTTAGTACTCGTAAACGATAATCTACGCCAGCATCCACATTTAAAACGACACAATTTTTCTTCACCATTTCAATGGTAGGAATAAAGCGATCACGATGAATACCGTTTTTATAAAGACCATCTGGTGCAATATTTGAAGTAGCAATCAGCGTAACGCCACGCTGAAACAATTTTTGGAATAATTCGCTTAAAATCATCGCATCTGTAACGTTTGAAACAAAAAATTCATCAAAACAGATAATAACAGCTTGTTGATAAATTTGATCTGCAACCAAATCAAGTGGATTACGCTGACCAGATAATTTATTTAATTCACGATGCACATGTTGCATAAAATGATGAAAATGCATCCGCATTTTACGTCGAAAAGGAATAGATTCAAAAAATTGATCCATTAACCATGTTTTACCACGCCCTACGCCACCCCACATATACACGCCCTTAGGCGAGGTTTGGCGACGGAAACGACGGAATGTTTTTTTCGATGCTTTAAAACGTTGTACCAATTCCTGCCAAACCCGATCTAATTCATGAACAGCTTGCGCCTGCGCATCATCCGGCATGAATTGACCAGAAGCGATCGCTTGAGCATAACGTTCTGCTGGTGACAAAGGAGTAAAGGCGGTGCTGTGTTTAGAATTTAAATCAGACATATCATTGAATACTATTTTAGGCTATTTAAATTATAGCGAAGATTAAGATGAAATATATAACACTTTGGCATTAAAAAACTTAGGCTATTTAAGTGCGGGCTTGACCATATTCGTGGCTTTTTTTTACAAACACACTTCATGACAAAATCTAATGAAAATAACATTTCAATTTTTACTATAAATTTGGTTGTTTGCACATTGCGGAAACTATCAATATTTCTTTGAGCCCATTCTGTTGAATTTTGGCTTATTTACTCAATTTTTTTAAGTATTGTGATAAAAAATTAGACCAAAGAGTTTAATTAAAATCTATTCATATCACTCAAAAATCAAGACTAGTCGTTAAAATATTAAAGAAGAATGAGCATATAATTTTCCTCATAACCAATGACATTAAAATAATGGACTAAAAAATTATAGATTGAACAAAATCTTGATAAGTTATATACAGCTTAAAAGTTAATTTGTCATAATAAACCCGTATTTTCAACTCTTGTCTGTTCTGTATGTCATCATTTTGGCTCATTACCCAACTCTTGCTCTGTTTATGTGTTGGTTTTATTTTTGCGCATAAAATCCCAAAAAAATTAGTTCGTTTTGCATTTCAAGTTCTACCTTATTTTACTTATATTTTACTCATTGCCATTGCCTTTGAATTCTCAGAAAATTTACATCAGATCGAAAGACCCATTCAGATTTTATCAACCTCATTCATACTTTCCCTCGTCACATCAGTCGGTGCTTTTTTGTGTTGCTACATTCTATTTAAAAGTATTGGCCATCAACCTGCGCATGGGAAAGTTTCGACTGCTTTGTTACTTAAATCGCTCTTAAATATTAGTTACGCCTTTATTGCATTAGTTTTAGGCTACGGTCTGGCTGAATTAGTGCATTATTTTAATTTAAATCTCTCAATCAGTACTTGGAATTTATTGCTCATTTTCATGCTTTTTATTGGCTTAGATTTAGCGTATTCCCCACTTGATCGTTCATGGCTCAATTGGAAAATTATGCTTGTTCCCTTGGGGTGTATTATTGGATCATTAGCAGGTGCACTTTTAAGTTCATTCATTATTAAAGATGTAAATTTAAAAGACTTAATTATGTTGTCACAAGGTTATGGCTTTTATTCTATGAGTGGCATTGTAGTTACGGAGTTGAAAAATGCGGAGTTGGGCAGTATTGCGCTAATGAATGACTTATTCCGAGAAGTTATTGCAATTCTCTTAATGTATAGTATCGGATGGCGTTATCCACGTTCTGCTATTTCTGCTGCAGCCGCAACGGCAATGGATGTTACTTTACCCATGGTCAAACAAGCTTGCGGTAATGACTTTATTCCTCATGCCATGGTGAGTGGTTTTATATTGTCTATACTTGCACCAATTGCAATCAGTATTTTGGCTGCATTTTAATATGTTTAGCATCCAAGTTAATGGCTTTGAAAGCTTAAAATAGAAGTCTTATATATAAAAAGCTGACCTAAGTCAGCTTTTTGATAACCAAAAATTAAAGACTTGCCAAAATATCACGTAAAGTTTGATTTGGATTTTTTGATTGTGTAATAGGACGACCAATCACTAAATGTGTAGCACCATCTTGCATAGCTTGTTGCGGTGTAACAATTCGTTTTTGATCATCCGCATTTGAGCCCACTGGGCGAATGCCCGGTGTAACTAAAGAAAATTCAGGCGATAGCACTTCACGCAACATTTTTGCTTCTTGTGCAGAACACACTATTCCGTCTAGCCCACTTTGTTCAGTCAACTGAGCAAGACGTCTAACCTGCTCGAAAGGCTCAATATCTAAACCAATATCTTTTAAATCTTCACGACCCATTGAAGTCAACACAGTGACCGCAATCAATTGAGTTGGGTAATTACCTGCCTTTAATCTCTCTACACAGGTTTCCATCATTTTCCGCCCTCCCGATGCATGCACATTCACCATCCACACACCTAAGTCTGCCGCAGCACAAACCGCCTGTGCAGTGGTGTTGGGAATATCATGAAATTTAAGATCTAGAAAAACTTCAAAGCCTTTATCGTGCAATACTTTTACAACGGAAGGCCCTGCATGAGTAAAAAGCTCTTTACCTACTTTTACACGACAGAGTGATGGATCAAGTTGATCTGTAATTGTTAAGGCGTCATATTGGCTTTTAGCATCTAAGGCAACAATGATACTCAAGAGTCTATTTCCATCACTTAAAAAGAAGTTAGATTATAAAGTGGTTTATTGAAAACTGTAACTTTATTCAAGTTTTAAAAATTTAATTTTAATTATTCAATGTCTCAGTACCTTTCAAAGATTTTTATCATAAAAAAAGCCTGCTATCAACAAATTGAATAGCAGGCTTGAATCATTCAAATGCTTATAAAGGAAAAGAACCCTTATCTTCAGGATGAATATCTAAAACCGTTTTTTCATGACGATTATGCGCAGCGGCTTCTGTCGCAGCCAATTGAGCAGATTGAATCTGTTCTTTACGGAGGTATTCAATGTCTTTACGTAATCGTTTAATTTCCCAGTTCTTTTGAAAGACTCGAAAAATTTGTACACCTAACAATAAGCCCAATACCAGCCCTAAAGCTAATGTTAATAACAGCAACAAACCTAAACGCATTGCAGGAACTTGGGTGAATAACATATCTACAGTAACTTCAGTTCCATTTTGTAGAACCAAAGCCAACGAATAGCCAAACAGTACAATTAATAAAGCGACCAATACATAACGCATAGAACACCCCTATTTAGAATTTTTTTATTCACTAGCAGAATCATTTACTGCATCACGCAATGCTTTACCTGGCTTAAAATGTGGTACTGCTTTTGCTGCTACCTCAACAGATTTACCTGTTTTCGGGTTACGACCCACACGTGGATCACGATGATGTAAAGCAAAACTACCAAAACCACGAATCTCTATACGATTATCAGACGACAATGCAGCTATCATTTGATCAATCATAATTTTAACCGCTTCCTCAACTAAAGGTTCTGCCAAGTGCGGGTTTTTAAGAGAAATTCGCTCTATTAAGTCAGACTTATTCAGTGCTTCCGTAGTCATCTGAGACCTCTTTAATTATCAAGCTATTATATAGATGATCCGATAATAACCTGTTTAAATACAAAACGGTAGCGTAATAAGTTAATACTACGCTACCGTTTACAGTATTTGTGTAAAAAGTATCAGTTAACTTACATTAACAATACTTTTAACCGCCTACTTAGTGGTTCATTTGAGCTTTGATCAAATCACCAATGGTTTTAGGACCATTTTCTGTAGAAGTAGTTGCTGTTTTTAAGTTAGCAACTGCTTCTTTTTCTTCAGCTTCGTCTTTCGCTTTGATAGACAAGTTGATAGAACGAGATTTACGATCTACGTTGATGATTTTAGCTTCAACTTCTTGACCAACTTCAAGGAACTTAGTTGCATCTTCAACGCGATCGCGATTGATTTCAGATGCTTTAAGTGTCGCTTCAACTTCGTCAGCTAACTTAATTGTTGCGCCTTTAGCATCAACTGCAGTTACAGTACCTTTAACAAGCGCACCACGTTCGTTCGTTGCCAAGAAATCATTGAACGGGTCATTGTTCATTTGTTTGATACCAAGGCTAATACGATTGCCTTCAGCATCTACAGACAAGATAACCGCTTCAACAGTGTCACCCTTCTTGTAACGACGAATAGCTTCTTCGCCTTGTTCATTCCAAGAAATATCAGACAGGTGAACTAAACCATCAATGCCGCCCGGTAAACCAATGAAGATACCAAAGTCAGTGATAGATTTGATCGTACCAGAAACTTTTTCGCCTTTGTCATGGTCTTTAGCAAACTCTTCCCATGGATTAGCACGAGTTTGTTTGATACCCAAAGAAATACGACGACGTTCTTCATCAACTTCAAGAACCATAACATCAACTTCATCACCAATCTGAACAACTTTAGATGGGTGGATGTTTTTGTTTGTGTGATCCATTTCTGAAACGTGTACTAAACCTTCAACGCCTTCAGCAATTTCAGCGAAACAACCATAATCAGTCAGGTTAGTTACGCGTGCCTTAACGATTGAACCTTTAGGGTAACGGTTCATGATCGCTAACCATGGATCTTCACCTAATTGCTTAAGACCTAAAGATACACGATTACGTTCACGGTCAAATTTAAGTACTTTAACAGTAACTTCTTGACCCACTTCAACAACTTCTGAAGGATGCTTGATACGTTTCCAAGCCATGTCAGTGATGTGAAGAAGACCATCAATACCGCCAAGATCAACGAATGCGCCATAATCAGTAAGGTTCTTAATCGTACCTGTAACTGTTTGACCTTCTTCAAGCTGAGCAAGTAGTGCTTCACGGTCAGCTGAAGATTCAGCTTCCATAACAGCACGACGAGATACAACAACGTTATTACGCTTAGCATCAAGTTTGATTACTTTAAACTCTAACTCTTTACCTTCAAGGTGAGTTGTATCACGGATAGGACGAGTGTCTACCAAAGAACCTGGTAAGAACGCACGTACTGGACCGATGTCTACAGTGAAACCGCCTTTAACTTTACCAGAAATAACGCCAGTAACGATTTCGCCATCTTCAAAGATTTTTTCAAGCTTAGTCCAAGTTTCAGCACGTTTCGCTTTTTCACGTGATAAAACTGTTTGACCCATACCGTTGTCAAGTGCTTCAACAACAACATCAACAGTATCGCCAATTTGAACTTCAAGTTCACGTTGGTCGTTTAAGAATTCAGCGCGGTCAACAATACCTTCTGATTTAAGGCCAGTGTCAACTGTTACCCAGTCAGAATCGATGTTTACAACAACGCCTTGGATGACAGCACCCTTTTCAACGTTGAAATTTAATTCGCTTTCTTCAAAGAGGGCTGCAAAAGATTCGGTCATGATATACCTGATATGTCAGCGGTCTTGGATCAGACAAGGCCGGTTTAATTAAGCTTCCACATAGTCCGTAATAAACTGATCTAGCTATGCTTTAGCTGAAAATTCTTTAATTCATTAATTGCTGGTCAACAAATGTAGTCATTAACTTAAACACTTGATTGATGTTCAATTCTGAACTATCAATGATGTAAGCATCAGTTGCTGGCTTGAGTGGCGCGACTGCTCGCTCCATATCTCGTTTGTCTCTAGCTTGTATATTAGCTAAAATATCCTTTATTTTAACATCTAGCCCCATACCCTGCAACTGCTTTAAACGTCGCTCGGCTCGAGACTCAGCAGATGCAGTTAAGTAAATTTTGGCTTGCGCTTCTGGAAAAATAGTAGTTGCCATATCTCGTCCATCTGCTACCAATCCAGGTGCTTGTACAAATGCACGTTGTCGATCAAAAAGTGCCTGCCTAAGCTCTGGAATTACAGCAACTTTTGAAGCAAACTCTCCAACACGCTCTGTGCGAATAGTTTGAGTAACATCTTGCTTATCAAGCCAAACCTCAGTTCCAACATCACTTGTAACAAATTTTATATCTAATTTTTTTGCAATTTCAGTACATAAGTCAAGTTTTGAATCCAAACAATCCAATAAATTCTGTTGATGTAATGACAAGCCTAAAAGACGATATAGCGCGCCAGAATCTAATAAATGAAACTGATAATATGCTGCCAATTTAGCAGCAAGCGTACCCTTTCCTGAACCACTTGGGCCATCAATTGTAATAATATTTACTGTCATTGCTGTTCCGCCATTACTTATACAGTCTTTGCGAGTTTTGAAAAGCCAAGTTTAATCGCAGATTTTAACTGTGCAAGGATTATTTGACTAACAAAAGGTGCACGTGCTTGTAATTCAATTGTATAAGTGACTAAAGTTTTATTCTCATTTATTGCATCAAACTCAATAATCCCCAAATGATGTTTGATTAAAGGATTTTTAATAATCTGATATTCAATTCTTTGATTAACGTCCATACGTGTAATTTGTTCTTGCAAAGGTTTAACAGGGCCAAACCCCATGCGACGAACTGACCCCACACCATCAGGACGCTCAGGATCTGTAGAATCTTTAACTCTTTCAACCTGAATCGGTGCAAAGGCAATATTATAAGTGGCATGTTTAGATAACAAATTAAATATTTGCTCAATCGGTGCATTAAATTCTTTTCTAACCTGAATAGACTTCATGGTTTAATCCAACTCTTATTTGACAATGATTATTGTCATTGTATTTTACATATATTAGATCAATGATTCTGATCATTTAAGGACTTTTCTTGTAATTTATTTATTTTTTTTTGCTCACGGCGCATCTTAAAAAAATCACTCAACTGTTGAGAACACTGTTTATTCAAGCACCCGCCAGAAAAATCAAACTGATGATTGTAATAACCTGTTTCTAATAACTTTCTTGCACTGACCAATGAACCTGCTTTAGTTTCAGTCGCGCCAAACACAACCCGACTAATACGTGCATGAATTAAAGCCCCAACACACATAGTACAAGGCTCTAAAGTCACATATAAAATAGAATCTTCGGGGAGTCGATAATTATTGAGGTGATTGCACGCTTGACGTAGCGCCTGTACTTCCGCATGAGCCGTTGGATCATTCAATGATATGGGCGCATTATAACCTGCGCCAATAATCTTATTTTGACTGACAATCACCGCCCCGACAGGGATTTCTTGTTTCGAGGCGGCAATGCCCGCTTGCTGATAAGCAAACTGCATCCATTCCTCATCTGACAATGGTGTTTCAACGGTCATACTGAACTAATTACACCATAATGCTTTAAAAGATTATTCCAACTTTCAATTTTAGTCACAGGCGGGTAATCAGACAAAATCGACTTTAACGAAAAATCTGCACCTTTTTTCCATTCTGGAGACAAATCTTTGTCGACCAAACGAGCCCGTACACCTTCGACAAAATCGGGGTGACGAATCTTCCAGTCTGAAATTTGAATTTCAAGTTCAAAGATTTCATTCCAAGAATGTACTTGCTTGCCCCACTGCCATAGCAACCAAGTTAAAGCAGCAGTAGTCGGTGAACCTTTTTGCAAATTTTCACTTGCTTGACGCAACCAGTCACTACGCGCATCACTTAAACCAATGATTGATTCATAATCATGCTCAAAGTTTACACCTCGACAAACACTATGAATCACATCCAAAGAGTTTTGCAAAGGACCTGGGCCTACAGGGCGATGCATACCATTCAATGTGTCATCAATTGCGCGAAAATCTCCTGCTGGATAGTGACCCCAATCAATATTGAGCACTTTTTGTAAGACATTATCGCGTTGTGCATCACAAATATGAGTCGCCCAACCAATACCGTAGGCACCTGCCGCAGTCATAATCGAGCCTGTAAGTCCTGTAAATAGGCCAATTGCACCCCGATCTGCTAAGAAACGTGTAGCACCTACATCGGGATAAAGCCCAATATTAATTTCTGGCATAGCTAAGCGTGAATATGGAGTCACCAAACGGAAAGGTGCTGCCATGAATAGGCCTAATCCGCCCCCCATGACATAACCTTCGCCCCATACCAATACAGGTTTAGCATAGTTATGTAAGAGCAAGTCTAAAGCATATTCTTGTTCAAAGAATTTGTTTGCAGTTTCCACTTCATCATTAATCACCAATTGACGAAGTTTACGCACATCTCCACCCGCACAAAATGCTTTTGGAGTGGTTGAATCCAACCAAATCGCTTTTACTGCATCATCGAGGTGGAAATCTTGAAACACATCTAAAAGTGCCGTAACAATTGATTCATCTAATGCGTGTAAAGATTTTGGCCGATTAAGACGAACAATGCGCCAGCCATTTTTTGCTTCTTCAACAATAAGATCGGGATGATAACTTTTTAATTCAGGAGATTGTGTCATGCGTCCAGCTGCCAGTTTATAGGCTCAATGCCATTTTGTTTCAGATAATTATTTGTTTTTGAAAATACTTTACATCCAAAAAAACCACCACGATTTGCAGCAAGTGGTGAAGGATGTGCAGCTTTTAGAATCAAATGCTTATTTGGATCGATTCGTTGTCCTTTTCGTTGTGCATATGCTCCCCAAAGGATAAACACAATATGTTCACACTGCTCATTTAACACATCAATCACATGATCGGTAAAATCTTCCCAACCCTGTTTTTGATGTGAAGTTGGCTGACCTGCTTCAACAGTCAATACACTATTCAGTAGTAACACGCCTTGTGTCGCCCAATCTGTTAAATTTCCGTGTTTTGAAATAGGAATATTCAGATCAGTATTTAATTCATGAAAAATATTACGCAATGAAGGCGGTAACGCAAGCCCTTTTTGCACTGAAAAACTTAAACCATGTGCCTGATTTGGACCATGATAAGGGTCTTGCCCAATAATCACGACTTTAACATGGCTTAAAGGCGTTGTATTAAGCGCATTAAAAATAAGTGAACTGGGCGGATAAATCAATTTATCGGCATTTTTTTCTGCCACCAAAAACTGCTTTAATTCTTCCATTTTCGTGCTAAGCAAAAACTCACTTAACGCACTTTTCCAACTTGCATCTAACTGAATTTTATCAAGTTGAGACTGCTGTTGTTCCGTAAAAGCCATACTTGCTTCCTAATCCTTTTTAAACATAACCAAGATAGACTCACTTCAAACAGGAACTTGAAGATCTACACTTGGATTTTGGAATTTTATTCCTTGTTTTAATTTTTCATACATAGCTGGATCTAACCATTCTGCTTGGACTTGCTCAGAAAATATAATTTGCTCTAGCTTTAATAGCCCCATTTGCTCATTTTCAATATCTTCAATAAAGCTTTGCGCATAGCCTGTATCCGTTTCATGTACGATAACAGAATAGACCTCAACATCACCTTCCCCATTTTGAGTAATGGTAGAAACTAATATTTGCTGAGCTAAATAGAAGAAAATTCTTGAAAACTGTTCCGCAGACGGCGAAACAGGTAAAGATACCCAACGAGCACTAAATTTTTTGCAGGCCTCAATATAATCAGCATCATCTTGTTGCCAAAAACAAATTGCATGATCAAAGCTGTCAAAAATATCTTTGATCAGTCCTTTTAACAGGCCAAAATCGTAAACCATTTGTCCATGATCTAATTTTGAAGCCTTAAGCAGCAATTCAACTTTATAGCTATGACCATGAATCGAGCGCTTACAACGATCAGATGTGCAGTTACGCACAATATGAGCATTTTCAAACTTAAATAACTTACGAATTAACATATGTCGTAATGCAATCAGAAATCTGTGAATTAATTTTGATTATAAAGCAAAACTGAAAGGCTGCGCATTAATTTTACTGTTCAATACAATTGATAAAATTTAAACAATAAAAGTAGGTGCTATCATTTTAGCGTCATCAGGTAAATACAATTAGAATGGTGCCATACTTCGGTAAGCAACATAAACTGTCTTATCTTTACGGACCAAGTCACTACTGAACTGTCGTTTTCGCTCACTTAATATGACTTCAATACGTGCCTTAAAATAATTGGATTGGACACCTAAAAGATCATTTAATTCAGTACGAACTTCATTACTGACTTGTGCAAAAGGCTCAATGGCCCAAAGTTCACTGACATTGGAAAAATATTGTAAATTGGCTTGTCGCTGCTGTATGACGTGTTGAACTGCATTCACTTCTAACTTAGGGTCTAAACTTGCCAACAACACAGCAGAAGCTGTATTGATATTCAGTTTACTGTCTGTATTAGGTACGGTGGTGACATAATCGGCAATTTGTAAATATTTTTCGCCTTCAAATCCTCGAACTAACTTAAGTTCTTCGACATGATGAAATTTGGTATTTGCAGGTAAATAACTTGGCGATAGTCCTTGATAGTAATTTGCTTCCGCGCCCATCCCCCCGATAGTTTGGTCATCTGGATCTTGCCAATCAATCACAGCTTCACTTAATTTTTCTTGTAATCCTACCCGTAACAATAATTTTTCAAACCAAATTTTGGCAGGCAAATTAGGGGTTCCATCAGCATTGACCAAACTATTTAAATTAAATTTTCCAGACTCATCTTGTATAGTGCCCGATACAAAACCATCTTCCACTGGAAAAGCAGGCATTGGTTTGGCCCAATTTTCTTGTAAATGATCTATATCTGCTGCATTTTCTGCATCATCGACCAAAAGTTCAGAGAAAAAAGCTTCCGCACTTTTAGCGTACATTAATGACTGATTTTGACGCATTAAATAAGCTGTATTTTCAGCCGTATTGGCTTGGCGTTTTACAATCGTTGCAGCAAGAATGGTTGCCAATGCCACCATGACTAAAATTGTGATTAAGGCAATTCCACGTTGCTGCTTCATGTATCTCTCTTTAATTTTGCTTTAGTTCACGATTTGTTTAATTATTCTGGCGCTGTTCTAGATAATCTGTATTCAATAAACTAAAGATCCATTCATATTCAACATCTCTCACTTTCAGCTTAATCTTAATTCCTTTGGGTAACTTCTGCTTCTGTACATGATCAGTTAAATTTTCTGCTGATTCTGGCCATGCAGTGCTTTCATTTGGATTTAACACCACAACCTCAAACTGATCTACATCCCTCAGCAATACGCTGGATTCAGGCTGATCACGACCACTTCGATTAAGATAACGATATTTTAAACGATAAACTTTTTTTTCATCGGCACGATATTGATATTCTACTCGCTCATCGGGGGAAATCCCTTGCTGCAAAGGATCGGTTACCCCTGTTTTACTAAAGCTGAATGTACTATTTTGCAACACTAAAGCAGGCTGAATTTCACTATTTATATTCGCAGTTAAAGGCACTGTTTGCACGGTATCACGTAAAACTTGCTGATAAGCTTCTTGTAATTGACCTAAATTTATTTCATGTTCAGCATTACGATCTTTTACTTTAATCAAATAATCAAAAACTTTCCATCCTAATGCCGAAAGCACTGCAAAAATCGCAATTGCCACCAACAACTCAACCAAGGTAAAACCTGAACGAGGATGAATTAAACAACGCTTTTTTTGTGTACAAGATCGACAATTATGCTGTGTTTGTGACATTTTATTTTTTTTATTTTTTAACTGCATTACACTTTAGCCTTGTAGTTAAAAAAAACTAGATGTGTAATTCCTGCTTGCACTTTTCCTGAGTCTGCATTCAATAAGCTCACTTGTACTTCTATACGCTGTACATTTGGACTAATGGTGGATTGCGCAGATTTATCAATTTGCCACATTTCTCCCTGCTGTGTGCTTTGTTCTGATTGTGTTCCTTGTAACCATTCTTGATTGATTTCCATATTCGCCACTTCATTTAAAGCGACAAATTGTGCTTTGGTCCGTAAAATTGCATTTGCAGTGGCTTGAGTATATTGCATTGCCACTTTTGTCAGAGCAATTGCGGCAGTGGCAAAAATAGCCAACGCCACCATGACTTCAAGTAGAGTAAATCCTAAAGTACGACGAGATCTAAGCATGCGAGACTGTTTAAAGCGATGAGAGCATGAATTTTGCCCATTGTCATGAGTTGAATATTGTTTCGCAACCAAGCAAGGCAGAAAATTCGCTCTAGAGTATTTAGCTTGCATTTATTTTGCCTAAATAATCAATCTCTATTTCTTCTCCAATGGGCCGCTGTTCAAAATAAAACTGTATTCGCACAGGTTTTGCTTCCCCATTACCAAACCACATTAATTTAGGTGCATTGGCTTGAATCAAATCTTGATTGTTGGCATTTTCGTATTGTCGGTCAATCGCTTGAATATTGAATGAAACCTGATCGGGTAAAGTACGCATCTTAAATCCAGTATAGTTTTGCCACTTTTGATTATCAGCGATTGTTGGCATCTGATCGTTTTGACGGATAGAAGTAATATACTCATTCACACCATAACGAAATGGTGCTACATCGGTTGCAGGGAGTAGATTCAACGCAAAAATACGCGCTTGATCATTTGATTCACGATTTAATCGTGTTAAATCCATAAGAAAGACTTCACGCGCCTGCATGGCTTTTCGTTGATCGACACCACCGATATTACTTAAAACCAAAGACGCCATGAGTGCCATAATGACAATCACCACCATCAATTCGATAAGTGTAAAACCCTGATTTGATGATGGTCTCATGTGCTTCATTGCATACCTTTACAGCATTGATTGTGCAAAACTGATTTGCTTAGGCAGTGCCAATGCCTGATCGATATAAGCGACACGTAAAGTATCTCTTGAACCCATATAACGCTGATAAAAACTTGAATTCAATATGGCTGCGGCACCATGCGTTAAAGCCCAAATAGAGGCCAAATAGTCACGCACGGACATAATACTTTCAAGAGAGTCTAAATAACTTTCAGTCATACGAATAATAATACGTAAACGCTGCTTTCTAATTTGATAGAGTTCATTGAATAAATGATGAATACCCACACCAGTGGTCGATAAACGCTCTTCGATTTGATGAAAAAGCACTGTACGCTCTGGATGATGCAGATGATGCAACATAAAAAAAGCCAAATGTTCTGGAAATGCTTTGTCTGAATCTTTGATCATTTCGAGCAACATTTTTTCATTGCGAATAATTAAAAGAATATACAGCTCATCTTTACTTTGAAAGTGCTTATACAACGTTCCTTTTGCCAGATCGAGTTCCGCTGCTAACGCATCAAGCGTCATGCCCGATTCGCCATTTTCTAATAATAGTTGCTCTGCAACTTGAAAAATTAATGCTTCTCTTGCTCGAAACTGAGCCTGTCGATCCATCTTCACGCTATGACTCTCTTCTACACTTGTATCAATTCAAACTATTTATTTTAAATTAAGGAGATTTTCAAAATTTTGCATGGTGATCGCTGCAATTTCCTCAACAGACTTATCATATACATGGCTTAAGGCTTTTGCTACATAAGGAACGTATTTTGGTTCATTGGCTTTACCTCTATAGGGCATAGGTGCCAAGTATGGACTATCCGTTTCAATTAATAGCCGATCAAGTGGAACTTGCTTGGCGACATCGCGTAAATCTTGCGCATTTTTAAAAGAAACAATACCGGAAAAGGAAACGTAATAACCGCAATCGAGTACCGCTTTAGCCGTTTCCCAATCTTCAGTAAAACAATGCAAAATACCATGCGTAGATTTTTCAGCACGAATGATATCTACAGTGTCATGTTTGGCTGAGCGAGTGTGAACTACCACTGGTTTTTTCACGGTTTGAGACGCATGAATATGACGGACAAAACAATCTTTTTGCTCTGCAATAAAATCCGTGCTGTGAAAATAATCTAAACCTGTTTCACCAATTGCCCATACTTTTTCACTTCGGGCTAATTCCACCAAATAATCCGTGCTTGCACGTGCCATAACATCAGGATCTTCACAGGGATGCACACCAACGCTGTATCCCACATCGGCATGCCGTGCTGCAATTTCAGCTAATGCAATATGATCATCCAAATTCACCGAAATACTCATAAATTTAGACACACCCGCTTGACGTGCCTGTGCCAAAGCTAAATCTAGATTGCCATTATAAGGCGTTAAATCCAACATGGTTAAATGGCAATGCGTATCTACAAACACGGTGAAATCCTAAAAGTAATGAAAGCTTACATAGTGTAACTAGTTCGCCCTTCAGACTTAATACCTGCAAGTAACTTTTCAGCTTCTGATTTGTAATAAACACCTTTCTCACCAGAAAGTTGCATTCCAAAACCTTGTAATTTAATGCCGTTCTGTTTTTGTGAGATCCAGATCACTTTTCCTGTTAAAGGAATTTTTTGTGATTGATCGGGTAAAGTCGCCAACACAAAAACTTCCTCACCCATTTTAACAGGTTGTTTTGTCGGAACAAATAAACCACCGCCTACAACATAAGGCATGTAACTGGCATATAAAGTATCTCGATCTGGAATATTGGCCTGAATAATACCGCCCATACGTGGTTGCATGTTATTCCCTTTTTTAATTTAAATATTCATTAGTTTTATACACAATTGATCAAGTACCAAATTGGTTTGCACATTTTGCTCAATAAACTGTTTTGATTGTTGCAAGTCTGAATAAACCTGAAATAAAAATGCCAGCGAATAGTGCTCTGCCAATTCACCAAAATCCAAATCGGTATTTTTAACTTGTTGATTGAGCTTGACACAAATTAAATCGGACAACAAGTATTCAAACATTTGCGCAAAATCACTAAAACTTAAGTTTTTATTCCATTTCGTCGCAATTGCCATAGGCATATTTTTTTGTATCACTAATTTTTGCCAATCCATCAAAAATTCTTGTCTTTTTTGCAACCATTCCGCATTAGCCAATTTAAGAGCTTGTAGCGGCATATGATTCGATAAATTGAGCAATAGTTGTTTTTGTATGGGATCTAAATCAGACAAATTTTGATTCAAATATTCATCTGCCTGTGCGTCCGAAATACGATCTAAAGCATAATGTTGTAAACGGCTACGAATGGTGGCAGGCAATTTCAAATAATGTTCGGCCAACAAAATAATCATCGTCCGATCACCTGGCTCTTCTAAGGTTTTTAATAAAGCATTTGCAGAGGCAATATTGAGCGCTTCTGCAGGTTCAATCACAATCACTCGCCAACCATCTACTGTTTGCTGTACAAATGGCAATAAATCACGGATTTTTTCAATCTTAATTTTAGCATTTTGCTTTTTATTTTCTTCATCTGTACTGATATAAACGTAGTTGGGATGCGTGTCGGATTTGAGCCATAAACAACTATTACATTCACCGCAAGGTACATTTTTAACATGCCGATTCAGACACAAAACCCATGCCAAAAAATATTGAGAAAATGCTTCCTTCCCACATCCTTTTTTGCCATAAAAAAGTAAACCATGCCCTATTTCTGGAAAACGCCCTGTTAAGGTATTCCAAATGGTTTGCTGCCAGGGATAAACTTGAGCCAGACGCTCATTTTGCATTGTATTCGCATCATTTTGCATGGCATTTAAACCCAACTTGAACCCATATTTTATTCAAAGTGAGAAATATCCATGTGATTTAGACGATCTAAATCAGCTTGAGTATCTACACCGGGTGGTAAATTTGCCTCAGCGATGGCAATGGCAATACGATGACCATTTTCAAGAACACGTAATTGCTCTAAACTTTCAAGCCGCTCCAACATCCCCATATCCCAAGATACATATTCTTGTAGTAAATTGACTCGATACGCATATAAACCCAAATGTCGGTAAGCTTGAGTATGTAATTGCTGAACAGCCTCTTTTGCTCCATCGCGATCATACGGAATGGTGGCACGACTGAAATAGAGTGCTTGGTTGTATTTTGACATCACCACTTTTACAATACTGTCACGCTCAAACTCAGCTAAGCTCTCAATCGGCTCACATAAAGTCGACATAGATGCTTCAGGTTGAGACTCTAAAAGTTGTGCTACTTGTTGCACCAATTGTGCAGGCAATAAAGGTTCATCTCCCTGCACATTGACAATAATATCTTCACTTGCCCAACCTTTTAATCGCGCAACTTCACTCAAGCGATCTGTACCAGAAGGATGATCTGCACTGGTCAACACAACATCGACACCCTCAGCGCGGCAGACCTCAGCAATACGCTCATTATCTGTAGCCACACATAAATCGTCAAAATCCAGCACTTTTCTGGCTTGATCCACGACTCGTAAAATCATAGGACGCCCATGAATCTCAAGCAAGGGCTTACCTGGTAAACGTGAACTTGCAAAACGCGCAGGAATAACAATATGTTTCATAAGCCATAAACCTTAAGGAATTTGAATACCCAGTTGTTGTAATTGATGATGCAAAACATCATAACACTGTGCTGAAAGCTTAGCCTCGACTGGTACCACCCAAACCTCCCGCTTGAAATTTGAATGTTGTTTTAATAAGGGTAAAATTTTAACCGCATCTTTTTCTGTGGTAATGATTGGATAATCATCTTCAAACTCAAGATCATGAATTTCATACTCATAATGATCTGGAAACTCGTGACACTGAAATGGATGAATACCTATTGAAGCTAAAGTTTGATAAAAACGCTGCGGAAAACCAATTCCAACCACTGCATAGAAATGATGTTCAGGATGAAAAGGTTTACTTCCAACTGCATTTAACAAATAAGGTAAAGCCACTTCTAAATGCATATTCAAAGCTGAGGTAGGTTCTGCTGCATGCTCAATCACTGTACCTGTCGTTAAACGGCTGGAAGGTTCTCGTAAATATCCTTCTGGTAATAATTTCTGATTACCTAAGCCTCGATTTTGATCTAAGACAATCCATTCAATTTGTCGTGCAAGTGCCAAGTGCTGCAAGCCATCGTCACTGATAATTAAATCTAAACAATGTCGAGATAGTAAGCTTTCAATGCTGTGCTGACGATTTGACCCTACCACCATAGGCACCCCTGTAGATTGAACAATTAAACAGGGCTCATCTCCAACTACTTCAGGCTCAGATTCTAAATTAACGTAGGCTGGGAAAGGTCCACTCCCTCCATATCCACGACTAATGACACCTACTCGAATATTTAGACTGTGTAAATGATTGACTAAATGAATTAATAATGGTGTTTTACCACTTCCACCCACAGTAATATTACCAATCACCATCACAGGGACAGGTGCTTGATAACTTGACTTAATCCCAACTTGATACATTTTTTTATTAAGTAAAAAACCACTACGATAAAGCCATGACAAAGGTCGCAGCACAATTAACCATTTTGCTTGTTTATTCCAGGCATCTTGAATGAATTGTGCAAATGACATAAATCAATTTTCCTCAAAATTACGTTGGTGCAATTGATAATAAGCACCGTGCTGGGCAAGTAATTCTGCATGTGTACCTTGCTCAATAATTTCACCTTTATCCATAACCACAATACGATCAGCATTTTCAATGGTCGATAAACGATGAGCAATCACAATCGTGGTACGATCCTGCATAGCAGCATCAAAAGCTTGTTGAATAAAATACTCAGATTCATTATCCAGTGCACTGGTCGCTTCATCTAAAATTAAAATGGGCGCATTTTTCAAAATAGCACGTGCAATTGCAATTCGTTGGCGTTGTCCACCAGACAAGTTCAAACCCTGTGCACCTAATTGGGTATCATAGCCTTGCGGTAAAGCGAGAATGAAGTCATGCGCGTATGCCGCTTTTGCTGCTGCAATAACATCTTCATCAGGTGCATTTTCAAGTTGACCATAGGCAATATTTTCACGAACAGTTCGATTAAACAAAACAACTTGTTGGTTCACCATCGCAATTTGGGTGCGCAAGGTATTGATGTCCAAATCTTGAATATCGATTTGATCCAAATAAATATGTCCTGAACTGACTTCCTGAAAACGTACCAATAAATTAACTAAAGAGCTTTTACCAGCACCTGAACGTCCAACCAAGGCAACTGTTTCACCCGATTCCACCTTTAAATTAAAGTTATGAATTGCTTGATGACCATCTGCATAGGTCAGATTCACCTCTTTAAACTCAATATTCCCTTGTAAGACTGGCGTCAAAAGGCCTTGTTTTTTCTCTTCAGGTAAATCCAGCAATTCAAATACCGAATGAGCAGCAGCCATACCGCGTTGTAACTTTTCATTGACATCTGTCAAAGCCTTGATGGGCTTACTCAACATACCTGCTGCAGTAATATAGGCAACAAATTCACCAGCACTGGTATCACGTAAAATTTCTGGACGTAACGCGATCCAGATAATAATACCCATTGCAATCGACATAATAAATTGTACAACTGGGCTATTGAGCTGTTGTACCACCACCATTTTTAAACCACGTTTTAAATTTTCTAATGATTTATCTCGAAAACGTGTTTGTTCATAGGTTTGACCGCCAAAACCTTTTACAATTAAATGACCATTTACAGTTTCTTGTACCACGTGGTTCACATCACCCATGGTATCTTGAACTTGCAAAGACAATTTACGCATCCGCTTGGACGCTTGACGAACCAAAAGCCCCATGAAGGGTGCAAAAATAAGAATCACCAAGGTTAGACGCCAATTTGAATAAATCAGATATCCCAACAAACCGATCGCGATCAAACCTTGCTGTACAATCGTTTTGAGTGATTCTGATGAAGCAGCCGTAAGCTGTTCCACGTTGTACATAATTTTAGCTGTAATATGACCACTGGTATTATCTAAATAATACTGTGAAGGCAGTTTGAGTAATTTTGCAAATACTTCTTGGCGAATATTAAACACTAAATTTCGTGAAATGACAGCGGTGTAATAGCCCCCAATAAAGGAACCCACGCCACGAAAAAACATCAACAAAATAACTAAAAAAGGAAAGATAGAAGTAAAGCCCTGATCCCTATGCTGAATCGCAGTAATGATTTTTTCTAATAATTTTGCAATCGATACTTCTGTTGCAGCACTAATTGAAAACCCGATAAAAACCAATATTGCTACACCCCAAAAGGGTTTTAAATACCCCAACAGACGTGTATAGACTTTAAAATCTTGATTCACTCATAACCCCTAGACGGAACTTTAGTACTGATATTAATATTAACAAATCCTAATTGCCCTGCAACATCCATGACACGAATGACATCTTGATGGGTCGCTTTGGCATCTGCGGCAATCACAAACATTAAATCACGGCGTTCATTCGAAATCTGTTTAATTGCAGTATTTAAATCTGCTACATCTTTACTGGCAATAGATTGCCCATTAATTGAATAATGTCCTGAAGCATCGACTACCACTTCTACTTTTTGCTCAAACTGCTTGGGTGGAACACCTTGCGCATCAGGCAAAGTTAAATTCATACGACTAAATTGACTAAAAGTCGTCGACAGCAATAGAAATACCAAAATAAACAATAAACAATCAATCATAGGGGTGAGGTTAATATGAATATCTTCGACTTGTGTGCGTTTGAATTTCATATTGTGCCTTTACCCTGCTTTTCTCATGTCTTGCTCTTCATCTGTTAAATTTTGATAGAACAGTGCTGCATGAAATAAGGTCGACTGTTGTTCAAGCTCGGCAATATATTCTTGTACTAAGCGTTGAAAATAGCGATAAGCAAACAGAGCAGGAATAGCAATAAACATACCTGCAGCTGTGGTAATTAAGGCTTTTGAAATCCCAGGAATCATCATGGTTGGATTACTATTATTCCCTAAATCGATCACCAAGAAAGATTCAATAATCCCCAAAACCGTTCCTAGTAAGCCCAAAAGTGGCGCAACAGCACTTAATGTTCCCAAAAAATTAATATTTTTTTCAAGGTAACCAATTTCTTGAGATGCTGTACTTTCCATTTGAGCACGTGCAAATTGCTCATTGTGCTGTTTACTCTGAAATCCTGCTGCAAAAATACGGCCTAAAGTACTGTTTTTTAATGCTTGCTCTTGTTGTAATTTTTGAATAACTGTTTCTATATTCTGAGTAGAATTCAGCAACAAATTTTTTGGTAAAATCAGTGATTTTTTTAATCGAATAAAGCGTTCAAGCGTAATTGCAACGGTAAAAATTGAACACAATACAAGAGGCAGCATGAGCCACCCACCTGCCTTGACCAGTTCCCACATGTGTTATCCCCAATACATTTAAAATTATTCTGCAAAACAGATATTTAAAATACCATCCAACTCATCGAGTGAGTGATACTGAATCACCAGTTTGCCCTTGCCTTGCTTATTATGATCGATTTTAACATCTGCGCTAAAACGTTCAGCTAACCGCTGAGTCAACTGTTGGATATCTGGTGCGATATCCACTTTGTTTTTTTCTTGTTTTGGGGTATTTAAATCTCGAACCCATTGCTCTGTCTGACGTACTGATAAACTTTTTTCAATAACATATTCAGCAACTTTAAGTTGATCTTTAGCTTTTAATGTCAGTATTGCGCGTGCATGCCCCATATCCAGCAGACCTTGCTGCATAAAGTCTTTTACTTCTTCAGCCAAAGACAATAAGCGCAATAAGTTACTTACTGTCGTCCTTGCTTTCCCAACAGTATCCGCAATTTCTTGATGACTTAAACCAAATTCTTCATGAAAGCGTTGTAGTGCCATGGCTTGATCAATCGGATTTAAATCTTGGCGTTGAATATTTTCAATCAGTGCCAAAGCAATTGCAACCTGATCGGATAAATCACGCACAATGGCTGGAATTTCGGTTAAGCCAGCAAGCTGTGCAGCACGCCAGCGACGTTCACCCGCAATAATTTCGTAAGGGAATTTTTCATCATCAATTGGACGAATGACAATGGGTTGCATTACCCCATGTTTTTCAATGGATGCTGTCAGCTCTTGAAGTTCTGGCTCATGAATAAAGCGACGTGGCTGATATTCACCACGTTTCAGTAAATTTACATCTATTTGTTTTAATTGCCCATGATCCAAACCCTGAGCTTCCATTTGTAATTTTTCTTTTTGAATTGAACCCAGTAAGGCATCTAAACCACGACCTTTTGCTAATCCGCGTTTTTTTGTGGTCATGCTTTAATTCCTTTTTTTACTTTGCTTTTTTTTAACATTTCAGCCGCTAAATTTAAGTAAGCCACTGCACCTTTTGAACTTTTTTCAAAATAAATGATCGGCAACCCATGTGCTGGTGCTTCGGCTAATCGAACATTCCGCGGAATCACGGTGTCATACAATTTCTTGCCAAAATATTGCTCAAGCTCTTCTGAAACATCGCGTGTTAATGCATTACGCGCATCATACATCGTACGCAATACACCCACAATGTGCAGGTCAGGATTCAATGCTTGCTGAATGCGATCAATGGTTTGGGTTAAATCTGCTAGTCCTTCAAGTGCATAATATTCACATTGCATTGGAATAAGAACACTATGCACTGCTGCAAGTGCATTCACCGTAATTAAGCTCAAACTGGGTGCACAATCAACAATAATATAATCAAAAGCGTGTTCGATTTCTTTTAGTGCTTCTCGCAGAATAAATTCACGACCTTCTTGTTCGGCAATCGCAAGCTCAACCCCAGCTAAATCACGGTTCGCACCTAATACTTTATAACCGACTTCAGCTTTGCTGATTGCAGTTTCAATGGGCACTTCACCCAATAAAACATCAGTAACAGAGTATAAAAGATCATTTTTTTGGATACCAGAGCCCATAGTAGCATTTCCCTGTGAATCCATATCCACCAGTAAAACGCGCTTCTTTAAGACTGCTAACGATGCTGCCAAATTTACTGCGGTTGTGGTTTTACCAACACCACCTTTTTGGTTCGCAATCGCAATAATTTGTACCATGGTCACCCCAATTCTTTCAAAATAATTAAATATGTTTCAACAAAAGTAAATGACGTTGCTCATCTAGTCGTGGAACCTGTAAAGCAATAATTTCGCAGCTAAATTCTTGTTTAATGGCCGCAATCTCATCTTCAGGAACCAAACCTTTCATAGAAGCAATAATACTCTGTTCATGCATATATGGTTTCGAAGCAGCTACAAAATCAGTGAGTGAAGCAAAAGCACGACTGGTAATGACATCAAATTTCCCCAAATCATGGATACTGTCTTCATTTTCAACTCGGGTTTGCACTGCAATTACATTTTTTAATTTTAGATCTGCAATAAACTGTTTCAAAAAACGAATTTTCTTACCATTAGAGTCGAGCAAAACACATTCTCGCTCTGGTTGACACAGTGCAATGATCATGCCGGGCATACCACCACCCGTCCCAATATCGAGCAAACGTCCCTGAGGCAAGTCTTTTAAAATGCTTAAGCTATCCAGTAAATGCTTGACTAACATTTCCTTTGGATCACGAATTGCAGTCAAATTATAAGCTTTATTCCATAGCACCAAAGCATCTTGATATTTGAGAAGTAAATTTAAAGCCTCATCACTGAGTGCTAAACCCAAAGTCAGACTACCCTGCTTAAGCTCTTGAAAAAACGTATGCATATACAATAAATGCCCCGAAAAGTTAGGTGAAGTATACCGACTTATCTGCAAAGTCATAGTAGCGAGCGCTTAGTGAATATGCACTTAAACGCAGTTGTCTTGCTTAATTTGTTGATCTAATGCTTTTAATCTCTCTGGAGTGCCCACATCCACCCAAATTGCATTCATTTTTGAGGCAGAAACTTTTTGTTCAAGCATGACTTGTTTCAGCAATGGTGCGAGAGGACGCTTACCTTCATCTAAACCCATAAACATTTTAGGATGAATCACTGCAACACCACTATAGGTCAGCGCTTCACCTTGCTGTTGCTGGTCGAAAGTATAACCTCGCCCATGAGAAAGAATAAAATCACCCTGTGGATGTTGTACTGGGTTAGCGACAAAAACAAGATGCGCTAAATCACCTTCTAACTTCACATCCAATAAGGATGAAAAATCCATACTGGTCCAAACATCACCGTTGATCAAAATAAAAGGTGTGTCCCCTAACAAGGGTAAAGCACGAATAATGCCACCAGCAGTTTCTAGACCCTCACCTTCATGTGACCATAAAATATTGACTCCAAATTGTGAACCATCCCCCAAAGCTGTCGCAAGTTTTTCACCCAGCCAAGCAGTATTAATCACAATTTCAGTTACACCTATTTTTTTTAGTTTTTCAATATGCCAAACAATGAGTGGTTTATCTCCAACTTCTAGCAAAGGTTTTGGCGTATGTAAAGTTAAGGGGCGCATCCGATTGCCCATGCCTGCTGCTAAAATCATTGCTTTCATCAGGCCACAACCTCATACGCACCATATTTGGCTTCGAATTTAGGCATGACTTTATTCTGAAGGAATTGCATAAAAGGCTGGATTTCTGCATAAGGCTTACTTTCCTCAAGCAAATACCACATGACGCGCGGTAAATCTTTCAAATAACTAGTTTTTCCATCTCGCTCAAATAGACGCACAAAAATGCCTAAAATTTTGAGATGACGCTGAATGGCCATAAAGTCAGCATCACGTTTAAATTGCTCAAAGTCACGATCTTGTTTTGCCGCTTCTGGCAATAAATCATAAAAGACTTTAAACCAATGATAAACACGCTCTGCATTCCATTGCACATAAGCATCACGGGTAATTGAAATTAAATCATAAGTGTCTGCACCAATTACAGCATCTTGAAAATCAATCACGCCCAAATCAGTTTCAGATTCAATTTTCATCAAATTACGACTATGAAAATCTCGATGAACAATCACTTGTGGTTGTGCCAGTGCAGCATTGGCTAAAATAGCAAAACTACGTTTAATCAAAGCTTCTTCGTCTTGAGTTGGCTGAATATTGAGGGACGGTAACATCCACTCCGTCAACAATTCCATTTCAGAAATTAATTTCTCATAGGAATAGTTGGGAAAGTTTTTTGTGCCATCAATTGCCTGCAATTCAATTAATTGCTTAAAGCTTTGCGCATAATAATCATCTACCGAATCATTATTTAATAAAGTAGACAGCAAAATATCGCCAAAATCTTCAAGCAATAAAAAACCTTGTACTAAATCTTTGGCAACAATATGCGGTACACGGACACCATGTTGATCGAAAAACTGGTCAATCGTCACAAAAGGCCCACAATCTTCTTTTTCTGGTGGTGCATCCATAAGCATAAATGTTTTATTATTCAACTTGATTCGTGCGTAACGACGGAAACTTGCATCGCCTGGCAAAAAATTAATTTCAAATTGATCTGAATTAAGTACAGATGTAACCCATGTTTGTATCAATTGTTCACGTTGTGTATTCATTTGCGATAAATTCTAAAACAGGCTGAGTTTTTAAAGTACTAAGTGTAGCCACTTATAAACTTTTTCTCTATGATGCGAGAATAATTAATTGTGATTAAGCATACTTGGTTAATGAGACAAATGAAGCATCAGTTCAAATTTAATCCTCTAGCGACTGCTATTTTAACGCTTTTATGTGGCAGCTCGATTTCAAGCTATGCTGAGTCTACACTTCCAGCTTCGAATACCGACAACCAAAAAATGAAAGCCAGTATTCAGGAAGCTTATCCTGGACAACAGTTTTTTGAACAATACTATGTCGATAAATCTTCGCCAGAAGCACAGCAACGCCAAGCACACCATTTAAGCTCTGCCTATTGTCAAGGTGCTTGGGTCACCCCAATTAGTCCAGATATTAAAGCAGTGGAAGCATCCGAAGCCACTTCTGTTGTGACTGCAGATTATGGGCATTATGACCCCAATGGTGATTCTATTCTTGAAGGCAATGTTTTGATTGACCAACAAGGTCGTCAAATTCGTGCTGATAAAATCACCATCGATAAGTCTCAAACTTTTGCCAATGCAGAAGGTCGAGTGCAAATGGCTCAAGCGGGCTTACTCGCCCAAAGCGATCAAATTAATTACAATTTAAAAACACAACAAGGCGATTTGAACAACAGCTACTATATTTCTGAAGAACAACATGCACATGGTCGTGCAGAAAAGATATCTCGCACTTCTGACAATATTGTCGTCATGAACAATGCTACGTATAGCACCTGTCCACCTGACGAAAAGCCAACGTGGAAAATTCAAGCAGATAAGATTACCTTAAATCAGGAAACAGGTCGTGGTGAAACGACTGGAACCAAACTTTATGTGAAAGATGTTCCCGTTCTGGCTGTGCCTTATTTTAATTTCCCGATAGATGACCGTCGCACGACCGGTATTTTGACGCCAAGCTTTGGTTTCACCAATGATGGTGGCGTCGAACTTGCAGTTCCTGTTTACTTAAATTTAGCTCCTCATTACGATGCAACCGTTACACCACGCTATATTGCAGATCGTGGCGCGATGCTAGAAGGTGAATTTCGTTATTTAACCGAGAGTTTCGGCTCAGGTATGCTTTGGGGTGGCTATTTAGCTTCAGATGATAAATATGACGGTCAAGATCGTAAAGAATTACATGTATTACACAATTGGCAAATTAACGATCAATTCTCGACCAACCTAGATTATAACTACGCGTCTGATAAAGATTATTTTGCCGATTTAAATAACAACCCTAACTCTAAAACAGATTTAAATTTAAGACGAGCATGGGAACTTAATTACAAAAATGGTGTTCCCGGTCTAAAAGCACAGTTAAAAGTTGAAGACTTTCAAACGCTAGATAAAACTGTAAGCGATGAAGACCGACCATATGCACGTTTACCGCAATTTTTATTAAATTATAAAACGGGCAATCCACTCGGTTTACAGTACGAATTTAATAACGACACAGCCTACTTTAAAAAAGATATCAATGATTATACCAGTGGCACAAGCACTACGTTTGAGCCAAGTGGTACGCGTATCTACAATGATTTTGCTGTTCGATACAACTATCGAAACCCTTGGTCTTTCGTCATTCCAGAAGTATCTATTCGTAACGTAAATACGTTCTATGATAAAGATACTGTAGATGCACTCAATCAAAACACTAATTCATCTAACGAAACACAATCGGTGACTGTGCCACAGTTTACTTTAGATGCAGGTTTAACTTTTGAAAAAGATGGAAAATACCTTCAAACATTAACGCCTCGTGCTTTTTATGCTTACGCTCCATATAAAAATCAAGAAGGTCATCCAAATTTTGATTCTGCTACCGCGTCTATCAATTATGACCAGTTGTTTAGTCCACGTCGTTTTTACGGACATGACCGCTTAGAAGACAATAACTTTTTATCTTTAGGTTTAAGTTATAGTTTATTTGATGAAATTGGTTTAGAACGCCTTAAAACCAGTATTGGCCAAAGTTTCTTTTTCGATGAGCGACGTGTAAGCCTAGAAAACGAAACGGATAATTTTGATACTGAAGATCATACAGGGCCAGTCATCAGTTTATCGAGCCAACTTTCACAAAACTTTACCATCGGTGCAAATTCTGCATGGCAGTCGGATGGTGAAAATGCCCAACGTGATTTGCAGCTTTACTATACGGGAGATCAGGGCAATCTTTACAATGTCGGATACTTCTATCGTAAAGATATTCCTAATCGACAAAATCAGTACGATCAAGTGGTGGCCTCTTTCATTCAGCCTATTGCCAATAACTGGCGAATTATGGGTCATGCGCAATATGACATTGATAACAATGTCGCTCGAGAATATTTATTGGGCGTCAATTATGAATCTTGCTGCTGGGGCATTTCAGTCTATGGACGCTCATACTACAACGATTTAGACAACGTAAATGATGAAGGCGTAAGCGCAAAACGTGCCATCATGGCAGAAATTAGTCTGAAAGGTTTAGGCGGTTTCAATAATAAACTTTCATCATTACTAGAAAATCGTATTCTAGGTTTTAATAAAATTAATCAATCTTGGACGCAACGTTAATGAAGACACTACCGTTAAAACATTTTTTTAAAGCGACTGCATTGGCTTTAGCTCTCTCTTCATCAATGTCTTTATTTGCACAGCCTACAGACCAAGTTGTGGCTGTGGTTGATAATAGTATTATTTTAAAAAGTGATTTAGACCAAAGTATTGCAGAAATAAAGCATCAGCTCGAAGCACAAAAAAAGACCGTTCCACCTGCGCAATATTTGCAACAACAAGCACTTGATCAGTTAATTCTTCGTCAAGCACAACTTGAGCAAGTCAAACGCTACAATATCAAACCAAATGAAAAAGAATTGAACGAAGCGGTGCTTAAAGTCGCAGCCCAATCTGGTAGCAAGAGCTTAGAAGCTTTTCAGCAAAAATTGGATGCGATTGCACCGAATACTTACGAATCTTTGCGCAACCGAATTGGTGAAGATTTAGCGGTGAATCGCTTACGTCAACAAATGGTGATGTCACGAATTAAAATTAGTGACCAAGATATCGAAAATTTCTTAAAAACACCGCAAGGACAAGCTGCGCTCGGCAATCAAGTTCATGTATTACATGTCCGAATTTCAGGTAAACAAGACGTAGAAAAAGTAGCCAAAGAAGTTCAAGCAGCATTAAAAGAAAGTAATGATATTGCGTCAATTGACAAGAAATTTACCAGTGCTAATGTAAAAGTTGAAAGTGCAGATATGGGTTTCCGTAACTTATCAGAAATTCCGAGTGAACTTGCAGCACGTGTTAGTCCTTTACAAACTGGACAAATTACAGATTTGATTACTGTGAGCGATGGCATACATATTTTAAAATTATTAGAACGTAAAGGTGCAGAACAAAAAGCACTAGTGCCACAATATCAGGTGCGTCATATTTTAATCCAACCGTCAGAAGTCGTGAGCCCTGAAAATGCAAAACAACAAATTGACAGCATATATAATCGCTTAAAAGCAGGTGAAGATTTTGCAGTCCTTGCCTCTACTTTTTCCAATGATCCTGGCTCTGCTCGTGATGGGGGAAGTTTAGGTTGGGTAAATCCAGGAGTTATGGTGCCTGAATTTGAAACAAAAATGAAAAGCACTCCCGTAGGGCAAATGAGCGCTCCTTTCCAGAGTCAATTTGGTTGGCATATTCTTCAAGTGACTGATACACGTCAACAAGATATGACACGCGAATATCAAGAACGTATGGCACGTCAGATTCTAGGTGAACGTCAATTTGATGCTGAACTGGACAGTTGGTTACGTGAAATTCGCAGTAACGCTTTTGTTGAAATTAAAGACCCTTCAATGGATCGCAAACAGAACAAATAATTTAATTAAGTTACTACAGTTAATAACAGACCAATACATCATGTAAGGCCAGTCAATTGATAAATTGACTGGCCTTTTAGTCAGGTCTATCAATAGTAGATTTAATCGGTAAAATGCTACTTTCAACCCACTCCTAAAATGAGTTATTTATTACAATTGTTGAGTACATTCAGTTAAATAATTTATTTTCTAACACAACTTTTTAAGAAAAAAACCACATTATAAGTATATTTAATTTGATACTAATTTATGAAATAAACCACAGCAAATATTAAAGAAAATATCTAAATTCACTTTAAAAAGAATAAGACTTTATAGTGAATTTAAAACCACAGAAATTGATCCAATTTTAAACCATCAAATTATTATTCATCATTGTGTTGGTTTTTGTAGGTTCAGAAAGTTTTCAAAAAATATTTGAATTATACGAATGTGATTACACACAAAATTATAGCGACTTAAACCTTAGTGATTATTTCTACTCATACATAAAATGCTAAAGAAAAAACCTCTCACGAAGAGAGGTTTTTTAACGATTAACGATTAACGATTAACGATTAACGATTATTTTCGTCATCTTGTGAATCTTCAAATTTAGTTTCACCATCAAAACCAGTATTAGACTGACCACCAAAGCCGCCTGGTGCACCACCAAAGCCACCTTGACCGCCAAAACCGCCACCCTGACCGCCAAAACCACCTTGTGAACCACCAAAGCCACCTTGACCGCCAAAACCGCCACCTTGACCACCAAAGCCACCTTGTGAACCACCACCAAAGCCACCTTGACCGCCAAAACCACCACCTTGACCACCGAAGCCGCCTGGTTGCGTACCTTGTTGACCACTGAAACCACCAGCAGCACCTTGAGTACCAGCAGGAGCACCAGCAGGACGTGGATTACGTGCAGGAACTACGGTAGAGATCGCATGTTTATAAACCATTTGGCTTACAGTGTTTTTCAGCAAAACAACATACTGGTCAAAAGATTCAATATGACCTTGTAATTTAATACCGTTCACTAGGAAGATAGAAACAGGAATACGTTCCTTACGAAGAGAATTCAAGAATGGATCTTGTAAAGTTTGACCTTTAGACATGTGATAACTCCAAAAAATTTTAAAAAATCAGCGCAAAAACTATCTTTATTTCTCAATTAAAAATTATAAAAAAGATAGGTAGTAAATTTTGCTTTATCCGTAACAGTTTCGCAAGTCTTCTTGAGCTTGCTTGATTGTTAAATATGTTTTAAATTTATGCGATTCTTGCAAAGATCTTAACCAAGTATATTGACGTTTTGCAAGTTGTCGTGTCGCAAATAATGACTTATCCTCCATTTCTTGTTGTTTTTTATGACTTTGGTCACTTTTTTGTATAAATTCTAAAGCCTGACGATATCCGACTGAACGCATAGAAGGTAAATTTTCACTTAAATCGTATTTAACAATTAAAGATTCAACTTCATTTAAAAATCCGATATCCCACATAATTTTTAGACGTTTTTCAATACGTTCATGTAATTCTACCCGATCTGGCAACAATGCATGATTATGAAAATTGTACCTGTATGGTATATTTTTCGGTTGTTCAGCTTGTAGTTTTGTAATGGGTTGACCTGTCAATTTAAAGACTTCTAAAGCACGAATAATCCGCTGCTTATCAGTGACCTTAAATTTCTCAGCCGCCAAACAATCTACCGCACATAATTCTGCATAAACAGCTTCCCACCCTTGTTGATGGGCTTTCTCTTCAATCTCTGCGCGGACAGCCGCGTCAGCACTCGGCAAATTGCTCGATAAACCTTCGAGTAATGCTTTAAAATACAACATGGTTCCCCCAACCAAAATTGGGGTTTTACCACGTAGATGTATATCATCAATCAGCACACACGCATCTTCAACAAATTGAGCAGCCGAATAAGTTTCTAACGGCGTAATAATATCAATCAGACGATGCGGATAAAGCGCCTGCTCGTCTTTACTGGGTTTGGCGGTACCAATATCCATATCCAGATAAACCAGCGCAGAATCGACGGAAATTAGTTCAAATCCGCCTTGCTCATAAAGCTCACATGCCAAAGCAGTTTTACCACTTGCTGTGGGTCCCATTAAATTGATGACCGGCAATTGATTAGACATGTAAAACTACTCTCCTCGAGCAAAAAGTTTATCTAATTGGGACAATGGAAAAGCACGCCAAGTTGGACGACCATGATTACATTGACTGGCAAATTCAGTTTGTTCCATTTGACGGAGTAATGCATTCATTTCAGAAAGACTGAGCATTCGGTGAGCACGTACCGCACCATGACAGGCCATACCTGCTAAAATTTGGTCGCGCTTTTGCAGCAACCCTTGTGCTTCATCATTTGGATCTAAATCATTCAACAATTCAGGTACCAATGCGTCAAAATTAGCTTTATGTAAAATGGCAGGTACACCTCGAACAATGACTTGTTCATCGCCATATTGGTCAATCTCGAGCCCTAAACGCATCAATTGATCTTTCAGCTCATCCACGCGCATCGCTTGCATCCGTGTAATCGTAATAACTTTGGGAATGAGCAATTGTTGTGAAGTCCAAAATTCAGGTTTATCCCATGCAGATTTCATTTGCTGTAAGACAATACGTTCATGCGCTGCATGCATATCGACCATAATAAGGCCTTCAGTATTTTGCGCCAAAATATAAATCCCATGAAGCTGTGCAATTGCAATCCCCAAAGGATGCTCATCCACATGCACAGACCCACTTTGCTCAAACTGCTTTAACTCAGCACCTGCTTCATCAGAATGATGAGCTGCACGTAATGGCGCCAGATAGCTTTGCAATGCATTATTCAATTGCTGTGAACCACTATGGGACGTTTGTGTCTGCATGGAATACTGCACAACTTGAGGACTACTGGCATTAAAATCGTTTAACAACTCGTTCGAAGGTTCAGTTGGCACATTCATCTGAACCTTTTCAACAGAACGGTGCAATTGAAATTGTTCTTGATAACGAGGATGCTGTGCCTGCAAATTATTCGACAGTTGATCCTCTGGTTTCATAGCCTGAGCTAAATCTGCACTGGCTGTTTGAAACTGAGATAAGGTGTTCTTGGCATAATGACGCACAAATTCATGCACTTCACGCTGATTTAAAAATCGGATTTCATGTTTAGTCGGATGGACATTAACATCAATATTTTCTGGATCAACTTCTAAAAATAGCAAATAGGCTGCATGTTGATGACCATGTAAAATTCCTTCATACGCCATGCGCAAAGCATGGGAAATGGTTTTATCTTTTACAATTCGCCCATTCACATAAACATATTGTAAATCTGCTTGTGAACGCGCATCGGATGGATGCCCTAACCAGCCAGATAAGCGCATGCTAATACTGTCTGCATCTATCCAATAGGCATTTTCACTAAACTGTCGACCCAACAATTGCTGCACACGCTGAAAACGCAGCTCGCCACTGTCCGCAATCGGTAAATTCAGACGAATATTATGGTTATGTTCCAACACAAAACGAATATCAAAATGTGTCAACGCCAAACGACGTACGATTTCTTCTATATGGCCAAATTCTGTACTTGGTTTTTTTAAAAATTTACGCCGTGCAGGCACGTTAAAAAATAAATCCTGCACACGAATATGGGTTCCTCTTGCCGATGCTACTGCCTGAATTTCTTGATGATCAAAAGCAGTTCCATTGACTTCGACCTGATAGCCAATGCCTTCTTCATTTTGACTACTGATCAAAGTTAAACGCGAAACGGCAGCTATTGAGGCTAATGCCTCACCTCTAAAACCCAAACTAACAATGGCATGTAAGTCATCAGCTGTTTGAATTTTACTGGTCGCGTGACGCATAACAGCGAGTGCTAAATCTTCTGAGTGAATGCCACGCCCATTATCCATAATTTCAATTAAAGTGCTGCCGCCTTGCTCAACTCGAACGATCAGTTCCGTCGCGCCTGCATCAATCGCATTTTCTAATAACTCTTTGACTACAGAAGCTGGACGTTCAATCACCTCACCCGCAGCAATTTGGTTTGCCAGCGCAGGATTTAGCGCGAGAATACGACGTTGACTTAAATCATCAGGCATTGTTTTATTGACTCTCTAAGGCATGTTTTAATTCTTCCGATGAAAAACTTAAAGTAGCAACACGTGACAGTTGATCTTCAGATTTTTCAAGATGAATAATGAGGTCTGCTTGTGGAATCTCATCGCCACCTTTTGATGGCCATTCGAATAAAAAGAGTGCCTTTGGTGTATCTAAATAATCACGAATGCCCATTAGTTCTAATTCATAAGGATCATTTAAGCGATATAAATCAAAATGAAAAATATCTTTTCCCTGAATATTGTAGGGTTCAACCAAAGTATAAGTTGGACTTTTCACCGCACCCTGATGCCCTAAAGCGTGTAAAAAATAACGACTCAGTGTGGTTTTTCCAGCACCTAAGTCTCCCACCAAATACACGACTCCAATCGTAAAATGCTGTGCCAAAACCTGTGCTAAATTTTGGGTAGCGTCTTCATTGTTTAAAGCTAAAGTAAATGAATACTGCATTTTATTCACGACAAGATTCAAAAGAACAATTATGATAGCACCACGCTGCTTTAATGCCCATGCTCCGACAGTCAAATGTGCATATTTTGCTACATTTGATCGCAAATTTTATTGATCTACCACGATGTAATCCATGACCAAAACTGAATTTATTCCACCCACCATGAACGGGGTGAGCGCCAGCAAAGTATTCCTTCCGACATGCTCTCCTTTACCAAAAAGTGTCTATGAATATCTTTGTCACAAATTTCCACATATTGCTTTAACTGAGTGGCAGCAGCGCTTCTCTGAGGGTTTGATTTTTGATACAACGGGTCATATTTTAAATCTTGAATCAGACTATATACAAAATAGTCATATTTTTTATTATCGCTTTTTGCCACACGAAACTCATGTTCCTTTTGAGCACAAAATTTTGTTCGAAAATGAACATTTATTGGTGGTCGATAAACCCCATTTTTTAACCATGAGTCCAACAGGAAAATATGTTCAACAGACCTTGTTGGTTCGTTTAAAACAACAAACTGGAAATGATGTTTTAACTCCAATTCATCGTCTTGATCGTGAAACGGCAGGCGTGGTTTTATTTTCAAAACAAGCATGTAGCCGAGCTATTTATCAAGAAATGTTTGCAAAACGTGAAGTGAAAAAAACCTATCATGCTATTGCGCCTTATCATTCAGATGTCATATTTCCATGTAATGTATGTTTAAGAATGGAAAAAGGTGAACCGTTCTATACCATGCAAGTGGTTGCTGGAACTGTAAATAGTGAAACCGAAATTGATTTACTCGAACACAATACCGTTTGGGGTAAATATCAACTGCAACCGATTACAGGAAAGCAGCATCAATTGCGAGTCCATTTAAACCATTTACGGCTCCCTATTAAAAATGACCCCTTTTATCCTGTCGTCGAACACAAGTTAGAAAATGATTTCTCTTCACCACTTCAACTTTTAGCCAAACACATTCGTTTTATTGACCCTATCAGCTTGAATGAAATGTCTTTTTCATCTCATTTTGACTTGACGTTGTAATATGCTTGTCATTACAAAATATTTTAGAAAATGTGATGTATGAACATTGAAATTCAATTCGATTCGATTAGAATAAATGCTGAAAAGTTAAGTAATTAGATGCCTTTAAAATCATGAGAAAAACAGAAGTTTATCAAATCAGACTTGACTCCCAAGAAAAAAAACATGCTTTTGCTGTTTTTAAACAATTGGGGATTACACCTGCCCAAGCAGTGCGACTTTTTTTCAAGCAAGTGGTTCTCACCAAATCTATCCCATTTTCTATTGAAAATCAGAGTATTAATTTAGAACAACTCATTAAACTTCGTAAACTCAAGCAACAAAACCCAGTTCATGGTGATTTAGAATCTTCTATTTCTACTGAACAAGAATTAAATTTAGAGGATGATGATCATTTAGATTTATTTGAAGAACTGAATGCAATTTTGGGTGAGAGTGACAAAACTTAACAGTGTTGCATTTACAAACAAAATTTAGAAAAAATTTGATAAAAATTTAGGTATGCTTCATGCCAATACAATAAAAAAGCATGGAGTAAAAGTATGATCGTTAGACGTGCGACTTTAGAAGATTTACAACCACTTGCTGTTTTATTTGATGAATATCGACAGTTTTATGGGGCATCCTCAAATTTAGAACTTTCTTATCAATTTTTAAAACAACGATTTCTAAACCAAGAAAGTGTTATTTTTGTTCATGTAAAAGATGATATTTTCACTGGCTTTGTATTGTTATATATGGGTTTTTCATCTGTTGCCTGTTCTATTTATTATATTTTGGATGATGTGTATGTTACGCCAATTTATCGTCGTCAAGGTTCTGCAAAACAATTGATTGATACTGCTATTTTATTTGCACGGCATGAAAACGCGCAACGTATTAGCCTAGAAACACAAAAAAATAATTATCATTCCCATCAGCTCTATGAACAAATGGGATTTGTTAAAGATAATGAATTTCAGACTTATCACTGTTTTCTTAAGTAGTCATGCGGGTTTTCGCTAATTCAACTTGTTCAGCATTTAGATATATCCATTTGCCTTGCTCTAATTCTGGCAGGGTTAAAGCGCCAATTTGTTGACGCTGTAATCGTTCAACTTTATTGCCTACAGCAGCAAGCATTCGCTTAACTTGATGGTAAACACCTTGATGAATGGTCATCTGTAATTCATTTTCTGCAAGTTGAACAATACTTGTGGCTGCAAAAACGCCAGATTCATTGTGCAATTCAACACCCTGTTGTAATTGTAAAATTTGCTGCTCGGTCACAGGATCAACCGTTTGCATCCGATAAACCTTCGCCACATGCTTTTTCGGATGCGTTAAAGCTTGTAAAAACTGACCATCATCAGTGAGCAATAAAAGCCCACTGGTATCTTGATCCAAACGTCCAACACATTGCAAACCACGATTCCTTAACACATCATTAAAAAAATCAAATACACTAAAATGATGGGTAGCTTGATGAGAACATTCATAACCTTGTGGTTTATTTAAAGCAATATAGACCTTTTCACGATACTCAAAATGTTTATCATAGACAGAAAAACTCAAATTATTTAAATCAAGTTTATGCTTAGGTTGATCAATTTTTTCTCCCTCAATCGAGACCGCTCCATTTTTAATCAGTTGTTGACAATGTTTACGCGAACCAAAACCTTGTGATTGCAACATTCTTTCCAAAAACATAATTTGGTCCTTCATTTTCTCAATAAAAGCATTCTATACGGAAATGGATAATATTTTAATAATCCACTATTTTTAATCATCAATTAAAGCTTAAAACCCGCTACAATAAGCTTTGTTTTGTTATCTCTCCCCCAAATAATGTCTCATATAGATTTAAATCTGATCGTGTTGTTGGTTTTATTGGCTTGCGGTATTTTTAGTCACAATAGTGCTGTCACTATTGCAGCTGGTGTGCTGATTGTATTTCGAATTACCCCACTGAGTGAGTTTTTTCCTTATTTACAACAACACGGTCTCAACATTGGCATTATTATTTTAACGATTGGCGTTTTAACGCCAATCGCCAGTGGGAAAATTCCCGGCGAAGCCATTTTAAAATCCTTTATGAGCTGGAAATCATTACTTGCAATTGCGATTGGTCTTTTGGTGGCTTGGCTAGGCGGTCGCGGTGTCAAATTGATGACCAATCAACCAGATGTTGTAGCGGGGTTGTTGATTGGCACGGTTGCAGGTGTTGCGGCATTACGCGGTGTACCTGTTGGGCCTTTAATTGCCGCAGGTCTCTTGACGCTATTTATCGGAACATCATAAATATTGGAATCAAGATTTTAAACTGAGAAAATTTTGCGTTTAAATTTGCAGTATGGTTTGCTTTTTTTGTCTCTTATTTTCATACATTTTTAAATCTGCATATTCTAATAAATGCTCTAAATCTTGTGCATTTTCTGGATAAACAGCCAAACCAATACTGGCACCAATAGTTAGTCGTACATTTTCAAAAGCAAAGGGTAAACCACAGGCTTCAGCTATTTTGTTCATTGCTGCTTTTGCAACACTCTGCTGCCCATTAGAACTCAAAATGACAGCAAATTCATCTCCTCCCAAACGGGCGACCAAGTCTTCATGGTGAGTATTGGTTAAGATACGCTTTGCCATTTCCTTTAAAGCAGCATCTCCCATGCGATGTCCAAATTCATCATTGATGGGTTTTAACCCGTCCATATCAATCATGAGTATGCCTAAAGTCTTGTTCTCTGTTTTTGCTTTTTCAACCCCTTGACGTAAACAGTCTAAAAATAAAGCCCGATTGGCCAAACCTGTTAAATGATCTTGAGTGGCTAATTTATATAATTCTTGCGCCCCAAACTTGGTTGCATGGTACATTGCCGCAGCAATTAACTCTGACATGAGCGTTAAAATTTGCAAATCTTCGGCTTTAAAGGCATTCACATTTTCTGAATAAATTTTGAGTACACCAATGGCTTCACCGCAATGAATTAAAGGCACAACAGCCATCGAGCGCAAACCAACTCGACGGCATGCTTCTCGATCAACACGTAAATCAACTTCACTATCTTTGCAATATAAAGTGGTATTTTGGGCAATACATAAACCCGATAAACTATTTTGAAGTTTTAATCTTAAGCCCAAAAAATGCGATGCACCCCCAGATACTGCCCGATACACCATATCTCCATCTTCGGCTAATTCAACCACTGCCCCTTTGGCTTGAGTAATGCTTTGAACCTGCTCTGCAACCAAAGTCATCACTGCATTCAAATCAAGTCCAAGCTTTGCAATAGCAGTTTGTGTTTGAATAACGGATAACAATTGCTTATGTGAAGGCGGTTTAGGTTTAGGCATAAATAGACCTGAAAAAGAGTCATGTGAGTTAAAAATATCCACACGAATTTTAGAAATTTTATATATCCTTGTATAGCTTTTATTCGATGCAATTCTCATTATTTTTAATATTTATGTAATTCATTTATTTTGTCATTTTTTAGAAGAGCTGGGTATAAATCAGCTCTTCATTTTCAGATCAATCCTCATTTAAGAAGAATAATACTGGTTTCGTTTTTGAGAAAATTTTGCCAGTTGCTTTAAAAAACCCTCGAAATAGCTTTTTTCTTTTTCTTCAATTCGATAACCTGCATATAAAGTACGACGTAGTCCTGTAGACGAAACACAGTGTAAACGTCGAGAAGTCACCCAGCCTTTTTGTTCATACTCATTCACTACCCAATCGGGTAAAGCAGCAATACCCCGTCCACTTGCCACCAACTGAATCAGCATTTGGGTTAAATCGGTGGTACGAATATGTTTCGGTAAAATGTTGGCGGGAATAAATAATTTCGACATGATATCTAAACGGTGTTTATCCACTGGGTAGGTAATTAATGTCTCATCTGCTAACTCTTGGACATTAATACGCTCTACTCTTACCAAGGGATGGGTATTGGATAAGACCAACCGTGATTCATATTCAAAAATTGGGAAATATTCAATCCCTTTTAAAGCAATTGGGTCGGCTGTAATTAATAGATCAAATTCATTGTTTTGCAACAGTTCATGTGGATTTGATTCAAAACCTGAAGCAAAATCTAAATCAACATCAGGATATTGATGGCGATACTGATTTAATAAGGGCATTAACCAGTCAAAACAGCTATGACACTCGGATGAGAAAATAATTCTTCCTGTCTGACCATGCACTATACGGGTAATATCTGTTTGAGTAATTTGAATTTGTGGCAATACATCATCAGCCAATTTAAGTAAACGCTGTCCTACATTTGAAAATGTTACTGGTCTGCTACGACGATTGACCACTTCTACGCCGTACCAATGATCCAATTCTTTTAATTGATGTGAAATAGCCGACGGCGTTAAACACAAATCATTCGCGGCAGCAACCAATGAACCATGTTCACGCAATGCAGTTAAGGTTTTTAAATGGCGAATTTCAAGCATGAACAAAACCAATAACAATATTTAAATGAATAAATCTCATCTTATCATAAAATCAATTAATGATTTTCACCTTTGTTTCTATTCGATGATCTTTTCAACAAAAAGTCTCTTCTTTAAAAAATTAGACGCCTAGTGGTAATGAAGCCAAGTAAGACAACACATTATGCGAAGCACTTGAAAAAATCCCCACAATTAAGGGGAATTTTTTGACTCATAAAAATAGATTAGGCAAGACTAGACTGAATTTATGGCCTATAAAATATTTTTCATCGACATATTGGTCTTTATTCAACAAAAAGCAAAGCCAAACGCACTTGATCATAGCCCATTTTGGGGCTGGTCAATTCAACAATAGGACGCAGTTTAATGACGCCATCTTCACTGAAATTTTCAGGACTTTGACGCTTAATTAAACGCTTGTAAATTTTTCGCACTTGCTCAACCACTTCCTCACCGGGATGTGCCACGGAAATATCAAGACCCTGTTCTTTATGCAGCTTTGCCAAATGATTGATAATGGTCGCAGGTGTTAGGCTACGTTCAACCGCAATATCCTGAATTTCATAACCTTCTTCAAACAGTGCACGAGTTTCATCCAGTGTAGCCGTGGCATAATTGGTTTTAGTACCACTTTTAGCTATTTTCTTTTCGTTTCGCGTAATTTCAGTTTCGTTCAGCGTACCGCCACAATGTCGAATAAATGCTTTATGTTGTGGTGCCAAATCAATAAGTTCAAAATGATTTTCAGCTTCGACTGACAACTCCTGAAAACGTCGGTCTGCTTTAATTGACAAACTATCCAACTCTAAAGCTTGCTGATTGATCCCCAACAATTTCAGGCCATCTAACGCTTTTAAACGTGATAATGCGACGTAGCCCTGACCTTTTTCAAAGGTATTGGCCAAATTAATTTCAGCCGATTCTAAAGTCATTCCTTGTGATTTATGAATCGTAATCGCCCATGCCAAACGTAAAGGAATTTGCTGAAAACTGGCAATGGTTTTTCCTGCTTCATTATCGACCGACCATGTTTCAGGTGGCACAATCAGAACTGTCCCATCTGTCAATTTTACTTTCGGTAAAATGCCATGATCATCATCTTCTTCAAATCCGATCACTTCACCCAGACTGCCGTTAATGTAACCCATGTCAAAGTTATTTTTCACAAACATGACTTTGGCATTTTTCTTCAAAGTCAGGTTTTCGGGCGCGCGTACCGAAGACTTTAAAGTGTCAATGAGTTTATCATTCCCGTCACAGAGCGCAGCAAACTGTCGCTCCTCGGCATCAATCGCATTCAAATGCTTAAAATTGATACTGTCTACATCCATATTGTGAGTATATAAACGGGTAAAGGTTTCACCAATATTTTGCTCACCTGTTTGTTTTAATGCCTGCAGATGTTCGGTACTGACTGTTTGACTGCGAATCGCATTTAAGATGTCATTTAAATAATCGTTACCTTGACGATGCTGTTCAGTCAAGTAACACACACGAAATTTGGCTTCCACCCATGCATCTGACATAAAACAGAATTTATCACGGTTGCTCTCTTCTTTTTTACCTACTGGTGGCAACTGAAAAAAGTCTCCCGCGACAATGACCTGAATTCCACCGAATGCTTCATCACTTTCTTTAAAATATTTTAAAACCTGATTGACCAAATTCAACTGCTTCGCATGTAACATTGAAATTTCATCGATAATCAATACTTGGGCATTTTCCAAATGCTCTTTTAAATATTTACGTTCCTTCATATTTTTTAAATCAGCATCAGATAAAAAATCTTTAATGCCTATGCCAGCCCAAGTATGAATAGTCATGCCATTCATATGTGTAGCTGCAATCCCTGTTGATGCAGTGATAGCAACGGGAACTTTACGCGCTTTCAAGTAATTGATGTACTGATTGAGTGTATAGGTTTTTCCTGCACCAGCCGAACCTGTTAAAAAGACATTTTCGCCTGCTTTTAGAAGCTTAAGTGCAGTTTCTTGTTTCATAAGACCTATAACCATAAATTAACGGCTATAGCCTACCGATTTTTTCTCCAAAAGTTAAGTCTAGAAAAAAGTTTAACGTCATCTGGTGTCACTTAAAAGGTGCATATTCGGTGTTTAACCAAGAGATAAATTGAAGCGCGATATTTACAAAGAGATATTCTGTCTTTTTATTGTGTGCATACTCCAGCTGATCATAAATCAATTGTCCATCTTTAAGATAACATCCCAAAGTCATATGATGCTTACCCGTTTGTGAAGCCATATGAAATGCCACATATTCTTTTTCAATAATTCGCTGTGCATAACTTGCTGCCAAACAATTGTGACACTTTTTAGATTCCTGAATAATTCGGTCTAAATCTGCGAGCTCTTCAAAACTCCAACCTAAAAACTGTATACATTGTTCAGGCATCATCGGTTGTAATGGCTGAGCAAGATTTTTCTTAAGCTGGCTCATAATATCTTGTTTTTGAACTTGATCATGCCAAACAATAGCGTGTTGAAATAACCCCATCCAAGAGACATGTTTAGATATCATTTTATTATCAGCAAAATAATCAACTAAATAATCACGTACAAACGAATCAAAAATAGAAACACGAATATGATGACCCCGTAAATAGAATTGTGACCTAAACTCATCTAACTGCATTTTATGTCGTTGTAATACACCATAAAAATCACGATTTTGATGGGTTTCTGGATGGATATACACGATTAAATCTTCGGGCAATGCAACGCTAATGTGGTGCAAGTGCAGCATATATGTTTGCATGACACGACTTAAACGCAAATATATTATTTTAACAGACTGATCGTTTTTTTGAACCATACTTTGCATGAGCTGCATCCACTCATCCAGATACAAAATAGAAGGGCTAATCGCAATGCGCTGATCATCTAAAGATTGTTTCTGTCCTTTTAAAATCATTGAATGATTATTTTCAGGGTCAAACCACGATTCTTGCATCGCATAATAATGACAGCTATGGATAAACATCCGCGCTGAAGTTTGCTGAAAATACTGTAAAGTGGCTAAAATAACCTGTGAATGCACCTGACTAGTATCAATGAAGCTTAAAGCAGTCACTGCAACCCGAACACTGCTATGTTGAATATGAGAACTGATCCAATCCAGTACATCACTTGATTGTTTAAATAACCAATTTACAGTACGTGAATAATCAAAAAGTGGCAGTTTGGCTACTTTTTTTTGCCAGACTGTTGAGCTGCTATACAGGAAATTATATTTAGACAAGAGGTCGTCACGTGACCAGAGTTCACGTTGCATTAAACGTACGAATCCCAATAAATGTGATTTTTCTTGTGCATGGCGATACAACAACACAATATCATCTTGATATTCAATCAATTCATTTAAATTAAAACGCTCTTCAAACGAAAGCGCCATAATGCGATACATCGGCGCAGGTAAAAATTGTGCCGCGCTAAAACAAAAATCGTCCCAACATTCCATCAAGAGTTGAATAGGCAGAAACTCATCACTAGACATGACCTCCAAATGACACATTTTTTGTATGGTCTGAATGACGGTATTAGGCAATTCACTAGCAAGCTGTACAGAGTCGGTCAAAATAGCTGAGGAATAAAAATCGGCACTCATCATTAGATGATCTATTAGCTCTGCTTCTGCCAAAGTCAGATGTGATAAAAAAGAGTGGACCCTTTGCTGTCCATTGACCCAATCAAACACCTGATCAAGCAGCAGCTTTCGAAATTGTTGCACTTTTTGACGCAGAAAAAGGGTGTGTTGTGGCTTTAAATCTTGCGTTAAAAAATATAAATCATGCAATAAAAACTCTTCTAACAACTCTGCTTTTTGTCCTCGAAAAGTAAAATCACGCTGTACTATATTTTTTTTATCTGCAGTAGGTGGATGAAATTTAAGTTGTAATAATCCATTGGCAATAAATACTGTATGTGCGGCTTGATCAATCCGAAACATATTTTGTGGCGTCAAATGACCAATAATACTCAGTTGATCTTGAACAATATCATTCAACTGAGGCGAAACTCTCACGAGCTGTTCCGCAATCTTTTGATATTGTGATATTAAAATATCTGCTTGTAGATGCTCCTGCTGCATAACTGACCTCGACTGTGGATCACCTCTGTTCTTAAGTTTTTCACATACTGATTATGGCGTCGATATAAAAGTGATGGCCAACTAAAAGCAGTGATGAATTCTGATTAGCATAATGTACCAATCCATGATCAAAAACTATACTTTAAATTCATTCCTCACACATTATTATTTTATTTTGAGCATTTGTTGTTTTTTAAATTAAAAACATAAAAAGACTGTGACAGTGTTCTGTCACAGTCTTATCAAAAATATTAGGGACTAAGATGGATAAATCAAATTTCATCAAATCCTATAACAATCACAATCAACCTGTAAGAGTGATTCTTCCTGAATCACTCTCTTTGTTTTAATAGCATGATTTTAATATGACATTTAAACCACTATATGTTTTTGTACCAAAATTGAACCCACTGAATACCCTGCACCAAATGAACACAATACGCCATATTCACCATTATTTACTTCATGGGCGGTGCGATGCAAAGCGATCATGACACCTGCTGAAGAAGTATTCGCAAATTCATCCAAAATAATTGGAACTAATGCTGGATCTGCTTCAGCTACAGCTTTACCTACTACCAATTTCAGAATGAGTTCATTCATGTTGACATTAGCCTGATGTAACCAAAAACGTTTTACCTGTGTAGCTTCAATGTCATTTTTTTCGAGTTGTGTGGTAATAATTTTCGCAACTAAAGGACAAACTTCTTTAAAGACTTTACGACCATCCTGACGGAATTGCTTATCATCACGTGAGGTCAATTCTGAGCTATTTAAAAAACCAAAATTATTACGAATATTATTTGAGAATTGGGTAAATAAATGGGTATCTAATATTTCAAATCCTGTTTTGCTAGTCGTATTTTCAATAATTGAAGCCGTCGCCACATCACCAAAAATAAAGTGGCAGTCGCGCGAACGATAATCGGTATGACCTGAAGTGATTTCAACATTGACTAACAATACACGACGTGCGCCAGACTGCACGGCATCATAGGCTTGCTTAAGCCCAAAAGTTGCTGCAGAACACGCCACATTCATATCATAGGCATAACCTTGTATTCCGAGTGCGGTCTGAATTTCAATGGCAACAGCAGGATAAGCACGTTGTAAATTAGAACACGCCAAAATAACCACATCAATATCTTCAGCCGTCACGGCTGCATTTTGCATGGCTTGTTTCGCTGCAATCACGCCCCACTCAGCTTGAATGGAAAGTTCATCATCACTGCGCTCTGCTAAACGTGGACGCAAACGGTTTGGATCTAATATGCCATCTTTTTCAATCACATAACGACTTTTAACCCCAGAGGCTTTTTCTATAAATTCTGCATTTGAACCGCGACGCGCTTCAACTTCACCAGTTTCAATTTTATCTGCATGGTCGTGGTTAAATTGTTCCACATAAGCATTTAAAGTTTCCACTAACTCTTGGTTGCTAATGGATTCTTCTGGATGATAAAGACCAGTACCTGTAATACGAATGCCCATGTAAAACTCCTACTTATATCGCTATGTTAACTGACACCCAATTGATTCCATACTTTTTGCAATCTGGCTGGAGAAATGGGCATTTTTGTTTTCATAGGCTGAGAAAACAAAGAAATGCGCAGCTCTTCAATCATGAAGTACAGTTCCTTCAGGCGAGCGTCATTTTTAAACTTAAATAATTTTTCCATCCAAGGATCAACCTGATCAATCGCTGAGTTATCTCGTTGTAAGTTATTTGGCAAGCGTTCTAGACGCAAAACTAGAGCCTTTAAATAACGCGGGAATTCCTGCCATGTGTCTGAAGATTTAACATAGACAAAATTGGAAAGACTCATCAAATCAAGCTGATCTTCAATATCATCAATATTTTTTCCAAAGAGGGAATCATCTAAAACCAAGAGTTTTCGACGAATATCCTGCCATTGAATATAAATATCGCTCAATATCAATAATGCCTCTTGTCCACGACTTAGGAAAGATTTTTTTACATTTAAAATTAACTTTTGAAACTCTTCAGCATTGACAGGTAGATCTATAATGCTCATTTGCAAAGTAGCATATATCAAAATTTGTTCTAATTTAGCTTTATCTCCAAGCGGTGAATAAGCCAAAGCCAAAGATTTTGAAATCTGTTTCTTGAGTTGACGAACCAAATCTCCCAATTGCATATGCACTAAATGAATGACGCCTTCTCTGTGCTGTCGAATTGCTTCCATCTGATCATTGAAGGTTTGAATGACCACCCCTGAATCATCTTTTACACTGAGCTCCGCAAAAGCTTTGGTCGGGACTAAGGCTTGATATTGTTTGACAATGACACCCGTTACTTTTTGTGATGCTTCAAAAGTAAAGCTTTCTGGGAAAGTTTTAAATTCACCTTTTAATTGTTTCACAGGACTATGCGTTTCCGCACGACAACGGGCTTTGAGTTCAGTCAAATCACGCCCTTGCTCAATAACACGTCCTTTTTCATCCATCACTTTAATGAATGGTAATAAGTACTGGTCTACCCGCTCGAATGAAAAATCTTTTACACTAATTTGCTCACCACGCAACTGGAAAGCCAAATAACTGAAAATGTGCTCGCGTAAATTTACCGCATCTATACGAGACAGCAATTTCCGCGTGGTATCTGGAATAGGCACCAAATTACGTCGTTTATCTTTAGGCAAGGATTTTAATAAAGCGTCAATCAAATCTGGTCGCCAACCCGGAATTCCCCATGACCAAATATTTTCGTCAATCTGAGAGAGTGCCGCCAATGGAATTTTTACGGTTGCGCCATCTTCATCATGACTCGGGTCAAAGCGATAACTGGCCGCCAAACGCAATGAACCATTGTGTAAATGATCAGGAAATTGCTGTGTAGTTGGACGATCGTTCATCCACAGTGCATCATCATCCACAAATAGAAATTGTGGATTTTGTGGTTCAACTGTTGCGCGCCAATCTTCAAATGTCCGACGACTCGCAACCTCAGCAGGGACTTTAGTTGCATAGAACTGGTAAATCGTTTCCTCATCGACCACTAAATCTCGACGACGTAATTTATCTTCAACACGTTCTACTTCTTCGAGTTTATGTAAATTATGCTTTAAAAAGGGCGGTGTAATGCCCAAATGACCCGTGGTTAAAGCATCACGCAGAAATATTTCATGCGCTGCAGCTTGATCAACCTTGTCATAGTTCATTAAACGCTTAGGTTCGATAATTAAGCCAAACAAAGAAATCTGATCATAACAATTGACGACGCCAGCTTTTTTCGACCAATGGGGTTCAAAATAATGATGTTTCAATAAATCACGTGCGGCGAGCAAGATCCATTCAGGCTCAATTTTAGCCAAAGTCCGCAAATAAACCTGTGAAGTTTCCACCATCTCGAAGGCCATCACCCAAGATGCAGCGCCTTTATGTAAGGTGGAGGCAGGGAAAATTCGGGCTTTTTGCTGACGCACTGCCATATAGATATTTTTTTCATCTGTCTTATTGGCAATAAAGGAAAGCAACCCTGTCAATAAAGCACGATGTAGATTTTCATAACTGGCTTTTTTTTCATTAAACGAAAGCTTTAAACCTTGTGCTAATTCAGTCAGTTGCTCATGGGTTTTCTTCCATTCACGCAAACGCAACCAGCTTAAAAAATGCTGACGTGCAAAATTACGCCGTTTATTTTCATTCATTGAAGCACGGTTATTTTGTAGGGTTTCCCATAACTTAATATAAAACAGAAAGTCAGAGTCACCTTCTTTAAATAAAGCATGCTTCTGATCGGCTTGGGTTTGTTTATCATTCGGGCGTTCACGTGGATCTTGTACAGCCAGCGCTGCCACAATAATCAACACTTCATTTAAGACACCAAAATGTGCACCGCCTAAAATCATGCGTGCTAAACGTGGGTCAATTGGCATTTTCGCCATTTGTTGACCAATTTTAGTTAAGCCATTATTTTGTTCTGCTTTATTTGAAGAAAATTTACCAGAATTTGCAGATTTAGAATCGGCATTTTGTACAATAGATTGAGCCTGTTGTGTTTCTATGCGCTGAACAGTACTCCCCTTTTCGGTCATCGCACCAAGTTCAATCAGTAACTTACGTCCATCATTCACTAAACGATGATCTGGCGGCTCAATAAAATCAAAATTTTCTAACTCCCCCAAATTTAAGCTCTGCATCTGTAAAATGACCGAAGCCAAGTTCGTGCGCTTAATTTCAGGCTCGGTAAATTCAGGACGGCCCAAAAAATCATCTTCAGAATACAAGCGGATACATACACCCGGTGCAATACGACCACAACGTCCTTTACGCTGATTGGCAGCAGCTTGAGATACTGCTTCAATAGGTAAACGCTGTACTCTTGAACGATAGCTATACCGTGAAATCCGAGCAAAACCACTGTCAATCACATAACGAATATTAGGAACAGTTAATGCTGTTTCAGCAACATTGGTGGCAATAATGATTCGTCTTCCACCACTGCCCGAATTAAAGATCTTTTGCTGTTCGGCTATAGCTAAGCGCGCATATAAAGGTAAAATTTCGGTATGGCGTGGCCCATGTTTTTGCAAAGTTTCTTGTAATTCACGAATTTCCTGTTCAGTACTGGCAAAAATGAGAATGTCTGCATGCTCAGGATGACCTTTTTGTTGTGCATCAGCAAAACACTCTTCAACGGCTTGAACGACTGCACGTGGCAAGTTTTCTTCAAAATCATCAAATTCATCATCATCACTCCCTCCAATGCTCATTTCTGAAATGGGACGATAACGTAATTCGACTGGAAAACTGCGCCCTTCTACTTCAAAAATAGGGGCATTAAAAAAGTAGTTACTAAAACGATTTACATCTAAAGTTGCCGAAGTAATGATGACTTTTAAATCTTTACGACGTGGTAAAAGCTGCTTCAAATATCCCATGATAAAGTCAATATTGAGTGAACGCTCATGCGCTTCATCAATAATAATGGTGTCATATTTGGTCAAATAACGGTCATTGGACAATTCAGCCAACAAAATACCATCCGTCATTAAACGAACAATTGAGTCCTGTGAACCTTGTTCATTAAAACGAATTTTAAAACCGATCGACTCACCCAGTGTTTCACCGACTTCTTCAGCAATCCGTTGCGATACAGTTCGAGCAGCCAATCGACGCGGTTGGGTATGACCAATCATTCCCGTTAAACCACGCCCAGCCAGCATTGCAATTTGTGGAAGTTGTGTCGTTTTTCCTGAACCAGTTTCTCCCGCTACAATAATCACTTGATGCTGCTGAATCGCTTCAATCAATTTGTCTTTATATTGCGTAACGGGTAAGTCTTGATTGAGCTTAATATTCGGAACGCGTGAAAGACGCTCGCGAACTTGTAGGTTTGATTTTTCAGATAATTCTTGATATTTCGTTTCACTGGCATCTTTACCTTTACGCAGCCGATTTAAACGATGACGGTCACGTGCCATGACCCATTGATCTACATTTAAATGACTGACCACAGATAATGTACCCTAAACAAAAAATTGAACTAACTATTTTACGCTGTAAAGCTGCGTAGAGAAAGATAAGCGCAAGGCGTTTCAGGTCGTTTGATGTAAAGATTATTTAAAATTAGAAAAATACATTAAGTCTGAAGAGATAAAAGCTTGTGTTATGCATTGCATCTGGCATCTGTATTCTGATTTTACGCATGCTTTGAATGCCTTGTCGTGGACCTATATGTTCCTTTTATGACAGAAAAACTCAAGAAAATTAAAAAAATAAATGCTTAACCCTTGAATTCTGTAGCATCAGCCTTCATCTCTCTAAGCAAGCTGAAAAACTGATTTTTTTTCATTAAGTTATCATTTTGATAGGACTTAATTGATAAAGAATTAGAGTTGATGAAAAAGTATACGCTTTACTTCTTGATTCGGTTTTTCCGATTTCAATGATGTAAAAATACTGTTTCAGCAATAACAAAAAATTCGCTATTCTCTTAGAAATTAAATACAACCTCGTTCACGGAGACAATGATGAGCTTAATTAATACAGAAGTTAAACCATTTAAAGCACAAGCATTCCTTAACGGTCAATTTATTGAAGTGACTGAAGCAGACCTTAAAGGTAAATGGTCAGTATTTTTCTTCTATCCAGCTGACTTCACTTTTGTTTGCCCAACTGAACTTGGTGATCTTGCAGACAACTATGCTGAATTCAAAAAATTAGGTGTTGAAATTTATTCAGTTTCTACTGATACACATTTCACGCATAAAGCTTGGCATGATTCTTCAGAAGAAATTAAGAAAATTGAATACCCAATGGTAGGCGATCCAACGTGGACACTTGCTAAAAACTTTGAAGTATTAATCGAAGCTGCTGGTCTTGCTGACCGTGGTACTTTTGTAATCGATCCTGAAGGCAAAATCCAAATCGTTGAAATCAACGCTGGTGGTATTGGCCGTGATGCTCAAGAACTTCTTCGTAAAGTGAAAGCTGCTCAATATGTACACGCTCACCCAGGTGAAGTTTGCCCAGCGAAATGGAAAGAAGGCGATGCAACTTTAGCGCCTTCAATCGACTTAGTCGGTAAAATCTAATCTGCTATTAGATTGAACTAACTTAAAAAAATCACGCTTTTAGCGTGATTTTTTATGCATGCTCTAAAATTGTCATCGCTAAATGCTTTATACAAATTTTAAGGATAAGACTAAAATTAAATGACGTCCTTCTCAGGTATAAAATATTCACGATTAATAGGCGAAAAGATTACAATATTGTTATACATCCTCTTTACTTTTTGTCTTAATTTCAAGTTATATAGAAAGCTTAATACATCATTTATAAGTATAAATTTGGAGGAAATCTATGGGCACAACACTTGTAGTCACTTCATATAAATATAATGCGGTTTCGCGCTATTTAAAAATTTTTTATAACAATGGCTCAGGTGAACTTTACCATCCTGTTCCAGAATTTATTTATAATAATTTATTGCGTTGTAATGACAAAACTGCTTTTGTGCACAAATACCTAGAATATGATTTGCACTTTACCCGAGTGTCTATAAATTAATAAAAATCAGGGTATCCCCTGATTTTTAAATATTTATTTATCGGTAACATACCAAAAATAAACCAGCCCCCACAGACAACGTTGTCGTGATAAAACGTGCATCACTTTGTACAAGAGCAATAAATTCTTGTACTTCTGCAGCATGAGAAATTACATTATCTACAATCAAAATGCCGCTTTTGGGAGCAATCATATGTTGTAGATTATTCCAATAATCAACATAGGCATCACGTTCTGCATCCAATAAAATAAAATCGTAGCGATTCAAATTATTGTTCAAAAACGCTTGCGCATCCCCTATTCTAAAATCAATCACATGATCCAGACCTAATTCTTGGGCGTACTGCTGAGCTTGAGCACTTCGATCATGCTCTATTTCAAGCGTTGTGATCTGCCCTTGCGTTTCTTGTGCTGCATTTGCCAACCATAAAGTTGAATATCCAGTCGAGGTACCAATTTCAAGAATTTTTTTTGATTGTTGAACTCGAATTTGCATCGCTAAAAATAATGCAGACTCAGGTTCAATATTTCGATAGCGCTGAGTACGTTCAGTTTGTAATGCATCAAATGCAATAAATTGTTGATACAACGTTTGCATACGCTGCTGAAATACCGAATTCATATTTTATCTCTTAACTGCAATTTAAAAATTAGAATAAAAATTATTGCTATGCTATTTCTTGAATCAATTTAAATCGTGGAAATATCTGGTTATTCTCAAGCGTAACCGTTTCTTGAAACATCTCTAAAGGTCGTACCCAAATTGAGTAATCACCATATAAACATTGATAAACCACTAATTTTTCTGCTGTTTCACTATGCGTTGCCACGTGAAAAACTTGATATAAATTGCCTTTATAGTGTTGATAAATTCCTGCTTTAAGCGTCATACATACTTACCTATTCAAATGTCTGTTTATCATAATCAAAATTAGCCTTCTGATCTTAAAAGATTGACTGACGTCTCAATCTATTTATACGATCGTAACAATAAAAACAAACTGTTTTATCTATTCCTTGAATTGCCTTATGATCACTGCATTGCATATAAATTTACTCCCTTGGAGACTTAAGCCATGTTAGA
>NZ_FMBK01000012.1 GCF_900095025.1 Acinetobacter albensis | reverse complement strand
TTACCCATGTGAGAGTAAGTCATCGCCAGCTCATTATTCTAAACCCCCCTCAGTCAAAAGACTGAGGGGGGTTTTTCTATACATAATTTAAAAAGTAGAAAGTAAACTCTTAATGATTTCAGAAATTAAAATTCTCACTGTAGCCTAAGATTTGAATCAAAATACTCTCAAATACTTTGTAAGAAAGATAGTGAGAAACATTTTATATTCAGGTTTTTCTCCTCAATTCCTGAAGGTAGTAAAGGCTATAATGCACTTTAAACTGCTGTTGAGAATCATCATTTAGAAGCGGTTAAAATAGTAGTAAGTAAAGGGGAGTATAGATCATCGAAGTACTTATACCGATTTAGAACTTACTGAAATTTCTGTAAATCAAGATGTTATTTTTAAAAAAAACCTTTAATTGAAATTAAAACTGTTAAAAAACCCAACATAATGTTGGGTTTTTTTTATTTAAATTATTTAAATCTTATAACACCTTTTTTAATTTTTCTTCATGTTGTTTGACTTGTCTAGCATATTTTTTACCTTGACGCTTCATCTTCCAACTAGATTTATAGCCAGTAGGTCCGACATTATAATAAGCTAATGCTTTTTTCCAACTGCCTGCCGATTGATTATATTTGGCTAAAATAAATGAACCACAATTAATATTGGTTGCTTCTTCAAATAAATCACCAGGGCAGATTTGTTGCCAATAATTGGGCATAATTTGTGTTAAACCGATTGCACCTGCTGGTGAAATGACATAGTTTCGATAACTCGATTCCTGTTGAATCATCGCGGCTAACATCAAAGGATTTAAATCATATTTTTCGGCAGCTTGAATAATAATAGGCGCAACACGATTAGCAGTATTGCTTTCAACAGCGTAAGCATTTTGAATGCCATTTGAGAGTTTAATTGACCTTTTAGCAATTGATCCTCCGCCTAAAGCAGAGCAGCCTGTGAGTACGACTATAAAACTGATTAGAAATATTAATCTAAAAAATGAAGGTTTAATTTTTAATAACTTAGATTCTAAAAATAAAAATGGTGTAGATAACAAAATACAAGCCGTTCGTCAGTTTTTATTAAAAGTTATGCTATTCGGACAGGTTGTGGGAGTCAATAACAAATACTTTATCACTATGTAAGATTTTAAAGTATTCTAATTTAAATACGAATTTTATTAGAAATCCCATTAGATTAATATTAATGGGACTCAAACTCGAAATAAATTAAATAGTTTAAGAACTCAATTCTTCTAAAAGAGCCTGATTGAAGGCAGGAATATCATCGGGACAGCGTGATGTAATGAGCGGCCAACCATGAGTATTGCATCGATGTACTTCTTTATCGACCCATTTTCCGCCTGCATTTTCGACATCTAATTGAATACTCTTGTAAGAGGTTAAATTCTTATCTTTAATTTTCCCTGCATTAATTAAAACCCAAGGTGCATGACAAATTGCGGCAATCGGTTTTGCATGATCAGTAAAATGTTGAATAATTTGATGTGCGTTTTCGTTGAGTCTTAGCGTATCTGCATTGACAGTTCCACCGGGAATAACCAAAAGATCATAATCTTGTGCATCAACCTTCTCTAAAGTGGTTTGAGGAGTATAAGAAGTTGCAGGTGTCTTATCACTTTTAACAGTATGTACTTCTGCTTGTTCTTCTGCAGCATGAATGACTTCAATCCCTTTAGATTGTAAATATTCAAGAGGTTTCATCAGTTCATCATGTTCTACACCGACATTTGAAGTAATAAATAATGCTTTCTTAGACATTTTATGATCCTGAATCGCTTATTTGATTTTCGACCTTAACAAAATCGAGAGTGCATGCTGTACAAATTTTGGCTCATTCTTGTTAAAGTTTGAAATGAACATAAACAATAAATCTCATGCTGAGATGAAAATTATTTTTTGAAGATTAAGCGGCTGACTTTTTCTTTATCCAGTATTTTGCCTTAGAAATTTATTTTTTATTTAGTAGGTATCTTAATTTTATAATATTTTTATGCAGGATTATTGATTGATTAGGATCAATAAATATGAAGTACGTAAGATATTTCGCACTCAATGATTAATCGCTTGGATTAGAATGTATAAATTCTATTGTCTATTTGACGTAATCAGCATGAGAGTCAAAATCAACTAAAATCTTTTTTCCATCCAAATTTCACACACATGACTATGTCCAGTGTGTCCTTTAGGGTGATTTAAATATTCAAAACCTAATTTTTCATAAAGTTTTATTGCTTGGAAGAGGACAGGTGTGGTTTCTAAATAACATGACTGAAAACCATTTTCTTGGGTAAACTCAAATGCTTTTTCTAAAAGTTGCTGGGCTAAGCCTAAACTTCGAATCTCAGGTAAAAAATACATTTTTTGAATTTCTAAAACCGTTGAATCACCTTGGAGAGGTGACAAACCACCGCCTCCAAATATCTGTCCATTCTGATCTGTAATCACCCAATATTCAGCTTGAGGCTGGCAATAAAAATCAAATAAATTATCTAACATAGAATCAGCTACAGCAAAACCTGATTCAGCAGCGAGTCCAAATTCTTTAGAAACTTTGCGAATAATTCGGGCTATTTCAGGATTGTCTTGCACTTGGAGTGATCTAATTTGGTACATAAGCCTAAAGTTAATTATAAAAAGGATAGATTTTGATAACAAAAATTCTATCCCAGTTGAGATTTTTATGCAGTAGATATTGGCTTATTTTAATTCACTTGAACTTTTGCTTAATTCACGGCGTGCGATAATCAATTGCTGAATCTGCTGCGTTCCCTCAAAAATATCTAAAATTTTTGAATCACGTGCCCATTTTTCTAATAAATCATCTTCGTTATAACCAATACTGGCAGCTAATTCTACGCATTTAAGTGTAATTTCATTTCCAATACGTCCAGCTTTAGCTTTGGCAATAGAGGCTTCTTTAGAGTTCGGTTTTTTATTATCTGCCATCCATGTCGCTTTCAAAGTGAGTAACCGAGCCGCTTCCCACTCTGCTTCCATACGATAAATTTGTGCTGCAATATTCGAAGTATGCAAATATGGCGTAGAATACGTCAAGTCAAGTTGATGTCTAAAAATTTCTTTAATTCGTTCTAACGATGCTTTTGCACAGCCTACGGCCATTGCGGCAACAAGTGGGCGAGTGTTATCAAATGTTTCCATCACACCAGCAAAACCTTTAGAAATATCAATATCTGCGTTGCCAAGTAAGTTTTCAGCAGGAACACGACAATCAATAAAGCGAATAACGGCTGTATCTGAGGCCTTAATGCCAAGTTTATGCTCTAAGCGTTCTATTGTCATGCCAAACGTGCCTTTTGCAACTACGAATGACTTAATCGCTGCACGACCTAAATTTTTATCTAAGGTGGCCCAAACCACCACCGAATCGGCACGATCACCAGAAGTAACGAATATCTTTTCTCCATTTAAAATATAATCGTCGCCATCTTTGATCGCTGTAGTTCGAATGGCGGCAGAATCTGAACCACAATTTGGCTCGGTAATTGCCATCGCTGCCCAAGTGCCTTTAAAACGTTCAAGTTGTTCATCATTTGCAACAGCAGCAATCGCTGAATTTCCTAATCCCTGACGAGGCATAGACAATAACAAACCTGTGTCGCCATAGCACATTTCGATAATGCTTAAAGCGGTCGACATATTGGTACCATTGCGGTTACCTGCTGTTGTATCTTCACTGCGTTTCCCTGCACCCGCAGCTCCAGCATTCATGCCTTCGCCACCTTCGTTCATACCATCGACCAAAGATGACAACATGTCTAATTCTTTGGGATAAGCATGTTCAGCTTTGTCATATTTTCGTGATATCGGGCGTAAAACATTCAGAGCGACTTCGTGCGCTTGATTGACCAGCATTTTAAATTTTTTAGGATTTTGTAAATTCATTATTATTCTCCAAAATTAAGCATGTAAACCTGAGTGTATAATGGCAGTTGCACGTAGGTCGCGATACCAACGTTCAACAGGGTGCTCTTTGGTAAAACCATGACCACCTAAAATTTGCACACCATCAGTTCCAATTTTCATCGATTTTTCTGCGCATAGCAGGCGAGCTAGATAGGCTTCACGATGAAAAGGTTGACCTGCTTCGGCAAGACTGGCTGCATTTAAAATCATCATACGCATAGATTCAATTTCAATTGCCATATCTGCAATCATGAAAGCGACACTTTGACGATGTGAAATGGGCTCACCAAAGGCAGTTCGCTCATTGGCATATTCAATACAATAGGCTTTTACCGCTTCACATGTGCCAACTGCCATGGCACACCACATTAAATTACCTAAATCTAAAAATGCTGAATAATTAAAATCGTCATCTCCCAAAAGTTCAGCAGGGCTATGCTCAAATTTTAAGGTCATAGTTTCAGCAGCTTTTAAGCCCATTGCAGATGTTTTTTTGGCTGTGATGGTATTGTCTCTTTTTACCAAAAAGACTTCTGGTGAGCCGTTAAGTTCAGCATTCACCAAAAAAAGATCAGCCGTTTCACCTAAAATTACCAAGGTTTTTTCACCATAAAGGGTATATTTTCCATGTGATGAAGTGGCTATCGTTTTTAAGGTGTAGGGATTAAATGCTGGCGTCGATTCTTGTATAGCAAATGTGGCTTGAATGTCTAACTCATTTGCAAAACTGCTTAAATAGGTGGCTTGAATACTTTCAGAACCCCATTGGGTAATGGCATTAATGACACTAAAAGTAGACAGTAATCCAGCAGTTAAAGTGAAATCACCTTTGGCCAAATGCTCGGCTATTAAAATATTGCTTAAGATATTTTTTTCACTTGCCACACCGCCTAAAGCTTCTGGAAGTGCGTAGTAATTGAGTCCTAAATCTGTGGCATATTGCCAAAGTGCAGGAGGAAACTTTTCGTCATGATCGGCTTGATGTGCTAGAGGGTAGAGTACCTCTGCGGCAAACTGATCCATCGCGTCACAGGTCATTTGCTGTTCTTCAGTCAGGTTCAAATCAAATAAAGATTTTTGCTGAGAAGGCAGGCGTTGTTTCGTCATCTTATGATTAGGTTTAAACACTTTTTGAGATTGACTTAGCGTTTTAAAACTCATTTTTGAACCTTGATATAAGGATTTTTCAATAAATTTACGGAGTTTTAATTGATCCAGTACATCGCTTGCGGCAATTTTAGTGATCAGTGAGAGCCCAAATCCTTGTGCTTTGTTTACCATATTGGTCATTTTTATAATCCATCGATGTTATTGCTTTATATTTTTATGCTGACACGAGGAGATGGAAAAAACTATGTCATGATTGACAATTAAAATTGACTTAGATAAATGGTTCATGGGGTTTTTAGAGAATTTTAAGAATATGAATTTTATAATTATTTTTTAATGATTAAGATTATTTTAAAAATAAAAATTGACTAAAATGACAAAGTTGCCATTTTAGTCATCAAAAATTATAAAAACTTTGTCACCATCTTGCGAACATTGGTTTTTGCATCAATCACCGTCATAAAGGTGTACGCACCAATAAATTTTCGACTGATAAACATAAATTCTTTGGGGGGTACGCTAAAATAACGTGATGCCATCGACTTAGAAGCACGTTGCATTACGCGGCTATGAAGGAGACTTTTTTTCCAATCATAACGCTGTTGGTCATCCATCACGCCTTCAGGCAAATCAGGATTGTTGGCAATAGTACTAAAAGCTTCTGTGGCTAACAAAAAGACTTTCGCCATATCGGGTTTAATACTTTGCGGAATAGAATCAAAGAAGTCATAACCCGTCATGGCTTGTACCATTTCATCTTGATTATGACAGTAGCCTGCATGAATTAAATTACGCGCGACAGTCAGCAAATGTTGATCAAACTGACGAATTGCACCGAAATCTAATAATACAATCCGATCTTGACCGTTCTCATCATCTGCTAGGCGCACCAGATAATTACCAAAGTTTGGATCGGTTTGCATTTCACCCCATTCAAAAATCTCACGTACTGCTATTTCTAAGGACGCTTCACCCAATTGGTTACGACGTTCTTGAGGTAAGGAGAGCATCACTGGACTATTAATCGGCACGCCACGTTCAAAGGTCATACATAGAACTTGATCGGTACAGTATTCGTGAATAATTTGTGGCACAACATAGCGTGGATCTGCTTTCAAACGTTCAGCAAAGCGACAGGTGGTTTCAGCTTCAATTTTATAATTCACTTCACGATGCATCATTTCGCGAACTTCATCAAACCACTGATCAAATTCACGTGTTTGCGGCACCATACGAGTTAATTTGAGCATATTTTTAAAGAGGCTCATGTCAGAATCGATGGCAGCGGCTACACCCGGATACTGAATTTTGAGTACTATTTCTAAGCCATCTGACTTGCGCACAGCACGATGCACTTGTGCCAATGAAGCTGTCCCTAATGGTTCATGATCGATGGTTAAATCATGTAGTTTAGAACCTAATTGTTGTTCTAAATGTTCTTTAATTGCAGGCCAAGCCAGTGCAATCGTTTGGTTGTTTAACGTATTTAGCGCTTGAGTAATTTCTTCTGGTAAAAAATGTTCACCATATAAGGCCATCATTTGTCCAATTTTTACAATTGAACCTTTTAACTTACCAATTTCTGAAACAAGATAATCAGCTTGTTGTTTCATGGCTTTTTTGCGTTTTTTGTCTTTTTCGACTTCACTTGAAAATATGGTGGTTGCATTAGATGCTGCCCAACGCGTTCCTGCGAGTAAGGACGCTTTAGCGATAGATAAGCGTCGATCCATAGAAGAGGTTTTAAGTTGTTTAAGCTTATCGTTCTGATTTGACATTAAACAAAATCCTTTAAGCAGCAAGTCGCAGAATATTTAATTGTAGCGGATATTAACGTGAATTGACGTATTAAAAAAGTTCCATATGCTAAATTGAACGTTAATATTCTTAATATTTTAATTTATTTTTTCTGGCGCACTTGGAGTCACAAATCATCCGACTATATAGAAATAAAAAATCAGTTGAGGAAAATGAGGGCTGGTTTTATCCATCAAAAATGCTCAAGAACGCTCAAAATATGAGACCAGAAATAAAAATATTACATACGAAATTGTACTTTCATTTCACTTTTCTGCTTGAGCAAAGTTTTATTATTTTGCAAGTATTTAAAAATCATGGCTTGAACGGTTTCGTGCATAAAACCCAGCGCATAACCTTTCACAATAATAATACTGGGTAAACTAAAGAATAAATATTTGGCATCATCCTCTGACGGTGTGGCGTAAATATCATATTTTATTAAAATATGTTGCAAGAATTTTTTCTCTGTTTCAACTTGGGCAGAAGGGGTATCATTCCAATATTTCTCACGTATTGCCATGAGGTTGTTGTGTTTATAGCTCATGATGATCCATAGACTCAAAAAGAATAAATCTTATATCGGGGTAGATGAGAGAGATTCAATAGTGAGGACTAAAATTTGATGATGCAATCTCTACAAATCGCTTTATAGGAATTCTGACAGAGTTGTTGTAATATCTGAATATAAACAAAAAAATAGTATTTAAAGATTCAGTTTTGATAAAAAATTGATCAAACAAATGGGGGAAGCATGCATTTTTTATCCGCAATTATTTTAACTGTGGGCAGCTTAAGCGCTATGGCAGTAGAGGCGCAATCAGGTGCTAGTCAAGAATATAATCAATGTTTAAATACATCTTATGGTCAAAGTAAAATTATCATTACATGTATTGATAAAGAATTAAAAATACAGGAAAAATTATTAAAAAAATATTATAAAAGCAATTTAGAAAATAATGCCTCTCATCAAAAAAATCTTGAGCAACAACATCAGCTTTGGTTGAACCGAATGAAACAACAATGTCATTTCGGCGTGACCTCTTCGTTTATCGAAATTAAACAAAAAAAATGTCTATTAGAGATGACAAAAGAACGTGTTTATTATTATGAAATGAAGCAAATGGGGTATAAATAATTATATTCAACTTGATTGAAAAATTATAAAAAACACGCAAAACAAGGTATCATGAGGCGTTTTAAAAAATTGACCTTGGAGACGCCTTAAGTGGATCAACTGACTATTAGCCCTGAACATTTGCAGGAAGCCGCTGAAAATTTAAACACCATTCGTGATTTTATCCGTTTTGGTGTTTCAGCTCTACGTCAATATGATGCACATTTGGGCCAAGGCACTGAAGACTTTTTTGCTGAAAGTTCTGCGCTGGTTCTACAAACTTTAGCATTGGACTGGAATGCAAACCCAGAAATTTTAGATGCTAAATTGCTGCCAAGTGAAAAAGCTGAATTTATCAGTTTACTTGAGCGTCGCATCAATGAAAAAGTTCCGACCTCATATTTATTAAACTTAGCTTATTTCTGTGACAAGCCATATTACGTTGATGAGCGTGTATTGATTCCGCGTTCTCCTATTGCAGAATTAATTAATCAACGTTTTGCCCCGTACTGTTTAGATGAAAATGGTCAAATGCGTGAGGCCCAAAATAATCTTCCAGAGAATCCACAGCCTAAAATGCCGCGTCGTATTTTAGATATGTGTACAGGTTCGGGCTGTATTGCAATAGCGCTGTCTTATGCTTTTCCTGAGTCAGAAGTGGATGCAACCGATATTTCTAAAGAAGCTTTAGAGGTAGCCTCAATTAATGCTGAACATCACAATATGCAATATCAAGTTGCGTTAATGGAATCTGACTTATTTGCAAAAATTCCTGCTGAAAATCAATATGATTTAATTGTCTCCAATCCGCCTTATGTAGATGCAGAAGATATGGCTGATTTACCTGCTGAATTTTTGCATGAACCAGAACTTGCGCTTGCTGCTGGTCAAGATGGGTTAGATTTGGTGCGTAAAATGTTGGCACAAGCTGCAGATTATTTGACCGAAGATGGTTTAATTGTCATAGAAGTAGGTAATTCAGAATGGGCGATGAAACAGAATTTTAATACCATTGATTTCCACTGGTTGACTTTCCAAAAAGGCGGTTCGGGTATTTTTGCTTTAACTGCCGCGCAATGCCGTCAATACCGTGATTTATTTGTACAGTCTTTAGAAGCATAGGGAGTTCGTAACGTGGCAGGTAATACGATTGGACAATTATTCCGTGTAACGACTTGTGGTGAATCTCATGGCGCTGGCCTGATGGCAATTGTCGATGGTGTACCGCCTGGAATTGAACTGACTGAAGCAGATTTACAAAGAGATTTGGATCGCCGTAAACCAGGAACCTCAAAATTTGCCACTCAACGTAAAGAACCCGATGAAGTTGAAATTATATCTGGGGTATTTGAGGGTAAAACTACGGGTACCTCAATTGGCCTATTGATTCGTAATACAGATCAAAAATCGAAAGATTATGGCAATATCGCGCAAACGTTCCGTCCGGGTCATGCGGATTATACGTATACGCATAAATATGGTTTTCGTGATTACCGTGGAGGTGGTCGCTCAAGCGCACGTGAAACAGCCATGCGAGTGGCTGCCGGTGCAATTGCGAAAAAATATTTATCTGAAAAATTTGGTATTTTAATCCGTGGTCATGTCACACAAATTGGAACAGAAAAAGTCCATACTTTAGATTGGAATGAAGTTCCTAATAATCCATTTTTCTGTGGCGATGTTAATGCAGTTCCACGTTTTGAAGCACTAGTCACGTCATTACGTGAGCAAGGCACAAGTTGTGGCGCAAAGCTTGAAATTTTGGCGGAGAATGTTCCAGTGGGTTGGGGTGAACCAGTATTTGACCGTTTGGATGCAGATATTGCCCATGCAATGATGTCAATTAATGCCGTTAAAGGGGTTGAAATTGGTGATGGCTTTGCAGTAGCCGAACAGTTTGGTCATGAATCTCGTGATGAATTAACGACGGATGGTTTCTTGGCCAATCATTCAGGTGGCATTTTAGGCGGGATTTCAAGTGGTCAGACTATTCGCGTTGCGATTGCATTGAAACCTACTGCAAGTATTACGACCCCGGGTAAAACCATTAATCTTGAGCGTGAAGATACGGATGTATTGACCAAAGGTCGTCATGATCCTTGTGTGGGTGTCCGTGCAACGCCAATTGCTGAAGCAATGTTTGCAATTGTGCTCATGGATCATTTTATGCGTCATCGTGCTCAAAATGCAGATGTGGTCGCACCATTTGCACCCATCGAGCCTAAATGAGGAAAACAAAGCAGTGCTTTGTCCCGAACAAGTTAAGTAAAGAATAGATATTTTAAGTTTTTAAAAAACCAGATATAAAATCTGGTTTTTTTTGATTAATCTTTTTTAAAATATAAGTTCAATTTATCAAGAATGAACCTAATTTATTCGTGAATCTCATTTAATCATAAACTCGATACACGCCTACAAAACGTTCGCAACCTTTTTGCGTAGTCTTAACCGATAAAATGGCTTTACTAAAATTAAATTGATATTTGCAATCATGCTCGTTATCTGTCACTTGATCTTTTCGGTCTGGAGTGGTGTAGGCCAAGAACGAAATGCTTTGTGTTTCTAATTTATTATTCGGATTACGATAAGCAATTCCTTCAATTTTAATACTATTTTTGCTTAATTGATGCACCTGTAAATGCACAGGTTGATTGGCAATTTGACCATTTTCAAATTTCAAATAATGACTGGTTAAACTTTGATTCAAGGAAGTGTAAAAGTTGAGATCATCAATACGCAATTCAAACTGTTGTTTATAACAATCTAAACTTTTACATTGTTGAAGGCGTTTAAACCATAAAGTATGGGTATCTTGTAATAAATGCACGGGTGCATCACTGACCAGAAAGGCCGTGGTGTAATGATTGATCAGCTTTTCTCGAGATTCATCAAAATTCTCGGCACAAATTTTCTTCATTGACGATGTATTGGGCTGAGTACAGTCAATTTTTTGAGCATGCGCCAGAGTTGAGCATAGACAGCCAATACTGAACAACATGCTAAAAGTTTTAATGAGATTAATTTCGGTATTCAGCAGCATGATCGCTTATAATTTCACTATATTACGCTGCTGTAACTATAGCGAAAGAGAAAGCGTGAATACAACATTTCAATCATTTATTTCTTAAGGATGCTTAAAGTGGTCGCACAAATTCGAATTGGTCAGGGAATAGATGTACACGCCTTTGAAGAAGGTGACTTTGTCACTTTAGCAGGAATAAAAATACCCCATACTCAAGGTTTAAAAGCACATTCTGATGGAGATGTCGTATTACATGCGTTGTGTGATGCCCTGTTAGGTGCATTAGCATTGGGTGATATTGGACAGCATTTTCCAGATACAGATGCAAAATTTAAAGGTGCTGATAGTCGAGCTCTCTTGAAGCATGTTTATCAACTGATTTTAGATCGAGGGTATTTACTCAATAATGCTGATATAACGGTGGCCTGTGAACGTCCAAAATTAGCCAAGCATAATTTAGATATGCGCCAAAGTATTGCTGATGTATTGAAAGTACATGTGACACAAATCAGTATCAAAGCCACCACGACTGAACAACTCGGATTCACTGGCCGTCAAGAAGGTATTTTAGCGACGGCCACGGTTTTGATTTCGCATCAGGTAAAATAATCTGGATGAATCAAAGACTGTTGTAATTCTTTCGTCGCTTTACGACCTTGAAGTTGTAAGGCGACAGCATGAGTCAGTCCTGTCCATGTATCATTTGGCTGCCAAATATTGTGCATCAGATCTTGCGCCGTAGGTAAGTCCATATCCATAAAATATTGACGATATAAATACATTAAGCTACTGACGTGATGGTTTTTACAACAATGCACCCAAACCAATTGTTCTTTAACTAAATGGTCAAGCATGTCTAAGACCAATAAACATTGATCATCAGAAGGGGTATCTGGAGAAATGGGCAACTGAATATAGTTTAAACCCAAATCAAGACAAATTTGATCTTGATGGGCCAAGGATTGTTCTAGATTGGATAAGCCTAGATTGATAACGGTATTTATGCCGTACTCTTTAATTGTTTTTAACTGTTCAGCATTCGGTTGAGCTGAAGTAAAAAGATGTTCGTGAATAAACTGAAAATTTTCAATATGGCTGAGTGCATGTTCAATATCATTCATAAAATAAATTTTCCCCTAGCTTCAAAATACAAACGCCATCTATCGAGATGGCGTTTTAGGTGATTTAACGATTTGGTAAAACGTCTTTCAATGCTTCATGCATATCGAGTAAGGCTTTCTCTGTAGTTTCCCAATCAATACAGCCATCCGTCACAGATTGACCATATTCAAGGTCATCTAGATTGGTTGGAATATCTTGGCGGCCACCTTTAATATGACTTTCCACCATAATTCCAACAATAGATTTATTACCATCCTGAATTTGTTCTGTGATGTTTTTCAGAACCAAGGGTTGTAAATAGGGGTCTTTATTGGAGTTAGCATGACTGGTATCAATCATGATTTTGGTACTGACTTTGGCTTTTGCTAAGGCATTTTCAGCTTCAGCTACAGAACCCGCATCATAATTTGGTTTACCGTTACCACCACGAAGCACAACATGCCCATACTGGTTACCACTGGTACGAATGACAGAGACTTGTCCTTGATCATTGAGTCCTAAGAAACTGTGACCATGCTTTACCGATTGCATCGCATTGGTTGCAACGGTTAAGCCACCATCTGTACCATTTTTAAAACCTACTGGTGATGATAAACCGGATGACATTTCACGGTGTGTCTGGCTTTCAGTGGTACGCGCACCAATCGCTGACCATGAAATCAGATCTTGATAATATTGTGGTGAGTTCGGATCAAGTGCTTCAGTTGCACACGGTAAACCTTTTTGATTTAATTCAACCAACAGCTGACGACCTATACGAAGACCTTTTTCGATATTAAAAGAATCATTCATATCAGGATCGTTAATTAAACCTTTCCAACCGACAGTTGTACGTGGTTTTTCAAAATAAACCCGCATAACCACATAAATTGAATCTTTAATTTTTTCGCTTAAAACTTTTAAACGATCTGCGTAGTCATGAGCTGCAACTGTGTCATGAATTGAACAAGGACCAATTACCACAAATAGGCGTTTGTCAGTCCCGTCAAGAATATTGCGAATAGTTTCACGACCTTTTAACACCGTTTGATAGGCATGTTCAGTTAAAGGTAACTCTTTTTTTAATTCAGCAGGAGTTACGAGAGGCTGAATGCTTTGTACATTCACGTCATCGATGTCGGATTGTGTAATAGAATTTGACTGTAGTGTATTCATTGCCGTCACTGGTTTGATCATACAAGAGTTTTTTTAGTAGCCTGAATATAACACGATTCTATTGGTGAGTTGCTATAGCACAGACCAATAAAATCATGAGAATACAGATGAATCGAATAGAGAGTCTAAGCTTGACTGCTATGTTCAAGTGTTGAAATCATGGCAGTGGTCGGTTTTTCCACTGGTTTTGCTTTCACTGGATGCAGGATAAAGTTAATCCCTAATGCAAATAATGTGATGCCTAAAACTTTACGGATAATTTTTTCAGGTAAACGGGAACTGATTAAAGTACCGATGATAATGGCAGGAATTGAACCAACCAACAGCCAACCGAGTAAATGAAAATCTACATTTCCTGAGCTCATGTGTCCCAGTCCAGCGACTAAGGTTAAAAGCACAGCATGTACGACATCAGAACCGATAATACGAATCATGGGTAAGTTGGGAAACATTAGTACTAGGGCCATAATCCCAAATGCGCCTGCACCTACAGATGAGAGGGTCACAAATACACCCAGTACAATGCCCATAATGACAATCAAAGCACGTTTATCTTTGGCTTGAAAATTTACCTTTTCTAAATCTTGGGTCATATCTACGGCGTCATTTTTACGAAACTTATTAAAGAAACGTTCAATTTGAGCGCGGAAAACAATAGAGATCCCAGTTAAAGTCAACATAAAACCAAGTACTGTTGTCAGTACGGCTTTATAACTTGAAGATTGGCTTAAATAATTTTCTAGAACCCAGTGTGTGGCAAGTGAAGCAGGAATACTTCCGACTGCTAGCCAAATCACAATGGGCCAGACAATATTCAATTTTTTGGCATGTACAAACGAGCCACAAAATTTGGAAATAGCGGCATATAACAAATCAGTACCAATCGCAATATGTGGTTCAATTCTAAATAAACTAATCAGGATGGGGGTCATCAAAGAGCCACCTCCAACACCTGTAATACCTACACAAAAACCGACCAATACACCTGCTAAAATAAATTCGAGTGGACCAAACATGGTTATATGCCAAATATCAAAAAACGTAGATATGTTATGATTTTTTTGTATAAGCCGTTGTCTTGATTATTGATTTGCTTATTCAAAAAAAAGCTAAAGTCGATTTAATATATTCGGATACTCTTATTTAAAAATAACTCCATCTATTTTGAATATTCTTTGTTCTTAATTTTGAGTTCATTGACACAAAAGATAAACAACCATAAAAGCGGAGTCAAAAAAATCCAAAAGCTAATAAAACCAATTGAAAAACCCTGTTGTTTCATCAATAAAAAAATAGAAATGAGGAGAATGAACAAACACATGAATCGGGTGGTTCGAGGCTTAATCGTTAGAAATGACCATTTGGATTGCTGAGTTTTCTTGATTTGTTTTTCACTCACTTTATATAAACCAAAAACAGCACATAAAATGATGAGCAAACTCCATAAAATATTCATCAAAGACCGTCCTGATTTTTTAATTGAGTGTTTTTCTCAAGTTTATTTTTTATTTTGGTGTGCGCTTTGAGTTGAATGGGGTGGATATTTCTATATAAAAATATAGCCAATAAAGCAAAAATCACAATAAAAATGTCAATTCTCAAAAAAGTCCAATAATCGCTAAAATGCTGAATACTGTCTTGTTTAAGCAGATACAGCAGATTAAAGACAACCAAACTAAAGGATAATGTGATAAATATGGTTAATTGTACTTTCCAAAGATATTGTTTTTTTAAACATAAACTTAAAATAAAAACAGCCAACCATACGCTAAAAAAAGTTATGACTTCATAGTTTTGGGAACTATGCAGAGATAAACCGATGCGGTTGGCATAAAAATAGCTAATAACTGCAATTGGTAAACCTAGAATAGCCGTAATATTAAGTCGCTGAACCAAATAATGTCCAAAGTGAAATTGTTGCTGCTTATTTTGTAGTTGTCGCTTTAAACTCCAGAGCAATAAACCTGATGCAATCATCGCGCAGCCGAGTAAGCCTGAAAATAACAAGGCCAAACGGAGCAGGGGTTGTGCAAAAGTTGCCATATGTAATCCGTATACACCTGCATTCAGTGTGGCAATTGCACTCTCATTTTTACTACTTGATAATGGCTGCCCTGTAATAGCATTGAAAGTCATTTGTGCTTGATTACGGGTAATCGAATGATCTTTACGTTCGATAAAAGTAATTTGTGCCTGTTGGGTATTTGGATTTTTCACATGGATAGTGTTGAACTCAGTTTTGCCCCATTTTTGTTGCACAGGTTGTATCAAGCGCTCAATAGATTGCATTTGAGCGGGCGAGTTTTTTTCAATTTTGGGAGCGATTTTTGTATTAATTTCATCGAAATATTGGTAGTTATTTTCAGGATAAAGTTTTTGCATACCCCAAGGTAAATATAAATAAAAGAAAATAGCTAAACCTGTAAATGTAATAGTGAGAAAGAAAGGAAGGGCAATAACCGAGCTGACATTATGAAAATCTAAATACGAACGTTGACCTTTAAAAGCACGTAAAGTAAAGAAATCGACAAAGATTTTTTTATGCGTAATGATGCCTGAAACCAAGGCAATCAACATAATAAATGCTGCAAGTGACACAATTAATCGACCAAGCAAATAATTCATGCCGAATAGTTGGAAGTGGAATAAATAGAAAAAATCTCCCCCGAGTGTTTCGGTTAGGCTGACTTCTGTTGCAGTATTCGGATTTAAAGTCTTATTTTCATATGCTCCATCGGCTTTTTGCCAATATAGTTGGTTGACTGGCTTCTGTTCATTGGCGATGTTGATCGTCCATGTTTTGGCATTTGGCGCATTTTGTTCTAAATACTGGTATGCAGAATGTAGAGCTGTGTCTTGATTAACCTGTATTTGGGTCAGAGGTGGTTGCATCCAAAGGCTGATTTCTTGACGATAATATGACAGTGCACCCATTAGAAAAATGGCGAACATGAGCCAGCCAAAGATTAATCCTGTCCAAGAATGCAGCCATGCCATGGATTGACGTATTGATTTTTGCATGACTTATCCTAATATCCAATATATTACAGCTAGACATATCAACAAACTGAAACTGATCAAACTTAATTTACGCACCGTGTAAATACAAAAACTACTGATCACAAAACCAATAAAAAACAGAAGACTGATGAAGGCTGCCAAATAAATTGATTCTGCTTTCGGCAGTAAGGTATTCAAAATTAGGGTGAGATTTTGAATCAATAAAGAAGTACAGATGTAGCCCAAGATAAATGCAATGATAAATCGATAGAGCACAGAGATTCGATAAGAGAAAGATACGGTTTTACTCATAAGGGAAGGTCACTGTGCTCACAAAAATCACGCCTAAATCATCAGGCCAAGTTAATTATTTAATATTTGAATTTCACTGCCACAGAATAGTTAGCAGGTTCGCCGTAAAAAGCTTGTCCATCGGGAAAGCTATTTAAGTATTTTTTATCGGTGACATTTTTAGCATTTGCTTGTAGCAAAATATGATCATTTACTTCATAACTGGCCATTAAATTGACTAAGGCATAAGCATCTTGAGTGATGGTGCTATTTAAAGTCGCATCATACAATTTGATATTGTCTTGCCATTGCAGCCCAGCACCGACTTTCAGTTGAGGTAAAGTAGGTACGGTATAAGTTGCTAACAGATTAATGGTTTGGTTTGGATTATAGGTTCGTGCTGCACCACCATTTTTTATATCTTTTAAGCTAAATTGGGTGTAACCAAAAGCGAGGTTGATATCATCGTTAATTTCTCCGGCCAAGCCAATTTCTACGCCTTGAGAAAGTAAATCGCTGGTCTTAGACGTACGATTTAATGGGTTACCATCGGAATTACGCAATGGATAATTATTTTGTTCCGTTCTAAAGACACTCATTGAACCTGTTAATCGATCATTTAGCCATGCGCTTTTAATCCCCATTTCATAACTTTCACCTTCAACAGGTTTTAAAGCTTGACGCGTTGTTTCTTCAATCCCTGTTTGTGGACGGAAAATAGAGGTATAGCTCATATAACCTGTATATTCAGGGCTGAAATTATAAGTTAAACCTGCATAGGGCGATAATTTACTTTCACTGTAATCCATTGGAGAACCATAGCTACTGCCATGACTTTTCGCCTGAACGTAATTGCCACCTAAGATTAATTTCAAGTCATCATTTAAATGAATACGTGTAGCAGCATAGTAAGAGTTAATTTTTTGTTTATAGTCCGCTGCATCACTAAACTCAGACCATGTAACTGATTGTGGTGTCCAGCTCGCCCAATTTGTTGTGTATTGAGTTAGATAAGGCACACCATCATAAATACCTGCTACATTATTAATATTACTGTCATTAATAACACCACTCGATTGTTGATCGTATTGATGTGTTTGAATATGACTGTATCCTAATGTAGCTTCATGCTCTTGATTGAGTAAGTTAAAAGTACCTTGGAAATTCAAATCAGTAAAATGTTTACGCAGTTGTTCTTTGCCACCCCAAGCTGTGAGTGAAACGCCTGAACCATCTGCTTGAGGATTGCCATAGTAATAAAGCAAGCGGCTATTGTGTTCAGTATCACTATAGTTATAGCTCAGTTTTGCAGTCCATTTTTTGCCAAGTTTTTGTTGTAATTCTAGGAAAGCATCTTGGGTTTCATTGTCCCAATGTGCCCAATCTGGATTTGGATTGTAATTTCGGTCATAAGACAGTTGTTTTCCATTGGCATCAAGGAGGGGTAAAGCTCCCCAGTTATTGGCATTGGGTTTATTCTGGTTTTGACTGTAACCGACAGTTAATAATGTTGAGTCAGTAATATCGGCTTCTAAGATGCCTGCAAAGCCATTTTTTTCAGAAGAATATCGGTCAAGATGCGAATCTCCCGTTTGCTCATATCCCATGAGGCGACCACGTACTCGTCCATCTGGAGAAAGTGAACCAGAAACGTCTGCTTCATAGCGCTGGGTATCCCAAGAACCATAACTTAGTCCAGCACTTGCCTGTAATTCTTTGGTCGGACGTTTACGAATATTATTAATGGTTGCACTTGGGTCACCAAAGGCATTCGATAGGGCATCGGCGCCTTTGACTACTTCGACGCGGTCATAAAAGTAAGTATCGGGATTGGTATTATTATAATTATAGCTGCTTAATGGGAAGCCTACACCATCAGTGAGAATATTTGAAATTTCAAAACCGCGTGACATATAAGAGCTACGTTCTGTTTCCTGACTCTGAACAGTGACCCCAGGTGTATTTTTTAAAATTTCACGTGTTGAATTTAAACCAAAATCTTCAATTTGCTGGCGTGTGACTACATTGACGGTTTGAGGGGTCTCTTTGACTGCAATATTGAGTTTTGAAGCACTGCTACTATTTTTTACAGTATAAGCTTTGGTTTTTTCAGAACTCTCATTTGTATTTTCTGATTGGGCTTGGAGTTGAATCGTAGATAAGGTTTGGCTTTCATTTTCAATAAGGTTTTCTGCAAAGCTATATTGAACACTTAAAATCGCAAAACTGAGTAAAGATAATTTGAAGCTTTGATAAAAGAGAGGAGAGATGGATTGCATGAGTGATTCTAAGTGAAAATAATTATCATTAATGTTATTGTTTGTGTGATCTGAACGCAAGACAGAAGTAATTGAGTTTTTGAATTAAAATAAATAAAAAGAGTGAGAATTTAGATAGAAATGCTTTAAGCCATGTTTAGAAAGTGATTTTAAGATTACGCTTTAAATAAATTGAATATGTTAAAATAGTTCTAAATTTAAATAGGATAAAAGTCTTGCAAAATCGGAAGCTTAAAATCGGTATAGTGGTTGGAGAAGTATCAGGTGATACTTTGGGCGCAAAACTAATCCGCAGTTTTCGTGAGCAAGGAATTGATGCTGAATTTGAAGGCATTGGTGGACCACAGATGATCGCTGAGGGGTTTAAAAGCGCTTATCCGATGGATGTTTTATCGGTTATGGGGATTGTTGAAGTTCTTAAAGACATTAAAAAACTATTTGCAGTACGTGATGGCTTGGTTGAAACTTGGAGTAAAGATCCAGTTGATATTTTTATTGGTATTGATGCGCCAGATTTTAATTTACGTTTATCGAAAAGCTTAAAACAAAAAAATCTACCGATTAAAACCGTTCAATATGTCAGTCCTTCAGTTTGGGCATGGCGTCAGGGACGGGTACATGGTATTAAAGCCAGTATTGATTTAGTGCTCTGCTTATTTCCGTTTGAAAAGTCTTTTTATCATAAATTTGATGTGCCTGCTGCTTGTGTTGGACATCCTTTGGCAAGTCAATTGCCGCTTAAAAATCCAATTATAGAAGCAAAGCAAGAGCTTAATTTAAATATTGAAGATAAGCATATTGCACTTTTGCCGGGTAGCCGCCGTGGTGAAATTGAAAGACTTGGCCCTTTGGTATTGGATGCTGCCAACATTATTTATCAAAAATATCCAGAATATATTTTTTTAATTCCTGCGATTAATGATGCGCGTCAGCAACAAATTGAAGCATTATTAAAAGATTATCCAAGTGACTTTGTGGCCAAAATTAAACTGATGGAGAATAGTGATATTGAATCTAAAATTGGTCGCCAAGTCATGAATGCCTCAAATATTGTCGCTTTGGCATCAGGAACTGCAACTTTAGAGGCAATGTTATTACATCGCCCAATGGTCACTTTTTATAAGCTGAATTGGTTGACCTATGTGGTGGTTAAATTTCTGATCAAAATTCCGTATTATTCTTTGCCCAATATTATTGCAGGTAAAAAAGTGATTCGTGAGCTCATTCAAAATGACGCCACCGCCGAAAACTTAGCGGCTGAAATAGAAAAATTAATGAATGTTGAAACCGCACAAATTCAATCAATGCAGCACATTACGATGCATAAACAATTGCTTGCAGGTAATAGTGAAGATCCCGTTCAGGCTATTCTCAATACCTTAAAATCAGTAAAATCTACTGAAACTGTTGACGATACTGGCTTGGGGTTAAACTAAACAGTTTTTTAAAAGTTTGGCTAAAGGCGGTTTCGGAAGAATAACCGACTCGGTGCGCAATTTGTTGAATGGAAAATTGTCCTGCACGTAAGTGTTGTGAAGCCAAACGGAAACGGTATTGTTGCAAATATGCCAATGGCGTTTCACCCACGATCTGGCTAAATAAGGTGGCAAATTTAGAGCGGGACATACAGCATTGCTCAGCCAATGTTTCAACTGTCCATGCCAATTCTGGTTGGCTATGAATGGCCGCTAAAGCATTTGATAGTTCAGGATGCGACAGCGCGCTAAGCCAATTATTAGAATCATTTAATTGTGCAATGTAGTCACGAACGCATTCAATAAAAAGAATACTCACCAGATGATCTAAAATTTTGTCGCGTCCGGGCCGAATTTGATACGCCTCAATTGCTAAAAAATGTAAACCAATTTGCAACCATTCTGGTGCTGCACTGCCTGTAATATGGTGAATGTGAATATAGGGGGGTAGGGCATGCAGTAAAGGGCGGGCCATAAGGGTATCAAGATGGCAGCGGATCGCTAAAATGAGTGTAGATTCTCCACTCGGACTGCCAAATTCAATGGTTTCTTGTCTTTTTTGATCAAAAAGTGTGGTGATATCTAAAGCTTCTACCAAATTGCTGTGTGTATGACTAGAACAGGAGTGATTTTGTCCTGATGGCATCAGAATGAGATCTCCAGCTTCAACATAAAGCTGAGTATGTGAATTGAGTTGTAGCATCATACTACCGACTAAAACCACATAACCAATCATGGCATCTTGTTCTTGATAACAATGCACCCAATTACCTTGCGGTTTTAAATAGATATATTCAGATCGATTAAGATGAATATCATCAAATATTTTACTTAAAGCATCCATGATTATCGTTCTTCATCAGCGAATTAAAGTATAAGAATTCTCAAATAGTATAAGCATGTGATTTTAGGTCAAAAATAGGCTCTTTAAGCCAAGGACGTTTAGATAGGTTTTTTGGACGCTCACAACTGTTCTTGAGTGCTTATTTCTATAAATATAGCGATAGAACAGAAAATAGGGAAGCATATCGCATGAATGCGCCATTAAATTTAAAGCAAGACCACCTTCAAATTGTGCCTACTTCCTCAGGTTTAGCGTTAGATAAAAAGCGCTATTGGTGGTTACTGAGTCCAGGTTTACCTGTGCTTGGAATGGGTATTTTGGCAGGTTATCATTTTGGCCCTAAAGCGACAAAAAAAATCTTTGCTTTAGGTGGACCTTTACTTTTACATGTCATTATTCCCAGTATTGATTCTATTGTTGGACAGGACAATAACAATCCTGAAAATGAACAAATCCAATCATTGGTCGAAGATCCATATTATGACCGTATTGTAAAACTCTTTATCCCTTTACAAATGACTGCCAATGTTTTTGCAGCTTATGTGGTCAGTCGAAAAAGTACTTCATTTCTCGATCAAATTTTACTGGGTATTTCCATGGGTGCGATTAATGGTATTGGAGTCAATACTGCACACGAGTTATCACACAGACCCCATAAAAAAGATCATTATCTTTCACATGCGACTTTAATGCCGTTATTTTATAACCATTTTCGAGTTGAACATCCGTATGGGCATCATAGACGTGCAGCTACTCCCGATGATCCCGCATCTTCGAAAATGGGAGAAACCTTCTACGAATTCTGGCCAAGAACAGTTTTTGGTGGCTTAAAATCGGCTATAGAGATTGAAAAAAATCGTTTAAAACGTAAAGGTCTGTCATTTTTTAGTCCCCAAAATGAACTATTTCAAGGCTGGGCGATGAGTGCTGGATTTCACGCTACATTGTTAAATCTGTTTGGGCGAGAGATTATCCCTTACTTGGCGACGCAAGCCTTTTATGGAGTAAGTTTGTTCGAAGTCATTAATTACATTGAACATTACGGTTTAATGCGTGAACAAAAAGAAGATGGATCTTTTGCACGAACCATGCCTGAGCACAGTTGGAATAACAATAACATTACCACCAATTTATTTTTGTATCAGTTACAACGTCATTCAGATCATCATGCTTATCCGACACGGCCTTTTCAAGCCTTGCGTCATTTTGATGAAGCACCAGAATTACCAAGTGGTTATGCCACCATGTTATTGCCCGCTTTAATTCCATCCTTATGGTTTAAAATGATGGATAAACGTGTTTTTGATCATTATCAAGGTGATTTAAATAAAGCTAATATTCATCCAAAACGTCGTGCAAAAATCTTTCAGAAATTTGGGGTAATTGATCGATTGTTAAACAGAGATTGAAGATGAAAAAAGAGCCTAATTAGGCTCTTTTTCTTTTTTAAAATAAGAAAACTTTATGACTGTTTTGGTTTATTTAGGGCTTCATTTAAAACGTCTTTATCTAGAGCATTGTCCCAACGAGCAACCACAATGGTTGCACACGCATTCCCAACAAGGTTGGTCAATGCACGGCACTCAGACATAAAACGGTCAATACCTAAAATAAGTGCCATACCAGCGACTGGAACGGCAGGTACGACTGACAGCGTAGCAGCTAATGTAATAAAGCCTGCACCAGTTACGCCTGCTGCACCTTTAGAACTCACCATTGCAACCAGCAATAATGCGACTTGTTCGCCAATAGATAAATCGACATTACAGGCCTGTGCAATAAATAAAGCGGCCATCGTCATATAAATATTAGTACCGTCAAGGTTAAATGAATATCCTGTTGGTATCACTAAACCGACTACAGATTTCTCACAGCCTGCTTTTTCCATTTTATGCATAAGAGAAGGTAGCGCAGCTTCTGACGAACTGGTTCCTAATACAAGCCATAATTCATCTTTAATATATCGGATTAGCGCTAAAATTGAGAAACCATTATAACGAGCAACAGCACCTAAAATAATCAGGATAAATAAGAGAGCGGTGATATAGAACGTCATAATCAATAGTAATAAATTACCAATAGATTGAATACCATAAGCACCAATAGTAAATGCCATTGCACCAAATGCACCAATCGGTGCTAATTTCATGAGCATGCCCACGAGGTAAAATACAGGTGCTGTTAGGTTATTTAAAAGATCTACAATAGGACGACCACGATCACCAATTGCAGCTAATGAAATACCAAATAAAACGGCTACGAATAGAACTTGTAGAATACTTCCTTCAGCCAAAGGACTAATTAAAGTCTTTGGAATAATATTCATGAAGAAATCGACCAAGGTCGCGTCGTGTGCTTTTTCGACATAGCCTGCAACTTTATCGGTTGCCAGTGTGGTTGGATCAATATTCAAGCCTTTACCAGGTTGAATAATATTTGCCACTACCATGCCTATAACAAGGGCAAGTGAAGAAAATGTAAAGAAGTACAACATTGCCTTACCAGTGACACGCCCAACACGACTCATATTGGTCATACTGGCAATACCAGTCACCACTGTTAAAAAAATGACTGGGGCAATAATCATTTTCACGATTTTAATAAAAGCATCACCTAAAGGTTTTAAACTTTCGCCAAATTCTGGATAAAAATGTCCTAAAAGGATACCTAAGATAATTGCAAAGATGACCTGTACATATAAGATCTGATGAAACTTTTGTTTCTTCTTAATAGCTTCTGGTTCAAGGGTACTGAAATCCATTATCTGAATACCTTTTACGATGGAAAGAATTTTAAATAGCTAAAGTACTTAATCGCTCAGCAATATTAATACTTCAGAAAGGAGGAAAAAGAAGCATTGTAAAGAAGAAAAAGCCAACTCCATCATAAATTTGAGAAATACTAATTTTGGATACTATATCTTAAAGATATAAAAGTATATTTTAAATGATGATAGTAGGCCCTAATTTGGTGCGTGTATATTTATGTTTTATATGGATATTTTATTAACTAACTGTTTTTTAAAAATTAAAATAAAATTTTTCGATCACATAATAAAAGCATGTTAATGATATTGATATTTTTTATATAAATGGTTTGTCTGTTAAAATGGATTTGAATGAGTAATTCAATGTATGCAGATTTTTTCAATTAAAATGGGTTTATAGCGGTTCAATCGACAATCAAATTTTATAAATAAACGATTTAAAGTAATATGAATTGTATTGTTAAAAGAGCATTTATGTGAGATTTCATGCTTAATTTAAATCAAAACACCGACTTTTAAAGTCATTGATTGGAAGTGAATTTAGGAATAAATAGCCTAAGCAAACTAAACATTCAGTTTGAAAAAGCATATAATTGAATAAACTGACGATTAATCCATTAAAAATGACACCTGCTTGCAAAGTTTTAAAATCGAGTGCAATTGAATTTTCAATTCATGAATATGAACATGATGTACACGCAAAAAGTTTTGGATTAGAAGCTGCCCAAAAGCTTAATTTAGATGTAAGGGAAGTTTTTAAAACATTACTGGTAACAGACAGCAAAAATTTCTATGTTGCAGTTTTACCTGTTGCACATCAGTTAAGTTTAAAGAAAATTGCTGCGGCAGTGGGTGCTAAAAAATTACAGATGGCAGAGCCTAAAGATGCTGAGCGCTTAACAGGTTATTTGGTTGGCGGTATTAGTCCAATAGGACAGAAAAAGCGTTTAAAAACGGTAATTGATCAGTCAGCCGAATTACTAAATAAAATTTATATCAGTGGTGGAAAACGAGGTTTGGATATCGGTATAAAGCCTCAAGATCTTATACGGGTATTGAATGCGCAGTTTGCTGATGTACTAGATCAAGATTAAAAGTCAGCACAGCTAGGTACCTTCTAATGATAAGATTGAATTTAAAGTGATAATAATGTGTTCTTAAACTGTTCAACTTCTGTTATTCCGACCCTTACAGGGGATTATCCTGAATGGCATTGTGGTCGTGAGTATTATTCACTCTGGTATATTCATATTGAACATCCAGAATTACTGGCTTATCTAGATCAGCTACGTTCTGAATTTTCAGATTTTTTATACGCTCCAAATAGCCGACAGTTTCATATTACTTTATTCGTATGTGGCTTTTTAACGCAGCACAAGCCTGTTCGAGATGATGATTTTAATCTCGTAGCTATGCAGCAACATCTCCAGACATTAATTGCACAAAGACCAAAAAAAATTAAATTAAAAACTGGAAGGATTAATAGTTTTGAAAGTGCTTTATTTGTAGAGGTGATGGATGACAGCAATCTACTTAAACAGATTCGTCATTTGTTTCAAGAAACTGCAAATGAAATTGCACCTTTAACCTATCATCCACATTTGACCTTAGGTTTATATTCTCATAGCTTCAAAAGTGATCTGATTTTTAAACATATTCAAAATATAGAACAGCAAAGTTTTGAATTTTCAGTCGATCAAATTACCTTTGGTTGGTATCAGGCACAGGTACTACAAGGCCCGCTTTATCCTTTACAGCAGTTTAAATTGGAAAATGCATGATACAACTTATTTTAGGCGGTGCACGTTCTGGTAAAAGTCGCTTTGCAGAACAAGCCGCGAAAGATTCAAATTTAAACGTGACTTATATTGCAACGGCGCGGGCATTTGATCGCGAAATGCAGGCTCGTATTGATCATCATCAAGCACAAAGACCCAAGCATTGGACTGTGATTGAAGAATCTTTATATCTAGCCGAGTGTTTAATGAGAGTGGATCAACCCAATCAACTAATTCTTGTCGATTGCCTAACTTTGTGGATGAGCAATTTATTGATGCATGAAAATGCTGAATTACAGTCACAGGAATGCTTAAAACTGCTTGAAGTTTTAGCTAGTTTACAATCGGAACTGATTTTAGTCAGTAACGAAACCGGTTTAGGGGTGATTCCAATGGGGGAAATCAGCCGTAAGTTTGTTGATGAATCTGGGCGTTTACATCAACAATTGGGGCAAATTGCCGAAAAAGTTGTATTTTGTGTTGCGGGTTTTCCCATGATGTTAAAAGGAGAGAAATAATGAGCTGGTGGTTGGATGCGTGTAAAACGCCAAGTGCAGAAGTAAAAAAATTAGCGCAAGAACGTCAATTACAACTGACCAAACCGACAGGATCATTATCTGAACTTGAAAATACCGCGGTGCTATTGGCAAGTTTACAAGACAATCCACGTCCAGAGGTAGATCGACCTTGGATTAGCATTTTTGCGGGTGATCATGGAATTATGGAGGAAAATATTTCTGCTTATCCGCAAGCAGTTACACGGCAAATGCTACAAAATTTCGGTTCAGGTGGTGCATGTATTAGTGTTATTGCTAAAGAATATAGGGCTAAATTACAAGTCATTGATTGTGGCACAGTCGGTGATGATTATGAATATAAAGGCGTAGAACGCCATTGTATCATTGCAGGGACTGCCAACTTTAGTCATCACGTGGCAATGACAGAAACACAATGTATAGCAGCAATGGATTTGGGACGTAAAAGTGTTGAAGATGCTGTGGCGTATGGCGCATCTATTTATGTCGCAGGGGAAATGGGCATTGGCAATACCTGTTCAGCTTCAGCAGTTGCATGCTTTTTATTGAATGAAACTGCAGAACAGTTAACAGGAGTTGGAACGGGTATTCGTGCAGAACAACTCACTCATAAGAAAAATGTAATTAATCAGGCTTTGGCCTTGCATCGAGATTATGTGGCTCAAGATGCTTTTAAAGCATTGTGTGCAGTGGGTGGTTTGGAAATAGCAGCCATGACAGGTGCTTATATTCGCTGTGCTCAACTTGGAGTTCCTATAGTGGTTGATGGTTTTATTACGACAGTTTCAGCGTTACTTGCCGTACGTTTAAATCCAGCAGTTCGTGAGTGGATGTTGTTTGGACATCAGTCAGCTGAATACGGTCATCGCCGATTATTAGAAGAACTTCGGGCAAATCCTTTGCTCAAACTAAACTTACGTTTAGGTGAAGGGAGTGGTGCAGGGGCTGCCTTAGGAATTATTAAATTGGCGTGTAGCTTACACAACAACATGGCAACTTTTACTGAAGCTGCGGTGATTGGCGAAAAAGTTTAATTCCAGAATATTGATCTAGGAGTGTAGATGTTAAAGATTGATCTATTACGTCATGGAGAAACTACTTTAAGCCACACTTTAAGGGGTTCAACGGATGACGATTTAACCGAAGTAGGTTGGTCGCAAATGCAGCAAACTATAGATCAGTCTTTACATATATCTACACATCAGCAGCTACAATGGGACGTTGTTTTTAGTTCTTCTTTAAAGCGATGCCATTTATTTGCACATCACATTTCACAGCAATTAAAGCTTGAGTTGATTATTGATTCTCATTTGCAGGAAATGCATTTTGGGGATTGGGAAGGTATTTCAACTCAGGTAATTTATGAAAAAAATCCTGAACTATTGGCTAATTTTTGGCAACAACCCACTCTATTTACGCCGCCCAATGCAGAAAAATTGCAGGAATTTCAGCAGAGAATTCTCACTAGCTTTGAAAAAATCCAACAGCAGATGTTAAAAAATGATTGGGAGCATGCTTTAGTGGTGACACATGGCGGCGTAATAAAGCTGCTCAAATGCATCGCTTTGAATCATAAATTAGATGATATTCTTAAAATGAGCGCAGAGTTGGGGCAACTCAACTCCTTTGTCATTCGAGACAATGCTTCGGTACATTTGCTGAAGGAAGAATAATCATGACACCATTTTTGATTGCCTTACAGTTTTTGACTCAATTTCCCATTCAGTTAAAAAAAATGCCGACGCAACAGCAAAATGCCCAATCTTTATTGTTTTATCCACTAGTTGGCCTAATCATCGGAATTATCCTGTTTATCTTGGTCATTTTATTGCAGGAATTACCCTCCATTTTGCTTTCAAGTCTGGTTCTGGTGGTATGGATTTGGTTGACGGGTGGTCTGCATTTAGATGGTTTGGCCGATACCGCTGATGCTTGGGTTGGTGGCTTTGGCGATAAAGAACGTACTTTAACAATCATGAAAGACCCGAACTGTGGGCCAATCGGTGTACTCAGTTTGATTATAGTATCTTTACTAAAATGGTCAGCCATCTACATCTTATTAGAACAGCAATTATTTTTAGCAGTACTTTTATTTCCTGTTCTGGGACGTTTAACCCCGTTGTTTTTATTTTTGACTACCCATTATGTGCGCGAGAAAGGGCTAGGTTTTTCTATTGCAGCATATTTGCCAAAACTCGGATCTGGCATTGTTTTAACGCTAGGCTTAGCCAGCGCCTTATATTTTGGATACGCTGGCTTAGTGCTGATCTTTATTTTTCTGGGTAGTCTGGTTTATCTGCGACATAAGTTTATGCAACGTATTGGTGGGATAACTGGCGATACAATTGGTGCGAGCATTGAAATCGTTGAAACCGTCACTTTATTGAGTTTTGTGGTACTTAGTTTTTATGTACCGACCGTTTGGTTCTAATCTCACTTTTTAACCACAATCAAGTCTGAAAAATATATTCAAAAAAATGATCTGAAATGGCACGTTAAAAATAAATTTACAAGCAGTTCGGTGGTTTAGGAATGCCCGCTAAGCGACTTAAATGACGTGCGACTAACCCTGTATTAAACTGTTCTTGTAATACGGCGTTGTTAATATCTGAGCTGACAGTTTTCATCAAAAACTTAATTAATGGCCGTGTTGCAGGCGAGTGTCCAAACTGATGATAAAACTGGCGCACGGCTTGTAATATTTGAAAGTGCCAAGGCGTTAATTCTAAATCGAGCTTCCTTGCCAATTCTTGTGCAACGCTTTCATTCCAGATGGTGTAATCGACTAAATGACCATCTTGATCGAGATCTAAGTTCATGATTATACTCAAATTAAGCTAAACGGATACAACGGCTATAGGCTAGACACAGATCTGCAAATTGCTCATAAGAAATCACGATTGCATTTTCTAAGATTTGACTGGCTAAAATTTCTGCATCACGATCCAATATATAAAACTGATTCAATTGTTGAATAAACGTATGTTGAAAATGTAAAACCGATTCACCCATTAAAATGACACGATCTTCTGAGCTATACGTTTGTGCTAATTTTGACAAAGCAGAAGGGGTAGCAGAATAACTACTTTGAATCAGATATAAACTTTTATTCGACATACAATTTTACTCTTTTTTACCAGTACACAACAAAATCAAAATTTTGGATCAATTGACTATTCAATTCAACAAATTCAATTTCTTGCTCGGTATGCTCTACAAAATATGATGCCCGATGTTTATTTTCTATTAAAATTGGGGTCAGATCATAAAATTCAAAACTATCAATCATATTTGAAGCAAGCTTGAATGCGTGTTTAAACTGATCGAATTGAAGGTTCGAATTTAGCAAACTTAAAGCAGCATCCTGTAATAAGACTTTAACTTCACAACCGAAAGTTGCCAATACCATGGTCGCAGCTAAACTTTCATGAACTTGTAAATTGGCGAGATTCGCTTGAGTTAAAATAACGAGTACGGTTTTCACACAATTTACCTTTTAAAAGCAAAAAATTCCGAAAAATAATATCTTAGAATTGAATTAGACGTTGTGTTGATTGTATGGCATCGGCAAGTTCGCCGAGCCCAACCAGTTCAAAACCTGATGCTAGATTGTATTGACTAATCTGATGGCGCTGGGCATTTTCTTCATCACTAATTCCACGGGATAATGCAGCACTCACGCAAACGGGTAAGCGAATCGCAAGTGTTAGCCATTCATTCATTAAATGACATTGGTCATCCGGAACCCATTGTAAATTGTTGGCAACAGAAACGCCGTCTTGATAGAAAAACACACGGAAATCTTGCTTTTTAGCGTGTAAGGCGCGTGCTAATCCAAGTGCATGCCAAGCATAAATAGAGGTGGGGGCGGAAGTAATTAGTAATAAAGTGCTCATTGCAATTCACTTGAGGAATGACCAATCCAATGTTGATGCATCCAGACGTCATAATAAAAAGGTAGTATACAATAATTTTAGGAGGTATCTAAAGAATTTGGAACCAAATATTAAAATTATTATAAAAATATTTGTTTAAAAATAATGAGTTATTGGTTGTTAGTTATTTGAAATTTAAAAACTATTGATACCTGTCTTTTTATCTGCCTTGGCCAACTTGCTCATACAAATTAGTTGGCAAGAAAGCTCAATGAATCGGAAGCCAAATGTACAGTTAAAATCCAAGTAATTGAACGAAAGTGATTAAAAGCTTTGGCTGAAAAACAGAATGTCATTAATCAAGTGAATGCAGATTATGATCAAGTTAAATCTGAACAAAGAACCAAAGTTGAAACAGTTATAAGTGAGATGCAAAGATTATTGATCGTCCTGTCTATAACAATGTGTGTCTTGAGATAATGGGTGTCAGCAATTAACTCACTTATCAGCAGTGATTCCAGCTAATCTTTTTGAGCCTTATCTAAATCTTCAAAAATTGGAATCAGTTCAAGGGAAAACTGTATTGTTATGCGCAGTGGATAGTGTGGCGAAATATAATGCTTGTAAGGCATGTCATGGCACAATTGTGAAGGCCCTCAGGTGAGGGCTGCATTCCCATTCGATTTCAATAAAAGTTAATGTCACAGTTTGTGTACAGTGTGTGAATCAATGCCTTTAAATGAGGGTTTTTTCTTATAAAGCCATTAAGTTAAATATGGTGTAAATTCTCTATACATCATGCTCAAAGCTAACACGCACATCATTAGAGCTAAACCTTTAAGCAAAGCACTCTGTATTTTTAAATTATGTAGAATTTTTTTTAGACTCCAAGAAAAAAACACATAAAAACAACCAATAACAGCCAAAGTTAAAACGGTTATTACGATTATAAAAAATGTTTGTTCTTTCATGCTATATGCTCCAAAAATTGCAGGAACAAGTGCTAGATAAAATGAAATAGTTTTAGGATTACTTAGGGTGATAAACAATCCATCTCTATATGAAAAAAGTGTTTCTTCAAGGGTATTTTTATTTTGTATTTGCAGTAAATCTCCTTTAAAAGACCAAAAGCTATAAGCTAAATACAATAAATATATGCTGGATAGCATCACCAAATAAAAAGAAAAATTTGGAATTAGTTTTGTCAGTGAAGAAACTAAAAAAATAGAAATAAGTAAAAAAATGATATCACCTGTGATAAGTCCAAAGAGCATCATTACGCCATGTTTATAGCCATGTGTAAGTGTTTTAAACATTAGTCCTGTCATTCCCGGACCAGGCAAAATCGCAGCTAAAGCTAGAGTAAAAATATATGTGGTGAATTGTGTAAGATAGTCCATACAAGAATAGATCAAGGGAAAAGTTACACATATTTTTCGTTAAAAACAAAGATTAAAATGATCTATTTATTTCATAAAAAACTTAAAAAAGGGTATAGAATTACTTTTTTGGTTAATTACTTGAGTATTCATGCCTAAAAATAAAAAAATTGATAAAACGGATGTAAAGATTTTGGAGTTACTGCAGAAAGACTCACGTATTACAACAGCTGAATTATCTGAGCAATTGAGCTTATCGACCTCTCCTTGTTGGCGTAGAGTTAAACAGCTTGAAGATACAGGTATTATTCAAGGATATGGAGTATTGCTTGACCGTAAAAAAATAGATTTAGGCGTAATGGTATTTGTACGAGTGTCTATAGATAGTCATAGCGAGAAAGAAGCAAAAAAATTTGAAGAAGAAGTAATGGCCTTAGATTATGTTGTTGCATGTTACAGCATTGGAGGGGATGCAGATTTCTTACTCCAAGTTGTATCACCAGATCTTGATACTTATGCCGAATTTTCAATGTCGACGATTAGAAGACTACCTGGAATAAAAGAAATGCAAAGTATGTTTGCTTTAAAAGAAATAAAGCCTTTTGCAGGCTTTCCAGTTAATATTTATCCATAAAATATTTATCTAGGTTAAATTTTCTAAAATTAACAGAATAGATCTTATGCTAAGGGCTTGATTCATGGGTCTTTGCCGTATGAGTTATGAATCAGTTTTTGCAATATCTACAACATCATTTTTTAGTCTATCAAGTTCTTCATAGACTTTTTGATCAAGCTTAGGCCTAACCTTTTCAAATTTAATTTTTAACAATTCTAAACTTCTGAGCATCATCTCAAAAATAAGTTTTTTGCGTCCCAGATCATCGGTAGACTTAAATTCCTCGTAATTTATTTTTAAACGAAAATCCATAGTCTTTTTTTTAAATGAATACATGACTCGTTCTTCGAAGCCTTTTGGACCCATCATTATCGTAATACAATTCCAACTATCTAAAGGTATATCGTAAGACTTATGCTCAAGTTTATGATTAAGAAGCTCTCTAACATAGTTACGAGCAACATTTAATTGTGTTAATTGTTCTTCATTTAATACTGCTTTACTTGATTCACTACTCATCCATACCTTCATAGAAAATCCTTAATAGTCTAATTTTTTATAATAAAAAAGCCCGACATCCTGTTGGGCTTTTTTACATATTTGATGCTTTCGGTATAACTCCTGTCGTACCTGCATTCTCCGTTGCTGTTTATTCTTATTTTTATTTGGAGCATCCTGCTCTTTATGTCTCCATGATAGGAGGTTGGGGCGAAGTCGTATAGCCGCAAAATCCCTAAATCTCTGTACGCTTTTGCGTACATAATTGAGTAAAAATTATCCCTGTTTTATCCGCAGAAATTGGGGATAATTTAAGATCTCGGTGCGTTGATAACATAGATAAAAACCTCAATTAGATTAAAAAATAATCAATATTATTGGCAGAGATACCAGTGTTGATTAAAAAAAGCCGACTTGTGACTAAGTCGGCTTTTTGCGGTTTTCAGGTCAGTTAATTTTTTAACTATATAAAAAGCTATTTAAAGTGCATTTCATATCAGCACCATTCTGTTAAATGGATAGTGTCTTGGGAGAAGTTTCCCTCCAAAAGATCCAAATAAAGATAGCAAGAAACAAAAGTATTAAACTTGAAAAGATTAAGACAGAGCTATGAGCCATAACAAAAGCAGAGTTGGCTGATTTCATGATGATATCCGCACTTTCTGGCGATAGGCTTGGAAGGGCTTGATAAGTTTGGCCTATGGAACTTTCAACTGTTTTCAGTTGATCAACACTAAAAAAACGATAAAAATCAACATTTTTTGTGTAGAAGAAAGATGCCATTAATCCGAAGATTGTTACACCCAAACCTGTTCCTAACTCATAGGACATTCCTTCAATAGCACCCGCAGATGATGCTTGTTCAATAGGTGCTCCTGATAAAATTGCTGATGTCGCGGCTAAAAAGGCACATAAAATACTTAGCCCTAATAAGATCATATAAAAAGATGCAAATAAATATTCAGTTTCAAAATTAACAACTGATAAAAAATACATAGAGACAGAACTCAGTATTAAGCTAACCACTGCAACTTTTTTAGTTCCAAACTTATTTAAAAGGGGTGTACTAATCACGCCACCCACACTGACTGCAATCATAAATGGTAAAATATATAGACCCGCTTCTAATGGGCTAAATTGATACACGTATTGTAGTTTTTGGGAAATAAGTAATTCAAATCCTACCAGCGCAATCATAGCCACAACTGAAATTGTGAAACCATATTTCACAGGTTTCGATGTAAATAGCTTAAGATCAAATAGTGGTTGATTACTTTTAATCTGCCTTTTTACAAATAAAAAACCGAGTACAACTCCTGTAAACCCAAGAAGAATGAATTGAGGATCAAATTCTTTTAAGCCGGATTTTAAACTGTAAATGACCAAAAGAATGGCCGCTATAAGTATTAACGCATCTAATATATTTAATTTTTTTTCATGTATAAAATTTTGTTTAGGTAGATACTTTAAAATACATATACTTACAAGTATAACAATAGGAACATTAATCAAAAATACTGATCCCCAATAGAAGTATTCTAATAGTAACCCACCGACCAAAGGTCCGAAGGCGGCACCGGCTCCGCCAGCCATAACCCACAGTCCTAGAGCAAAGTTCCGTTCTTTTTCATCCATAAATGTATGGCGTAGACAAGCTAAAGTGGCAGGCATAATCATTGATGCACCCAAGGCCAATATAGCTCTTGCAAAAATTAAAAAATTGGCTGTAGGTGAGAATGCAGCTAGCACCGAGGCTATTCCGAAGATGATACTCCCCATCAGCATGAGTTTTCGGTAACCAACTTTATCGCCCAAAGCACCCATTACTAAAATAAGCCCAGCCATCAACAATGGATAGATATCGATAATCCATAAGAGTTGTGATGTGCTTGCTTTTAACTCTTGGCTTAATGTGGGTACAGCAATATGAAGGACAGTTGCATCAATAGCGACAGGCAGATAAAGCCCAACTACAATGGCTAAAATGAGCCATTTGGGATATGAAAACATAAAAATAGTATAAATTGAACAGATGTTCAATTTATACTATTTTTTGATTTTTTACGCAACTTGTATATGCTGATGATGTTGTAAATAACTGTATTAAAAAATGAGCTACTTAAGTAAAACGGAACGAAAAAAACAGATCTTAGATGCTGCTATGACAATCGCATTAGATGATGGTTTGAATACATTGACAGTACGTAATTTAGCTCAACGAGCTTCTTTATCTGTAGGGCTTATTCATCATCACTTTAAAACTATTCAAGAATTAAAGTGTGAAGTATTTATGCAGCTCATTTATAAAAATTTAGATATCAGCGAAATAGATGATAATTTAAGTTTAACGGGAAAAATACTTTTGGCTCTAGGTTTTACTGAATCAGAAGATGAATTACCTTACGTTCGATTGTGGAATGATGCTGAACAAAATAGTCATATTAGTCCTGAATTTAATAGAGTCTTTCTAGTAGCAATTGAAGAATGGCAGAAGTCTGTAAAAAAAATATTGGAATCGGCATCATTAAAGAATCATCAAGAAAACCTTGACGATATAGCTTGGCAATTTATAGGTCTAACTTTAGGATTAGAAGGGCTAGCAAAGTTTCATTCCCATTTATTTACTTATGAATATATGACTCAATTAGTAACTCATTTAATCGAAAATAAAATCAATCAAAAAATTTAGTTTTTCTAAAATTAGCATAATACACCTTATGCGAAATTCTCTATTTATTTTTAAATAAATCATTGGTTTAACTGTTTCATAGAAGCCCGATCAAGCTGGATTGGGTTTTTTATGTGAAATATAGAGTTCCACGCATAATATTTTTAATAAAACTACGGTATAAAATTATGACCTCAAAAAAATTCAATATCGTTAATGCCGTATGAGTAGTATTCGGTATAGCAGCTTTTATTTATTTTCAGCAAGCCATGAAAGTAGACCATTTTGCCGGTTAGAGCAGGGCACAGAACAATTTAACGGTTCAGGACAATAACTTGAAATCAGCAGTTCAGTGTGCTGATGATCCTGAAATTAATGTTAATAAAGATTTTTTAGAAGGGCGTAAAACATATTTTAAGTATAAAAAATATGATCTTAAATAATACTGCTTAAATGCTAATATATGGATCTGTGTGAAAAGCGTGTAAATAGGCCTTGTAAATAAAGTTACGCAGATTTTAATTGCTATACATTTATTATAAAAATACCAATAAAGATTTAATTAGAGCCAAAACTAAAATTGATCCGCTAATTACTGATGTTGAGGTTGATTATCGGTTCTAATCTATCATTGAGTATTTTACAAATAGATAAAAAACCGCCTTTGGGTGGTTTTTTATATCAGGCACAAAACGAGAGAATTTGCTTTCGTTTTAATTGCAGTTTGCACGATCTGGTTTGACTCATAACTTCACGTATGTAGATCTTAATGTGGTTCTGATCTGTGAGTAGAATTCAGATCATGTCTAACTTGACTAATACGATCATAAATCACTTTTCGCATGCGGTTTATGACTCCAAGTGGTTTATGTTCAGGTCGTGTATGCCACGGTGTAAAGGAAAGGTTTTCACAAAACCTATTTTGTTCAGGCGTATCGAAAACTTGTTGAGGAATGCGGATGGTTGCTACCTTGTAAAAAGGAGCTTGGCTTTCCTTCCATTCCGTCATAGAGTCCTCGACTGACATGGTATTTGATGTTCGAGGCTGTATTAAAAACTCCATACATGCATCGCCATTTTGCAGACTATTTCGTAGCGTATCTCTCAGAAAATCATGAGTTGGTTGTGCTGGCATAGGGTCTGTTATTGTTGAGCAAGCTCTAGCAGAATATTTTACCGCTTTACGGTCAGAACCTAGTCCTAATTGATAGGGAACCATGGACCAATATCGAGTTTGCAGCGGATTTGAAATTTTATTTCTAGAATTTAAGGCAATCCAAGTTCCTTTAGCCCCTAATGCAAAAGGAATATGGAGTTTTTTAAGAAATCTATCACTATTTATATCCTGCATAAATGACATATAGCGAGCTGGATCATTAACAAAAAAGACAGGATGATTAATCATAATAAAATCTTGCGTAGATGCTGCATCATCTAAAAGATTATTCCCCGGCACCGCCAAAAGTTTGATCGCCATGCCCCGAGCATCTCTTTTAATATCGGCCTGTTTTGCATCACTAGATCCATTAGAAAAACGAATCCAGGCTTGGTATGTCTTGCCGGGAATAAAGATACCTAGAGCCATGTTTTTGGGGAGCGCTTCATCTATCTTGAATTCTGCGCGTACACAGCCATGTGCTTTGGGGTGGGCATCACGTAATGCGAGTCCTGTGGAATAGTCTTTCCGGATCGACATTTCAATTATGTCAGCAATTTTTTCAGCTGTTTTTGCCTCATTAGGATAAAAATTTTCACTTAAATCCCGATCAATATTCGGGTAAAAACTACTTTGGGGAGTACTAACGGCTATAGGCGAAGTATTGGCATGTGCAGCAGTACAAATACTGATTATTATGATGGGGTGGAAAAGTAGACCCCAATATACAGGTTTTATGAAGTTTGGCATTAATTGTCTCCTTGCTATAAAGCTGGAATCATTTTTAATTTATAGCCTGATAGTTCTAAATTCTTTTACCCTTCAGTAATGCACAAGGTAATGATAATGTCTGTCGTATTTTTATTCTTTCCAGCTATCAACATATTTGCCCAATCTTGCTCAGGCTAAGGGGAGATATTTTTTGTAGTAAACAAAATACAGTTAATAACAATAACTGCAACAGATGCAAAATTCGAAACCTGTAATATGATCATATAATGCTCTTGCAGATTAGCCGACTCAAGAGAATTTTTGAGTCGGTTTTTGCTTATGGTCACTGTGAATAAGTTGGCAAGAACACCAAAATTACACCAATAATATATAAGATACTGATTATAATAAGGAGTATCTAAACAATGATTTTAGTGACTGGTGGTTTAGGCTTTATAGGTTCACACATTGCTTTAAGTCTGATGGCGCATGGGCAAGAAGTCATTATTGTGGATAATTTATCCAATGCAAATTTACAAACCTTAGAACGATTAGAATATATTTCAGGCCGTTATGTGCCTTTTGTCAAAATTGATATTCGAAATACGCCTGCATTAAATAAAGTTTTTGAACAATATTCTGTAGAAGCGGTCATTCATACTGCTGGCTTTAAATCAATTGAAGAGTCTGCTTTAAAACCACTGGAATATTATAATGATAATGTCAGTTGCATTATGAGTTTACTCCGCGCTATGCAACGTACTGGTATACGAACACTGGTTCATTTATCCAGTTTAGCAGTCTATGGTAAGTCCAGTTTAAATCTTTTAGAAGAAATGCCATTTGATTATGCTTATCCAAATCCGTATATAAAATCACAGCAAATGATTGAAGAAATTATACGAGATACTGCTTTGACTGATAGTGAGTGGAAAATTGCAATTTTAAGATTAAGTAATATTGCCGGTGCTTTTGAACATGCAGTATTAGGTGAATTTGTTGCGCCTTTACCTAAAAATATTATTCCATTGGCCTTACAAGTGGCTGCTAAGCAACGAGATTATGTTGAGTTACGTCAACAGGCCCAAACCTCAGACAGTACAGCAGAACGAAGTTTCTTACATGTATTGGATTGTTGTGATGCTATTTTGGCTACGTTACATTGGTTAAGCGCTCAACAGCATGTATGTGAAGCCTTTAATATTTCAGGTTCTACAGTGTCTATTCGTGCTTTATTGGATGAAGTTAGCAAAGTGACACATACAGAAATTAATACTTTAGAAGCACATATCTATCCCGCTGCTGAACTCGATCAAATTGGCGCAACGTCAGAAAAAGCATTTAAAACCTTAAACTGGAAAGCCCAACGCAGCCTCAATAAAACGATTGAAGATGCATGGCGTTTTTACCAACACACATTAAATGGGAATTAAAAAATAAATTTAAAATTGTAAATAATAACCATTTGCAATTGATTCTAATTTCATTAAGATCATAACAGATAGCATTTGTACAAGAAATTCAGAAAATTGTAATATTACACAGCAATGAGGTTAAACATGCAAACACGTATTGAACATGACACTATGGGTGACGTTGAAGTACCCAGTGAAGCAATGTGGGGCGCACAAACACAGCGCAGTTTGCAGAACTTTAAAATTGGTCAAGAGCGTTTACCGCGTGCCATGATTCGTGCCATGGGTTTAGTGAAGAAGGCTGCAGCTATAACCAATGCTGAATTGAATCAAATTCCACAAGAATTATCACATTATATTGTGGATGCGGCAGAAGAAGTGATTTCTGGAAAATGGGATAGCCAATTCCCGCTGGTGGTTTGGCAAACAGGTTCAGGCACACAAAGTAATATGAATTGCAATGAAGTGATAGCCAATGTTGCCAATCAAAAGCTAGGGAATCCTTTAGGTTCACAAAAACCTGTTCATCCCAATGACCATGTCAATCGTGCTCAATCGACCAATGACTCATTTCCTACCGCGATTCATGTGGCGGCATGTTTGCAAATTAATGAATTATTGATACCTGCAGTGCAGCATTTGCGTGACACTTTAGATCAAAAATCCAAAGAATTTTCAGATATTGTCAAAATTGGTCGTACCCACTTACAGGATGCGACCCCTTTAACTTTAGGGCAAGAGTTTAGTGGTTATGTGTCACAGCTTGAACATGGATTGAAACGTCTACAGCAAGCTCTTTCAGGTTTGTATGAATTGCCTTTAGGGGGAACAGCTGTTGGAACAGGGTTGAATGCTCATCCTGATTATGCAGAAAAGGCCGCTGAACAATTGGAAATACTCACGGGTTTACCTTTTATCACTGCACCCAATAAGTTTGAAGCATTAGCAGGACGTGACGCCGCAGTATTTGCTTCTGGCGCTTTAAAAACTTTAGCTGCCAGTTTAAATAAAATTGCCAATGATATTCGTTGGTTAGCCAGTGGCCCGCGTTGTGGATTGGGTGAACTTAGAATTCCTGAAAATGAACCTGGTTCGAGTATTATGCCAGGCAAAGTCAATCCAACTCAAAGTGAAGCAATGACTATGGTGGTCGCTCAAGTCTTGGGTAATGACACCACCATCAATGTGGCGGGTGCTTCAGGCAACTTTGAGCTGAATGTTTTTATGCCTGTGATTGTATTTAACTTATTACAGTCTATTCAATTGTTGGGTGATGCATGTAATAGTTTCAACGAGCATTGTGCTGTAGGCATTGAGCCAAATCGTGAAAAAATTGATTATTTCTTACATAACTCACTGATGTTAGTGACGGCTTTAAATCCGATGATTGGTTATGAGAATGCTGCCAAAGTCGCTAAAATTGCATACAAGGAAGGCAAAACGCTGAAGCAGGTGGCTGTTGAACTGAATTTAGTCACTGAAGCACAGTTTGATGCGTTGGTCATTCCTGAGGAAATGGTTTCACCTAACGTAAAATAATCATCTGATTGCTTGAAGTCTTATCAATTGCACAGCAGTGGTTTTTATCTGTTATAGATATGCGGACAATAGCACTAGAAATTTACTGCTGATGATTGATTATGCTTGATGTTTATTTAACATGTATTTAAATATGTTCTAATTTATTGTTTTATAATATATTTAATATGTCGTTTTCCCTCTAAAATATAGGAAAAAGGACGATCATAGATATTATAGAAAACAACGAGTTATCAAATGGTTTTGCATTCAGTTTTTTCGGCAATTCAGCCAATTAAAAAAGCCACTTATAAAGTGGCTTTTATTGTTTGTGGATCAGTTTAGATCACAGGGACGGTCAATACCCACGTCTGCGTCATTCCAAATAATCTCATGTCCTGATGCATAAAATTCAGTCATTTTTCAGTTACATGACCTGCCAATGTTTGAGCTGATTTACCGGCTTTCTTATGCAAGTGAATGGAGAGAGCACGAATTTCATGGAAGCTTGGTAGTTGGGGACCCTTTAGTTCGGGATATGCATTTGCTAATTTAATTGCTTTCAAAAATTCTCTAGACACATATTGTGCTTCGATTTGTGTCCAATGCTCTTTAGTTTGACCACGGTTTTTAGTCTTTCCTTTTGGTACTCTGTGAATAATGTATGGGCTTAAAACCTGATCTTTACAACGATCTAAAACACGCTGCAATTCATCATTAATTTTAATTCGAACATACCCAGCACCTTCTAATAGCTCAAAATCATCTTCCGGGTCATCTGTGGTTTTTTCTTGCGCCACGTGTAAGAAACCATTTTTAATGCCGGTCCATCTCATATTGATGATGTCTATACGTCGCTGTGTTGTGAGCATAGCTAAATCAATTGCGTTTTTAAGCCATGGAGGGGATACATTTCGAATAGCAGTTAAGCCCATTAAAGTGTGGCGCTTACGTTGTTTGACTCGATAACGCTTGATTGTTTGTGCAGCTGGATTGTCTACTACTATGCCTTTACTTATAGCTAGATCAAATATTTGAATTAACAAACTACGAGTTTCAATGCTTGTTGATGCAGGTACGCTTTCAAGCAATTTATTGATCATAAATAGAGTAATTGAAGAGAGTGGCATGTTTTCCCATTCAGCACACTGCTTTAAGCTGTGTGTATAAGTTCTTAGTGTATTTTCGGCAAGTGGTCGACCATCTTTTCGATGCTTCTCAGCTAAGAATTTTTGTGAGAACTCACCAAACGTTACCTCACCCATAACAACCGATATAAGATCGGTTGCTGGAGATAAAATATCGTTAAGTTTTCAGGCAGCATTTATAGCTTTAGCCTTCCTCAACAGCTGGCAGAAAAACTGGAGCAGAAAAAACAACTTGATCAGGAGATAGCGGGTAAGACAATGTAGCCTGATCACCTACTTCAGCAGGTTCAAACACAGATGGGAATTTAATCAGATTACTAACTGTAGATAGCCGAGGTGAATACCTCAGCTATCATCTTTTGATTCTGCTAATTCAGATTAGCCTCCTTAAAAGAGGCTTGAATAAATTAAAGTAAAATGAGAACTAGAAAGTGATTGAGAACATTTTTAAATAATCCAATTTTTCTTAAAATTTAGCACGTAAAGATAAAGTCACATTACGTGGTTCACCCCAATAAACACCATTATAAAAGCCAACTTGCTGATAATATTTTTCATCAAATAAATTATTAGCCTGTAGGTTTGCACTTAATGAATCATTAAAAGTATATCCAACATTAGCACTTGCTAAAAAGTAAGCATCTTGACGAACATAACCATCAGTATTTTTTGGTGCGCTACTTGATTTACTTTCTACATCACTTTGCCAATTTACCCCAAATCCTAAATGGATTTTATTAGCACCTTCCCACAAATACTCAGGAAGTTTAAAGTTTGTATATACTTTAACTAAATTTTGAGGAATTGTTGTTGATGCTTTTACTTGTTCAGAACTTATGCTGTTAGAGTAAGTATAACCAGCTGTAATATTCCAATTAGGGTTTATTTTTCCTATAGCTTCAATTTCAAAGCCTTCAATTTTTAAACCTTCGCCTGAAGATAGCATTGGATCACCGCCATCATCGGTTTTGATACCTGCGAGTATTGCTGCATTATCTTTAATTGCAACATTTGATTTTTCAGACCAGAAAGCTGCAGCCGTTGCAAGTAATTGGTCATCTAAGAAACTGGCTTTAATGCCAGCTTCATAACTTTTACCAACTTCAGGTTCTAAGAAATTATTATTCCGGTCTTTATTGCTGCTTGGATTGAATATATCTGTGTAGCTTGCATAAGCCGTATAGATATCATTTAAATTAAAAGTTGCACCGAAATATGGAGTAAATGCATCTGCTTCAACATCACTTTTAGTTCCATTCGTTGCAGAATAATCACTGTATCGTCCGCCCAGAATTACTTTCAAATCATCCGTTACATTCAACTTAAGCGCGGTATAAGCACCGTAGTTTTGTTGTTTTGAATCTTTAGTTACGGGTATAACATCATAATCAGGTTTGAATGTGGTATTACCATCCCATGTCCGCCAATCATTAATCACACACGTATCACCTAAATTGTTTGAGGGCACCGTTACTCCATTTTCATCTTTCTTTGTACACGTTAATTGATGACTCGCAAGCCCATTCACTCTTCCATCAGGACTATTTGTGGAACGGTTAAATCCATTTGCTCCAATAACGAGTTCATGTTGCCGGTCAAATAGCTTAAATGGACCACTGGCAAATAATTCGAGACTCGTTTTCTTGGATTCAGAAGTTGGATAAACTGTGGTCCAGACACCTATACCAGATCCATCATTTTGATTTGGAAAACCAGACCCACCGTATGACATTAGCCAAAAACTTTTTGATAATGAATATGAACCTGCGGCTTTTACGATCCAGTCATTATCAAATTTATAAGTTAAGTCAGCAAAAGCGGTTCTGTCACTTTGGCTCACTGTATTCCAACTATTTGCTAAACTAAAATTCCGCGGTAAATTTGCCAGTGATCCATCTTGATTCCAGTAGGGCACAGTACCCCATGTAGAGCCTTTGGGTTGATTATCCTGATATTGAAAACCAATACCACCCGTTAATTTATTGGTTAGATCAGCTTCAACCATTGCCATTGCTGCTGTTGTTTCTAGCGAATAGTAATCCATATAGGAATTACCTTCTCTATGTGCAGCCATTACACGGCTTCTCACACTTCCATCTGCAGTTAAGGGTATAGAAATATCAGCTTCATTTCGAATGGTATCCCAAGTGCCGAATGAAGTGGTAGCTGATCCAGAAAGCTCTTTTGCTGGACGTTTTCGAATCATATTAATGGTTGCAGATGGATTACCAGTAGCTCCAGTTAAACCTGTTGCACCTTTTACGACTTCGATTCGATCAAAGAAGAAGCTGTCTACACGTGGGCTATTATCTCCTATTGGCATGCCATCTATTTGACGGTTAGTAATCCCATATCCTCTAGCTGAGTAATTTGATCGCTCACTATCATTTTTAGTGACAGTCACGCCAGGTGTTGCTGCAAGTACATCATCAATAATATTTAAATTTCTTTGCTCAATTTGTTCACGAGTGATCACGCTTACGGATTGTGGTGTTTCTTTTAAAGATAATTTTAACTTTGATGAGGTTCTAGAGGATTTAGCCTTGTAACTTTTACTTCCTTCTGTTTTTTCATCATTAGCTTCAGCTGTGAAAGTAATCATTTGAAGAACAGTTGAGTTTGTTTCAATGGCATTGTCTTTTTGTGCAAAAGCAGTATGTGACATAGCGCCAAAAATCAGAATTGATTTTATAGCAGTATTTGAAGCAGTTCGTTTAAGCTGATCAGTCATAACAATACATCAATGTAATTGAGAATCATTATTATTACTAATTACAGTACAAAAATAAACAAATTAAACATTATTTCTTTATATTTAGATTTTTTATTTTGATTTAAGAAATAAATTGCAAAATATTCTGGTCAAGTCTGGCCAGTGAGCGTGGTTTAGGCTTTTTAGAGTTTGTATTACGCATGATCTGGACTGATCAATGGCAGATTAAGCGTCTCTGGTATCCAATCAAAACCTACTTGAATTATCCCAATGCATATTAATGATGAGGAAAATCCAGATTATTTCCTGACAAGCCGGTTGCGTATTTCAATTGTTGATACTTCCGAGATTATTGAGCTGTCACCAATTTTACGGCGTTTAATTCCTTCCAATGTCGTGGTCAAGGATTATTCAAAGGCTTTAGATGTTGAGTTGGAGAATAGCTCAATAGGTGCAGCGGAATATGGCAAGGTTTATCAGTATCAGCTGATTGACTTCAGTGATTTGGGAGAGATTTAAAGGCAATAACTAGTTAAATGACATTAAATTGATTAATATTTTTCTCTAATTAAGTCATTAAGAATACGGGAAAAATTAATTGCAGGCTGGCAAGCAAGGTCAGCTTTAAATGCAATTCCAAGTCCAATAGTTGATGTTTGATTTTTCAAATATTTGTATTTTATACCTTCAATTCTTAGTTGTTTAGTTGATTCTGGAACCAAGGAAATTCCTAAATTTGCTGCAACAAGGGATAAAATTGAAATTATTTGAGGAGCTTGCTGACCTATTTGAGGAGTAAAGCCGTGTTGCTTACATGTATCAACAATTGCGGAGTATAATCCGGCACTTATATTAGGTGGCGATACAATAAATTTCTCATTTTTAAGCACATTTAAATCAATATTTTCTTGTTCGATAACTGGATAATCAATAGGTAAGGCGACAATTAATTTTTCATTAATAAGGTTCTTAACAATTATGCTTTTAGAAAAAATATCTGGTGGTCTTATAACAGCTATATCAAGTTCATTATTTAATAGGTCTTCAATTAAAATCAAAGAGTTTGCCTCTTTAAGAATTAAATTAACATCTGGATAGGTGCCCTGATAGTGCTTAATGGCTGTGGGAATAAGTGGATTTAAAATAGATGTACCAGTAAACCCAAGACGTAATTCTCCAATCTCGCCATTCGCTGTATTTCTTGTTAATCTCACTGCATTTTTAAGTATTTTTTGTATAGGTAATACCGTTTCGAGGAATGTTTTTCCTGCAGGGGTAAGTGTAGCGCCCTGAGAGTAACGATGAAATAACTCAACACCTAATTCCTCTTCCAGTTTTTTTATCTGCATACTCAATGGAGGCTGACTAATTCCTAAACGTAAGGCAGCCTTTGAAAAATTCTGTTCTTCTGCAACAGCTATAAAATATTGAATATGCCGGATGTCCATATGTTTTATATATACCACTATTGATTAATATATATTATACATATACCAGAGCCGTGATTAAACTTTGGAATTCATCCAATTAAGTTTTAAGTAAAACTATGAAAGAACATAGTGCCTTAGTCACACCATTTGGAATGAGTGAATTCAAAAAAGCAGGGTTAGCACTTTTTCTTTTAGGTTTTTCGAGTTTCTCATTAATATATTGCGTGCAACCACTGTTACCCGAATTTACTTCAAGTTTTCATATAACTGCAAGTAGTAGTGCACTTGCCTTATCAATGACAACAGGCTTTCTCGCATTTTCCATAATGTTGTCAGGCGCATTCTCGCAAGTGCTTGGTAGAAAGGGACTAATGTTTTATTCAATGTCTTTAGCAGGTATTTTGAATATTATCTGTGCGATCTCACCGAACTGGCAAATTCTAATTTTTTTAAGAAGTATTGAAGGTTTTGTTTTAGGAGGGGTTCCTGCAGTGGCAATGGCTTGGATTGCCGAAGAGATACATCCTAAAGACTTAAGTAGAATGATGGGTCTATATATTGCTGGTACTGCATTTGGCGGTATGATGGGCCGTGTGGGAATGGGATTGTTGACAGAAATTTTCTCTTGGCAAGTCTCAATGGCGGTGCTCGGTTTTATATGTTTATTTTGCGCGCTAGGGTTTATTAAGTTATTGCCTGATGCAAGGAATGTTACTCAGCGTAAAATTATGAATGTATCTTTCCATTTAAATGCTTGGCTTGGGCATCTAAAAAATATTCATTTAGTTAGGCTTTATAGTATTGGTTTTTTGATGACAAGTGTATTTGTGACATTATTTAATTATGTGACATTTCGCTTTTCAACAGAACCGTATAGTCTAAGCCAAACTCAGATTAGTTTAATATTTTTGTCTTATAGTTTTGGGATGGTTTCATCTTCTATTGCAGGAACCATGGCTGATCGGGTTGGTCGTAAACCAGTTTTATCATTAGGTTTTATTTTAATGCTTATAGGCGTTTTTTTAACTCTAAGTGCTTCACTTTTTTACATTATTTTAGGCATAGTAATTGTAACTACGGGCTTTTTTATTTCACATTCTATTGCAAGTGGCAATGTTGGAAAGCTAGCGCATGAAAACAAAGGTCATGCGGCCTCATTATATTTGCTTTTCTATTATCTAGGCTCGAGCATTATTGGTTCAATGAGTGGGATAGTCTGGCAAGAGCAAGGATGGGATGGAATAGTTATTCTAAACGTATTTATGATTGTTTTAGCATTGGTTATTATTGCTTTTACCCAAAGGGTAACGATGTCAGAATAGATGTGAAGTTGGAATTTTTAATAATGATGCACTTATTTGTTTATGGCACATTAGGGCCTAATAAACCTAATTCTCATACATAGACACCAACATATTAAACAGCCTGCTCAGAAAATCTCTAGGTGGGTATTCTAAAAGCGGACATTTTTACTTTAGAGAAAACAGACATTTCTATTTGGGGCTTACAGGACTGTTTCGTATAAGCGCCATTATGTTAAATTATAATAAATATATTGAATTTTACATGTAATTTTGATTTATTATACTGACTGTCATTAAATATAAGGAAATAGATATGGTCCTTTCTTCAGAGAAAGCAATTGAAAGCATCCATACCATGCATGTACTGATTGAAAAAATTTTCAGCGGTATAAATAGTAATCAAGACTTACCTTTATTGATTGAACATTTTTCTGAAAATTTTGAAATGGTTGGTGCGGCTGGCAAAAAATTTAATTTTGAAGAAGTGAAGCAGTTGTTCACGAACAATCAAGGAAAAATGCCAGATATCAAGATTGAAATTTATGATGAAGAAATTATTTCGCAGAATGAACAGACTATTGTTTTGACGTATACAGAGAAACATACAAAAGAAAATGGTGTATTAATCCGCCGTTCTTGTGCATTAATTGAAGAAGTTCAAGGAAAAATGCTTTGGCGTTTTCTACAAGAAACATTTGTAGGATAAAAGTACTTATCTCCTACATCAAAAACGAAAGGCTTATTTTAGTTTTTAAAGTATATAAGCCTAAGTTTTAACTAGTTGAAATAAAATACCCAATATACTCAAAGCGATTAGAAACAGCCTTCTTTCTTTTTCCACTATTGGTACTTTTAGTGCAAATAATATGTTTAATGTGCGCAAAATATAAAATGTTAGTCAATCTAATTTTGAAATAGAAATATAATCCATGGTTACTTAATTTTTGCTCTAGCTGGGCTATGGGTTAAGTCCTGCGATTGTATTAGGTATGCCTATTGATGTGTATTCAAGTAACTAATTTATATGCTTAATTTAATATTATTTTTCTAATTAATTTGTATTCATTTCTTCTACCAAATAGGAACATAGTCATTTGAAGGTATAACTTAATACTCAAAAAGACATGGAATATTACACATAAAACAAAATATAATTGAACTGAGGATATGAAAGTTTTGGATGGTTCTAACCAAAAAATAAGCTTGAATAGAAGTAATTTTTTGGAAAGAAATAAAAAATTTCTGATGATATTGATTAAGAAATATTTTTTCTATTCAAGCTAAAGGAAAATATGGGCTTATGAGGAATATAAGCCGTAGTACAAGGAATAAGTTACATGAATAGTTCTATCAAGAATCAAGCTACCGCTGTCAGTAAAAAATCGAATGCATATGCATGGTATGTTGTGCTTCTCTGTATGTTGGCTTATATATTTTCATTTATTGACCGTCAAATTCTGGCATTGATGATTGAGCCAATTAAAGCAGATTTAAATTTATCAGATACACAGTTCAGTTTATTGCATGGATTAGCATTTTCATTGTTCTATGCTTTTATGGGTTTACCTCTAGCCTATTTAGCAGATCGATTTTCACGTCCTAAAATTATTGCCGTGGGAATCGTATTTTGGAGTATTGCGACAGCACTCTGTGGTTTAAGTAAGAGCTTTTTTCAACTGTTCTTTAGTCGAATGGGCGTGGGCGTGGGAGAAGCTGCCTTATCACCAGCCGCATATTCAATGTTTAGTGATATGTTCACTAAGGATAAACTTGGTCGTGCCGTTGCGGTGTATTCAAGTGGGTCATTTGTCGGTGGTGGTATTGCCTTTTTGGTCGGTGGTTATGTCATTGGCTTACTGAAAAATATGAGCTTGATTGAAGTACCGTTATTAGGTGCGATTAAAGCATGGCAAATGGCATTTATTCTAGTCGGTCTACCTGGTGTTTTTATTGGCTTGTTGTTTATTTTGACAGTGCGTGATCCACAACGTAAAGGTCAGCGTCTAGATGCGCAAGGCCGAGTCGAAAAGACCAGCATGAAAAAAGCGTTTAAATTTATTAAAAAACATAGCACCACCTTCGGATGTCATTACTTTGGTTTTACTTTCTATGCGATGGCACTGTACTGCCTCATCAGCTGGACCCCTGCATTTTATATGCGCAAATATGGTTTAACTCCAACTGAAGCAGGTTATATGCTAGGTACAGTCATGCTGGTAGCGAATACACTAGGCGTATTTTGTGCAGGTTGGTTAAATGACTGGTTTATTCAAAAAGGCAGAAAAGATGCACCCATGATTACGGGTGTTATAGGGATTGTCGGTTTAATTCTCCCAATGATTGCATTCACTCAAGTATCTGAACTTTGGCTGTCTGTAACACTACTGGTTCCAGCCATGTTCTTTGCATCATTTCCAATGCCTATTTCAACCACAGCAATGCAAATGCTTGCACCAAACCAGATACGTGCGCAGATTTCGGCGGTCTTTTTGCTAATCAGTAATTTAGTTGCTGTCGGAATTGGTACTACATTGGTGGCATTAGTAACTGATAAAATTTTTGGAAATCCACTGATGGTGGGCACATCATTAACTATTGTGGGTACTTTCTCATGCATTTTAGCATTTATATTGTTGAAAAAAGGATGTAAAGCCTTTAGCGCCAGTATGCAACAAGAACATCCAATTTAAGTTCAAGCACTTAAACATTAAAGATACAAGTAAAAGCTCATTAGATTTAATGAGCTTTTGTTTTTGTGCAAATTTAGAAGAATAGACGTAATGGAGTTCAGCAATGAATCAGCGTTTAAATTTGAGTCATTTGCATTATTTGGATGAATTTCTGTTATTTAATTCAAATGATTATCAAACCATTAAAGATAAAATTAGTCATTATTTGTGCCCACATCAGTTTGATGTAGAGATCGCTTCAAGTTTGAATACGCGTTTAAATGGATTTAGCTTTGGCAATTCGGCTTTATATGATTTGAAATATAGCGCGGCTGTCGCGATCACCATTGATGAAACATCTTCGCATTATTTGTTCCGAATTAATCTTGAAGGGCAATGTCAAATTGAACATGCAAAACACCAGATTTTACAGTCACACGGCATCATGACAGTAACGCACCCGCATACGCAAAATAGGATTATTACTAATCAACGCTGTCGCAATATTATTTTGAAATTGGCTCAGCAGGATGTGGAAACTCAGCTCTATAAAATGTTGGGCTATACCCCCTCAGAATCTGTAATATTTGATACTGGTGACTCATGCACAGCAGAAGGATTGAACTCGATTATTGAAACACTCAATTATCTTTGTCATGCTTATTATAATATTCAAAACTGGAGTTTTATTTCAGCCAGCTTTAACCAGTATTTAATTGAATTAATTTTGCTGAAAGTTCCCAATAATTATAGTCAAAAACTGAATGAACGCAGACAAGACATCTTACCTAGTCATATGCGAAAAGCGCAGCAATATATTCAGCAACATCTGCAATCGAAGGTTTCTCTTGCTGAACTTAGTAATTTTTGCGGAGTGTCTAGTCGTACTTTGCAAAAAAGCTTTAACCAGCATTATCAACAAACGCCAATTGAATATATTCGAGATCAGCGTATGCATGCAGTGCATCAAGCTTTATTGAATAGCCAAACTAGTGATACAGTCACGGATATTCTTTTGCAGAATGGTATTCAAAGTTTAGGGCATTTTTCAAGTTTATATAAAAAGCGCTATGGTTGTCTGCCATCACAAACCTTAAAAATGAAAGTCATATAAATACTAGAAAATATTCGTATATCGAACAGTTTATTCGCATATGGAGAAGTGAGCTTCTTTTTAATCTTCTAAAGTTAACTGAGTTAATCAGGAGGATTCAAAATGAAAATTACAGTACTTGGCGGCGGTCATGGATGTTATGCCGCAGCTGCTGAAATGGCAGAAATAGGTCATGATGTGGTGTTATGGCGCAGAGATAGCGACGCACTCAAAGCATTAGCAGAAACAGGTGAACTTTTCATTTTGGATTATCAAGGTGAGCGTTCAGTAACTGTTGGTTTTGACAATTGCCAGATTAACTTAAAAGACTCTTTAGAGCAGGCAATTGTAGACGCTGAACTAATCATCATCCCTTTACCAGCAACTACGCATTTAAACTTAGCGAAACAGGCAGCACCGTATTTTAAAGATGGTCAAGTGGTTTATTTACCGCCTGGTACGTTTGGTAGCTTTGTCTTTGCTCAAGCCATGAAAAATTCGGGAAATCATGCTCAGACAGCATTTGCTGAAACAGGAACCTTACCTTATTTGGTACGCAAACACGGTATCAATCGGATTGTGGTGAGTGGTTATGCAACTCGCTTGCCTACAGGTGTTTTTCCTAGCCATTTATCTGAAGCTGCATTTAAGATTTTAAAGCAAGCCTATCCAAGTGTTGAGCCGATAGAAGACGGTTTGAGCGGGGCATTAATGAATGCAGGGCCTATTATCCATCCTCCGCTCATTATGATGAATGCGGGTCCGCTAGAACACTTCGAGGCATGGGATATTCATAATGAAGGCACACAGCCATCCATTCGCCGTGTTACGTCTCAATTGGATGCAGAACGGATGCAATTACGAGAAGCCTTAGGTTATGCTGCTCCACATTTTCCACTTGCAGATCATTATAATAAAGCAGATGAAGGCGATGAGTGGATGTATGGTCGAGGTGCTCATGGAAAGCTCACCGACAGCGGTGACTGGCGCGAAGACATTGATTTGCAGTCGCATCGCTATATGCTTGAAGACACTCGTTTAGGATTATCGTTAATTGTTTCTGTAGGCCGTTGGGCAGGTGTAAAAACCCCTGTAGCTGAAGGCTTGCTGAATATTGCCTCTGCTATTACAGGCAAAGATTTATATGCTGAAGGTCTTACATTTGAAAGTTTAGGCTTGGCGAATAAATCGAAACAAGAATTACAAGTAATCTTAAAACAAGGAGTTTAAGATGTCCAAAATTCAACATGTAGCCGTGGTCGGTGCAGGGCGAATGGGAAAAGCGATTGCGATTGCTTTTGCCTATGCCGGACTACAGGTAAAACTGATTGATGCCAAAGTTCGTTCAGCTCAAGAGTTTGTACAATACCAACAGCAAGTAGAGCAGGATGTTGCGCAAGAACTAATGCTCTTAAGCCAAATTAAGTTTATACAAACCACGCAAATATCAGTGATTCAAGCCAACATACAAATACTCGAAAAATCTGCTTCCATTCAATATTTAAAACAATGTGATTTAGTTTTGGAAGGTGTACCTGAGCAACATCAGGCGAAACAAGAAATCTTTGCTTGGCTAGATTCTTATATTTCATCGAATTGTATTGTGGCCTCAACCACATCGACCTTTTTAGTGACCGATATCGCCAAAATGATTTCTCATCCTGAACGTGTTGTTAATGCCCATTGGTTAAATCCTGCTTATTTAATTCCATTGGTTGAATTAAGCCGATCAGACCAAACTTCAGATCAAGTAGTGCAAGTACTGAAATCTTTTTTGACCACAATTGGCAAGGTGGCGGTGGTATGCAATGCCAAAGCAGGTTATATCGTTCCCAGAATTCAAGCTTTAGCTATGAATGAAGCCGCTCGCATGGTCGAAGAGGGTGTTGCTTCAGCAGAAGATATTGATATCGCGATTCGAACGGGTTTCGGCCTGCGGTTTTCTGTCTTAGGATTACTTGAGTTTATTGATTGGGGTGGTGGCGATATTTTATATTATGCATCACAGTATTTAGAGCGCGAATTGGGTGCAAGATATAGTACACCAAAGATTGTTAGAGAAAATATGCGCAATGGCCGAAATGGCTTAAGGGAGCAACAAGGCTTTTATCAATACAAAGACCTAGATATTCCCGCTTATAAACGGCAAGTGTTACAAACTTTTTTAAATAGAATTGAAACATCAGGTTTAAAGCCTGAATTTAATATAGCTAATCAGACTCAATAGATAAGTCGTAAAAAGCCCATCGTGGGCTTTTTTTTATGACTTATATTTAATTTTTAGCTAGATGGCATGAGTTCAAATATTTTTTTCATTTGTGTATTAAGTTGAATTAATTCTTCATCATCAAAAGCATTCAAGATTCCTGAAAGTGTGACTTGGCTAATTTGATTAATCTGTACCACCAATTTCTTTCCCTTTTCGGTTAACTTGACCATAGAGATGCGTTCGTCGGATTCAGAAGAAAAAACCTCAACAATATCATCTTCGACTAAGCGGTAAATGGCTTTGGTTGCGGTAGTCAGTTTAAGTGTCGATAAATTTGCAATTTCAGTAATACTGGCTTGACCTAGTGCATTGGTACTTAAAATAATTTTACGTCGTGTATTGTCTATCCCTAGTTTTTTTATAGATTTCTCAATCAACTGCGTATATTTCCCATTCACTTGGGAGATCCAGAAAAAAGGATAATTTTGTATACTGCTCGGTTCATTGTTCGGCAGAAAATTTTCTAAATGAGTAAGCATGGCAAAGTGATAACTTTGTGAAAATGGATAATGCCATTATACAAAAATAAAAAATATTTTCTTTGTTCTCTTTAATGAAAAATACTTGACAATTACATTACTTTTTCAGATATTAGTCTTATATATAAAAATACATGGAAAAGTGCATGAATATTGTGGCAAAGGATGTCCATTTAGGGTCAGGAAAATTCATCGTTATGGTGAAAGACTCTATTGATATTCAAGGTTTTCAAACCATTGCAGGAAGTAAGGCGCTAGAAAATGTTCCTATAGCTAAGAAAAATGCAGTTGTGGTTGATCGTATTTTGGCTGCAAATTGCCAAATTACCGCTAAAACGAATTTGCATGAATTGGCATTTGGCATTACTGGCATTAATAGTGCTTTTGGTACAGCAATTAATCCGAAATATTCATCACTCATTCCGGGTGGATCATCTAGCGGTTCGGCTGCCGCTGTGGCAGCAAAATTAGCTGATTTCACTTTAGGCACAGATACAGGTGGTTCAATTCGTATGCCAGCAGCTTGCTGTGGGGTGTTTGGATTGAAGCCAACTTTTGGTCGTGTGAGCCGTGAAGGTGTCCATCCTGAAAATAGCTCATTAGACAGCGTTGGCCCATTTGCTAATTCAGTCAATATGATTGAAACCGCTATGCAGATTATTGATCCGAGTTTTTATCCTGCGAAATCCTTAGAGCAAGCGCCTAAGCTTGCAATGCTTAATGTGCAGGCAAGCGATGAAGTGAATACATGCATTGCTGAATATCTTGAAAAAGCTGGACTGGCTTTAACACAGGTAGATCTTGCATCGTTTGATGATGCCTTTCACGCCGGTATGCAAATGATCAATTTCGAAAATTGGCAGGCTTATGGTGCTTTAACTGAAACTGGGCTTTTAGGCTCTGATGTCAATGCACGTTTATTGAAGGCTTCTGAAACCACACAGCAACAGGTTGTAGAAGCAGAACTGGTAAAAAAACGCTTTACTCAAGAAGTTGATGATTTATTGAATCAATACGATGCATTGCTGTTGCCGACATTGCCACAAATTCCACCATCGGTTGTTGGTGCAGAAAATACAGCCGCTTTTTTAAATCTAACTGGGCTGGTTCGTCCATTTAATTTGTCTGGGCATCCAGCTATTTCAGTACCGTTAGAGACCAAGAAAGGCTTACCAGTTGGATTGCAAATCGTTGCTAAAAAAAATGCAGATGAACAGCTTTGTGCGATTGCTGAATTTATCGTGAAAGCAGCGCAATAAGTTACAAGGAGTTAACGAATGAATGATTTATCTACAAGGGATTTTGTAATGGATAATACCACAGTAGATTTAACGGATTTATGTCAGGAAATCCGTGAACGCGCATGTACGGGCGAGTTTGATAATCAAGCCTATGTCAGTCAGGACATCATTGAAAAATTAAAAAAATTAGGTGTATATCGAGCATTTGTTCCTAAGCGCTTTGGTGGTTCAGAAGTTTCGCCGCGTGAATTTTGTGAACTGATTGAAAAATTATCTATGGCAGATGGCTCTGTAGGATGGGTTGCGAGTTTTGGGATGAGTCCAGCTTATTTAGGCAGCTTACCAGAAGAAACCCTCAAAGAGCTTTACAAAGATTCTCCAGATATTGTTTTTGCAGGCGGTATTTTTCCACCTCAACCAGCAGAAATGAGCGATGACGGTGTAGTGGTTAAAGGACGTTGGAAATTTTCCAGTGGATGTATGGGTGCGGATATTGTCGGTGTGGGAATTGCACCACAGAAGGACAATGAAGCACAAGGCTTGCCACGTATGGCCGTAATGCCAGCAAAAAAAGCCAAAATTGAAATGACTTGGGATACCAGTGGTTTAAAAGGAACCGGAAGTCATGATTTAGTGGTTGATAATGTTGTGGTCGCGAAAGAGTGGACATTTGTTCGTGGAGAGCCGTCTAAGCTTCCAGAGCCATTTTTTAAATATCCGTCTTTGTCACTTGCAACTCAGGTCTTAACAGTCGTGGGTATTGGTGTAGCTGCTGCTGCTTTAGAAGAGTTTAAGAACCTCGCTCCGGGCAAGGCGTCTATTACTGGTGGTTCAGAAATTGCAAACCGTCCTGTAACTCAATATGAATTTGCAAAAGCAGAAGCTGAGTTTAAAGCCGCGCGTACATGGTTTTATGAAACCATGGATACCGTTTGGAATGAAGTGGTTGCAGGTCGAACGCCAACAGCAGAACAAGTCAGTGATATGCGTTTGTCCTGTACCCATGCTGCTCGTGTTGCTGCTCGTGTTGCCCGCAAAATGCAAATGCTCGCAGGGATGACCGCCATTTATACCAACAATGTATTTAGCCGTTTTGTGAATGATGCCAATGTGGTGACCCAACATGCCTTTATGGGGGATGCAACTTTGCAGAATGCAGGTTTGATCAGCTTTGGCTTAAAACCAGCACCAGGCTATTTATAAGCAACTTGACTTCATGCATGAGGATTCAGAATGAATGACAAAATGAATTTGACCGCAATTTTACAGCGTTTAACGCAGTTGGAAGCACACGTTGCAATTCGAAATTGTATTAATCGCTATATGGAAATTTGCGACACTTTAGATGCCGGTACTGACTTAAATGAATTGATGGATTTGTTTGACGAAGACAGTATTTGGGAAGGCATTGGCGAAAAGTATGCACAGTCTTTTGGTCGTTTAAGCTCACGTCAGGTAATTCATGACATGTTTAAAGGCTACACCCAAAAAGAATCGCATTTCGTGATGAATGCACATTTTGTCAGTTCAGAACAGATTTATGTTGAGGATACACAGGCAAAAGCAACGTGGTTGATGTTGCAAACCTCAACATTTAGAGATGGTCGTAGTCATTTAAATACAGCCAAACTCAGCGTGATATTTAAGCAACAACAGGACGGACACTGGAAAATTAAGCATTTTCAAACAGAAAACATTTTTAGCCGTCCAGTGTCTCATTGGAACAGTACAGCGGAATTGCCAGTACCGTCTCAGAAATAATTCAAGGATAAATTTAAAAGGATAATTGACATGAATAGTATCATTCCAATGCAAAATATTGATATTGACTACAATGAGTTAGTGCAATCTGACCGTGCACATACTTCTCTGTATAAAGATGAAAAAATCTTTGATGATGAGATGGAAAAGATTTATCACAACTCTTGGGTATGGGTCGCACACGCGAGTGAAATTCCTGAAGGTGGTAGTTATAAAACTATAAACATTGGTAAGCAGCCTGTGGTTGTAGTACGTGATCGTAAAAAGAAAGTGCATGTCTTACTTAATCGTTGCCGTCACCGCGCTGCAACGGTATGTGAACATAAAAAAGGAAAAACCAACAGTTTTGTATGCCCGTACCACGGTTGGAGCTACGCTTTGGATGGTAGCCTACGTGGTGTACCGTCTCCTGAAAGCTATGGGGAATGCTTAGAAAAATCTGAATTTCCTTTAATTAGTCTGCGTGTTGAAGAATATAACGGCATGATTTTCGCCTCTTTTAACCATGATGTTGAACCGCTAGAAGACTTTTTAGGTGCTGCAAAAAAATGGATTGACCTGTTCATGAAACAGGGTGCGGGCTATCCAGTGAAAGTTTTGGGTGAGCACCGTTTTACTTTCCCAGGCAACTGGAAAATTCAGTTAGAAAATACCACTGATGCCTATCATTTCCCATTAGTACATAAATCATTCTTAAGTTCTGTAGATGAAAAAACCGAAGAATTATTTAATTTTGATAATCAACCTGGTTTTGTCGAAGACTTGGGCAATGGCCATAGTGTAATGGTAATGATTCCTGAATTGGTCGATCTTGAAGAAGAATTGATGGAACGTCCAATTCAAGAACGTTTTGAAGATTTGGCTCAGGCTTTGCGTGATGAAGGCCATGAAGAATTGGAAGTACGTCGTATCGTCCGTGCTGTAGGCGGTTCTGGCTTTAACTTGAATTTATTCCCGAACATTGCGTGTTCAATGGCGTTCTTCCGTGTGATGCAACCAATTTCTGTAGATAAAACAGAAATTCATCATTCCGTCATTACCATGGACGGTGGTCCACAAATTGCCAATCAGTATCGTTTACGCTTGCATGAACATTTCCAAGGCCCATTTGGTTTTGGTACACCCGATGATGCAGAAGCTTGGGAGCGTGTACAAAAAGGTGCAGATGCAGGTAAAGATTTATGGATCATGCTGAATCGTGGTTTACCGGGCGAAGTGAAAACTGAAGATGGCTTAAAAAGTGATGTCAGTGCTGAAACGGGTATGCGTGCTGCTTATCAGCAGTGGAAAAAGTTGATGACGGCTTAAGGAGAGAGCAATGAAAATCGATTTAAATTTATTGAATGAAGTGACTGCTTTTATTTGGGCTGAAGCTGACATGCTTGACCATTACGAACATGAATCTTGGTTAAAGTTATGGAATAAAACAGGTGTTTATATTATTCCGATTGATCCTGCTTTAACGGATTATGAAAACAATTTGAACTATGCATATGACGATCATCATATGCGTCAATTGCGTGTGAACCGTCTAGACAATGGAGAGGCTATTTCGGCTTCTCCAAAAGCAAATACGGTACGTAGTGTGTCACGTGTTCGTATTGTCAAAGATGATGAAGGTGAAATTGTTTTACGTTGCGCTCAAAACTTGCGTGAGTTCCGTAAAGAAAATCTGAAGCATTATACCGCAGATGTCACCTTTCACTTGATTCGCGATGCTGAACAAGGTTTTAAAATTAATCGAAAAATTATTAATTTAGTCAATTCTACCGATACCTTGGCGGGTATCAGTTACATCCTTTAGGAGAAGAACATGAAACAGGTTGTTTTAGTGACTGGTGCAGCATCGGGTTTGGGTAATGTGATTGCAGAATACTTTGCTAGCCAAGGTCATCAAGTGATTTTATCGGCAAGCACATTGGAAAAAGCTGAAAATGCAAAAGGGCGTAGTGCCTATGCAAGCAATATGTTTCCTTTGAAGTTGGATATTTCTGTTGAAGCAGATTTTCATCATGCTGTGCAATGGATCGAAGAGAAATTTTCAAAACTTGATGTGCTGATTAATAATGCAACCGTCACCAAAGCAACGCCTGTTTTAGAGATTACTGCGGCTGATTTTGACTGGATTACTCAAGTGAATCAGCGCGGTACATTTCAGTCTTGTCAAATTATTGGCAAATATATGGCAGAAAAAGGTGCTGGTCGTATTGTCAATATGGCGTCTCTGGCAGGACAAAACGGCGGAACAGCAACAGGCGCACATTATGCAGCGACTAAAGGTGCAATTGTAACCCTCACCAAAATTTTTGCTAAAGAATTTGCTGCAAAAGGCGTCACTGTCAATGCGGTCGCACCAGGGCCAATGGAATCGCCAATTGTGCATAGCGTGGTATCGGATGAAAAAATGGCACAGTTTATTCAGAATATTCCTGTCAAAGCTTTGGGCAGTATGGAATTTATTGCTGAAACATGTGCGTTATTGGCCAGTCCAAATGCTGGTTTTGTAACGGGTGCAACGTGGGATATCAACGGCGGATTATTTATGCGTTAAGCCTTCGGCTTGATGCATAAAAAGGGAGATGAATTATGACTGCACTTTATAATGTTGTTGTCAAAAATCGCCATGTAGAAGGCGAAAATATTGCAGTCATGGAATTTGAATCTGCAACATCTACAGCCTTACCTAAAATTGAAGCAGGTGCACATATTGATGTGCATTTACCGAATGGTATGGTGCGTCAGTATTCGCTGTGTCAAAACCCAAATAAAACAGGTATTTTTCGTTTAGGAATTTTGCGTGACCCTGAATCTAGAGGTGGTTCTGTATCTGCCTTTGATGATTTAAAAGACGGTATGCACATTCAGGTCAGTGAGCCTAAAAATTTATTTTCTTTGGTTAAAGCTAAGCATTCGGTATTAATTGGTGGCGGTATTGGCATTACCCCACTCATTACGATGGCTTATCAACTGGCACTTCAAGGTGAGTCTTTTGAACTACATTATTGTGGTGCAAGTCCAGAACGTTGTGCTTTTGTAGATGAAATTAAAAAGGGTGAATTAGCGCAATTCACCACCTTTCATTTTAAATCGGAAGGTGCAAGCCATCGTGAGTTTTTCCAATCTGCGATACAAAATATTGATCTAGAAAGCCATATTTATACCTGTGGTCCAAATGGATTTATGGATTGGGTGATTAATCTCGCACTCACACAAGAATTTCCTGAACAGCAAATTCACAAAGAATATTTTCAGGTAGACGTAGAAACGGGTGGCGATGCTTTTGAAGTTGTTGCGCAGCAAAGCGGCAAAATTATTATGGTTAATGCCGAAGAAACCATTTTACAAGCTTTGGCACGCGAAGGCATTGAAATAGAAATGTCATGTGAGCAAGGGGTTTGCGGAACATGCATGTGCGATGTGATTGAAGGTGAGCCCGATCATCGCGATGTATATTTTACCGATGAAGAGAAAGCCAGCAATGAGCAAATACTGGTGTGTTGTTCTCGTGCTAAATCGGCACGCCTTGTTTTAGATATTTAAATAAACACGAGTTACATTGAAATTGCAAAGTATTGAGTCCGCACAGGAATAGGACTTTAAAATTCAGGAGAGAAACATGAACGCATTACATACGATGGATACCGTAAAAATTGATCCAATCAAATTTAGACGCGCATTAGGCAATTTTGCTACAGGCGTCACTATTATGACTGCACAGAATGCACAAGGAGAAAAGGTTGGTGTTACTGCCAATAGCTTTAATTCAGTTTCTTTAGATCCTGCTTTAATTTTATGGAGTATTGATAAAAACTCTTCAAGTTTTCATGTGTTTGAGCAAGCAACCCATTTTGCGGTTAATATTTTGTCGGGTTCGCAAATTGAACTTTCGAATAAGTTTTCACGTCGGAATATTGATAAATATGAAGGCACCAGTTATCAGGAAGGAACAGGGTTGGCGCCTGTTTTAGACCATTGCTCGGCTGTCTTTGAATGTGAGCGCCATCAAATTATTGAAGGCGGAGATCACTGGATTATTATTGGTAAAGTCGTTAATTTTTATGATGAAGGCCGCAGCCCACTAGTTTACCATCAAGGAGCTTATTCAGGAGTAACTCCGCATCCTTTGTTACAGGTTAAGGAACCAATAGAAGCTGAAAATGTAGGTGATATGTATCAAGGACATTTACACGGTAATGTCTGTTATTTAATGAGTCGCGCCTTTAAATTCTATCAAAATGATTATATACCTAAGCAATTGGTCACGGGATTTCGTACCAGTGAAGCGAGACTTTTATTGGTTTTAGGTAGTGGTACAGCATCAAGCAAAGCAGAATTGCCACGTGATATTGCTATGCCTATGCGTGAAGTGGAACAATCTGCTGCAATTTTGGCGAAAGATGGCCTACTGATTGAAAGTGACGGTTTTTATAAGTTGACAGAAAAAGGAAAGAAAACTGCACACTATTTATTTGATATTGCCGACAGTCATCAAAACGAAGTACTAGAAAAATATTCTGAAAGTGAGAAGAATAGTTTCATTAAAATTTTAAAGGATATTGCGGGTATTAATTAAGTTAAACCGCGAGGCAACTATTGTTGAACAGCAAGAGTTGCCTATTTTTTTCACTCCAATTATGACCCATAATAATAGCACCCAATAAAGTCCGTTTTTTATAGATGAAAAATGATCTATTTCTAACATCTCATTAAATCTAATCCTGATCTTTAAGTGCTTTTTAATAGAATAATCTTTCATCAGGCTTAGTCATTAAGTAAATGAGCTCTGTTGTGAAATTGCTCATCCACTTAAAGCCAAGTCTGAAATAAAAATTTCTAAAAATGTGTCATTTTTTATAGATTCTTAAAAACTCTAAAAAACAAATATAAATTAATGTATGAGAATAAATATATTATTTGGATGGGCAATAAAAAACGTGGTCTGTCATATTGTTCTATGACAGACCCCACTTTATAATGAAAGATTACAAGATCCTAAAAATTAATAATCCAATGTCATACTTTGTGTACTGTTTTGATCAATTTTCTTTTGATCGACCGCATCTTCTTTACATTCAAAGTTTTCAAACAATGAGAGTTGATCGGCAAAATGAGCATCTGGGTTGCCATTTTTATCAATAAAACCACTTTGACCTGGCGCTAGAATTGAACACATGGTGACCTGACTTGGATTCAATACCACTCTAAAAGAAGCACTCCCAGTATTACCATAAGTACTTAATTTTTGTTGATGGGTTAGATCTGCCCATGGAATACCGACTGAATTTTTGGCAGAGAAGCCCATGGTTGCAACAGGAAGTTTCCAATTATTCGGATTGGTAGAGTTGTATTGTTTGGACAGGATTGCTAAACCATTTTCAAGAGCAACTAAAACCACATCATCAGGAGATTGTCCCTTTAAGAAGTCAATCTGTTGAGGAACACCCGATTGTTTTCCTTGCAATGCATTCCAGATTAATTTTGATGCACTGGCTGGCTGGGCGCTCCGTGGATCTAAGTTGATAGGATAAAGGGTATCAGTATAACGATTGTAAATACTTTCCGATAAATTGGGTTTTAAGACCAATTCAATCATTTGATTCAGCCATGCACGCATAATGGCAGGGGATGCGCCTTCATAGTATTTGGCTTCATGATCTGGACGGAGCTTATAATCCCAAGACGCCAGTAGAGGTGCTATTTTTTTTACAGCTTCAGAAGCTTTCGGGTTTTGTGCTGCTTTGATCATAGCGGGAATGAAATAGCGTGCGTTTAGATCAGCCCAGGCACCAGTTTTATTAATGTCCCAAATTTCTTGCTGGCTCAGCTTTTGTTTACTTTCAAGTGGTTCAAGTAGCTCATTGACACGATCTACATGAGAAAAATTAGATGAGTCTGAACGTAAACCTGCATAAGCTTTATTGTTCCAACTGGCGATGTAGCCCTTTTCTGGATTGTACTCTTTTGGATTATGCGAAAAGTCGTAAAAACCTTGCCACTCCATTGAGCCATCACCTTGGGCAGGAAACTGCGGATGTTGACTTTCTGGACGGATAGGTAAACGACCTAGTGCTGCAACCCCAATATTATCATCTGTATCGGCATAGAACCACGTGATGGATGCCGCAACACGATTGGCTTGTTTGAGAAATTCATCCCAATTGGTTGCTTTCGCTGCATTGGCCCAGCCTAATAACGTTTCAACCTCAACACCTTCCCAGCTGCGTCTTTGCGCATAGGCCATTTGATTTTTCTCATCCCATGCATTAACAAAGCCTTGTTTGCTTTTATAAACATCTAAAATGTGATCTGCTTGTTTACGCACTTTAATTTTAACTTGCTGATGTTTAAAGGGAATATATGTACCTTGGTAGAAATATTCCTTAGGATTACTCGGATTGAGTTTTAACTGATAAAAATCATTGGTATCTAATGAGCCGACCGTTGAACCCCATGCAATCTTGCCATTGGTACCAAATAAAATAGCAGGCAGGCCGACAGGCGTAATACCCGTTAAATTGTAGCCAGCACCATGTAAGCCAATACTGTAGGTAATGGCAGGGGTGTACCATCCTTGCTGCGGGCCATTATATAAAACAGCTTGTCCTTCAACGGTTTTATCACTCTTTAGAACCCAAGCATTACTTGCTGTTGGTACGCCATCAATAACACCTTTGCCCAAAGCAATACGGGCTTGAGTTAAATAGTTATCTGCCGCTTGTTTTGAAATAGGTCGAACCTTTTTGAAAACTTGCTTTTGCTGTGTTGAAAACTGAGGCTTTTGTTCTGACTGGATAATGGTCGGAGCACTTGGATCGTCTAGCCAACGCAATTGTTGATAAACTTTTAAACCTTCATCTTGGCCCTTTTCTTTTTGTAGTTGAGTCAGTAGGTCTAAATTAGAAATTTCTGAACTTGCTGCGAAAAAGCGATTTAAAATTAAGCCAACCCAAATCATAGCAATATCCTCGGACTGCCACGTGGATGGCTTGAAATCATAGTCTATGAATTCTTTTGGCATCAGTTCAGGGTTTTCTGTAATTTCTTTGATTCTTTTATTGAAACCAGCGGCGTAGCCGTCAAAAATTGCGCGGTCTTCAGGTGATAATTGTGCAAGTTGTTGTTTAATGTTTTCAGGGTTAAAACGACTGTGTGTTGCAATATCATATTGCAGATAGTCTGGTCCTAGGACTTCAGCTACCGTACCTTGACCAGTTCGCTTCGACATTTCCATTTGGAATAAACGATCTGTTGCTACAGCATATCCATAACCGTAAAAAAGTCCGAATGTATTGTCTGCATAAACATGCGGTGTGCCAAAATTATCACGTTTAATGGTCACTTGTTTTTGAACAGGGATAGGATCTAAAGTTGAGGAGGAATTGCAACCTGCAAGAAACATGCAGCTTAAACCTAAAACGCTGTATCGAATCAATGCATTTTTATAATGAGGCTGATTATTCAGCAGATGACTTTTCAATTTATATATCCTTACTTTCATTATGATTTAGAAGTGAACTCATTCACTACGACCACATATTTAATGTGGCTACATTCACTGATGAACATACCTTGTTCATTACTTTAAATTATTAATATATATCCATGTAATTTTCCATTACAAGGAAGGTATATCGTTATACTTTCTTGAATATAAATGAACTAAAAATACAGTTTCTGTCATAAATATAACTAAAAAAAATATTTTTATATTAAATTAAGTTTTTGTATTTAAATAAAATTTTAAAATTATTAGATAGAAATTCTCATCTACTTTTAAATCTTTGTTAAAGCAGGTATTTTAGCTTTTCTATTTTTGAATGAAATCTACTCTAAAAATTAATTTTCAAAATAAATAATATTTTTTAAAATTAACAAGAAAATTACATGTATTTATGTTATAAAAAATAAAGTCGTGAGACTCATCAATAAATGATAAATGGAGTTTGTCATATGGAAATCAATAAAATATTGCTTATTTCTGCTCTATCAGCAGGTTCAGTCACCAGTCATGCAGATGTACGCATTGGTGTTGTTAGCTCATCGACAGGCCCAGTGGCAATGGTCGGAATTCCGCAAAAAAATACAGTTGCGTTACTTCCTAAAACCATTGGTGGTGAAAAAGTCACTTATATTTCTTTAGATGACGCCAGCGACCCAACAGCAAGCGTAAAAGCAATTAATAAACTGATTAGTGAAAGCAATGTAGATGCCATTATTGGGCCTTCTGGTTCACCAAATGCCAGTGCTGTGATTGGTATTATTGCTAAAGCTCAGGTTCCTTTACTGGCACCCGTTGGAACATCAACGGTTGTTTTACCCATGAATGCACAAAAAAAATGGGTATTTAAAACCACACAAAATGATGATTTGATTGCACAAGCCTTAGTTGAAGACATGGTTAAGAGCAAGATTAAAACCTTAGGTTTTATTGGTACAGCAGATCCTTATGGTGAAAACTGGAGTAAAGTGGTTGCGAGTTTAGCCGCCAGTAAAGGTATTAAAATTACGCAGAAAGAGTCCTTTCAGCGCCAAGATACCTCATTGACTGGACAAGCACTGAAACTAATTGCGGGTAAGCCACAAGCCATTTTGATTGCAGCCCCAGGAAGTGCCGCAGTAACACCACAAGTGGCTTTATATGATCGTGGTTACCGTGGACAAATTTATCAAACGCATGGTGCAGCTTTAGATCAGTTTTTAAAGTTAGGTGGCAAAAAAGTGGATAACACAATTTTGGCTGCCAGTCTAATGCTTGTGATTAATGAAATTGACAATAAGCATCCTTCCAAAGCCGTTGCTTTGAAATACATGAACAATTACAAAAAAACCTATGGTGAATATCCAGCGACATTTGGTGCCAATGTTTATGATGCCGGACTACTTTTAGAAAAAGCAATTCCAGTAGCATTGAAGCAGGCCAAACCAGGAACTGCACAATTCCGCCAAGCCTTACGTACTGCATTAGAACAAACCAAAGAGCTAGCGGGTACACAAGGTGTTTATAACATGACACCAATGGATCATAGCGGTTTTGACAAGCGTGGGCGGGTCATGGTCACTGTGAAAAATAGTCAATGGAAATTGATGAAGTAATAAAATTTTTTATTTATTAATCTGCTATTAGATTCAGGGTGCAATGGCACTTCGGGAGCTATTGTCTCTGAAAAATAGCGAGGATCAGGCGGTCATGGATTTAGACATTGCATTAATTCTTGGGCAAGATGGGATTACCAGTGGGGCAATCTATGCATTGCTCGCCTTATGTATTTTATTGGTTTTTACTGTCACCCGAATTTTACTCATTCCCTTAGGTGAATTTAGTGTTTTTGGCGCACTGACACTTGCCGCTATCCAAGCTGGAACACCCAGCCATATTGTATGGCTATTGGTCGTATTTTTTGCTGTTCAGCTACTTATTGATATTTATACGAGTTTAAAAAATAAAACGCCATTTCATTTAAAAAGCCATAGTTTCTGGGCGGTTTATATTGCTCTCGTTGTTAGTGCAATGTATTTACTACCCTTGGCAAGCCTGCCAATGCTAATTCAAGTTTTACTGGCTTTGGCTGTAATTACACCACTTGGTCCGCAAATTTATCGTTTATTTTTTCAGCCTTTGGTGGCAGCCAAATCATTAGTGCTACTCATCGTCTCTATTGCAGTGCATGTTGCCTTGGTCGGTATTGGTTTGCTCATTTTTGGTCCAGATGGCGCACAAACCAAACCATTTAGTGATGCGGTATACCAAATGGGAAGTTTAGCTGTTAATAGCCAAACCCTTTATATTCTTGTCGCTTTTTTCAGCATGATTATTGTGCTGTGGTATTTCTTTGGCAAGACCCTTTATGGCAAAGCTTTAAGAGCGACTGCTGTGAATCGGGTCGGTGCACAGCTGATGGGGATTTCTCCAATTTTTGCAGGAAAAATCACCTTTGCAATGGCCGCTTTTATGGGGGCATTCGCGGGTATTTTAATTGCACCGATTACCACGTTGTACTATGACTCCGGTTTTATTATTAGCCTCAAAGGCTTTGTTGGCGCAATTATTGGCGGTTTGGTCAGCTTTCCTGTGGCAGCGGTAGGTTCAGTTGCTGTGGGCATTATTGAAGCATTTTCTATGTTTTGGGCCAGTGATTATAAAGAAATTATTGTCTTTACCCTCATTTTTCCATTTTTGCTTTGGAAATCTTTAACATCTCGTCACATTGAGGAGGACCATGAATGAAGTCTAAATATTTATTTATGGGCTTTGCATTGCTCATGGCCCTTAGCCCGTTCATTTTACCTGCTTATCAAGTCACGCTCCTCAACTATATCGGGCTAAATGCTTTAGTGGTTCTAGGTTTAGTATTATTAACTGGTGTTGGCGGTATGACTAGCTTTGGTCAAGCTGCTTTGGTTGGAATAGGTGCATATTCAACGGCCTACTTAACAGTGACAGAACAGTTACCCCAGTTCTTGATGTGGACAGGTGGAAGCCCATGGGCAGGGCTACTTTTAGGCATTGTTTTAACGGTTGTTTCCGCATTTCTTGTGGGTGGCCTAACCTTAAAATTGTCTGGACATTATTTGCCTTTAGGCACGATTGCTTGGGGTATATCGCTCTATTATTTTTTCTCAACCATTGAAAGTTTAGGCGGACATTCAGGAATTTCAAATATTCCAAGTATTTCTATTGCAGGATATGCCTTAGACAATAGCAATAAAATGTTTTATCTCATTTGGCTGATTTTGTTTATAGCCATTATTTTGACCAAAAATCTTTTAAATTCCAGAGAAGGTCGTGCGATACGTGCACTAAAAGGTGGACAAGTCATGGCGGAATCTATGGGGGTAAATACCTTTAGATCTAAAATGATCGTTTTTGTTATCTCTTCAGTTTTTGCATCTATCTCAGGTTGGTTATATGCACATAATCAATCATTTATTAATCCCACACCATTTGGTTTACAAATGGGGATTGATTATTTGTTTATGGCCTTATTGGGTGGCGTAGGAAGTATTTGGGGTGCAATATTTGGTGCGGGTATTTTTACCATGCTACGCCAATGGTTACAAGATTTGATGCCGGTTATTTTTGGTAACGATGGGCAGTATGAAACCATTGTCTTCGGTTTAATGATTGTTCTTTTGATGCAAAAAGCGCCATCTGGTTTATGGCCAATGCTAGTTAAGCTCATACCACAGCGTTTTAGAGCCAATGATTTGCATACTCAACTGACTGAACCGACTCAGCCGCTTCCTACCTTAGATTTACCTGAAAAAGGAACTTTAATCTTAGAAGCAAAAAATGTGACAAAGAAATTCGGTGGTTTAGTTGCCAATAACAACATGAATTTGAAAATTCATGCAGGAGAAATTTTGGCTCTGATTGGTCCAAATGGTGCAGGCAAGAGCACCATGTTTAATCAGCTGTCCGGGGTCGATGTACCGACTAGTGGTGAAGTTATTTTTCTAGGTGAAAAAATTAACGGCATGTTATCACGTGAAATCGCTGAAAAAGGACTGAGTCGAACTTTTCAACACGTCAAAATTTTACCAGAAATGACGGTGCTAGAAAATGTTGTGATTGGCGCTCATTTACGCGGTAAAAAAGGCGTTTGGTCATCACTGTTTAGGTTAGACCGTGAAGAAGAAAACAATTTATTAAATGAAGCAAAGTTTCAATTAGAGCGCGTCGGTTTAGGTGAGTATCTTTATACCGAAGCTGGAAATCTGGCACTTGGACAGCAGCGCATATTAGAAATTGCACGTGCTTTATGTGCCCATCCAAGTCTATTACTTCTAGATGAACCTGCTGCAGGTCTACGTTTGAAAGAAAAGCAGGCTTTGGCTGAGTTATTAATGAAATTGAAAACAGAAGGCATGGCGACTTTATTGGTGGAGCATGATATGGATTTTGTGATGAATTTAGTCGATCACGTTGTTGTGATGGAGTTTGGCGAAAAAATTGCAGAAGGCTTGCCAGAGGACGTGCAAAAGAATGAGGCCGTTTTAGAAGCCTATTTAGGAGGTGCAGCATGAGTGTAATCGCAGAAAATACGCAAGGCAAGTGCCTCTTAGAAGTGAGCAATTTAAGCGTTGCTTATGGCAAAGTTGATGCACTGATGAACTTCAATATGCGGGTAAACGAGGGACAAATTGTATCTGTTGTTGGCCCAAATGGTGCAGGAAAAACCACCTTACTTTCTGCAATTATGGGTGTACTTGCTTCAAAAGGCGATGTGGAATTTGATGGTAGTGTTGAACAATGTCCGCCTATAGAAAGAATGGTGGTGCGAGGACTGGGTTTAGTTCCAGAAAAAAGAGAATTATTCAGTAGCATGAGTATTGAAGATAATCTCATGCTGGGCGGATTTCAGCGTTATCGACATGGCGACCGCAGTTTAAAAGATACGCTAGATGAAGTTTATAGTATTTTCCCGCGTTTAAAGGAACGTCGCATTCAAGAAGCAGGCACGTTATCTGGGGGCGAGCGACAAATGCTGGCTGTTGGGCGTGCGCTCATGGCCAAACCGAAATTGCTGATGCTCGATGAACCAAGTCTGGGCTTAGCACCCTTAATTACCCGAGAGATTTTTAAAATTATTGATCAGCTACGCGGTCAAGGGGTGTCCATTTTATTGGTAGAGCAAAATGCACGTGCAGCCTTAAAGTTAGCAGATTACGCCTATGTGTTAGAAATGGGTGAATTGTCTATGCAAGGCACAGGTCAAGATTTAGTGGAAGACCCTCGAATTATTGAAAGTTATTTAGGGATTAACAGTAAACATCAGGACATTCTTTCTATTTAATTTTCCTTTTAAGCTGGAGCGCCTTATGAAAAAAGAGACCAAAATTTCTATTTTAGGCGCTGGTGCAATTGGCTGTACGCTAGCAGCACGTCTAATTTTAGCGGGCTGTGAACGGGTGAGTTTAATTGCGCGTGGTGATAATTTTCAGGTGTTATCTACTGATGGGATTCATTTAAAAGATTTAACAGGTGAATATCAATTGATGCCATATCGGGTTGTGCAAGACATCGCAGAACTTGAGCCACAAGATATTATTTTTATTGCTACCAAATCGAATGCGCTTCATCAGGTGTCAGCTTCTATTCAAGAGGCTGTACATGCTGAAACTGTGGTTATTCCACTGATGAATGGTCTGCCATTTTGGTATTTTTATGATGGTAAGAATAATAAAGATGTTCAAACCATTAAATGTTTAGATGAAAATAAACAATTGATGCAGCATTTTCCTTTAGCGCACTTAATTGGTTCGGTAGTGTTTATCACCGCAAAATTGAAGTCATATGGTAAGGTCGAGTCAGATAACCCATATGTCCTGATTTTGGGAGAGCCAACTAACCAAGTTACGGAACGCTTAGAAGCCATTCAAACGCTTTTTACAGATACAGGGATTGAATTAAGAATTACCGATCAAATCCGAGATCAAATTTGGACTAAAGTAATTGCTAACTTAAGTTCAAACCCACTTTCTGTGGTCACAGGCGCACCTTTAAAGGATATTTATGCGCATCCACGATTACATGAAATAGCGTGGCAAATTACCCAAGAGGTTCGGCAGGTGGCTGCCAGTTATGGCGCGCGCATTGCGATTGATCCTGTAACTTTTTTACAGCTCGGTACAGAGATGGGAAATGTGCATACCTCCATGTGGCATGATTATCAAAAGAAACAACCCTTAGAAATGGCTGGAATTGCAGAAGCTGTTTTTGAATTGGCGGATCATTTTAATTGTCCTATGCCCGTTACAAAACATATCTGCAATCTAACGGGATATTTGAGTGAACAATCACTGAAGCATTAAAAAAGGATTTTTATGAACGCGAGCATTCAACCCTTAAATATGAGTCAGCAAGAATGGGAATTAAGAGTAAAGTTAGCAGATTGCTACCACTTAATTGATTATTTTGGTTGGACAGAAACCATTTTTAATCATATTTCAGCGCGATTACTTGGTGATGAAAATTATTACTTGGTCAATCCTTTCGGCTTAAATTATAGCGAAGTAACGCCAGAAAATTTACTGAAAGTTGATTTAGAAGGAAACAAAGTAGAACCTTCTGAATATGATGCCAACCCTGCAGGTTTTGCTTTACACAGTGCCGTTCATGGTGCTAGACATGATATCCGGTGTTTGATTCATACCCATACCACCCCAATTAGTGCTGTGGTACAGAAAAAAAATGGTTTTTCTTATGATAGCTTTTATGGTGCACAATTATATGGGCGCGTGGCTTATCATGCTTTTGAAGGGATCACATTATTTCAAGAAGAAAAACAGAGGATGATTCAGCATTTAGCAGATAAGCATATTTTAGTATTGCGTAATCATGGCATTGCAGTAGGAGAAAGCAGTATAGAAAACGCATTTTTCTTATTGTGGACAGTGCAACGTGCTGCTGAAATTCAGTGTCAGGCAGGTGCATTGGGTGGAGAAGATTTTCCGCTGAGTGAAGATGTAAAACAAAAATGTACAGATTTAACCGCAATGTTGATTACTGAAAGTGGTTTTGCAACTAAATTTTTTAATGCGATGGTACGTAAAATGCATGAAGCAAAAAGTTAATGATGTAGTATTTTATGCAGATGGTATTGTCCAAAGAAAAGATTAAATTACTCCGTGATTTAATCTTTTTTAATTAAGACCATGTGAATAAAAAGATTTAGTGTGTCTACATGACATCTAAAGCGGTAACTCAAGATTAATAGAAGTGCTACTTAAAGCTTGAGCAACACCTTCTAAGCATTGTCTATCTGAAATATGTGAGGGATCAATTTCAAGTATCTTGCTTTTTGAATTTGATTTACCATAAATTATGCAGCTGCCACAGGAGTGAAAAGATCTTTTTGATCTGCACATAAGTCAGCTATATCCAAGGTTTCACAAAAATCTATATAGCCAAGCCAGTAAACATAATTATAGAGCAGTCTTTAATTTGGCTGAGGACTTCGATTGAAAAAGTAGCGATTATATCTATTATGCTGTAAATTTTGAATGAGTAACAAGCAAATTTTTAGCATTAATAAATCCATTTAAAATCTAAAAAGGCTGCAAGACATTATTAATGCCTTGCAGTGGAAATAATCGACTTAAGCGCTCACGCGACGACGATCAACTTCAGATGTTGGTGCAGCAGCAAGATCTTTTACAAGTTTAAAATCAAAAGTGATGTGTTTAACGGGTTTATTTTGACCGCGTTTAGCCAGTTCAGCAGAATCAGTAATGTCAGTCACAGATGCGATTAAACCTTCACGCGTAGCGAATGCGAAATCATCCCAAAGGTATTTATCACCTTCAATATTGAATTGCGTGGTTAATTTACGATAGCCTGGTGCAGACACAAAATAATGCACATGAGAAGGACGTTGACCATGACGACCTAGCTTATTTAACAAAGCTTGTGTTGTACCTTCTGGAGGGCAACCATAACCGACAGGCATGGTTGTTTGAGCCACATATTGACCATTCGCATCGGTTAAAATACTACGACGTAGATTGAATTCAGACTGTGAACTATCAAAGAATGAATAGTTACCTAAGCTGTTGGCATGCCAAATTTCAACTTTAGCATTTGAAATTATTTGACCGTCAGTATCGGTCACAACACCTTCAATGAATAAGGTATCAACATGGTCAGATTCAGAACCGTCATCCATCCGTGCAAAGCCAACTGATTCAGGTGCGCCAGAAACATAAAGTGGACCTTCGATGGTACGGGGTGTACCACCAGTAATTCCTGCTTTAGACTCCATTTCATCTGCATGAAGATCCAAGAAATGTTCTAAGCCAAGACCAGCAGCTAAAAGACCCAATTCATTGGATTTACTTGAATCAACGATATATTCCAAACCTTTCCAAACTTCAGTTTGCGTCAGATCTAAATCCTGAATGGCTTGGAAAAAATCACCAAGTAAACGCACAACAACTTGTTGTACACGAGGATCGACTTCACCGGTTGCTGTATCCACATTCATTTGTTTGACTAATTGATCAATCTCTTGACGGTTCATACTATTTCTCCTTGAGTATGCAGTTTGATGTGGATTTAAAGGCTCGCGTTTAGTTAGCATTTATTGTCCACATTCCTTTTTATATCACCCAAATTTTTTGGATGATATGTAATTAAAAAATTAGCTTTCATCTTCACGAATTGAAGAAGGATGACGATTTAACGGCATTACTTCGATATTCATATAAGGATAAAGCGGAAGACCTTGCAGAATATTGTGGAGTTCTTCATTACTTTCCACATCAAAAATACTGATATTTGAGTATTGACCCGTGATACGCCAAATATGCCGCCATTTGCCTTGACGTTGTAAATCTTGTGAATACGCTTTTTCAATTACTTTAATTTCATTGGCTTGTTCAGTTGGCATATCCAAAGGAATATTGACATCCATACGAATTTGGAAAAGCATGTTTCGTTCCTTTAATTACTGATGATGTAAGTAGTCAAGTTTGTTTTCATTTAACTCAATACCAAGTCCTGCTATAAACTGGTAAATCATGATTTTAATGGAAAAATACATATAGTTTTAAACTATATTATTTTTTTTGTTTATACTATGACTAGAAAGGTATTTTAAAATACCCAAGAAGGGAATATGTAAATATGGAATTAAGACATCTACGTTATTTTGTTACGGTGGTAGAAGAGCAGAGTATTACTAAAGCGGCTGAGAAGTTATGCATTGCACAACCGCCTTTAAGTCGCCAAATTCAAAAGTTGGAAGAAGAGCTAGGGGTTATTTTATTTGAACGTGGTTCTCGACCTATTAAAATGACAGAAGCGGGCCATTTTTTTTATGAGCATGCGGTTCAGATTTTGACACATACCGCACAAGCAACCTCTATGGCACAACGAATCAATGCCGTAGATAAAACGGTTCGAATTGGTTATGTCAGTTCCTTACTTTATGCCTTACTGCCTCAAATTATTTATTTATTTAGACAGCGTAATCCAGATATGCATGTTGAATTGATTGAATACGCTACTTGTGATCAGATTGAGGCGCTTAAAGCAGGTAAAATAGATTTAGGCTTTGGTCGGCTTCGGCTGATGGATTCATCTATCAAGGGTATATTGCTTAGAAAAGAGCGTTTGCTGCTGGCTATTCATAAACATCATCCTTTCGCTGAATTTATTGAATCGGGTATTTACCTGTCGCAAATTTTAGATGAATCCATTTTTTCTTATCCCAAAACACCCAAACCGAATTTTGCCACAGCAGTACACAGCATATTCACAGAATTAGGTTTAGTACCCAAAAAAATGAAAGAAGTACGTGAAATTCATATGGCACTTGGTTTAGTGTCTTCTGGAGAAGGTATTTGCCTTATTCCAGAAACCGCCAGAGATATTGGGATGAAAAATTTGTCATATATTCCTATTCTAGATTTTGAAGCCTATAGTCCGATTTCATTGTCTGTGCGTAATATGGATCAGAGCAGTTATATTCCAAAAATTTTAGATTGTATCCAAGACGTATTTAAAAATGAAAGCATCGATTTTCATACAGAAGTAATTTAATAATCTACCAATAAATTGAGAATGATAGAAAAGGTATGATTATATACCTAACAATATATGGAAAATTACATTAATAATTCAAATAATAAAGATTGCTCTAATTTTTACTTTTAATTCTGAAATTGTTTTAAATTCGGATATTAAAAAGTTTCTATTGGATTAAATCAGCATCCAAATCAGACAGGCAGATGATGCTGTTTGCATGTTGGATAAGAAAAAAATACAGATGTAGGAAAGGATTTCCATGTATAACTTATCGTCAAAACGTACTGCTCAGAAAGCAGTACTATTTTCATTTTTGAGTATTGCTGGGTTAAATTTAGCCTATGCCAATTTTTTCGAAGACAGCCAAAAATCAATTTATCTAAGAAACTTTTATGCTGAGCGTGATTTTGAAGGAACGAATCAAGATTTAGGAAGTTGGTCTCAAGGCTTAAGTGGTCGTTTTGAGTCGGGTTATACCGATACGCCTATTCAGCTTGGTTTAGATTTGGGTGTCCAATATGCTGTGAGATTGAATGATCATAATGAAGAGCGTTTAGACACGATATTTAAATATGATCCAGCAGAAATACGTCAGGAACGTGACTATTTAAAAATTGGTGCGACTTTAAAACTTAAATATCAAAATACTGAACTGAAAGTGGGTGAGTTATTGCCTAAAACACCTGTGCTGTTTATGGATGATTCACGCCAACTGCTTACAACCTTTGCGGGTGCAATGCTTGAAAGTAAGGAAATTAAAAATCTGAAAATATCGGCAGGGCGCTTTACACATATTAATGCACGTGATGATGATGAATTTAAAAAAATCAGTCTAGGTGGCAATAAAGACGCTAATAAAGAAAGCGATGGATTAAATTTTATTGGGCTGGATTACAACTTCACGCCAAAAATTTCTGGATCGTATTGGTTTGGTCAACTAGAAGATATTTATCAACAGCATTATTTGAATGCTGCTTATTCAGAGCAGATTAGTGCAACTAAGTTGAAAGTAGATGCTCGCTATTTTAACTATAAAGAAGATGGTGATGCTTATTTTGGCAGTATTGATGCGCAGTCAGTCGGTTTGCAGGCGACAGTCCAAAATGGTGGCAGTTCATTAACGGCTGGTATTCAGAAAAATATGGGTGATGATGCACTTCCATTATTGGCTGGCTATGTACCGCAAGCTTATCTGCAAAGCTGGTCAACCTTAGCATTTTATAAAGCGAAAGAAGTGACATGGCATGCGTTATATAGCTATGACTTTAAAAATGCGGGTGTGCCAGGTCTGAAGTTGGGATTGCGCTATTTGAACGGTAGCGAAATATATCGTCCTGGTTTTAAAGACAATAAAGAAACTGAAAAGAATGTAATTGTAAGTTACACCATTCCTGAAGGAAAACTGAAAGGTTTAGGTCTGGAATGGAGACATATTCGCGCTGATATTAAATATGGAGCAGGAGATACTCCTGGAACAGATTTTGTAGAAGACCGTATTATTACGAGCTATACCTTTAAATTTTAATTTAAAAAAAATACAAGGTGGTTTTGCTGTAAATAATGAAGTGATGATCATCATAAAAAATACTAGCCAAGTGCTTTTTGCATATGTTGAATGATAGATTAAATAATTTTATAAAATTTTGAAGAGGTCTTTATATTTAGACTTAAGAATGTATTTAAAATTAAGGAAGATAAAATGAATATGCAGGTGGATCAGCCAGAAATAGATAAAAAAGGTGGATGTCGAAAAAAATACTGAATCGGGCATTATTGTTGGGTTTATTGCTGAAAAAGTACAAACTAGATGGCTCATTTTAGTTATGGGCATTAGCTAGGCTGTATACAATTTCCAATGCTGTTCGGTGGTGGGACAATGGCACTCCTACCCGAATTGTACTTGGAGCAGCGGAAGAACCCGCTTCATCTATATCTTTAACACATGTTCAAGGCTAGTTCGAGCCATCGATGTAGATGCTGCATAGATTGTGTGTAAAAGGTTTTCTTGAAAACTTGGTTGGAATGAAAGTTCCAAGAAAACCAAAAATTCCGAAACTAGTAGCAGAAGCCACCTTCGGGTGGTTTTTTACATCTAAAGGAAAGTGAAATGAATATTATTGGACAGCTCCATGCTTTAAGCTGTGTAATTTATAAAGCTCAATTTAGCGTTGAATAAATTGTCATAATTGCTAAAATGCATTTCGTTTTTTATTACTGTTTTGCACTTATTTTGCATTAGTTTTGCAAGACAAAAAATAAATTTATGTAAAACAGTAATCTATCTAGGAAAATTTTTAATGTTATATGTTTATTTAACAGATGTTCAGAAGAAGGTGCAATTAAAGGATTATCCGGGTGAGCATCCTGTTAAATTTATTTTAAATTTTAAAAAGATATTTCCAAGCATTATGGAGTTACTTCTTCCTGTACTTCCAAATGATGAGAATCTGGATGAAATGACGTGGGAATCTACGACTGCTGATTTTGAATTGTTTAAATTGTTGTTAAGCGGTTGGGGGGTAATTGAGTTACGCCTAAATGCGCTGTCGCAATTCAAAAATAAGGATTATGCCGATCAACTGGTAAAAACTGCGCAACAAAAACGTAAAGAATATGCTAAAGCTCAACAGAAATTAAAAACTGTTGAATTGGATTATTTATTCATGCATGAAATACATGCCTTGATTGATGCAGAATTGGTTGAAATTGGTGAAAAATTCTATTTGCCGATATTACGTAATCTATGGAAAGATAAAGTTTCACATCCTGTTTTAAATGCAAAGTTTTAACATGCTATAACAGCCAATAAATAGACTTACAAAATAATCTGTCTCCCTGAAAATGGGAGATTTTTTTATCTAGATAATGTTTTATGATTTAGATTATTCCAAGGAATATTGGACTATTTCAAGTATAAAAGTCCAAGTATAAAAAATACAGCCCAAAGCCAAAATGATTGTCGTTTCAATCCATTCTATTTAATATTTGAACAGAAATGATCAATTATTTCTTGAAAATGACCAGCAGAGATAAGAAAATAAATCAGGATGTAAAAATATTATTTTAAACAATCACAATTATTTAAATCATTGATCGATGTGTTTTTCTTGTGGTTGTCTAATTTCCTATTGATTGACATAAAATAAAAAATTAAAAGGTACAGTTGAATAAATATAAATCTAGAAATAGATTTTAATTCATCATTCAAAGCACTTTCAAATTGTGTTGTTATAAACTATAGTGCTTGAAGATTGAACTGATTTAATCACCTTCAATTCAATCATTGAATGAAAATGCGTTTAACAAACAACCAAATTGATATTTTGAGATGGAATGTTGCTACGTAGTGGGTTATTACTTGCTTGTATAGCTGTACTTTTACAGATCGCAGTCTATTTACAGCCTTTGTTACCGGAAAAATTTCATATTGCTCCGGTCTGTTTGTCAATGACGCATAATTTACTAACATCTTCTTCTCACGATACGCATTCTGTACATCATCACGCTGACTCAGATCGTCCTTCTTTAGACCTAACGGTTTTAAAAGATTATTTTTCCTATCATCATCAACATGTGCATGATATGCATAATCATCAATGCCAATACTGTAAGGTCTATGGCGATATTGTCATGCCTCCAGATTTTGGCATTCAAGAAGTGATTGATCGGATACATGTTCGTTTTTCGATATTCGTCAGATTGTATAAGCACGTTTATTTCGAATTACAGCGTTTATTTTTGATGCCACAAGGACGAGCGCCACCTTTCTCTCTATAAAAAAAACAGATATTTCATGGTTTTAAATGAAATTAATCCACTATTTTATAGAGAACATTTATGAATACTTTTTTTATTTTCCATTTTCTTGGGAAATGGAGCAGTTGTAAGCAAATTTTGAGTGATTTGAAGTGGGGCGAAATAATAAGCCAACATACTTTACTTAAACTTTGGGCGTATGCTGATTTTTATCAAAACAACAAGATAGCGCGATATGCAGATTGCGTACCGAATCACGCTTCAATCGAATTAAAAAAGGTGATGCTATGAATTTAGGTTTAACCGCACTTGAGTTAGCGCGCATACAATTCGCTTTTACCGTCTCTTTTCATATTATATTTCCTGCAATTTCCATTGGTTTAGCCAGTTTTCTCGCCGTTTTAGAATGGCGCTGGCTAAGAACTCAAAACCCTGTATACCGTGATTTGTTTAAGTTTTGGGTCAAAATATTTGCCATTGCTTTCGGAATGGGTGTTGTTTCTGGTGTGGTGATGAGTTATCAATTTGGTACAAACTGGAGCGAATTTTCACGCATAGCGGGTAGTGTGACTGGACCACTGCTCGCTTATGAAGTGCTCAGTGCATTTTTCTTAGAAGCGGGTTTTTTGGGCATCATGCTGTTTGGTTGGGGACGTGTTGGCCCAAGAGCACACTTTTTTGCCACCTTAATGGTTGCCGTAGGAACCTGTATTTCAATGTTTTGGATTCTATCCTCAAATAGTTGGATGCAGACACCGCAAGGGTTTAGTATTGAAAATGGCATTATCGTTCCACAAGATTGGTTTGCGATAGTTTTTAATCCATCTTTTCCTTATCGCTTGGCACATATGGCAGCTGCAGCATTTTTGGTGTCTGCTTTGTTGGTGGCTTCAACCGCAGCTTGGCATTTACTAAAAGGTCGCCGTGATGCCTTGGTCAAAACATCATTTTCCATGGCCTTATGGATGATCTTAGTGCTGGCACCGTTACAAATTTTTATTGGTGATATGCACGGTTTAAATACTTTAGAGCATCAACCAGCAAAGCTTGCAGCAATCGAAGGACATTGGGAAACCAACCATGATGAAGGAATGCCCCTTTATTTGTTTGGTATTCCAGATATGCAAGCAGAAGAAACAAAGTATGCCGTGGGTATTCCCAATTTAGGCAGTTTGATTATGACGCATACCTTGGACGGTAAGGTCACAGGATTAAAAGAGTTCGCACCAGAAGACCGCCCCAATTCACTGATTGTGTTTTGGAGTTTTCGTATAATGGTGGCCATGGGAATGCTCATGCTTTTACTGGCATTGATGGCATTGGTTTTACGTAAAAATAACAAGCTATTTGAAAATAAATGGCTACATCGTTTTGCTTTTGTGATGGGGCCATCTGGATTTATTGCTTTACTTGCAGGCTGGTTTACCACTGAAGTCGGACGTCAGCCTTGGGTGGTTTATGGCGTGCTGCGTACCAAAGATGCATTGTCTCCTGTATCTGCGGAACAAGTCGGACTAACGCTCATCATTTTTGTTGTGGTGTATTGTGTGGTTTTTGGGATTGGCATTTATTACATGCTGAAACTCATGCATAAAGGTCCAGAGTTTATTTATTCAGTGCCGCATAGTGATGAAGAGGTCATTCAAGCTTCAAAAAGACCATTGGGCAGCACCGATGAGGATCTTGATGCTAAACCAAGTGACAACCATCAGGAGGAAGGCAAATGATTGATTTATCTTTAATTTGGATTGTAATTATTGCTGTAGGTGTACTGATTTATGTCGTGCTAGATGGTTTTGATTTGGGAATTGGTATTTTATTTCCATTTATTCAAGCTGAGCAAGAACGTGATGTCATGATGAATACCGTTGCTCCTGTATGGGATGGGAATGAAACTTGGATGGTATTGGGCGGTGCAGGGCTGTTTGCCGCTTTTCCATTAGTTTATTCAACGGTATTGTCTGCGCTATATATGCCCGTTATTTTAATGGTGATTGCATTAATTTTTCGTGGGGTGGCGTTTGAATTTCGATTTAAAGCTCATCGTACAAAGCATTTTTGGGATAAAGCATTTATTGGGGGTTCTATTTTAGCCAGCTTTTTTCAGGGAATTATTTTGGGTGCCTATATTCAAGGTATAGAAACCACCCATGGTATTTATAGTGGAGGTGGTTTAGATTGGCTAACGCCGTTTTCTATATTTACAGGAATCGGCGTGATTGTACTTTATGCCACATTAGGATGTGGTTGGCTGATTTTCAAGACAGAAGCAGATCTACAAAATAAAATGTACAGCTTGATGCCAAAAATGATGCTGGCTTTATTAATCATTTTTGCAGGTGTCAGTATTTACACACCATTGGCGCATCCCGAAATTGCACAACGCTGGTTTAGTTTACCTCAGTTAATCTATTTTAGTCCTGTACCGATTTTGGTTTTGGTTTTTAGTTTTCTTGCTTTCCGTGCGTGTAAGCAGCGAAAAGAACTCAGTCCATTTATCTATACATTAGCTTTGGTTTTACTGGCATATACGGGTTTTTTAATTAGTTTATGGCCTTATATTATTCCGCCATCAGTCACTATTTGGGAAGCAGCGGCACCTCAAAGTAGTCAGTTATTTGCATTGATAGGCGCACTGCTATTAATCCCGATTATTATTATTTATACCGCTTTATCGTATTGGGTTTTCCGCGATAAAGTACGTATTGGTGATGACGGTTATCATTAAGGGGTCAATATGAAAATTTCACAAACGCAGTGGTTTATTTTATTGTGGTTGGGTGGTTTTTTTGCTCTTGCTTTAATTGCAGGCGCATTTCGGCTCTTAATTCAATGGGCTTATATTTAAGATTTACTTGAGTTGAAAGAGTGGTCTGCTATATATGCAGACCACTCTTTTTTTAGCAAAAAAACAGTTAAAGTGTTTTATTTATTCAGTTCCAAAGTAAATATTATTTTAGATACTGCTATTCTCATGGAAAAATTGCGATACATATTCATATTTATTGCCCGTTACTTACTCTGTTTACGATAAATACTTGGGCGTACTGGGCGCGAACTTTTCCAAAGGCCTTTTTTCTGTTTTTTGGCTTTGTTCTGTAAGTTCAACAGATAATTTAAATGCTTTTTATCTTGAATATATTCTTCATACACCCATGCAGCACCGCGTTTGACCATTTCTTCATTGATGTTTTTACGATAGCGATACACCACGCCCACACAGCGTCCATAACGATCAATATCCGTAATTTTCACCCGAACCATTTTATTTTTAACCATGCTTTGAACCAGCCGCTGGGATTCCTTACCATAGCTTTGGCTGGATTCAGGGGCATCAATATAAGCAAAGCGTAATTTGGTTTCAGAGCGTCTTATATTAAAACGGTAGCAGGTGAGAGTGTCACCATCGCTCACCGCATTTACACGGCACCAATATTTTTGACCTTTTTTAAATGGACGAAAAATATTTTTTAAATAAACGATCAGCTTATGCAGTAGATAGTAAAAAAAACATAAAAAGAATAATCCCAGCACAATTTGCCAGGTGGGAGAAAGAGGCAACAAAGTTAAATCCAAATCGTTAAAATGAGCAGTGTAAATACACGGCTCTAAGATCGATTATTGTAGGACAAAGTTAAGGAGTACATGGCTTAAAAGCTAAACGCTCAGTGTTTAATTTTGTGTTTATAAATAGCCTAAGCAAAAATTTTGAGTATTTCACTACGCAAAAAATGATGCCTTAAATTTTCTTCTAAGTCTTTATGCCAAAACATTCCAATATGAATATTTGGCAATGGTATAGGCACTTCAAAGACATTTAAATCATTATACTGATTTAAATGTCCCAATATATTTTGAGGTATGGTTAAAATTGCTTTAGGCTGCTGACTCAAAATTTGTAGTGCGGTTGAGTAATGTTGGCAACGCAAAAAAATCTGCCGAGAAAGTTGTTTACGATTTAAATAAATATCTTCGACCAAAATACCTGTACGACGAGAAGATACGCCTAGATGGGGTGAAGCCAAATAAATTTCTTCATTCATCTGTACTTGCTGAGTACAAATCACAAAATGATCGTGTGCCAGTGTCTGAAATTGTATTTTCTCACCCAAATTTTGTTCCAAATCGATGACAAAATCTATTTGCTGAGTGGCTAAATCGGTGAGTACATTTTTACGATTCAATTTAATACTTAAAAATTGAATACCAAGATTGAGTCGATGAAAATGTTCAACTAGTTTGGGAAAGATAATTGGTTCAATTTCATCATGTACCGCAATTTTTAAGTTTTGTACTTTAGTGGACTCAAACTGGTGCTTTTGCATTGAAACATTTTGAATCGCCATTAATGCATTTTTAATGACTGGATAAATCTGTTCAGCAAAAGGCGTGGGCAGCATTTTGTTGCCAGCACGTACCAATAAATCATCTTGTAATTGTTGTCTAAGCCGTTGCAAAGCGTGACTGGCTGCCGATTGGCTTATACACAAAGTTTGAGCGGCTTTTGAAATACTTTTTTGTTCATAAATACCAATAAAAAGAGGATACAAATTAATATCAATACCATGAAAAATGGCTAGATCAATAATGGGTTTATGATGAATATTATGCATAGTTTTATATGTTATTAAATCATTTTATTCATAATAAATTTTGGACTAAAGTGTTGTAAAGGAAAATAAAGACTATTTTTAAGGGAAGACCATGTTTGAATTATCGGTACAGGCACAAGACTTTGTAGAACGGACTAAACATTTTATCAAAAATGAAATTGAACCCATCGAAACCGATTTTTGGAATCAGGTACATGCACTAAACCAAGGCGGTGATTGGACAATCTGGCAATGGCCAGCTGAACTTGACGAATTAAAAAATAAAGCTAAAAAAGCTGGTCTTTGGAATATGTTCTTGCCAGATCCTGTATTAGGACAAGGTTTATCTGTTCAAGAATATGCTCATATTGCAGAGCTGACAGGTCGTAGTTTAATTGCACCCACTGTGTTTAATTGTAATGCACCTGACAGCGGTAACATGGAATTATTATGGCGTTATGGTACTGAACAGCAAAAGCAGCAATGGTTAATCCCATTATTAGAAGGCACAATTCGCTCTGTATTTTGTATGACTGAACCCGTCGTGGCCTCTAGTGATGCAACCAATATGCAGGCAACGGCAGTCATTGAAAATGATGAAATCGTTTTAAATGGACGTAAATGGTGGTCTTCAGGCTTGGGCGATCCCAATGCAAAAATGATTATTTTTATGGCACATACGCCCGATAAATCCAAAGACCGTCATCATCAGCATTCTATGGTTTTGGTTCCTATAGACACTGTGGGCGTAAAAATAGAAAGAATGCTTCCTGTATTCGGTGATTATGATGCACCGCATGGACATGGCGAAATTAGCTTTAATAACGTACGTGTGCCTATAACTAATTTTATCGGTGGTGCTGGTCAGGGATTCGAAATTGCCCAAGGACGTTTAGGTCCAGGTCGAATTCATCATTGTATGCGTTGTATTGGAGCTGCTGAAAAATCGTTAGAATTAATGATTGATCGTGGGATGAGTCGTCAGGCTTTTGGAAAAGAAATTTTAAAACTGGGCGGCAATTTAGAACGCGTAGCTGAAGCTCGTGTCGCGATCGATCAAGCTCGACTTTTGACTTTATATGCGGCCTATAAAATGGATACGCTAGGCAATAGGGCAGCGTTAACTGAAATATCTGCGATTAAAGTGGTTGCTCCTAGTGTGCTAGAGAAAGTGGTTGATATGGCGATTCAAATTCATGGCGGCGCAGGCGTTTCTCGTGATACACCGCTCACTGCTTTTTTTGCTCAGGCGCGCAGTCTACGGTTAGCCGATGGACCGGATGAAGTACATAAAGGCATGATCGCGAAACTTGAACTGGCAAAACGTGGTTATGTTTCGCGTTGAACATCAGTTTTTAAAGTGACGATTTAAAAGTTTAGTGATGCGATTTCTTACAACTTGACCGAAAATTTCTCTCTATCAGAGAAAATAACAAGGTATAACGAAGAGGTCGTTTCATTATTTAAAAATTAAGGATTGAGCGAAATAATAAGGAAAATCATAATGTCAGTTATTGATTTGGGTGGAAGTGTCCGTCAGGGCGAAGAACTTGACTCCATTGCTGTAGAAACTTGGTTGAAAAAGCAAGGGGTTGATTTACAAGGGCCGGTTGAGGTGAGTCAATATTCAGGCGGTGCCTCAAATTGGACCTATCGTTTAAAATATCAAAATATCGATTTGATTTTACGTCGTCCACCAAAAGGGACTAAAGCAAAGTCGGCACACGATATGGCACGTGAATACCATGTCCAGAAAGCCTTGGCGCCATTTTATTCAGTATTGCCTGAAATGGTAGCGCTGTGTCAGGATGAATCCGTGATAGGTTGCGACTTTTATATTATGAAGCGCATAGAGGGTATTATTCCACGTGCAAAATTACCGCCCGAACTGCAATTCGGTGAAGCTGAAATCCATCGATTGTGTATTAATGTCGTGGATAAGTTAATAGAACTGCATGAAGTACCTTATCAAGCAACTGAACTTGAAAAATTAGGAAAAGGTGAAGGCTATTGTCGGCGTCAGGTGGAAGGTTGGGATGCACGTTATGAAAAAGCCCGTACCCTGAATGTTCCATCATTTAAATTTGTGCGGAAATGGTTGTTAAAAAATATTCCCAACGACTCAAAGACTTGCATTATTCATAATGACTGGCGTTTTGATAACATTATTTTAGATCCCCATAATCCGACCGAAATTATTGGTGTATTGGATTGGGAAATGGCGACTTTAGGCGATCCTTTAATGGATTTGGGGTCTGCGTTGGCGTACTGGGTTGAAGCGACAGATCATCAAATTTTTAAAAATACTCGTCGTCAACCAACCCATTTAAAAGGGATGTTAACGCGCGAACAAGTGATCCATTACTATTTGGAAAAAACGGGTCTAAATACTGAAAACTGGGCATTCTACGAGGTATTCGGTATTTTTCGTTTGGCTGTTATCGCACAACAGATTTATTATCGCTATTATCATCAGCAGACCAATAATCCTGCATTTAAAGATTTCTGGATTGTGATTCATGCGTTGCATATTCGTGCATTAACACGCATTGGCAAACAAAAAATAGAGGCCAATACGCATGCACAAAAATATATGACTAAACTTCAACAAATTTTAGGAAAAGAAAAATGACCACAATCTATTTAATTCGTCACGGACAAGCTTCATTTGGTGCGGAAAGTTATGACAAACTTTCTCCAAATGGTGAATTGCAGGCGATATTATTGGGTCAGTATTTCAATCAAATATTAAAAGAAGCACCTTATGTTGTGGCAGGTTCAATGCAGCGTCATCAACAAACAGCCACTTTGGCATTGGCACAATGCTTTCCCGAAGTTGAATTTGAAACTGATCAGGCTTGGAATGAGTTTAATCATCAGCAAGTATTTGCCCAATACGAACCACGTTTTAATCAACCACATTTACTCAAGCAAGATGTTGAAAATGAAATTAATCCACGGGCATATTTAGCCAAAATTTTTGAAGGTGCAATAGGACGTTGGACGGGCGGAGAATATCATCATGAATATGATGAGTCTTGGCCACATTTTAAAAATCGTGTTGAAAGTGCACTACAAAATTTATGTGATGAATTGGCTAAAACCAAACCACGCTATGCCGTGGTCTTTACCTCTGGCGGTGTCATTTCTGTAGTGGCAGGAAAACTCTTAGAATTAAATCTAAACCGAACGTTTGCACTCAATTGGGCCATTACCAATGCCAGTATGACCACCTTGCGTTTAGTGGGCAATGAACCCCAATTATTAAGTTTAAATGAACATCATTTTATTAAAGCTGAAAATTCCCAACTTTTGACATGGATTTAGAATAATCAATAACCGCTAACAAATTAAGGGATGAGAACAAGGAAGTATGATATGACAAAAACAATTTTAATCACGGGTGCAAGCTCTGGAATTGGGGCAGGCATGGCACGAGAATTTGCACAAAAAGGATATAATCTGGCCATTTGTGCACGTCGTTTGGAACGACTCGAATCTTTAAAACAAGAGCTTGAAAGTCAATATGGTATCCAAGTCATTGCAAAAACCTTGGATGTGACAGACTACGATCAAGTATTTGTCGTGTTTAAAGCTTTTAAAGCAGAATTTGGCACAATCGATCGTATCATTGTCAATGCTGGGGTGGGTGACGGTCGTCGTATTGGAAAAGGAAATTTTTCGATTAATCGAGCAACAGTCGAAACCAATTTTATTTCTGCTTTGGCACAATGCGAGGCCGCTGTAGAAATTTTCCGTGCACAAAATTCGGGTCATTTGGTGATGATTTCTTCGATGAGTGCTATACGGGGTATGCCCAAACATTTAACCGCCTATGCTGCCAGTAAAGCCGGGGTTGCACATTTGGCAGAGGGGATTCGTGCAGAGTTGCTAGATTCACCGATTAAAGTCAGTACGATTTTCCCGGGTTATATTCGTACAGAACTCAATGAAGGTGCGAAAAAATTACCTTTTGAAGTCGATGACAAAACTGGCTCACGCTTACTTGTTCAGGCAATTGAAAAACAACGGGTAAAAGCTTATGTGCCACAATGGCCATGGTTGCCAATAGGCATGGCGATGAAAATTCTACCGCTCAAGTGGGTCAATAAATTAGGCTGATTTTTAAATAATAAGGCTTATTCTGAGCCTTTTATATGCAAATCAGCGATGATTTTAAAAGCTAAAAATCGTATATTGTGGTTGTATTTCTTAAATTGTGTTCGTGTATGCTTTTAAAAATATCTACCCTTGTTTTAATTCCATCCTTATTGATTCAAGGCTATGCTGTCAAAAAAAAGACCTTACGATTGGCTGAACCAGATGGACATCGTCAAGGCACTGTAGGCATAGGCAAGCCATTGTCTATTTTAATTTTAGGTGACTCGGCAGCAGCTGGTGTAGGCGTAACAACTCAAGAAGATGCTTTACTCGGTACAGTCATCAAAGCATTAAAAAATCAGTATGAAGTGAGTTATAGGCTAGAGGCAACCATAGGATATTCCAGTTTAGACGTGATCCAAACTGCTCAAAATATGCCTCACCAGCATTTTGATGTGGTGATTACCTCTGTTGGTGTAAATGATATTACTCAATTAATATCGCCTCAAAACTGGATTAAACAGCAACACGAGCTTTATCACGAGATCAATCATAAGTTTAGCCCAGATTTGGTAATTGCCTCTGGTGTTCCACCTATGAATTTGTTTCCTGCACTCCCAAATCCTTTAGCGTGGTTATTTGGTCAATATGCCAAAAAAATGAATCAAGCCCTTGGAGACTTTATTCAAAAACGACAGAACATGCAGTGGATTGAATATGATTTGGTTCATTTTCAAAGTTTAAATTTACAGATGGCCACAGATGGTTTTCATCCGAGTAAGGAAATATATGCGCTTTGGGGTAACCAAATCGCAGAAAAAATTCGTCAAATATTTTGAATTAAATTGAATCCTTTTAAGTAGATTATTGCTATGTCAAATGAATTAGAAATAGAAACTCATCCACTGGAACCCTTTTTACCGCCGAATGCCAAACTATTAATGCTGGGAAGTTTTCCTCCACCGAAAACACGCTGGAAAATGGATTTTTATTATCCAAATTATCAAAATGACATGTGGAAGATTTTTGGTCTAATTTTTTTTAACGACAAAGAATATTTTTTGGATATCGATCACAAAAAATTTAAAGAAGGGCTTATTCGTGAATTTTTGCTCGAGAAAGGGATTGCGATATTTGATACGGCTTATCAAATCATTCGTTTAACCGGCAATGCTTCCGATAAATTTTTACAAGTAAAGACACCAACCCAATTCATTCCACTTTTAGAAAAAATACCGCACTGCCACAGTATGATGACGACAGGGGATAAAGCCACAGATACACTGATGCTTTCTATGCCTGAGAATACTGAAAAACCGCAATTAGGACGGTCGTCAAAAGTATATTTTGCAGAACGTGAGATGACCTTGTACAGGATGCCTTCATCTTCTCGCGCTTATCCTTTAGCCATTGAAAAGAAGGCAGAAGCCTATAAGCAATTATTTAAAGAAATTGGACTGCTTTAATACAATAATTCTCAATGAGAAAAACTATAAAAAATCATTCTAGAACTACACTGTGAAAATAACCAGTCAGATAGAAATGTAATGTTTTAATCTTAATTGTCATTATCTTGTCATTACATCATCCATTCAATTGGCAGATAAGAGACAACTTTCATTGAAAAACGTTGAAATTTTGTGGTTTCTGGATCATGTTTAAATTCAATGATCGAGCCATCTTTTTGATGATCTAACCAAATTATTTCACCCTGTTTATTGAGTTTGAGTTCATAAGCGACTTGAGGTAAGTACTGATCTAAAGAAGTCGAAATTCTTTGCTGTAACACTTCAGATTCTATAACTAATCCTACTTCAGTATTTAAATGAACTGAACGCGGATCAAAGTTAAATGAACCAATAAAAACTTTACCATCAAGGTCGAAGAATTTGGCGTGTAAACTCGAGCTGTTTTTACCTTTAGCAGGAATAACATTACCGGTGACCACTTCATACCATGTGCGTTTATTACGTTCGATATAGGGCTTAAATTCGTAGAGTTTAACGCCACTTTTGAGTAAATCATGACGATATTTTTTATAAAATGCATGTACCAAGGCAACATCATTGGCGACAAAAGAATTGGTCAGTACTCGAACCTTGACCTGATTCTTTGAAAGTTGAGTTAAATAATCTGTACCTTTTTGAGTGGGTACAAAATAGGCTGAAACTAACTCGAGCTGCTGTTTAGGTTCACCCATGATATTGATCATTTGGTGATAAATCAGCTGCTGATTTACAGCATTCCCTCGAATTTTAGCGGGTGAGTCAGCCACAAAATGTGCTTTTGCCCAATGCACAGGACGTGCCTTTAGATGATCATTTACCTGTTTTTCTGCCAATTCTAAGCGCTTTTTTAACTGGTCTTTTTGTAAAGCTGTCAATTTATAATATTGCTGTAATTTATTAAATTGAGCTTGATTGCCATTTCCCAAAAGTTGAGTTGACGAATAACTTAAATCATCATTCCAAAAATCATGGAAAACGGTATTGGCATGTTCAACGGCAGTGCCATAAAACAGTATATCCATATCGGTAAATTGAAAATTGTCACTGGCATCGAAGTATTCTCGGCTAATATTTCGTCCCCCTGTTACCGCAATTGCACCATCTGCAATAATCAATTTATTGTGCATACGGTGATTAACTTTGCTGAAACGAAATAGATAATCCATGACCCGAAATGTTCGAAATTTATAAGGGTTAAACAACTTAATTTCAAAGTTGGGATGATAAGCCAGTTGTTTTAACGTTGCATCCAGTTGAGTTCCATTTTGATCATCAATTAATAAACGAACTTTAACGCCACGATCTGCAGCTTTTAACAGTTCAGCCAACATTAATTGCCCAATCGAATCATTTTCCCAAATGTAATATTGTAAATCGAGGTTATGCTGAGCTTGATTGATCAAATAGAGTCTTGAGGCAATACTGATAAAAGCATCGTCCAAAGCTAAATAAGCAGTTAAACCTTGAGCCATTTGCTCATCGACGTTTGAACCATTTAACCAATGTTTGGCATGAATCGAAATAGGCGCTTGTTTCTTGGAGTCATTCATAGGCAAACTGCATCCTGTCAGTATCATGACTAAAAATAAAAATAAGGCAGCTTGAATCGAAAGTCTGAAGTGCATGATTATTATGAGGTCATCCTGTTATCACTGGATATTATCATGTTGTTAAAGGTTGAATCTTATAATAAAAAACGGTTAATGTAGCTCATCTGTTAAAAAACTCATTTTTTTAAAAACTGAATAAGGAAGGGTCAATTGATAAAGTCACGTGCTGCGGTTGCATTTGGTCCAGGCCAACCATTGAAAATTGTTGAAATTGATGTTGCTCCACCCAAAGCGGGTGAAGTGTTAGTTAAAATCACCCATACAGGTGTGTGCCATACTGATGCATTCACTTTGTCAGGCGATGATCCTGAAGGTGTTTTTCCAGCAGTACTCGGTCATGAAGGTGCAGGAATTGTGGTTGAAGTGGGTGAAGGCGTTACCAGTGTAAAAGCAGGTGATCATGTGATTCCACTTTATACGGCAGAATGTGGTGAATGCCTGTTTTGTAAATCTGGAAAAACCAATCTTTGCGTTGCAGTTCGTGCTACGCAAGGAAAAGGCGTAATGCCAGATGGCACTACACGTTTTTCTTATCAGGGTGAACCGATTTACCACTATATGGGGTGTTCAACATTTAGTGAATATACGGTGGTTGCCGAAGTATCTTTAGCAAAAATTAACCCTGATGCCAATCCTGAACAGGTTTGTTTATTGGGTTGTGGCGTTACCACAGGCATTGGAGCAGTGCATAATACGGCTAAAGTACAGGAAGGCGATAGCGTTGCTGTTTTTGGTTTAGGCGGTATTGGTTTGGCGGTGGTACAAGGTGCGCGTCAAGCGAAAGCTGGCCGTATTATTGTTATTGATATGAACAATGAAAAATTTAAACTAGCCGAAGAGTTTGGTGCAACAGATTTCTTAAATCCAAAAGATTATGACAAACCGATTCAAGAAGTGATTGTCGAAATGACAGGTTGGGGTGTTGACCATTCATTTGAATGTATTGGGAATGTCAATGTGATGCGTTCCGCGCTTGAATGTGCGCATCGTGGTTGGGGACAATCAGTCATTATTGGCGTAGCGGGTGCGGGTCAAGAAATATCGACTCGCCCATTTCAGTTGGTGACTGGGCGAACTTGGAAAGGGACTGCTTTCGGTGGTGTAAAAGGTCGTTCTCAACTGCCTAAAATGGTTGAAGATGCGATGCAAGGAAACATTCAGCTTGAGCCTTTCGTAACCCATACCATGGGTTTAGATAAAATTAATGAAGCATTTGATTTAATGCATGAAGGCAAATCTATTCGTTCTGTGATTCATTTTAAAGATTAATTTAGTCATCATTTAAAATAAAAAAACGGGCAATTAGCCCGTTTTTTTATTATTCATATTTAAGCGATAGCTTGATGTGCTGTCGCTTTAATCACTTCAGCAACAGAATTGGCCACATAATCAATATTACTCAAATTTAGACCTGCGGCACACATACGACCACTGCGCAGTAAATAAATGCCGTATTGATCTTTTAAAATATCGACTTGTTCTGCTGTTAAACCTGTATAGCTAAACATTCCTTGTTGTTTAACCAAATAACTAAAGTCACGTTCAGGCAAAGCTTGGCTTAATTTCTTATTTAACAAATGACGCATTTTAATAATACGTTCACGCATTTCGGTCAGCTCAGCTTGCCATTGAGCAGTAAGCTTTGCATCATTTAGGACATTATTGACTAACAAAGCACCCGTAGTTGGAGGGCTTGAGTAAATACGACGCACTGTTGCTTTTAATTGACCTAAAACTTTTTGAGCAGTGCTTTGTTCATCGCAAACAAAAGTTAAACCACCAATGCGCTCACCATAGAGTGAGAAAATTTTAGAGAATGAATTACTGACAATAAAATTCATACCTGATTGATCTAAAGCTCGGATGGCATAAGCATCTTGCTCTAAACCTTGACCAAAACCTTGATAAGCAATATCCAAGAATGGAATAAGATCTTGTTTTTTTAATACTTCAATGACCTGATCCCATTCAGCAGGCATTAAGTCTGCACCCGTTGGGTTATGGCAACAAGGGTGTAGCAACACAATACTTTTTGCAGGAAGTGTCGTTAATGTTTCCAACATTGCAGTAACATTCACACCATTGGTTTCTGCATCAAAATAAGGATAAAAATGAGTCTGAATACCAGCACCATTAAAGATGGCGATATGGTTTTCCCACGTCGGTTGGCTGACCCAAAGATCAGAATGAGGAAAATATTTCTTTAAAAAGTCTGCACCTACTTTCAGCGCACCAGAACCACCTAAAGTTTGAATGGTCACCGCACGACCATCACGACGCGCAGAACTATCTTGACCTAAGAGTAGCAGTTGAGTGGCTTGATTATAGGATTTCAAACCATCCATAGGTAAATACAGTTTTACCTGATCATTATTGGCTTCAATATTTTGATACGCAGTTTTAACCGCATTTAACTGAGGAACAATATTTTCCTCGTTGTAATACAGCCCAATACTTAAATTAACTTTTTGTGTCCGTTCATCTTTGCCAAACTCTTCCATTAAAGAAAGAATCGGATCACCTGCATAAGTATCAACATGTTGGAACATGAAAACATCCTTCGTTGTATGTAGTAAACAAATCAAGCTTTGGTTATAGAGCGCATTTTATCTTTTAATGCCAACTGATTGGCTGTTATTTTTTTATTTTTGAAAAAATAAGCCACTAAAAGCACTGAAATCCAAACAGGTATCATCATGACTGCAATACGCATGTCCGGAGTGTGGCTCATAATCAGCAAAATACCGCACATAAATATAATGCATAAATAGTTAGTGAAAGGATAGGCAATACTTGGAAACTGTGTAGGAGCATGAATTGAAATCATATGCTTCTTAAATTTTAAATGTGTGTACGAAATGACCACCCAGTTAATCACAATCGCAGCAACCACTAACATCATGAGCAGGTTAAATGCTTTTTCAGGAAAAAGATAATTAATGAGTACACACATGAGCGTAAAAAATGCCGAAACCATAACCGCATTGACAGGGATACCGCGTCGATTAATTTTACTTAAAAATTGAGGTGCATTACCTTGTTGAGCTAAACCGAGCAACATGCGACTGGTGCAATAATTGGTGCTGTTATAAACCGAAACAGCCGCAGTTAATACCACAAAATTTAAAATGGTTGCTACCGTTTGACTGCCCAAAGAATCAAAAATAAGTACAAAAGGACTGCCGCCTTGCGCCATTTGGTTCCAAGGGTACAGCGATAAAATAATGACCAAACTCAGGATATAAAATAAAAGGACACGATAGACGATTTGATTGACTGCTTTGGGTAAGGTTTTTTGTGGATTGTCTGTTTCTGCCGCCGCAATTCCGACCAGTTCAATTCCACCAAATGCAAACATAATCATGGCCATCGCCATCACAAGGCCCATGACACCATTGGGAAAAAATCCGCCGAGTGCCCATAAGTTGTGTAAATTAGATTGTGTACCACCACTGCCAGTCGCCAGTAAATAGCTGCCAAAAGCAATCATGGCAACAATCGCTAGAACTTTAATAATGGCTAACCAAAATTCCATTTCACCAAATAACTTGACATGTAAAAGATTAATTAAGTTAATGAAAATAAAGAATCCCAGTGCTGAAACCCAAGTTGGAATTTCAGGCCACCAATAATGAATATATAAACCAATCGCGCTTAATTCGGCCATACAGACCAAAATATTCAGCACCCAATAATTCCAGCCAGACATAAAGCCAGCAAATTTGCCCCAATATTTGTAAGCAAAATGGCTAAAAGAACCACTTACAGGTTCTTCTACAATCATTTCTCCCAATTGGCGCATCATTAAAAAAGCAATAAGCCCAGCAATGGCATAACCTAAAATAACGGAAGGGCCAGCAAGTTTAATGGTCTGGGCAATACCAAGAAATAAACCTGTTCCAATAGAGCCACCCAGTGCAATTAGTTGGATGTGACGGTTACTTAAACCTTTTTTGAGGTTTCCTTGTTCAATTTGCTGCATCTTCTATCTTCATCCCTGTTGAGATAGTGCTCACTCGATCATGATTAATATTTTAAAATAATGATGTTATTAAATCATCAGAGCAATATCAGAAATTTTATTAACAATATTTTATATTAAAGCTGAGTTTCTTATGCACCGAACAGCTCAAATGCATAAGAAAATTGATTTATAATCGTGCAACTAAGCGTTGGAAATATCTAAAACACCACGTTTAATTTGATCACGCTCAATGGATTCAAATAAAGCCTTGAAGTTTCCTTCACCAAAACCATCATCATCTTTACGTTGAATAAATTCAAAAAATACAGGACCTAACATATTTTCAGAAAATATTTGCAACAATAGGCGCTTGTCATCATTTTGCGTATTGCCATCAAGTAAAATGCCACGCTTTTGCAATTCTTCAGTAGGCTCGCCATGATTAGGTAAACGTTCTGGCAACATTTCATAGTAGGTTTGCGGTGGTGGAGTCATAAATTTCGCACCCAATGCTTTTAATTTGTCCCATGTACCAATTAAGTCATCAGTAATAAATGCAATATGTTGAATGCCTTCACCATTAAAATCATTTAAAAATTCGGCAATTTGACCATTTCCTTTGTCTGAATCTTCATTCAATGGAATACGGATTTTTCCATCTGGTGCTGTGAGGGCTTTTGAAGTTAAACCCGTATATTCACCTTTAATATCGAAATAGCGAACTTCCTGAAAATTGAAAATATTTTCATAAAAATCTGCCCAATATTGCATACGACCTTTATAGACATTATGGGTTAAATGATCGATCTCTTTTAAGCCTGTTCCAACTGGATTTAAGGGCACATCGTTAAAGAAAATAAAATCACTTTGATAAATATCACGATCGACCAAGAAAATAGGTGAACCACCAATGCCTTTAATTGCTGGAATATTCAGCTCCATGGGGCCAATTTTTGAATAAATCGGTTCAGCACCCAATTGAATGGCTTGATTAAATGCTTTGGCTGCATCTTTGGTTCTAAATCCCATAGCACAGGCAGAAGGGCCATGTTCTTTAAAAAAGTATGCTGCATATGATTCAGGTTGATAATTGAGAATAATATTGATATTGCCTTGACGCCATAAATACACATTTTTTGATTTATGCTTAGCGACTTGCGTGAAACCTATCGTTTGAAAAATTTCGTCTAGATCTCCATCCTTAGATACGAATTCAATAAATTCAAATCCACAGAGTTCTAATGGGTTCGCTAGCTTATTCATACAACATCCTCATTTTTTCAAGCAATCCTATTGCCCACTTTTTAAATTTTTTGATCATTAAACAAACGAATAAGCCATAGCAATGATTTAAATTTTTATGACAAATCCGTTTGTCTGATTCTGTCTTTCTCGTCTCAGCTATTGCTTAAAAGTATCTCGGAACACGAGAAAGACACTACATTTTTTCATGATAACAAGGTGAAATAATTATTCAATACATAATTTAATTACGTATATCGTAATATTGGTGTATTAAAAAAATTATTTATAACATAAATTAATGATATATATAAAATAAAGTTTTGTTTTTGGTGGAGAGTCGTAAACTGTTAAATTGTTTCTTTTTGTAAATAAGTTAAGATTTAAATTTTTAATTGATTATTAAGGTACTGTTTTATAATGTTATTAATTAAATATTATTAGGGCCGAGTATTTTATAAAATGAAAAATAAAAAGAGTAAATGGAATTCAATCTATTCACTTTGGATAAATAAAAATATGCTAAGAAGGAAGGGAATTATTTAGAAAAGTAATTCGTTCCGGATAGATTTGGTATTTTCAGTCAGAAACTTATTTTTTAAGAAGCGCTTGTCAAAGTCATCAATAACGCGTATTTTAAAGTATAGACATATATTTTTTGAAGAAATAAAGATGTTAAAGCAACCATTACTTCGTAACGCGACTTATTACTTTTGGCAATTTAGATAATTGCCTGAACGCGTTCGGGCAAGAAATGGTTGCCCACCCAGTTAATACCTGATCGGCAACCCTGATCAGGTTTTTTTATGCTTTATTTTTTATATTTTGGAGTAATCTCATGCAAATATTTAACTATTCATACTTGGGTAACTTTTTTTGGTTTTACTTTAGTCAAATGATGACGCAATCCATTAGACCCATGTCGCTCAAATAAAAGATTGGACTCAAAGAAGTCCCTAGGAAAGTCCCATGAATGCTTTAAATACTGCTTTACAACATATTCCAACAACAACCAAAGAAACTATTTTAAGTTTGCCTCATCAATTAAAGGCGCAATTGCCTTTGTCTTCCACGCTTGCTCATCAGATTAATGCACAGCGCCAGACGATCCAAAATATTTTAGATGGTCACGACTCACGTTTGATGATTGTGACAGGCCCATGTTCAATCCATGACCCGATTGCTGCACTAGACTATGCAAAAAAATTACAACAATTACAAAGCACAGTGGCAGATCAAATCTTCTTCGTAATGCGTACTTATATTGAAAAACCTCGGACTACCGTAGGTTGGAAAGGTTTTTTATATGATCCAAATTTAGATGGGTCCTCAAACATGCAATTGGGATTAGAAAAATCTCGTGCGTTATATCTTCAAATTATAGAAATGGGATTACCCATTGCTTCTGAAATTTTAAGCCCAATGGCAACGGCATATTTCGATGATTTATTGGCTTGGGGCGCAATTGGTGCACGTACCAGTGAATCACAAATTCATCGTGAAATTTCAAGCCAGATGCCTTATAGCATTGGTTTTAAAAATGGTACTGATGGGTCTATTCAAATTGCTTTGGATGCGATTCAGTCAGCTTCTCATCCGCATCAATTTATGGGCATGAGCCAGTCAGGTTTGCCGTGTATTTTAGAATCGGAAGGTAACCCTAAAGCACATTTGATTTTACGTGGGTCTAATGCTGGTCCTAATTATCACTTGACTGAAATTGAAAAGATTAAAGAAAAAGTGAAAACTGAATTACCTGCTTTGGTTATTGATTGTAGCCATGGCAATAGTGATAAAAATCCTTTATTGCAAGCAGAAGTATTACGAACCATTGTAGCTGAACGTTCACTTAGCCATGTTCGAGGTGTGATGTTGGAAAGTCATCTAAATGATGGTCAACAGAAAATTTCATCGAAGATGACCTATGGGCAATCCATTACAGATGGTTGTTTAGGGTGGGATAAAACCCAACAGCTTCTAATTGAAATTGCCGATTCATTACGTACTTCTGCGTTAAAACGAAGTGCTTAGGATTTAGATTTTTCTAAAGTTCATTTGAAATCTATAAAAAGCATCCTTCATTTTGAGAAGGATGCTTTTTTTATTGTATTACGCGGAATATTTTATCGAGACATATTTAGACTATTATGGGTTTACGATCGACACATAATTTATAAAAAACCAAGCTCAGTGCTGTGATAAATGCACAGAGCAGATAGGCAAAGCTATAACCTTGGTGAGCAATCACCAGACCCAATAAAATAGAACCCAAAGCGATCCCTAAATCATAACAAGTAAAGAAAGTTGACGTGGCATGTCCAATCCGATCTTTTGGGGAACGTTGAATAGAAAGCGTCTGTAAACAGGGCTGAGCTGAGCCAAATCCCATACCAATGAATACAGCAGCAAGCATTAATCCAGTGACGGTGTTAATCTGACTTAAAATAATCAATCCTATTGCGAACAAGGTAATCGCAGGGTACACCACATAATTGGGTCCTTTACGATCATAAATTTTTCCAGTAAACGGACGCAGACTCATCATTGAAATTGCAAATACCACAAAAAATAAACTCGCATATGCCAGTAAGTTTTTAGATTCTGTAAAAGTAGAAATAAATGACATGATGCTGGCGTATGAAAAAGAAATAATCATCGCCATAATCGAAACAGGCAGGGCTTTCTTTTCCATAAAATCATTTAGAGATAAGCGCGGTTTGTGTAAAGCTAATTCTTTCTTGAGTGGGTTTTGAATCGGAATCATGAAACAAAAAATAAAACCTAAACAGATAATAGCTGCAAGAATAGCTGCTACGCCGGTGTAGGAAAGTGATAGCAACAGCGTAAGCCCCAATAATGGCCCGAGGACAATGCCTAAATTAATAGACATCACAAAATAACCCATTCCTTCGCCTTTGCGTGTTTCAGGAATAAAGTCATTGGCAATTGGAACGGTCACTGTGGTTAAAATACTAAACCAGATTCCATGTAAAAAACGAACCACTAAAAGTACGCTTAAGTTGTCTGCAAAAAAATAGGCAAAAGAAAATAAGCAAAATAAAGCTTCTGAAACATAAAGCGTTTTTTTGCGTCCAAATTTTTCAATGATTAATCCACTAAAAGGGCGAACTGCAATCGAAGATGCCATAAATAATGTCATGGCTAAGCCCGCTTGTGCCAAGCTTCCACCCAATTCATTGACAATATAAATTGGTAAAATTGTAGTTTGTGCAAAATAAAAAACAAATAAGAAGAGATTATTCGCCAAACATAATATAAATGACTTATTCCACAATGGCTGAGTATTCTCAGGAGAAGAGAGAGCAGGAGACATAATTTATCCAATTCAGAGGAAAGATGTGACTCATCAGGCTTATCAAATATATTATTAATAATGGAATAGATTTTTAGTTGTTGGGAGGGATAAGACAAGAAGTCGAAAGATTGTACAAATTTTAAATGATTATAGTGGAAAAGTATAGTTGTTATAAATCAAGCAAATTCATTCTATTAAATCTTTATAAGATCAAACAGATAAATATTATAGTTACATTGATCAATAGGTATTAAAATATACTAAAAAAATCAGCCCTATAGGCTGATTTTTATGGGTTTAAGAGAGACTTATAAACCTGCTTCATAATCTTGGCTGGAGAGTAGTTTTTCTACATCTGCCATATTGTCCGGTTTGATTTTATAAATCCAACCTTTGCCATACGGTTCATCATTTACAAAATCTGGATCATCTTCTAAAGCTGAATTAATCTCGACCACCTCACCAGAAACAGGCGCATGAATATCAGAAGCCGTTTTAACTGATTCGACGACACCTGTTTGCTCGCCAGCAGTAATATGTTGACCGATTTCTGGGGCTTCAACATAGACCAAATCACCTAAAGCATCCTGTGCATGGTCAGAAATACCTGTAATGACCAGATCACCTTCAATTTTAACCCATTCGTGAGTCGCGGCATATTTCAATTCTGAAGGATGGTTCATGGATAACTCCTTTAAATTATTCACATCATTTTTGCTGTGTTTTATACATGGTTTTTAAACAAAACGAAAGTTTATAAATATGGGTCTTTACGCCAATTACTCGGACTACGACCATTCCAACGCTTAAATGCTCGACTAAAATTGGCGACATCACTATAGCCAAGTTCATCTGCAATTTGTTCTAAAGTATAATCTGTACGGGAAAGCAGCGATGTTGCATGCCGATATCGTACTTCATCCACCAAAGTTGAAAAGGTGGTGCCCTCGGCAGCCAATTGACGTTTTAGAGTTCGATCTGACATATGTAAACGACTTGCAACGTGTTCAATACTCAAATAATGCTGTTCTGAATGGGTCAAAATATCACGTACGCGCATGGCCAGACGGCGTCGTTCACCTAAAGCTGATAATTCCGCTTCACATTGGTTAATCGCAATTTGACTGGCAATCGGGTCTGCATTTACCATTTTTAAATTTAAGAATTTTTTATCGAAACTTGATAAAAGATGTGGCTGTTCAAAACGGAAATTGTGCGAAGGAAATTTTGTAATATAACGTTCAAAACCTGAAGGTTGAGGAAAGTCAAAATCGATATCAGCCGATAAATCATCACTACCTGTCAAAGCTTTAGCCATCGTGATGATGCCAAGAGTTAAAGCAATGGTAATTTCAGTCCTTAATGGCTCAAGATCAAAGTCACATTGTAATTGTAATGTGGCTTTCTCACCAAAAGTTGAAAAATAAAGTTGTAAAAAGGGCATACGTAACTGAATAAATCGGTTTGCCAAAACCAAAGCTTCAGTTGTATTATGCGCGGTCATAATGGCATAGCCAATAAAGCCATGAATAGAAATACGCATTTGTGTGCCCAAATGGAAACCTAGCGTCGGCTCTCCAGTTAAGCGTAGCGCGTGTTTAATCAGCTCATTTGCCACAGGCGTAGGAAGGCGATAATTCGGTTCAGCCAATTGTTCGCTGTTTAATTGAAAAGGACTAAATAATGCTTCTGCATTGTAACCCCAACGAGACACCACATCTAATAGGAGTAAACCGTACACTCCTGGTATTCCCTGATCTTGTTTTGGAGAAATCGTTTTCATGCGCTATCCATTTGCACTCATTCGTTTTTTTAAATATTCACTTGCATCTTGGCATAAAAAAAATAGTCTGTTCATAAAATTGTTCGACAATAATTCTAAAGTCTTATAATGAGACAGCACTAAATTCTCTTTTAAAAACCACAATTTTAGTTATTGAAATCAGCACAACCTCTCTATTTTGATTAAGGGTCTGAGTCAGATAGCTCACGATCGCTCGATCATTTTTAGTTTTTGATGGCGTAATTTCGACAATTTCTACTTCAACATGAATGTAATCATTTGGGCGTGTAGGACGTGGCCAGCGAATAGTTGACTCTGAACCAATCAGTCCATAGGCAACTGGAAAACATTCTGTCCATAAACGCATAGTGACCGCAGACGTATGCCAGCCACTTGCAGCAATCCCTTGAAAAATAGGATGGTCTTTGGCCTGTTCTTCATCGGTATGAAATACTTGTGGATCAAAAGCATGAGCGAATTGCTGGATTTCCTCTAATGTCATTTTATATTTACGACTAATAAAACGATCTCCCAATTTTATGTCTTCCAAATACAACATTAATCCATTTCCTTTTTCTTCAAAGCCTGTTGCTCAATTAAGAAACCACCAGTCTGTCTTTGCCATAAATGTGCATAAATACCATTTAAAGCAACCAATTCATCGTGTGTGCCTTGTTCAGCAATTTTACCTTCATCGAGTACAATTAAGCGATCCATTTGGGCGATAGTTGAGAGTCGGTGCGCAATTGCAATCACGGTTTTGTCTTGCATTAAATCATCTAAACTGGACTGAATTGCTGCTTCAACTTCTGAGTCTAACGCGCTGGTGGCTTCATCTAAAATTAAAATAGGTGCATCTTTTAAGAAAACTCGGGCGATGGCAATTCGCTGGCGTTGGCCACCTGAAAGTTTAACACCACGTTCACCGACATAAGCTTCATAACCCGATTTACCACGCAAATCTGTCAGTTGAGGAATAAAGTCTTCAGCTTTGGCTTTACGCACTGCTGCAAACATTTCTTCATCGCTGGCATTTGGACGACCATATTTAATATTTTCAGATACGGTACGATGCAGTAAAGAGGTATCTTGAGTTACTAAAGCAATGTTTTTACGCAAGCTATCTTGAGTGACATCTTCAATGTTTTGTCCATCAATTGAAATACGACCTTCATTAATTTCATAAAAATGTAATAACAATTGAATAAGAGTCGATTTACCTGCACCAGAGCGACCGACAATCCCAATTTTTTCACCAGGCCGAATGGTTAAATTTAACTGATCAATCACATTTTTATTGTTATAAGCGAAACTGACTTGATCGAATTTAATTTCACCTTTTTTCACCTCTAAAGGTTGGGCATTTTCTTTATCTTGAATTTTGATAGGGCGACCTAGTGTTTTCATCCCATCCTGAATCGTGCCGACATTTTCAAAGAGAGCAGAGGTTTGCCACATCATAAATTCAGCAATGCTGTTGAGTTTCAAAATCATGGCTGTGGTTGCGGCAATAATACCCAGTTCTGCTTGTCCATTCATCCAGAGCCAAATGGCTGTACCCAAAACACCCACATATAAAACGACACTGAGCAAATTAATACTAATTTCGTACTGGACCCCCAAACGCATTTGCTGATAAACTGTGAGCATAAAACCTTGCATCGATTCTTTGGCATATTGACTTTCACGTCCTGCATGCGCAAAGAGCTTAACCGTTTGAATATTGGTATAAGCATCTGTGACACGCCCCGTCATGATAGCTCTAGCATCAGCTTGTTTATTTGAAATTCGACTTAAACGTGGGATAAAAAAACAAGCAGCCGCTACGAATAAAAATAACCAAAGCATTAACGGTATAAGCAGAATTGGAGAAATAGCACCCAATACCAAACTAATGGTCACAAAGTAAATAAAAACATAGGCCAGCATATCACCCAAAATCACCCAAAATTCACGTACTGCAAGCGAGGTTTGCATCACTTTGGCAGATAAACGACCTGCAAAATCATTATGAAAAAAATCTAAACTTTGCTGTAATAATAAATTATGAAAGCGCCAACGTAGACGCATAGGAAATGTGCTAAACAGAATTTGATGTTTAATAATCGACTGAAAACTTGAAAAGAAAATATTGGCAAATAAAATACACACCAATAAAGTCAAATTTTGAGTATGTTGGGCTAAAAAGGTTTCGGGTTGACTTTTGCTTAGCCAGTTTACGAGGTCACCAATTTTTGCGTACAGAATTGCTTCAAAGCTGGCAGCACCAGCCGTGAACAATACCAGCAATAACAAATAAGGACGAACGCCGGTAGCCGCTTGCCATACAAAAGGAAAAAAACGGGTTGGAAGTGGTTCGTTTAAACCTTTAGAAGGATAAGGATTGACGAGTTTTTCAAACCACTGCAACATAAGTTCCACCTTTGAATATCAATATTATTAAATTTCAGTAATTTACAAATTTTCCATCAAAAACAATACTTTGATTGATAGTCTAGTATGCGTTTGAACCTATGTAAACACCACTTTAGCTGTGCGAACCCGATTATATTTACGCCCTGATTTACGCCATAATGAAAAAATGCTCAAGGCGTAAATTTTTATGGGAACTCTAGTTCAAAGATCACTCTCAGACGGTACTTTAAGATACAGAGCTGAAATACGCATTAACCGTAAAAACTTTCCTGCATATAAAGAAAGTAAAACTTTCACTACTAAGCGCATTGCTGAAAAGTGGGTCAAAAAGCGTGAAGTCGAAATTGAGAATAACCCCGACATCTTAAACGGTAATCACCACGAAAAAAGCATAAAGCTTTCTGATGCTATAGATTTATATCTGAATGAAACAGAAGGGGTCTACAGCAAAACAAAAGTGAATGCCTTAAAGCTAATCAAAAAATTTCCGATCGCTAAAAAGTCTATCATGAAATTGAACAGTTTGGATTTATCTGATCATGTTGCTTTAAGGAAAACGTATTGTCCGAAAGTAAAGGTTGGTCCTGTAGTGCCCAGTACTATTCTTCACGAATTGCTACAGATACGTAGTGTACTAACGCATGCATCAGTCATGTAGGAAACACCTGTAGATTTAAATTCATTTGACCGCACAACAGCACAGCTACGTAAGACTAGGCAGATATCAGCCAGTAGAATAAGAGATAGACTGCCAACAAATTCTGAACTACAGCAATAAAACTCCCAAGGGCTCTTTGGGGAATAATAAAGAATTCTCTGTATCTGAAGAATGCCAAAAAATTATTGAAATATTGATGCGACCAGAAATATAGTTGCTTTACAGCTGGCAATCACTTTATCCGTGTCTTCTTCTTTTTCAGCCAACTTTAAATAATAGTGACCACCTTTCATGCTTAAGTTTCGGATCTCAGCTTTCACCCATACTGGCTCATCAAAAGCTACACGTATAACTTCTTGAACCTTATAATGTATATTCTCTTAAACCCATTTACATATGGAGCGAATGATCAGAGTTTGAAGCCAGATAATAAGGTGGCATACGCTGAGGTTTTAATTACGCTAGATGAGAATGGTAGTCATGAAGTTCTATTAAAAAGAAGTAGTGGAAATGAAAAACTTGATGAAAAGATAGTAAATGCTGTAAAAGATGCTGCATTTGCACCGATTAAGAATAAAAAAGTTAAATATCCTGTATTTTTAATACAGCTATTTGAGATTAGGCTTAATGATGCAGAATCTAATATTGAAGATATTCCAAAACGTTTAAGTTAATTTATATAGCAACGAAAGCTGGGTTATTGATCGGGCTTTTTAAATATGAATATGTTTGTAATTTTTTGCCAATGAGTGAAAAAGAATTTTATTTAAAATGTGCGCCATAGAATATATCGCTGTAGTTTCTGGTTTTATTTTGCCTCCTCCCTAGGAGGTATTTTTTTGTCAGGAGAAACACATGCTCCGATTCCTAAAGTGTCTACTTGGCTTTCATGGTGTGACTGAAATTGATTACACGGTCGATGATGAAGAGATCAAAGTGTGTCTAGATTCTTTGAAAGAAGTTTAATACCTTTCGCTACGTTTTCTTTTTTACTTGCCGAACGAATTACGACACATAAGACCTCTCATAGAAATATCTAGAGATTTCTCTTTTCTTCTTGAAGTATGTGATTTAATAGAATGTATAGAGATTGTTCTCAAGCCTGTGGTTGACACCTTCTTATTCGGTATGATTAGTTTTTTATCCTGATAAGACAAAATTTTATGAAAATTATCCAGAATTTATCTTTAATTTTAGCTGCGATTACATTGACAGCATGTGCAAATCATCCTGAACAGGTGCCTTCTCAACAGCCACATACAATGACTAACTGTGTATCTGAAGAAGCAACAAAGCTTGTTGGGCAAACTGGTTTATCAGAAGCAGTGATTAAAACGAAGACTAAAGCTGAAACTGTAAGAATGGTTTCTCCCGGTCAACCAGTCACTTTAGATTATCGTTCTAATAGAGTCACAGTTGTGACTGATCCACAAACCAAAATTATCGTTCAAGCATCTTGTGGCTGATAGCTTAAGACTGATTAAAAAGAACCACCTTCGGGTGGTTTTTTATTGGAAGTAAGAAATGCAAAAAGCCGTGTTTCGTATCTTCGTGCATGCCGACATCACCAAAGCCATTAGAGCTTTATGTATACCAATTACATCAAGGCATTAGAAGAAAAAAAGCCTTTACGTACAGCACAAGAAGTTGCACAAGTTGTTAGTGATTTTGGTGAGACAATTCGTTAATAATTGATTTATTTTCATGTTATATTTCCCTCATTGGGGTGGGGGATTTATGAATAAAATATTACTTATACTTGGCTTATTTTTTAGTATTTATAGTTATGGGGCGAATGCTCCCAATAAAAGCAAAACAGATGATTTAGAGAAAAGTCGCGACCTTTGCACTGGTGGGGCGGAAATCGCCAGAACAATAATGGTAGCGAGACAGAAAGGTGTATCATTAACAGAAATCTATAACGCTCTTGGTTTGGTTGATAAAGAAACAAGAGAAACGCTTGAGATTTTTGTGGTCAATGCTTACGAAGTTCCGATCGCTGATTCTCCTAAAGATTCAAAAATAATAAGTTTAGAATTTGCGAATGGGTTTTTTAAAGAATGTATGGGTATAAGTGAGGGTATCTATGGCAGTGAATTACGTTCAACTCCTGACAGTATCAATGTACACAGAATAGTAATCAATCAAGAGTAAATACATATTAAAACAAACCTCCTTCGGGAGGTTTTTTAATGGGTGCAATTTATGGACGAGAAAGACTACTTCTGGAAAACTGGAAGAAGGCTTGGAAACTCAAGTCAGTACAAGTTGGCGCAATTAGCGCCTTTTTTGACGTCTTAATTTTATTCGCAGAGCAATTTTTGGGAGTATGGAATATCATTCCGCAGGATTTAAAAGATCTAATTCCTGAACAATGGCAGGAATATGTAGGCATTTTTGTTGGTGTGGGTATTGTGCTTGCGCGTTTGAAAAAGCAGCCTGAACTGCATAGCGATATTCAGCCATTTGTCACAGTTACAGCTGGACATTCAAATAAAGATCCTGGTGCAGTAAATGGAAAATTTAAAGAAGCTGAACTGGTCTCTCAATTTCGGAATGCTGTTGCATACTATTTACGTGAAGCAGGAATTCAATATAAAACCGATGGGGTCGGCACGCTCAATCAAGACTTAAACTCAGCAATTAAACTGATTAAAGGATCATCCGTAGCAGTTGAATTCCACATGAATGCTGCAGCCTCAAAACAAGCGAATGGTGTTGAAACGATTGCATTACCAAAAGACAAGAAACTAGCTCAAGCGCTATCTAAGGCGGTAGCTGATGCATTTGGCAGTCGCTTGCGTGGTGACAAAGGTTGGATTGATCAGAGTCAGTCAGCACGTGGAAAGCTTGGTTTTATTAGCAATGGCGGCTTAATTGTAGAGCTTGGTTTTATATCGAATGAAGCGGAGTTGGCTCAATTTAATACACGATACTGGGTAGCTGCTAAAGCTGTGGCCCATGTGTTTATTGATTATGAAAAGCGCAACTAAGCTTTTAACGCTGTGCATCCTACTTTCAGGCTGCAAAGCTCATTCGATTTCAACAAAAGTACATGTCACTGTTTGTGTTCAGTGTGTGAATTAATGAAATTAAATGAGGACTGTTTCGTATAAGCGCCATTATGTTAAATGGATGGAAATTAATATAATTATTAAATAGTAGATTTTAGATAGATGGCAAAATAGCGGTTTGCATAATTGATGGAAATACTAGGAATGTTATCTGTAACTAAGAAAAGTTTTAGATTTAGCTTCTTTACTTTGGCTATAGGATTGAGCACCTATTCTAATGCTTATGATGTGGAAAAAAATAAGGATAATATTGAGACAACAATCAATCAGTCATTTAAGCCACTTATGGAAAAATATGGGGTGTTAGGAATGGCAGTAGGTGTTATTTATAAGGGAAAAAATCACGAACAATATTATGGTATTCAATCTGATATTGATAATAAAGCGGTTGATAGCCAGACTATTTTTGAATTAGGTTCTGTAAGTAAAATTTTTACTGCAACAGCAGGTGCTTATGCTAAGAACCAAGGTAAACTATCTTTCCAAGATCACCCAAGTAAATATTGGCCTGCATTACAAAAATCAGAGATTAACACGGTTAGCTTACTAGAATTAGTAACTTATACGAGTGGTAACTTACCATTACAATTTCCAGATAATGTAAACACAGATGAGCAGGTTTTAGAATATTTCCAAAATTGGCATATCAAGAATTCCCCTGGTCAATATCGTCAATATTCAAACCCAAGTATAGGATTGTTTGGCGAAATAGCAGCAAGATCAATGAAAGTTCCTTTCACATCATTATTAGAAAATGTGATTTTTCCAAAATTTAACATGAATCATACTTATGTCAATGTGCCTAAAGAACAAAAAGAACATTATGCTTTTGGTTATGATCAGCTGAATCAGCCTATTAGAGTTAGCCCCGGTGCTTTAGATGCTCAAGCTTATGGCGTTAAATCTTCACTTCCAGATATGCTTAAATTTTTAAATAAAAATTTGAATCCAGAAAAATCTAATTCTGATTTTAAGAAAGCTATTTTAGAAACACATAAAGGATATTTTAAGCTTGGAAACATGACACAAGCACTTGGGTGGGAGACTTTTTCTTATCCTACAACTTTAGAGATTTTACAAGAAAGTAATTCTGAAAAAGTTGTTATGCGATCAAACCCAGTTGTAAAGGAAACCACTCAGGCAAAGTCCAAAGTTTTCCATAAAACAGGTTCTACGAATGGTTTTGGAACTTATGTTTTCTTTGTTCCAGAAGAAAATTTTGGGCTTGTGATGTTGATGAATAAAAAGATTCCCAATGAAGAACGCATAAAGGCAGCCTATAAAGTCTTTAATACGATAAAAAGCAGTTAACTTGTTCTAAAATTAATATAATACGGATTATATGAAGCCTTAATATTAGATCAGGGCTTTTTAATTTCGTATAACAGCTATCATGCTGAGTTAAGCTAAGACTCACTTAAAACAAGAGCTTTAATTTTTACAGCTTTTTCAAAATGATCTAATTTATGTTGCATGATCCACCAACTAGCTGCTTCCATTAAGAGCTCAGGATTATCGTTTTTATTCTTGAAAAAGGCATAGAAAGATAAACCAACGTTATCTCCTTTTTTCTCAATTTTCTCATTACATCCATGAATAAATATTTCTCTTAACTCTATTTGTCATAGTTTTAAGATTCCCTAGAATCAACATAATACATCTTATGCGAAATAAGCGATTTATTTTCAAATAAACCATTTGTTTAACTGTTTCAATGTTAATAAAGATTTCTTAGAAGGGTGTAAAACTTATTTTAAGCATCAAAAAGATGCACTTAAGTAAATGTGGTGTGGCAGGAAATTAAGTTAAGCGGTAATGTCATGTTGTATAGCGCATTCGATTTCAACAAAAGTGCATGTCACTGTTTGTGTGCGATGTGTGAATTAAAACATCATGCGTAACATAAATCTTATTGATGCTGAGCTGTACATGTCATATCTATTTGTTAGTTATATAAAATGAGGAAGTCGATATGACTAGCAAGCAAGATCAAGAATCAAATCCGCATAAAGAATCGAATGATGACAAGGGGGATCAGAAGACCTATCAAAACCCTAATCCACAGAAAAAGCCAAATGAAGAACCTGAGCAGCCATTGAAAGAACAAAAATAAATCAAAAAAAAACCCTCAGCATGATTGAGAGTTTGCAGCTGCTTGATCGCAATATATGAGCAGTTGCAAGATAAATTAATTGATTATTTTAATTGAGAAAGATATGGATTCAGAGAAGCCCTCAAGTGAGGGCTATTTTGTTAATTATTGAGTAAGAAGAAAGTATTTTCTTCTTACTCATTTCTACAAATTAGAATCGGTAGCCCACACCCACATAAGTCACTAATGGGTCTAAGTCGATTTTAGTGGTCGATTTAATCAACTCTGTTCCTGTTGTGGTATCTGTGACTGTAACCGTGGCCACATTATTAAAGTTAGGCATATAGCTTAATGAACCTGTGGAAAACCAGCGTTCTGTAAAGTCAAAAGTAAAGCCTGCAGTAAACACCGGTGCAAAAGCATCACTAGTTTTAACCTTAACTTCAGGCGTGGCAGTAGAACTGCCTTTACCGCCATGTAGCGCTTCTCCTGCACGACCACTTAAAATATTATCAATCATATAGCCAGCTTGAATTAAGTCTTCTTCTACACCGCTATTGAGTTTTAATTTATTGAAATGACCATATGTAACACCTGCTCCAACAAATGGGCGGAATCGATCCTTGCCTGATGTACCAAAATGGTATTTAACGGTAGCTGCTGGAGTCCAAGCAGTGACTTCAGCAACTTTACCATGTGCACCAAGATCAGTAATTAAGGTATCTTTAAGCAGTTTTAAACCATTTAAATAAGTAGGCGGTGTTCCAAGTGGCGGAGGTGAATTAGCAGTAGATAATGCAACGGCTCTAATCTCACCCACACCTTTAATATCGACTTTTGGAGGAATGCCACCGATCAATTCTAAAGAAACATTATCATTCACAAAATAACTCAGGGTTAAGCCCAAGGTATCAGTATTTTCAGCTTCCATACCACCCGTAGCAGTATAATCTGAAATTCCTGAAATATCAGATTTCGCACCATTCATGAGGCTGTTAGGTACTTTATATTCAGGCTTTGTTTGGCTGTTTTTGACAAAACTGTTAAACATCAATTTGCCCATACCAGTTAATTCATCACTATTAATTGCATATTTCCCAAGATCCGCACCCCATAATGACCCAACGCCATAGCTGCCGCCTTCTTCAACACTAGTTGTGACATGGGTGGAATTGGCTTTTCCCTGTGGCATCACATGCATCCAACCCGCACTGACCGCCCAACGCTTGTAATTTGTAGAATCTGCGTAAGCTAAATTTGCAGATAACAAGCATGCGAAAGGTACTACTATTTTAAAAATTTGACTCATACTAACTTCCCTAAAGTGCAATATTTTTTTTATAGTTTCAGCGGATCCTTTCTGAAACATAGCTCACATTATTAGAGTAAAAGCTTTACTAATCAAATGATAAGTCTGTCAAAAAGTGGCATCTTGGGTCATCGTATAGAGTTTTTTTTGTCGTAAAATGATAAGCATGTATAAAATTATTGTGGCAGAGCAATATTTCATTGAGCCTTATACCCCAAAAAGATCACCCACTTCTTTATAAGAAAAACTTCCTGTTTTTCACAGTGAGTTCAATATAAAAGTAAAGCCATGTTTGCATTTTTATTCATTCCTTTTAAATAATTTAAAATTTTGCGCCTTTTTTACACCTTAGATGAAATTAATAAATAATAAGTTATTGTTTTTATTGATAAAATTAAACAACTGCAACATAACTTATACCTTTAATTCCCAATAGGGCATTTGCTCTTTTATTTGCACACACACAAAATTCCCATGCAAATATTTAGTCGTGTCCAGAACACTTCAGATGGAACTTTATGATGCTGAGCTACCTGATATTCAGAGAAAGTAAAACGTTCAGTTTTATAGACAAAGTACGATTAAAGCACAACCTAGCGTCTTAAAAAACAAACTCGATATGATATTCAATTCAGCCAAGTTAGCATGTCTTAAATAGCAGCAATACATGAGCTAAGTCAGCGAATTAAGTTAAATTGGATTCAAAAAGAGTAATTAGATACAAAAATAAAATGCCTTCAATTGACGTATAAAAAAAATCATCTCACAAAATGAACAGCTCGGATCATGATGAATTAAATCGCTTTTCTAAGGATATGAGCATTTATCTTAAATCGTGTAGTGCCTTTTTATTGGCTTGTACCAGCCCGAATGCTAAGCGTAATTTGATCATTTAGTATAATAATGGGGTATTTAAATATATAATAATGCTGTTATCGCGCTTCATGAGTCATGAGGTCGTAGTGCAATTTGTGGTTGATCCAATCGTTAAATGATGATTGTCATTTAAATGCCCTACAACGTTTTACAAGTTTAGTTTGTTGTCAACAGACCAGAGAGCACTACTTGATTTCAATACCTAGTCAAGTTTGGAGGAACAACCATTTTAATGGTTGGCAGTAAAGGTAAAGTGAGTGGTTTCATCGAGACTAAGTAAATGATCTTGGTGATCATCTGTTTAAGTCTATAGATTAGAAAGGATAGACTTTAAACCACTCTTTTATATAACAATCAGTGCCATTCGAAGTCTAAATTATGATTGGAATCATTTTTTTTAAGCTTATGTCATGTGTATAGAAAATGTCTGTATCAATTCATTTTTTGAATTTTATTCAGATTTTAAAAAGTAATTAGGTAAATACTATGAATGACATAAGATTATTATATGTAAGTAAATTAAAAAGTACCGCGAATTCCATGAATGAGTTGTACAATATTTTGACTGAGGCCTTAAATTTTAATGGACCGAACCGCATTTATGGCGCGTTGTATTATGGCAATAATTATTTTGTACAGTGCTTAGAAGGTGAAAAAGACACAGTAGAACATCTTTTTTACAAGAAAATTTTAAGAGATCCTCGTCATGAAAATTGTGAAATTTTGTCTTTAGAAAATATTGAGACCCGCATTTTTACTGACTGGCATATGAAATATGCTATTTTTCACAAAGAAGTTTTAAACTTCTTTTCTGAACATCATCTTGATGATTTCAATCCTTATTTATTAAATTTGAAAACTATTCCACTTTTTATTGAACTCTTGAGTAAACAGCCAGATGGTTTTGAAACCCTAAAAATTCAGGATTCTGAGTTAGATAGTACTGCCTAACGGTTAGTTAAAGAGTTTTGATGCTATAATTTCTTCAAAAGCGTAACTGTTGATTTTACGCTTTTAATTTATTTTAACGTCAGTCAATATCATGATGAACTGACATTACTCAATTTAAGTGTTTTCCAACAGTATCATTCAATTGTACATTTATTTTTTCGTTTTTAATAATGTATCTGCTTCAACTATAAACGCTTTCTGTTTGGTACGTTGCCATAAACATAATTCTCGTCCAAGCTGATTTTTCATATGGGCTTGAGGATAGCGACCTTCTAACAGAATCGCTGAATATCCTACACGATCATCAAAGGGCATAATGTCACTGACCACCTTGGTTTTTTTTAATTGACTGGCTTTTATACATGCTGTTTTTAAGTTCTGATCATTTTTTTTCCATGCTTGTTCTGAACTTGCCTGCGCCGTATAAGAAGCAAAGCATAAGCTGAATAAAATAATATGAATCGATTTCATTATTTTTATCCCTTAATTTTAAATATTAAATTGAATCATACAACGTGAATCGTAATTTTAAGCGCTAATTTACAATACTTAAAAGTTTTGATTCAATTCTATCCATATTTTTTGCTTATACAGATGATCTTTTACAATTAAATCATTACAGATTGCCTTATAAATGAAATCAAAAAAGCAATTTAGAATGGCTATGATAGAAAAATAATGAAGGAGAAATTTCATGTATACCATTCAAAAACCAACGTCTGGTGAACAACGTACTATTAACAAGGTACTTGGAGATGAAGTCACTTTAGCGAAAGCTCAAGATAATGCTGGATATTATGACTTACACAATCAAGAGTTTATTCCTAAATTTAATGAACATCATGAAATTATTGGATTTTATGAAGTTGAAGATCAAGCTGTTATTTGGGAAATTATTCTTTAATCGTAGTTCGTATCAAATTAAGTCGCTTTGATATCAAAATTTATAGCTCTAAAAGTGAAAGTATTGATAAAAACCAAGCGCTCAATTGAGCGCTTGGTTTTTAATTATTTTAAATTTAGAAAATGGAATACAGTCTCAAACTTCAAAATGGTTAAACTTTAGATGTACCATGATGAAGATCATGTAAGTCTGAATCATTGATGTCAGAAGAAGGCAGCATTGTCTGAAAATCTATGCCGGCAGGAGCTTGGTAAATGCGTAAACCAAATTCAGGAATAATGGCAATTAAGTGATCAAAAATATCCGACTGGATTTCTTCATAATTTTTCCACGCTGTCGTATTGGTAAAAGTATAGATTTCAAGTGGCAATCCTTCACTGGTGGGTTGCAGCTGACGAATGATTAAGGATTGATTTTGAGCAATGCCTGAGTGTTGTTTCAAGTAAAACTCTATATAGGCACGAAATGTACCTAAATTGGTCAAGCGGCGCTGATTATAACGTGATGGATTGCTCAATTGCTGATTGAACACTTCTAGCTCTTGATTTTTGGTATTGAGATATTGATCTAATAATAAAAATTCTTTCAGTTTACGTTGCTCTTCATGTGTCATAAAGTGAACGCTACTCTGATCAATAAAAATCGATCTTTTGATACGTCGAACGCCTGCATCAGCCATACCACGCCAATTTTTAAAGGTATCTGTTACCAATTTGTTGGTCGGAATAGTGGTAAATGTTTTATCAAAATTTTGAACGGTAATCGTATGTAATGACATATCAATGACATCACCATCTGCATTTAGTGTTGGCATTTCAATCCAATCGCCAATACGCACCATATCGTAAGATGAAATTTGTACTGAGGCCACCAAGGATAAAATCGTATTCTGAAATACCAACATCAGCACCGCAGCCATGGCACCGAAACCCGCAAGTAATGTAAACACATCCTTTTTAAGGAATGTACCTAAAATCATTAAACCGCAGACAATATAAAGAATGAGCTTAACCAGTTGCAAATAGCCTTTAATCGGCTTATTTCTAGACTTGGGATTACGTTGGTAAATTAAATTAAAAATATTCAGAAATTCACTAATTGCTAAAGCCAAAGTCAAGAAGATAAAAGCTTGAGCCGCCATTTGGATAATTGTGATTAGCTTTTCTGAAATGTGTGGAATTGTGGCTATTCCATTCATGATCACCAGCGCAGGCACAATATTTGAAATTCGACGAATCACATTATGTTGAGCAAAAATATGAGAATTTGCCGATTTCATCTTACTGACAAGTTTTCGAATACCACGTACCACGATTTGTTTAGCAATTAAATTTGCCAAAACAGCGAATAAAATCAAAAGTGTTAAAGACGTCAGCATTTCTAACCAAGGATATTGATCTGACCAATCTTGAATATTTTGAATAAAGTTAAACTGCTGCAAATTACACCTTCAATAGCTTTATTAAAAATTCTTTATAGTTTATATAGTTATGTTTATTACATCATTAAAGATAACGTTTTATATACATGAATCAAAAGGAAGTAACCTGTTTTTTGCAAAGTTTTAAAAGTTGAAAAATAAGAAAATGAATAATACGTCTCTTTATTCTTGTTTAGGCTTATATATTTCATGCTTGATTGCGCGTCAGTCTCTAATTTTTGAACCGTGAATGACAAAAATGCCGATACGGATATCAGCATTGAGGCTTTTAAAAACTAAATAAAATAGAAGTGAAAATAATCACCACATTAAGTCATCAGGAATAACATAGGCTGCGTAGGGATCTTCTTCATCTGTAATCTGTTCATTTTTTTCAGAATTATTGACAATAATAAAACCCGTCATTTTATCATTAATACGCTCTGCCAGAGCTTTGGGTAAAATTGCATAGCTTTCACCATCTTTTGCAATCACCAATGAACCTGAAACCAGCGCATTATAAATTTGTTGATTCAAATACATTTTTTTGATTTTACTTTCATCAATAAATTGATAAGACACATCGCCATCTGTCTGCATAATTTTATGCTGATGAATCATTTGAATAATAGCGGCTTTTAATTCCTTACCTTGCAATAGACGCTTTTTTTCGAGGTCTAGTGCTTGATCTTTAGCCAATTTTTCTTGTTTATCTTGTGCAATTTTCGCTTTTAACTCTGCTTCTTCACTTTGACCTGTACGTTGCTCATGAACAGCTTGTTTAGAGAGTTTTTTTGCCTTTTTATTGTCAACTAAGCCCGCTTTAAGTAATTGGGCCTGTAATGCATTTTTGACCATGATAAATTCCGAAATGACTTCTGATGAGCATGATAACCAAAATACAAGCCTCAATATACGGTGTACAGCTTAGAAATTAACCACGCAGAAATTTGAGCGTAATGATTGAATTAGAACAGTCAGCTTGATTAATCAGTGAGAGCTTTATGATTAATCAATATTCTATGGGTTAAATGCATGTTGATGCTGATTAAAAGTAAAGCCTGATGGGAAAGGGCAATACAAAAAACAAGTATAAAAAAGCCACTTTAGTAAGGAATTTCACCATGATATTCCTTGTTAAAGTGGCAATTTCCTAAAATAAAATGGCAATCAAATGAATTAGAAATTTAATTCAAGACACTCACACTCAAATCGATCATCCTTTTTAAAGTTCAGTTTAACTAAATAGGCTTGAACAAAATCTGAATATCTTAAAAAGATTTAATCATTCAGCATTTCTAGATCCACTGCGCTTAATTCAGATCAACTGCAGCAGTAAATAACACATCAGTAGAAGAGTTTAATGCTGTTTCAGTCGAATCTTGCAATACACTAATGACCATGCCAATGGCAACCACTTGCATAGAAATATCTGAGCTAATTCCGAATAAACCACAAGCTACAGGAATTAATAGTAAAGAACCACCCGCAACTCCAGATGCACCACACGCTGAAACTGTGGCTAAAACCGATAACACCAACATCGTTGTAAAATCGACAGAAATACCCAAAGTGTTTACAGCAGCTAAAGTTAAAACTGTAATGGTGACAGAAGCACCTGCCATATTAATAGTTGCACCTAAAGGAATAGCAACACTCGCAGTCGATTCTTTAACTCCCAAGCGTTTGGCTAAATCTAGATTGACAGGAATATTCGCAGCTGAACTACGGGTGAAAAATGCAGTAATTCCACTTTCACGTAAACATGTAAACACTAGAGGATAAGGGTTTGAACGTGTTACAAAAGCCACCATGATTGGATTGATAACCAAAGCCACAAAGAACATGGTTCCAATCAGCACAGCAAGTAATTGAATATAACTTTCTAAGGTGCTTAAACCCGCTTCAGCAAAAGTCACGGCCACCAGACCAAAAATACCGATAGGAGCGAAATTAATCACAATCCGAATCACATGATTAACCGCATTTGCAGCATCAGTTAACAGTACTTTGCTGGTATCACTTGCATGACGAAATGCGACACCCAGTGCAACTGCCCAAGCCAAAATACCAATAAAGTTTGCTTCACCAATCGCAGTAATAGGATTTGCCACAAAACTTAAAAGCAAATTCTTTAAAATTTCGATCAAGCTACCGGGTGGTTGTAAGTCAGTTTGTGTCGGAATATCTAAAAATAAAGTACTCGGGAACAAAATACTTGCAGTCACTGCACTTAAAGCTGCAAGGAACATCCCAATGGCATACATGGCCATAATCGGTTTGATATTTGCACTATGACCGACTTTAAAATTTGCAATTGAAGCTAAAACCAATACAAACACTAAAATAGGCGCAACCGATTTAAGTGCTTTAATAAATAAGTCACCTAAAAGGCTTAAGTAGGGCGCTACATTAGGGAATAAAACAGCAACGCCAATACCTAAAATAATAGCGATAATAATTCTAGAGACTAAACTCAAACGCATTAAAGCAGAAAACATAAAGATGCCTTGTTACACATACGAGGACTAAAAAGAATACAAATATGGTCGGCATTTTATACCTAAAAGCATAAGGACTAAAAAATAATTTCTATATAAAAACTAAGTATTTATTTTTAAAGTTGATATTTTTGTATTTTAATTTTTTTTAAATCGTAATTTTAGACTTTAACAGGGTAAAACATGAAAAGTGGCGTTTAAAATTATGGTCAACAGTAGATTGTTGAGCATTTTATATGGAATAACGCCATTCAAGTTTAATCATTCATAAAAATCGAGATCATGGTGTATCTAAAGCATCTCGGGTGAAAGTGCTTGCATTGCTTGAAAATGGGTAAGATAAATTTTTCCACTTAAATGTTGCAGCAGTTTTGAATCTTGTAATTTATCCATTACGGGGCCTTTGACCTCAGAAAAGTTCAACTTGATATTCAGTTTAATTAATTCATTATTTATATCTTCCAGCATTTCTAAAGCACTAAGATCAATAGCACTAATACTTGAACAGTTGATAACCACATGCTCTAAATCTACATGTTGACTGATGGTATTGATTAAAAAACCTTTTAAAGTATGTGCATTTAAAAAACTTAAGTTTTCATCAACCCGCATTGAAATCACGCGCGAAGAGGTTAATACTGAATGCCGTTGGACATTTTTAAAATGTTGCGTGCCTTCAAGTAAACCAATGACGGCAATATGTGGACGACTGATACGCCAGAGCAGCAGGATAAACGTTGAAATAATGCCAATGACCAGCCCCGTCGAAATATCAATGCACACCACGCCAAAAAAAGTAATCCACATCGCAATACCATCAGCTTTAGAGTAATGCCATGTTTCAATAAACGGTTTGAAATCGACTAACTTCCAGATTGAAACAATAATGGTTGCAGCAAGAATCGCGAGCGGTAAATCACGGAAAAAATCAGTAAAATATAAACTGACGATTATGATTAATAAAGAAGAAAAAACGCCTGCTAAAGGTGTTTTAGCACCAGAATCTGCATTAACCACAGTACGCGATAAGCTACCGGTAACAGGAAAGCCGGAACTTAAGCCAGCACTGACATTTGATAACCCTAACGCCACCAATTCTTGATTACTGTTTAACTGGCTACGCTGTTGTAATGCGGTCGCTTGTGCAATTGAAAGTGACTCTACAAAACTGACCATGGCGATCATGGCCGCACCTGGTAACAAGGTCCAGATTAATTCGGCATTCCAGTGAGGGATACGCATAGGTGGAAAACCAGAGGGAATTTCGCCTACGGTTTTAATGCCAATTTCGTTCAGATTGAAAAAGTACACTGCTGTAATAGAAAGAACCACCAAAACGAGTGGTAAGGCCTTCGATATAAAAGCGGTATTGCCTATCCAGTTTTGCACAGATTGAGTGTTTAATAGTTTTGGGATAAAAATGAGAAAGAGTAACGACAAAATACCAAAAATTAAGGTTTCAACACTACTAAAGCGAATATATTGCCAAATGCTCAATAAAAATTCAGGAATATTATTGGCTTGTAAGGGAATATCGACCAAGAATTTAAATTGCCCTAAAGCAATCAGTACCGCAGAAGCAATAATAAAACTTTTAATTACGGGGTGACTAATCAGTTGAATCAAAAAGCCGAATCTAAAAACACCCAAGAGTAAAGAAATCACACCGACCATCAACGCAAGTAAACAAGCAGCTTCGATGTATACAGCAGAACCGACTTCAAATAAGGGGCTTAAAGTTGCAAAAGTCATCATGGAGATAATGGCAACAGGACCAATAGAGAGTGTAGGGCTGCCACCGACCATGGCATAAATGATCATCGGTAAAATGCTGGCATACAAGCCCATAATCGGGGGTAAGCCTGCAAGCATGGCATAAGCCATGCCCTGAGGAACCAACATCGCAATCACAATCAAGGCAGACAAAATATCGGATTTAAATTTGTCTGAATTATAGTGTTGAAGCCACTGCCAAGCAGGTAATAACTTTACTAAGCGTGTATTCAAAGCAGGCCTACTTAAAACTAAATCACTATTTAAGATATATTATGCATAAAAAGTGCTAAGAAGTCTTAATCAAATGATTTTAAAAATATAAATAACTGATATTAAATGTATTTTAATAATACTGATAAATAGGTCAGGCATTTAATTTCAGCTAAATATCTGCATATGCCTCATTTCGAATCGAATGACTTCTTATTTATTTGTTTAAATACTTTCAATTCTTTTTCACTAAAATTAACCGATTCCTGTATGGTTTGATACATATTCTGATCAAAACCTTTAAAAATAACGGATATCTTATCTTCAAAATCGAGATGTAGAATAAAAATGTCCTGTTCAACACTGATCAATTGATTCTGTTTAAGAATTGAAATAAAGCTTTTTAAAGTGGCACTATCAAAGTAATAGCCCAGTTTAATTTTTTGCATCTGAGACAGTTTTTGCAATACGGCTTTACTCATATTTTCTAATGCTTTTAGATTTAATGACTCATCAGAAGCATATTGTTGAAGTAACGCGGCAATAATCATCATATTATTTAGACTAGAACGACATAATGATGCAAGCGTTGAAAGACTATTTTGCACGTGTTGATTTGATGAAGGATCAATTACGATTGAAATGCTTTGCTCTTGCGTTTTAATCCAGCCCAACTGTTCTAAACTTTTTACCGTCAGTGTAATTTGATGATCTAATTCATCTAAATTCCATTTTAAGAAAAGTTCTTCTTTGAAAAACGGATAAATATTTTTAATGCTATCGGCTAAGAAGTGAGAAGACATTTTTTGATAAGAATGGATGAGCGTTGCGATTAATGCGGGCAAAATAAAACAATGCAAAATATTATTGCTAAAGTAACTCAAAAGAATTTTTTGGCTTTCTGCTACGCGTATCCAAGGTTCATTATTTTGACTCAAACTTTCGACTTGTTTAAGTTTTATCGCATATTCGATGATTTCAGCACTGGATAATTCTGTCATCATCATTCTTGGGTCATATTGCGTGAGCTTTAATAACTGTCGATAGTCTATGATCTGTTGTTTTAAATCTTTGTGACTTAAAGCATGCTGGTCAGTATGGAGTAAAATGAGTGAAATCAATGAAATAGGGTTAATTACCACAGCTTTATTAATATTTTCTAAGATTGAATTTGCCACGTCATTAACGGTTTCAACGACAGGTTTCGGTAATTCATCATTTACCTTGAGTTGGATTTGGTTGGCTTGGTGGGTTGTTAGAATTTGATCTAAGAAAATCGGTTCACCAAAGTTGACATGGACTTGACCAAATACCTTTTCAATTTTACGCGCTGAACTTAAAATTCCCCAAATGGATTCTGCCTCTTTCGGTTTACCATTCAGTTCATTTAAATAAGCAGTTCCTTCAATCAGTTTTTCATAACCAAAGTAAGTTGGAATAAAAGCAATTGGTTTAGTTGCCCCACGTAAATGACTTTGTACCGTCATGGAAAGCATGCCTTTTTTAGGTGGCAGTAATAAACCCGTTCGTGAGCGTCCACCTTCAACAAAATATTCTAAAGGTGTATTACGTGAAAGCATGCTGTGTAAATATTCTTTAAATACAGAAGTATATAATTCATTTCCACTAAAAGTACGACGAATAAAATACGCACCCGCGCCGCGCATAATTTGACCCACAACAGGGAGGTTTAAATTAATTCCTGCTGCAATATGCGGAACCATTAAACCACGGTTAAAAATAACATAAGAAAGCAATAAATAATCGATATGACTACGGTGGCAGGGTGTATAAACGATTTCATAATCTTTGGCCAACTCACGCACAGTATCAAAGTTATGGACTTCAATGCCGTCATAAAGTTGTGTCCAAAGCTTGGTCAACGCGAGTTCTGCAAAACGTAAAGTGGAATAGGAAAAATCTGAAACCACTTCGGTCAAATAACCTTTGGCGCGATTTTCCGCTTCAAACATACTTATTTTATAGTCAATACTTTCTTTGCGAATCGCATCTTGTACAGTTTCAGTTTTCATTAATTTATTAATAAGATTACGACGGTCTGAAAGATCAGGTCCTAAAATCGCTTCTTTATATTTATAGAAATTGGTGTTGAGTTCTTTAACCACTGAATGGGCTGGAGCAAAGTTTGGATATTCGGTTTTTGCTTTGACAATTGCGGCTTTCAAGGACAATGGTTTGTGAAATTCGATATAATTTTCACGTCCATAGAGTGAAATATTGAAAGCTTGCTTAATTTTGGATGGGGTAGACCATGCATCCGAGAAAAGTGCTTTAAACCATGAATCTTCATATTCAGGTGAACGTCCCCAAAGTACAGTAACAGGAACCAGTTGAATATCGTATTCAGGATATTTTTCTAAAATTTCGATTAAACGAATGAGTTTTGCCGAATAATGATAAGACTCATTTTTACTATGGGGACCATTTAAAGCCAGTATTGAATCTTCTTCAATTAATTCTTGAACGACCAAAGGGGCAAAAACTGAAGGAAGTTTACGGGCTTTTGCTTCTGTATCAATCAGCACGGTATTACTTAAAGAAGCATCTTGAAGAACATAACAGATGATTTTTTTATCTGAAGCATGATTAAAATTATTTTCTAATTCAGTGGTATTGCCTAAAACTTGAGGGCTCACGATTTTATCTAAAACTTTTTGCGTAAACTGACGATAGAATTGACGATAACCCTTATCAGACATTGTATTCTCTAAATCATTGATCATTTGATTGATATTGTGTGCAATAAGAAGAAAAAATACAAACCTTATTGATCATAAATAACGGATTTAAGTTGTAACGTTTTAAGAAAAACAACATCAAATGTTTTCATTTTTTTCTTTTTTTAATGCATTTAAAAGGGTTCGTGGTTCAACAAAATGAAAAGAGAAACCTATATTTTTCGGGTTTAAATGACTTATGATAAAACCCATACTTTAAAATTCAAAACAGCACTCAAGGAGTGAAAATGACAACAGATTCTGCGTTTCCCACCCCCCATAATTTAGGGATTGCCGTGTATGCCAATAATGCTGAATCTATAGGAAACACCCCATTAATTCGTATTAATCGCGTGATTTCTTCTTCAGCAACGGTATTGGCAAAAATCGAAAGTCGTAATCCTGCATTTTCAGTAAAATGTCGAATTGGAGCTGCTTTAATTTCAGATGCCGAAGAAAAAGGCTTACTGAAATCGGGTATGCGCATTGTCGAACCGACCAGTGGTAATACGGGCATTGCATTGGCTTTTGTGGCTGCTGCCAAAGGTTATGACCTGACGTTAACTATGCCTGCCAGTATGAGTATTGAACGTCGAAAAGTATTAAAAGCCTTTGGTGCACATCTGATTTTGACTGAACCTGCCAAAGGAATGAAAGGTGCGGTAGATGAAGCTGTTCGTTTAGCTACGGAACAGCCAGATTTATATTATTTACCTCAACAGTTTGAAAATCCTGCAAACCCTAAAATTCATGAGCAAACAACCGGTCCTGAAATTTGGGAAGCTACAGGCGGCAAAGTGGATATTTTAGTTGCAGGCGTGGGCACCGGCGGGACAATTTCTGGTATTTCACGTTATTTTAAACAAGTAAAAAATCAAGCTTTGTATTCTGTGGCCGTTGAACCTGCCGAATCTCCTATTATTGGACAAACCAAACGAGGGGAATCCATCACGCCTGCACCACATAAAATTCAAGGCATTGGGGCAAATTTTATTCCTAAAAACTTGGACCTAGATTTGGTGGATGAAGTGATTGCGATCGAAAGTGCGGAAGCAATCCAGTGGGCACGTCAGACAGCAACTCAAGAAGGTATTTTGGTGGGTATTTCAAGTGGCGCTGCAATGGTAGCAGCTGCGCAGTTAGCGAATCGTCCAGAAAATGCAGGCAAAACGATTGTGGTGATTTTACCTGATGCAGGTGAACGTTATTTATCTTCAGTTTTATTTGAAGATATTTCTGCAGATTAATTTTTTAGTCACGAAGAGTTTGGCCTAAATAAACAGCATTTGAATTTAAGCCAAACTGTTTTTTGTTCTATTTTAATTTTTAGGTTAAAAAGAGTATTGGAAATACAGCTCAAAAAGCAGATGATAGATTGTAATTATCAAAATGGAAAATAGGATTTAAAATTGGTGTTTGAACTTGATTGTAAATTACTCAGTGTTTTTCTTTATATTTACAAATATAAGAGTGTCTCTGTTGCCGCAGAATATCTGTCGATGAGTCAACCGACGGTGAGTAATATATTAAATAAAATCAGACAACACTATCATGATCCACTTTTTTTAAGAATTGGTAATGAGATGGTGCCTACAGAGCTGTCTAAACAATTGTTTCCACTGATCAGTGAAGCACTCAGTAAAATCGAAAATATTAATAATTTTACCGTTCATTTTGACCAATCAAGTTCACAGCAAATGTTCACCATTGCCATGACAGATGTGTCACATTTGGTGTTATTGCCTAAAATTTCTCAGTATTTAAAAAAATACGCGCCCCATGTGCGTTTAAGTGTTCGTGCAATTACTTCTGAAACCAGTTATCAAATGGCCAATGGAGAAATTGATCTCGCCATCGGTTTTTTACCTCATTTAGAAAATGGATTTTATCAACAAAAATTATTTGAACAATATTATGTGGTGATTGCGTCAAAGAATCATCCACGTTTGAGCCAAAATAAGTTAACGGTAGAGCAGTATATTCATGAATCGCATATTGATATTGATGCGGGAATGGGGCATTACCATATTGAGAATGAATTATTGAATTTACAATTAAACCGCAATATTTTAATGCGATTACCCAGTTATTTAGGTGTTGGTCTGGTGGTTCAAGAAACGGATGCAATTGCCACTGTGCCTTATTATTTAAGTGAAGTTTTATTATCACGTGGAAATTTACAGTTTTTTGATGCCCCGATTATTTTTCCAACATATGCAGTAAAACAATACTGGCACATGTCTTGTCATCATAAAACCAGTCATCAGTGGTTGCGCCAAATGTGTTATGACTTATTTAGTCAAATTAGTGAAGCAAATGATCATTCAGAATCAAATGAAGATCTGTAGCTCATTTTTTATTCATATACCATATTATTCAATCGAAGATGATTTATCTGGTGTTAAAAGCGCTTGATTAATGCAGAGTGTGATTAAACGTTCACGTGAACCAATTGATTTTTGATAATGTGTTGAATTTAATAATAAACATGCACCATGTGTGACCATCCAAATATAAGATAAATAATCACGGATCGACATTGCACTGTCTAAAGATTTTAAATAGTCAGAAGTCATGTCTTTAATTTCAAGAATACGCGCTTCACGAATTTGGTAAAGTTCATCAAAAGATTCTTTTAGGTTCTTTTCATTATTGGTTAAACGCTCTTCAATCACGTGCAGTAAAATAGTGCGATTGGAATTTAACATGTGAAAGAGCATGTATTGGGAAAGATAAGTTTTAATGTTGTGATTATATTTTTTGGAAATGTCTAATAATTTTTTCTCATTTAAAATAATCAGTTCTAAATAAAGTTGATTCTTACTTTTAAAATGTTTATAAATTGTGCCTTTTGCAATATCCAGTTCAGACGCCAATTCGCTTAAAGTAATATCTTGATTATTATCTAGTAACAGGGTTTCTGCCATCGCTAAAATTTTCTCTTTACGTAATTGAAAATTTTGTTGGCGTACTATATTCATTGCAATATTCCAAAACAGATTTCAACGGCATATTTTATATATAGCAAAATATTGAATTTAATTCCATTATTCAAATAGATAAAAATTGAAATAAGAAGGTCAATACACTAATGTATAATTAATCCTGATGAATAAGTACTCAATAAATTTGAAATTGAAACTATTTTTTCTCGAACAGATAATAAAATGGTTCGCAGTACTTTTCAGCATTTTATTTTTTCATAAACTATTGTAGTCAATTATTTAAACAGCCCTACAACTTAGGTAAGGCTGAAAAATCTAAGGTTTTAAGATTAAGTCATGAATTGTTGAATAATTTGATTAAATTCATTTGGTAATTCAATGTTTGATATATGTGAAGCGTTAATTTCAGACATTTTACTGTTTGGAATGCGTTCAATCATAAATTCAGCATCGGCCACAGTCGTAACGGGATCTTGCTGACCTGCTACAACCAGTACAGGCACCTTAATATCTTTAAGCTGTTCACGTAAATCTGCTTGGGATAGAGCTTCACAGCAACTTGCGTAACCTTCCGCACTTCCAGCTGCCAAATCATTTTGGAGCTTTTCAACCAAGGCCGCATCACGCTGAATAAACCCAGTAGTAAACCAGCGCGAAGCAGCAGTCGAAGCAATCGGTTGTAAACCTTGTTCGCGCACTAATGCAGCACGATCGTTCCACGCTTGTTCTTGACCAATTTTTGCAGCAGTGTTGCAGACAATCACTCGATTAAAACGTTCTGGTTGATGAATGGCTAACCATTGACCCGTTAAACCCCCCATAGAAATACCGCAGAACGTTGCTTTTTCAATGTTGAGATGATCTAGAAGCTGAACAACGTCTTGTCCAAGCTGCTCAAGTGTGTAAGGGCCTTGAGGTGCGCTCGATGCGCCATGACCACGCGTGTCATAGCAAACCACGAAATAATCATGTTGAAAATGATCAATTTGTGGTTTCCACATCGAAAAATTAGTGCCTAAAGAATTTGAAAAAATTAGCGCAGGTTTGGCAGAATCACCAAAGGTCTGATAATTAATTTCAGCATGATTTGAACTAAAAGTTGGCATAAAATTCCTTGTATTTTTATTCCTTCTTCATCCTTCCTGAGCAAAAAATTTAAACCTTATTATTAAGATAAATAAATGGTCAAATCAGCTGCATAAGCAAGAAGGATTTTAGAAAGGTATTTTACCTAAACACGTTGAATAATGAGAGCGATGCCTTGACCGACCCCGATACACATCGAACACAAGGCGTAAGTTCCACCCGTTGCCTCCAACTGATTCAATGCCGTGGTGACCAAACGCGC